>NZ_BAAATS010000002.1:124727-352437 GCF_039533535.1 Streptomyces kunmingensis
GGCGGCCCGCGCTACCGCCTCGCGGACGCCGCCGGGGTCGAGCTCCCGGCCGCGCACTACGACGTCATCACCTGCCTGGCCAGCCTGCACCACATGCCGTTCGCCACGCTGACCCGCTTCCGCGACGCGCTCGCGCCGGGCGGCCGTCTCCTCGTCCTCGGCTGCTACGCGGGCCACACATACCGGGATTTGGCCGCGGTACCGGTGAACGCGGTGGCCCGCGTGGCGGTGTACGGCACCGAGCGCGCCCGCGGCATCCGTACGCCGCCGCGCAAGGCGCCCGTCCGGCAGCCGGAGATGACGCTGCCGCGGCTCCGCGCGGAGTCGGCGCGGCTGCTGCCCGGCAGCGAGCTGCGTCAACTGCTGTTCTGGCGCTACCTGTTGACGTACACGAAGTGACGAGCGGCGCCCGCGCCCGCGGTCACCGCAGCGACTCCCACAGCTTCCCCGCCTCCGGCTCGTCCGCCACCACCCGGTTCGCGTCGGAGGGCGCCTGCACCACCGGCATCACCACGGTCTTCACGGCGTCCGCGGGCAGCTCGTCCACGCTCCGCGCCAGGCCGGTCAGTTCGGAGAGCGAGTCGAGTCCGGTGTCGGCGACGAGGCTGCCGGTGGCCGCGTCGGCGACCTTGTAGAGGCGGGCCGGGTCGGTCAGCAGGCCGTCGGCCGAGACCTTGCCCATCAGCGCCTTCACCAGCTGCTGCTGGAGCTTGATGCGGCCCAGGTCGCTGCCGTCGCCGACGCCGTGCCGGGTACGGGCGAAGGCGAGGGCGCCCTCACCGTCGAGGTGGTGCTCGCCTGCCTTCAGGTGCAGGTGGCTGAGGTCGTCGTCGATGTCCTCGGCCGTGGTGACGTCCACGCCGCCGAGCGCGTCCACGAGCTTCGCGAAGCCCGCGAAGTCGACCTCCAGGTAGTGGTCCATACGGACCCCGGTGAGCTGCTCGACCGTCTTCACCGCGCAGACCGGACCGCCCAGCGCATAGGCGCTGTTGAACATCACGTTGTACGCGACCGCGGTCGTGCCGCCGGACTCCGTCGGGCAGGAGGGGCGTTCGACGAGGGTGTCCCGGGGGATGCTCACCACCGTCGCCCCGGTGCGGCCCGCGTCGAGGTGCACGACCATCGCGGTGTCCGAGCGGGCCCCGCCGCTGTCACCGCCGCCGAGCGCCTTGTTCTCCTTGCCGGAGCGTGAATCGGAGCCCAGGACAAGGAGGTTGAGGACGCCCTTGTCGACCGGCTCCGAGGGCGGCGAGGCCGAGGGCGAGGCGGCCGCCACCGGCCGGGCCGGGCGGTCGTCGCCGAGGGCGCTGTCGATGTCGACGCTGCGTATGTTGTGGTCGAGGTGCCAGTAGAGCCAGCCGGCCCCCGCCCCTCCGAGCACGAGGACGCAGCCGAAGACGATCGCCACCGCCTTCACCGCACGTGTCCGGAAACGTTTCTGCTCAGTCACAGAGGGAACATAAGTCCGAATTATTACAACGGTAAACCACTTGGCGGATGATTTTCGGAAATCTCAGTCGGTTCTCACTCGACCATCGGTTCTCAGCCGGCCATCGGTTCCCAGCCGGCCATCAGTTCTCGGCCGACTCGAAACGCCACCTGTGCACGGTCCGCGTCACCAACTCGGCCCCTGGCTCGGGCAATTCGGGCAGCACGGCGTCGAACTCCGCGTCCCACCATGTGATCACGAGAACCCGGTCCTGCGGGGCGCGGAGCGTCTCGCGGCGTACCGGCTCCCGCTCCAGGACCTGCGCCCGCACCCAGTCCAGCAGGTCCGCGCCGCGGCCCTCGACGGCCCGGGCCTCCCACATCAGCGCGACGCTCACGAGTACAGGTTCTCCTTGCTGACCTCGTGCACATGGTCGTGGCCATGATGACCGTCGTGGCCGGGCACGTGCGGCTCCGTCACAGGCAGCGAGGAGTCCGCGGAGAGGTCCCAGGACGAGGGCCGGCGGTTCCTGGCCACCATCTCGGCGCCGAGCGCGGCGACCATCGCGCCGTTGTCCGTGCACAGCTTGGGGCGCGGCACACGCAGCCGGATCCCGGCCCGCTCGCAGCGCTCCTGGGCCAGCGCCCGCAGCCGCGAGTTGGCGGCCACACCGCCGCCGATCATGAGGTGGTCGACGCCCTCGTCCTTGCAGGCGCGTACCGCCTTGCGGGTCAGCACGTCGACGACCGCCTCCTGGAAGGACGCCGACACGTCACGCACCGGCACCTCCTCGCCGGCCGCCCGCTTGGCCTCGATCCAGCGGGCCACGGCCGTCTTGAGGCCGGAGAAGGAGAAGTCGTACGCCGCGTCGCGCGGGCCCGTCAGTCCGCGCGGGAAGGCGATCGCCTTCGGGTCGCCCTCCTTCGCGTACCGGTCGATGACGGGGCCGCCGGGGAAGCCGAGGTTCAGCACGCGCGCGATCTTGTCGAACGCCTCGCCCGCCGCGTCGTCGATGGTCGCGCCGAGCGGCCGTACGTCGGAGGTGATGTCACTGGAGAGCAGCAGCGAGGAGTGGCCGCCGGAGACGAGGAGCGCCATCGTCGGCTCGGGGAGCGCGCCGTGCTCCAGCTGGTCGACGCAGATGTGCGAGGCCAGGTGGTTGACGCCGTAGAGCGGCTTGCCGAGGGCGTACGCGTACGCCTTCGCGGCGCTCACTCCGACGAGCAGGGCGCCCGCGAGGCCGGGGCCCGCGGTGACGGCGATCCCGTCGAGGTCCTTCGCGGTGACGCCCGCGTCCTTCAGGGCCCGCCGGATCGTCGGGACCATCGCCTCGAGGTGCGCGCGGGAGGCGACCTCGGGCACGACGCCGCCGAAGCGGGCGTGCTCGTCGACGCTGGAGGCGACGGCGTCGGCGAGCAGGGTGGTGCCGCGGACGATGCCGACGCCGGTCTCGTCGCAGGAGGTCTCGATGCCGAGGACGAGCGGTTCGTCAGCCATGGTTCTGGTTCTTCTCTTCGCTCACTGGTACGGGGGTTGCCGGTACGGGCTCTTGGGTGGTGGTCAGGCGCATCACGAGGGCGTCCACGTTGCCCGGCTGGTAGTAGCCGCGGCGGAAGCCGATCGGCTCGAAGCCGAAACGCTCGTAGAGCTTCTGCGCCCGCGTGTTGTCGACGCGCACCTCGAGCATCACCTCGGCGACCTCGAAGGCGGTGGCGTGCCGCAGCAGTTCGGTGAGGAGCCGGGCGCCGAGCCCGGTGCCCCAGTGGTCGCGGGCGACGGCGATGGTCTGCACGTCGGCGCCGTCGGCGGAGCCGCCGTCGGAGGAGGTTCCGGAGGCGGCGAGCCCGCCGTAGCCGACGAGCCGGTCGCCCTCGTACGCGACGACGTAGCGCCGCGTCGAACCGACTCCGCGCGCGTGGGCGAGCTCGGACCAGAACATGCCGCGCGACCAGGCGTCGTCCGGGAAGAGCTCCTTCTCCAGGACGAGCACGGGATCGATGTCCCACCAGCGCATCTCGCGCAGTTCCGCCGTCGGAGTCACTTCGGGGTGACCACCTTGTAGTTCTTGGGGACCTGGGCGTCCGGGCGGCGCAGGTAGAGGGGCCGCGGCTCCGGGAGTTCCTCGCCGGCGGCGAGCTTCTCCGCGGCGAGGGCGGCGAGCGCGGCGGCGGACACGTGCTGCGGACCGCGCGGGTCCGTGAACGTCTCGGGGTAGAGCAGCGCGCCCGCCCCGACCGCGGGCAGACCGGCGACGGCCTCGGCGATGTCCGCGGGCCGGTCGACGGCGGCTTCGGTGACCCGGGTGCGCGGGTCCGCGTAGCGCGCCCAGTAGACCTCCTTGCGCCGCGCGTCGGTGGCCACCACGAAGGGGCCCTCGATGCCTTCGGCGGCGTACGCGAGGCCGTCCAGCGTGCACACCCCGTGCACGGGGACGTCGAGCGCGAGCCCGAAGGTGTCGGCGGTCATCAGGCCGACGCGCAGTCCGGTGTACGGTCCCGGGCCGATGCCCACGACGATCCCGGTGACGGCGTCGAGTGCCAGGCCGGCCTCGGCGAGCACCCGGTCGACGGCGGGGAGCAGCAGCTCTCCGTGTCTGCGGGCGTCGACCTGACTCGACTCGGCGACGGTGGCCGTCCCGTCGTGCAGGGCGACGGTGACGGCGGGGGTGGCGGTATCCACGGCGAGCAACAGCACGCAAACAGCCTACGGCTCCGACAGTGCGGACATGTCCCACTGTCGGCATCGGGGGCCGCGGTGCCCCGGCTGCTAACGTCACTCAGAGCCGTCACTGGCGTCGTACAGGCGTACATAAGTACATGCGTACATGAGAGGCAGGCACCTGGTGGCACGGAGCAGCACCGGATTCGTGACCGCGCTGACCGCGGGCGCGCTCGCCGCGGTCGGCTTCCTCGCGTACCAGGCTTCGGCGAGCGCACCGGCGGACCTCGGCAAGCCGAACGCCGACGCCTCTCCCTCCGCCTCCTCGTCCCGCTCCCCCAAGGACAAGGGCAAGGACAAGACGGAAGAGGCGGGGCTGCCCGCGCAGTCCGGCGCGGGCGAGCGCGTCGTCTACGCCCTGGGCGCCGACCGGGTCTGGCTGGTCGGGGCGGACGGCAAGACGCAGCGGACGTTCGAGGTGACGCCGGGCACGGTGGACCCGACGCCGGGCAAGTACGCGGTGACCACACGCTCCGGTGCCATCACGGGAACCGACGGGGTGCCGATCGAGCACGTCGTGCTGTTCGCGAGCTCGGGCGGGGTGCCGGTCGGGTTCAGCGCGGCGGTCGACGGCTCCACGCCGTCGCCGGACGCGTCGAAGAAGACCGGCGGTATCCGGGAGTCGCGGGCCGACGGTACGGCGATGTGGCAGTTCGCGACGCACGGCCAGAAGGTCGTCGTCGTTCCCTGATCCGCACCTGCCGATGTGGCGCTACGCGCAGCGCGGACCCGCTTCTTCCTCGTAGCCGTGAACCGTCGTACGTGGGTGCTCGCGCTCGGCGCCGCCCTGCCGGGGCGGGGTCGAAACCGCCCGCGCCGCCGCGCAGGACGCCAGCAGATCTCCCATCGACACCCCGTGGGCCACGTCCTGCCCCGAAGAGGGCTCAGCACGCCGCACGACACGTTCCGAAGCCGACATGAGCGCCTCCCGAGCAGGCGTGGTTAGGTAGACCTAACTAAGTCCGGTCTCCATGTGAACACGCCGAACGTGCGCCGCGCAACATTTTGCCGACGCGTTGTCGGGATACGGGGGCGACACGTGCGGCGCGGCCTGGATCCGGGTGGATCCGGGTGGATCCGGGTGGATCCGGGTGGATCCGGGTGGATCCGGGTGGATCCGGATGTCTCAGCCGGTCAGGGACCCCAGGTCGGCCCGGCTCCAGCGCTCCCCGATGCCGTTCAGCGTCACGACGCGCACCTCGTCCGTGGTGTCGCCGGTCGCCCGGTCGATCAGCACGTGCAGCCGGTCGTCGGAGAGCTCCTCGACCTTGCCGTCGCCCCACTCCACGACGACGACCGAGTCCGGCAGGGACACGTCGAGGTCGAGGTCCTCCATCTCGTCGAGGCCCCCGCCGAGCCGGTACGCGTCGACGTGCACCAGGGCCGGGCCGTCGGCGAGGGGCGGGTGCACGCGGGCGATCACGAAGGTCGGCGAGGTCACGGCGCCGCGCACGCCGAGCCCCTCGCCGAGCCCGCGGGTCAGCGTCGTCTTGCCCGCGCCCAGCTCCCCGGTGAGCATCACGAGGTCGCCCGGGCGCAGTTGCTTGGCCAGGGCGAGTCCCAACTCCCGCATCAGATCCGGGGAGTTGACCGTGACGGTGACGGTCGTGACGAGGGTGGCGGGATCAGCCGCCGGGCTGTGCGGTGCTGCCGGTGTCTCCATGAATCCCCACGGTAGCGGCTGCCGGACCCACTCCCGCGCGGGCCAGCAGGTCCGCGAGGCGGTCCGTGACGACCTCGGGGTGCTCCAGCATCACCAGGTGCCCGGCGTCCGGCACGAGCACGAACTCGGCGTCGGGGAGCAGCGCCGCGATCGCCTCGCTGTGCTCGCTCGGCGTCACCAGGTCCTGCTCCCCGGCGAGCACCAGGACGGGCAGCTCCACGAAGCGCGTCAGGGCGACCGTCTTGTCGTGCTCCTGGAACGCCGGATAGAACTCGGCGACCACGTCGATCGGCGTGCCCTCGATCATCCGCTCGGCGAACCGGGCGATCGCCGGGTCCACGTCCCGCGTCGCGAACGAGTACCGCTTGATGATCCCGGCGAACAGATCCGCCGTCGCGCGCCGCCCGCGCTCGACGAGGTCGGCCCGCTGCCCGAGCGCTTTGAGCAGGCCGGGCAGCACCCGGCGCACCGCGTTCATCCCGGCCACCGGCAGCCCGTAGTTCACCTCGCCGAGCTTCCCCGACGACGTGCCCACCAGCGCCACGCCCACGACGCGGTCACGGATCAGCTCGGGGCACCGGTCGGCCAGCGCCATCACGGTCATGCCGCCCATCGAGTGGCCGACAAGGACGATCGGGCCCTCGGGCGCGGCCGCGTCGATGACCGCCTTGAGGTCGTCGCCGAGCCGGTCGATGGAGACGGGCGTGCCGTCCCCGGTCTCCGGGTTCTGCTCCTGGCCGCGCTCGGACCGGCCGTGGCTGCGCTGGTCCCAGTACACGCAGCGCACGACACCGCGCAGGGCCGCGCGCTGGAAGTGCCAGGAGTCCTGGTTGAGGCAGTAGCCGTGGCTGAAGACGACGGTGACGGGGGCCGGGGCCCTGCGGCCGAACAGCCTGCGTCTGCGCGTGCCGTCGCCGCTGTCCGGCTCGGCCTCGTCGACCTCGTAGTACAGCTCGGTGCCGTCGGCCGCGCGGGCCCGGCCGGGGACGCCGCGCAGCGAGCCGTAGGGGCCGGAGGCGTCGAGCGCCAGGCGGGCCCTGCGGCGCATGCCGCGCCCCACGGTGAGGCGCTCGACGGCGACACCGGCGGCGGCACCCGCGGCCACCACGCCTATCGCGGCCCCGGCGAGACCGGCACGCCGCCAGCTCCCCGCGGCGGCCTCACCGGCCGCCTCGGCGACCGCCGCCGTGGCCTGTGCGCTTCTCTCGCTCACGTGCCCGCTCCTCCTGGTCCCGCGTGTCCTGTCCGATGCCGCGTGTTCCTGTCCGGCCCTGCCCCGTGCCGCCCGGTCCTGCCCGGTGCCGCTCGGTCCCGCCCTGTCCGTCCACCCGGCCGTACCCGACGCCGCCCGGCGCCGCCCGCGTCTACGTAGACGCGGACCCTTCCTCCACGTAGACACGCGGTACCCGGGAACCGATCCGCGTCACGATCTCGTACGCGATCGTGCCCGCCGCCGCCGCCCAGTCCTGGGCGGTCGGCTCGCCCGCGTCGCCCGGCCCGAACAGCACCGCCTCGTCGCCCGCGGCCGGCTCGTCACCGCCGAGGTCGACGACGAACTGGTCCATCGCGATCCGCCCCGCGACCGTGCGCCGCTTGCCGCCGATCAGGACCGGGCCCGTACCGGAGGCGTGCCGCGGGATGCCGTCCCCGTAACCGAGCGGTACGAGACCGAGGGTCGTCTCGCCCGGTGTGACGTAGTGATGCCCGTAACTGACGCCGAGTCCACCCGGCGCGTGCTTCACGAGCGCGAGGTTCGCCTTGAGCGTCATCACGGGGCGCAGTCCGAAGTCGGCGGGCGTGCCGAGCTCGGGGCCGGGCGAGATGCCGTACATGGCGATGCCGGGGCGGACGAGGTCGAAGTGGGTCTCGGGGAGCGTGAGCGTGCCCGGCGAGTTCGCGATGTGGCGCACCTCCGGGGTGACGCCCTGCCCTTCCGCGTACGCGACCATCTCGCGGAAGCACTCCAGCTGCGGCGCGATGGAGGGGTGCCCCGGCTCGTCGGCGCAGGCGAAGTGCGACCACAGGCCGGTGACCGTGACGAGGCCCGCCTCCTGCGCCGCGAGGGCTTCGCGCACCAGCTCGGGCCAGTCGGCGGGCAGGCATCCGTTACGCCCGAGGCCGGTGTCGGCCTTCAGCTGGATCCGGGCCGTGCGGCCCAGCGACCGCGCCGCCGCGGTGACTTCGCGCAGGGCCCACAGCCCGCTCACCGACATGTCCAGATCGGCCTCGACGCCCTCGCGCCAGGGCCCGCCGGGCACCCACAGCCAGCACATGATGCGCCCGGGCAGGCCCGCGGCCCGCAGCTCCAGGGCCTCCTCGGCGGTGGCGGCGCCGATCCACTCGGCGCCCGCCTCCTTGGCCGCGCGGGCCACCGGGATCATGCCGTGCCCGTACGCGTCCGCCTTCACGACGGCCATGAACGCGGCCCCCGGCGCGTGGGCGCGCAGGGACCGCACATTGGCCTTCAGGGCGCCGAGGTCGATCTCGGCGCGGGCCCGGAGCGGGGCTGTCACGTTCTCGTTCATCGTGCGCCCAGTCTCTCAGAGCGGTCCGACAAGCCTTCGGCTTCGTTGATCACCCGCCCGAACCTAGGTACCCTAGGCAAACACCTAATGGCCCTATAGAGGGAAGGGAGGGAGTGCTCATGATGGCCAGAGCGGGCCTGACCACGGAGCGGGTGGTGGCGGCCGCGGCCGACCTCGCGGACTCCGTCGGCTTCGAGCACATCACCGTCGCGGCGCTCGCCCGCGGCTTCGGCGTGAAGGACGCGAGCCTGTACGCGCACGTCAAGAACCTGTCCGAACTGCGCGTGCGGGTCGCGATCCTGGCCGGTCTCGACCTCGCCGACCGGATCGCGGACGCGCTCGCGGGCCGGGCCGGCCGCGACGCGCTCGTCGCCTTCGCCGACGCCTACCGCGGCTTCGCGCTCGCCCACCCCGGCCGGTACGCGGCGACCCAGCAGCAGGAACTCGACCCGTCCGTCTACGACGACCACCCGGCCCTGCGCCGCAATCTCACCTGTACGTACGCGCTGCTCCAGGGCTACGACCTGGCCGAACCGGAGCTGACCGACGCGGGCCGGCTGCTCCGCAGTACGTTCCACGGCTTCGTCAGCATCGAACTCGCGGGAGGCTTCCGCCACCAGCGGGAGGCGGGAGCGAGCTGGGCGGGCGCGGTACAGGCCCTGCACATGGCTCTCACCAACTGGCCCAAGGAGGCGAACCGTTGATCGTCGCGAACCGGCTCCGCGTTCCGGGCGCGACGCTCCACCACGAGACCAGGGGCGAGGGCCCGCCCCTCCTCCTGCTGCCCGGCGCGGGCGGTGACGCGGCGGTCCTCGACGCGGTCGCCGACGCGCTGGCCGACACGTTCACGGTGCTCACGCACGATCCGCGCGGCTACTCGCGCAGCACCCTGGACGGCCCTCCCGGCGAGCAGCGGGTCGACGTCCACGCGGACGACGCCCTGCGCCTGCTTGACGCGGTCGCACCCGGCGAACCGGCGTACGTGGCCGGGGCGTCCAGCGGCGCGATCGTCACCCTCGACCTGCTGGCCCGCCACCCGGATCGGCTGCGCGGGGCGCTGGCGCACGAGCCGCCGTCGTGGAGCGTGCTGCCGGACGCCGCGGAGCAGCTGGCGTTCTTCCAGGACGTCCACGACACGTTCCTGGCCGAGGGACTGGCGGCGGCGGGCGAGCGTTTCCTGCGGGGTGTCGGACCGGTGCTGCTGCCGGCGCCGGAACCGGTGGCGCCCGGGGACCCGCTCCCGGAACACACCCGGGCCATGCGCGCGCGGCTGCTCGCCAACGCGCCCCTCGCCCTCCGGTACGAGCACCGCAGCTTCGCGGCGTACGTCCCTGATCTCGACGCCCTCGCGACGGTTTCCGGCCGTCTGACCCTGGCGGCCGGCACGGGCACGCGGGGCCATCTCCCCTGCCGCCCGGCAGCGCTCATCGCCGACCGTCTCGGGCTGCCCCTGGTGGCGTTCCCCGGCGCGCACAACGGCTGGTCCACGCACCCCGCCGAGACGGCCGAGCTGCTGCGCACCCACCTCCTGGGGGACACTCGATGACATGCGCACTGCTTACGACGTGGAGACCATCCGGGCCGCCGAACGCGCGCTGATGGCGCGGCTGCCCGACGGAGCACTGATGCAGCGGGCCGCGGCGGGGCTCGCCGCCTCCTGCGCCGATCTGCTCGGCAAGGTCTACGGGAAGCGGGTCGCCCTGCTGACCGGCTCCGGGGACAACGGCGGCGACGCCCTGTACGCGGGCGCCCGGCTGGCGCGGCGCGGCGCGGGCGTGACGGCGCTGCTCCTGTCGCCGGAGCGGACCCACGCGGGGGGCCTCGCGGCGTTGCGGGCGGCGGGCGGCACGGTCCTCGACGCGGAGTCAGATGCGGAGTCCGAGGCCGGGTCCGACGCCGCCGAGCGCGCCGTCGCCCGGGCCGATCTCGTCCTCGACGGCATCGTGGGCATCGGCGGCAAGGGCGGCCTGCGCCCGCGCGCGGCCCGGCTGGCGTCGCTGGCAGCGGAGTCGGGGTGCCGGGTCGTCGCCGTGGACCTGCCCAGCGGGGTCGACGCGGACACCGGCGAGGTGCACGGCGACGCCGTACGGGCGGACGCGACGGTCACGTTCGGCGCGTACAAGCCGGGGCTGCTCGTCGACCCGGCGCACGAGTACGCGGGGGCGCTCCGCCTGGTCGACATCGGCCTCGAATCGGCCTCTCCCCGCCCGGAGTTGGAGGCGCTGCAACACGACGATGTGGCGGCGCTGCTGCCGCGGCCCACCGGCGAGAGCGACAAGTATCAGCGCGGTGTGGTCGGCGTCGTCGCGGGCTCCGCGCGCTACCCGGGCGCGGCGGTCCTCGCCACGGCCGGAGCGCTGCACGGCGGCGCGGGAGCGGTCCGCTACGTCGGCCCGGCCGCGGACTCCGTGCTGGCCCGTTTCCCGGAGACGCTGGTGTCGGCGGGCCCGCCCTCGAAGGCGGGCCGCGTCCAGGCGTGGGTGATCGGCCCCGGCCTGGGCGACGACGCGGCGGGTCTCTCGGACGTCCTGGCGTCGGACGTCCCGGTCCTCATCGACGCGGACGGTCTGCGGCTCGCGGACGTGGAGGCGGTACGGGGGCGTACGGCGCCCACGGTTCTCACCCCGCACGCCGGGGAGGCGGCGGCGCTGCTCGGTTGCGACCGGGCCCGCGTCGAGGCCGAACGGCTCGCCTCTGTACGGGAGTTGGCGGCGCGGTACGGGGCGACTGTGCTGCTCAAGGGTTCGACGACCCTGGTGGCGTCGCCGGACGGGGACGGTGCCCCGGTCCGCGTGAACCCCACGGGTACGCCCTGGCTCGCCACGGCCGGCAGCGGTGACGTTTTGTCGGGCCTGACCGGTTCCCTGCTGGCCGCGGGACTCCGGCCGGTGGACGCGGCATCGGTGGGCGCCTACGTCCACGGCCTGGCGGCCCGGCACGCGTCCCGGTCCGCCCCGGTCTCGGCCCAGGACGTAGCCGCGGCGATCCGCTCCGCGTGGCACACCATCACCACCACGTAGCCGGCGGCTGCGGGCCCGGTGGGGGCCGGCCGCGCAGTTCCCCGCCCGCGCGCCGGTGAGGCTTCTCGCGCAGTTCCCCGCGCCCCTGAGATGCGCACTACGTGCGCCATCTCATGGGGCAGCGGCGAAGCCGCACGCTCCAGGGGCGCGGGGAACTGCGCGACCAGCCACGACGGCGCCGCACCCAGCAACGCACCCGCGAAGCTACGGCGCGTACCTGAGGGGCGCGGGGAACTGCGCGACCAGCCCCCACCGGGCCGCACCCGACAACGCCCCGAACCCCCGCCCCACCCCACCCCGGCCTACCCCTCCGCCACCACCACAGCGGAAGCGACCCCCGCATCGTGGCTGAGCGACACATGAAACCCCCGCACCCCCAACTCCGCAGCCCGCGCAGCAACCGTCCCGGTGACCCGCATCCGCGGCTGCCCACTCTCCTCGACAAAAACCTCCGCATCGGTCCACCGCAGCCCGGCCGGCGCGCCCAGCGCCTTGGCGATCGCCTCCTTGGCCGCGAACCGGGCGGCGAGCGAGGCGACCCCGCGCCGCTCGCCCCCGGGCAGCAGCAACTCGCCCTCCAGGAACAGCCGCTCGGCCAGCCCGGGCGTACGCTCCAGCGACGCCGCGAACCGCTCGATCTCGGCCACGTCGATACCGACCCCGATGATGCTCATGCGGGCACCCTACGGCGCGGCCCCGGGACGCCAGGTCACTCCACCGTCACCGACTTCGCCAGGTTCCGCGGCTGGTCCACCTCGTTGCCGCGCGCCGTCGCCAGCTCGCACGCGAAGACCTGCAGCGGCACCGTCGCGACCAGCGGCTGCAACAGCGTGGGCGTGGCCGGCACCAGGATCAGATGGTCGGCGTAGGGGACGACGGCCCGGTCCCCCTCCTCGGCGATCACGATGGTCAGCGCCCCGCGCGCCCGGATCTCCTGGATGTTGGAGACCATCTTGTCGTGCAGGACGGAGCGGCCCCGCGGTGACGGGACGACGACCACCACCGGCACGCCCTCCTCGATCAGCGCGATCGGCCCGTGCTTCAGCTCCCCGGCGGCGAACCCCTCCGCGTGCATGTACGCCAGTTCCTTGAGCTTCAGCGCGCCCTCCAGGGCCACCGGGTAGCCGACGTGCCGGCCCAGGAACAGCACCGTGTCGTGCCCGGCCAGCGAACGGGCCAGCTCCCGCACCGGCTCCATCGTCTCCAGGACCCGTTCGACCTCCTCGCCGATCCGCGCGAGGTCCCGTACGACCGGGAGGATCTCGTCGGCCCATTTGGTGCCGCGCACCTGTCCCAGGTACAGCGCCACCAGATAGCAGGCGACGAGCTGCGTCAGGAACGCCTTGGTCGAGGCGACCGCGACCTCCGGACCCGCGTGCGTGTACAGGACGGCGTCGGACTCGCGCGGGATCGTCGAACCGTTCGTGTTGCAGATCGCGAGGACGGTCGCGCCCTGCTCGCGCGCGTGGCGCAGCGCCATCAGGGTGTCCATGGTCTCGCCGGACTGCGAGATCGCGACGACCAGCGAACGGGCGTCCAGGATCGGGTCCCGGTAGCGGAACTCGCTCGCCAGCTCCACCTCGCACGGGATCCGCGTCCAGTGCTCGATGGCGTACTTGGCGATCAGACCGGCGTGGAACGCCGTGCCGCACGCCACGATGACGACCTTGTCGACCATCTTCAGGACCTGCGCGGGAATCCGCAGCTCGTCCAGGGTCAGCTGCCCCTCGGCGCCGATCCGCCCGAGGAGTGTGTCCGCGACGGCCTTCGGCTGCTCCGCGATCTCCTTGAGCATGAAGTAGTCGTAGCCGCCCTTCTCTGCGGCGGACGCGTCCCAGTCGACGTGGTAGTGGCGTACGTCGTCGTCGGCGGGCCGCCCCTCGAAGTCGGTCACCGTCACCCCGTCCCAGCGCACCTCGACGACCTGGTCCTGGCCGAGCTCGATCGCGGAGCGGGTGTGCGCGATGAACGCCGCGACGTCCGAGGCGAGGAACGCCTCGTCCTCGCCGACGCCGACCACGAGCGGCGAGTTCCGGCGCGCCCCCACGACCAGGTCGGGGACGTCCGCATGCGCCGCGACCAGCGTGAACGCGCCCTCCAGGCGGCGGCACACGGCGCGCATCGAGGAGGCCAGGTCCGCGCAGACGGCGAACTCGTCGGCGAGCAGGTGCGCCACGACCTCGGTGTCCGTCTCCGAGGCGAGCTCGTGCCCGCTGTCGGCCAGCTCGGCGCGCAGGGCGGCGAAGTTCTCGATGATGCCGTTGTGGACGATGGCGACCCGGCCGGCGTTGTCCAGATGCGGGTGCGCGTTCGCGTCCGTGGGCCCGCCGTGGGTGGCCCAGCGGGTGTGTCCGATACCGGTGGAGCCGGCCGGCAATGGCCGGTCCACCAGCGCCTTCTCCAGATTGGCCAGCTTGCCGGCCTTCTTCACGGCGGCCAGCGACCCGTCCGCGATCACGGCCACGCCGGCCGAGTCGTACCCCCGGTACTCCAGCCGCTTGAGCCCGGCGAGCACGACGTCGAGGGCGGACTGAGAACCTACGTATCCCACGATTCCACACATAGGCGGCAGCCTAGGACCGGGATTGACGCCCCCACAGGAGCCGGTCCCGCGCGTCCCGGACGAGCCCCAGGTACTCGACCTCCTCGCAGCGCGGCTTGCTGCCCATCTCGTAGAAGTCGAGGCAGTCGTCGAGGTCCTCGCCGATGTCCTCGTCGGGCAGCTCGAGCGCCAGCTCGCTGCGGACGTGACCGGCCCAGTCGTCGTCGGAGGCCCGCGCGCCGCCGGCCCGCCGTCGCACGAAGCCCGGTACGCGTAGTACGGCCATGACGCTTCCCTCCCGCCGCTGCCCTCCCGTCCCGTGCGGCAGCCGAACCCCACAGGTCTGGGGAACGTATCGCCCCCTTCACCTCAGGTCCATACCTGTGCACCATCTGTGTTGATCGGCGGGAGGCAGTGCGCTCGCTCGTCCGGGTGACGCACCCCACCCCCCGCGCCGTCCATACAGCCGTAACAATGGACTGTGATCTCACCGGTCTCCGAGCCCCTGCACTCGACCTCCCGGAGCGCCCACCGGCCCAGGCCGGAGGCGACTCCCTACGTCGACCTCACCCGAACCGAGTGGAGTGCCCTGCGTGACAAGACGCCCCTGCCGCTGACCGCCTACGAGGTGGAGCGGCTGCGCGGTCTCGGCGACGTGATCGACCTCGACGAGGTCCGCGACATCTATCTGCCGCTCTCCCGCCTCCTGAACCTGTACGTCGGTGCCACCGACGGCCTGCGCTCCGCCGTGAACACCTTCCTCGGCGACACCGGCGAGAAGGCCTCCCAGTCCGGCACGCCCTTCGTCATAGGCGTCGCGGGATCCGTGGCGGTCGGCAAGTCGACCGTCGCCCGCCTCCTCCAGGCGCTGCTCTCGCGCTGGCCCGAGCACCCGCGCGTGGAGCGCGTCACCACGGACGGCTTCCTGCTGCCCACCAAGGAGCTCCAGGCCCGCGGCCTCATGGCGCGCAAGGGTTTCCCCGAGTCCTACGACCGGCGCGCGCTGACCCGGTTCGTCGCCGACATCAAGGCGGGCAAGGACGAGGTGACGGCCCCCGTCTACTCGCACCTGATCTACGACATCGTGCCTGATCAGAAGCTCACCGTGCGCCGCCCCGACATCCTCATCGTCGAGGGCATCAACGTGCTGCAGCCCGCCCTGCCCGGCAAGGACGGCCGCACCCGGGTCGGCCTCGCCGACTACTTCGACTTCAGCGTGTACGTGGACGCGCGTGCCGAGGACATCGAGCGCTGGTACCTCAACCGGTTCCGCACACTGCGCGCGACCGCCTTCCAGGACCCGTCGTCGTACTTCCGCAAGTACACGCAGGTCTCGGAGGAGGAGGCGCTGGACTACGCGCGCACGATCTGGAGCACCATCAACCAGGTCAACCTCCTGGAGAACGTGGCCCCCACCCGCGCCCGCGCCGGCCTCGTCATCCGCAAGGGAGCCGACCACAAGGTCCAGCGGCTGCGGCTGCGCAAGCTCTGAGCCCGGTTACGGTACGCGCATGCTGCATCTGCGACTCATCACGCCGCCCGAGCGGACGGACGCCGTGGTGCGCCTGATCGAGAGCACCGTCGGCACCGCTCATCTCGCGGTGCTGCCGGGCGCCGCCCGTGATCCGGCGGGCGACCTCGTCCTGTGCGACGTCGCCCGTGAGGCCGGTGACGAGCTCATCGGCGGACTGCGGAAGCTGGAGATCGACAGGACGGGTTCGATCGCCGTCGACTCCGTCGGCCTGTCGCTGTCCCGGCACGCCGACCGGGCGGAGCGGGAGGCGCCGGGCGAGGGCGCGGACGCGGTGCTGTGGGAGCAGCTGACGGACGTCACGCACGAGGAGTCGACACTCACCGTCACATACGTGGCGTTCCTGGTCATCGCCACGATGATCGCGGCGTGCGGCGTCGTCCTGGACAACGCCATCCTGATCGTGGGCGCGATGGCGGTCGGCCCGGAGTTCGGCCCGCTCGCGGGTGTCTGCACGGCGCTCGTACAGCGTGCCCCGCGTCTCGCGCTGCGTTCCCTGATCGCGCTGCTCGTCGGTTTCGGCGCGGCGATGGTCGTGACGGTGGGCTTCAGCGTCTTCATGGACGCGGTCGGCCTGTTCACCGAGGGCCGCCTGGAGGCCGACCGCCCCAACACCGGCTTCGTCTACGCGCCCGACTGGTTCTCGTTCGTGGTCGCCGTGCTCGCGGGCGCGGCCGGCACGCTCTCCCTCACCTCGGCGAAGTCGGGCGCACTGGTCGGGGTCGCCATCTCGGTGACCACGGTGCCCGCGGCGGCCAACGCGGCGGTGGCCCTCGGCTACGGCGACATGGAGCAGACCTGGGGCTCCACGCAGCAGCTCCTGCTGAACCTGCTGGGCATCCTCCTCGCCGGTACGCTCACGCTCCTCGCCCAGAAGGCGTTCTGGGCGAGACAGCGGGAACGTACCGCCGCGAAGATCGCGGAGCGTTAGCCCAGCGCCGACTTCACGACGTCGGCGAGGCGGCCGGCGACGGCCCGCGCCTGCTCGATGTCGGCGGCCTCGACCATCACGCGCACCAGCGGCTCGGTGCCGGAGGAGCGCAGCAGCACCCGCCCGGTGGCGCCCAGCTCGCGCTCGGCGTCGGCGACGGCCGTGGTCAGCTCGGTGGAGGTGGTCACGCGGGACTTGTCGACGTCCGGCACGTTGATGAGGACCTGCGGGAGGCGCTCCATGACGGAGGCGAGCTCCTGGAGGCTGCGGCCGGTCTGCGCGACCCGTGCCGCGAGCAGCAGCCCGGTCAGCGTGCCGTCGCCGGTCGTCGCGTGGTCGAGCACGATGACGTGGCCGGACTGCTCGCCGCCCAGCGCGTACCCGTGGCTCTTCATGGACTCCAGGACGTACCGGTCACCGACCGCGGTCTGCACGCAGGTGATGCCCTCGCGCTCCATGGCCAGCTTGAAGCCGAGGTTCGACATGACGGTCGCGACGACGGTGTCCTCGCGCAGGGCGCCGCGCTCGCGCATCGCGAGGGCGATGACGGCCATGATCTGGTCGCCGTCGACCTCGGAGCCGGTGTGGTCCACGGCGAGGCAGCGGTCGGCGTCGCCGTCGTGCGCGATGCCGAAGTCGGCGCCGTGCTCGACGACGGCGGCCTTCAGCAGGTCGAGGTGGGTCGAGCCGCAGCCGTCGTTGATGTTGAGCCCGTCGGGCTCGGCGCCGATCGTGACGACCTCGGCGCCGGCGCTCTTGAACGCCTCGGGCGAGACGCGGGACGCGGCGCCGTGCGCCTCGTCGAGGACGATCTTCAGCCCGTCGAGCCGGTTCGGCAGGACCCCGAGGAGGTGGGCGACGTACTGGTCGGAGCCTTCTTCGTACGTCTTCACGCGGCCGACGCCGGAACCGGTCGGGCGGTCCCAGGGGGCGCCGGTGCGGTGCTGCTCGTAGACGTCCTCGATGCGGTCCTCCAGGGCGTCGTCCAGCTTGTGGCCGCCGCGCGCGAGGAACTTGATGCCGTTGTCCGGCATGGCGTTGTGGCTCGCGGAGAGCATCACGCCGAGGTCGGCTCCCAGCGCCCCGGTGAGATACGCCACCGCGGGGGTGGGCAGCACACCGACGCGCAGTACATCGACACCGGCGCTCGCAAGCCCCGCGACGACCGCGGCCTCCAGGAACTCGCCCGAGGCCCGCGGGTCACGGCCCACGACCGCGACCGGGCGGTGACCCGCGAAGGTGCCCGCCTCACCGAGTACGTGCGCCGCGGCCACGGAGAGTCCGAGCGCGAGCTCGGCCGTCAGATCCGCGTTGGCCACACCGCGCACGCCGTCGGTGCCGAAGAGTCGTCCCACTTGATGTCCTCCGAAACTTCACGTCATCCATAGCCGAACGCCCCGGCGGCACGAAACGTGCCGCCGGGGCGAACAGGAAAAGACAAGCAGGCAGCGAGATTTAGCGCTTGCTGTACTGCGGGGCCTTGCGGGCCTTCTTGAGACCGGCCTTCTTGCGCTCGACCGCACGGTCGTCACGCTTGAGGTAACCGGCCTTCTTCAGCGCCGGGCGGTTGTTGTCCACGTCGGCCTCGTTCAGCGCGCGGGCCACGCCGAGGCGCAGGGCACCGGCCTGACCGGAGACGCCGCCACCCGAGATGCGGGCGATGACGTCGTAGCGGCCGTCGAGCTCGAGCACCTTGAAGGGCTCGTTGACTTCCTGCTGGTGGACCTTGTTCGGGAAGTAGTCCTCGAGCGTGCGCCCGTTGACCTTCCACTTGCCGGTGCCGGGCACGATGCGAACGCGCGCGATGGCGTTCTTACGGCGGCCCAGGCCGGCGGCCGGCTGCGGGTCACCGAAGCGGGCGGGGTTGGACTCCGAGGTGTACTCGCCCTCGACAGGCGCGTCCGACTCGGTGGTGTAGCTCTCGACGTCGACGATCTCGGTCTCTTCGACCGGCGTCTCGGCAGTGGTCTCGGCCACGATTCTCCTCAGATTCTTTTCTGTCTTAGGGGGTGGCCGGAACTACTGCGCGACCTGGGTGATCTCGAACGGCACCGGCTGCTGGGCAGCGTGCGGGTGCTGGTCGCCCGAGTAGACCTTCAGCTTCGAGAGCATCTGACGGCCCAGGGTGTTCTTGGGGATCATGCCCTTGATGGCCTTCTCGACGGCCTTCTCCGGGTTGTTCGCCAGGAGGTCGTCGTAGCGCACGGAGCGCAGACCGCCCGGGTAACCGGAGTGGCGGTACGCCATCTTCTGGGTCTTCTTGTTGCCGGACAGGTGAACCTTGTCGGCGTTGATGATGATGACGAAGTCGCCCATGTCCATGTGCGGGGCATAGGTCGGCTTGTGCTTGCCACGGAGGAGGTTCGCGGCAGTGGTGGCCAGACGGCCCAGGACGATGTCCTGCGCGTCAATGACGTGCCACTGGCGAGTCACATCGCCGGGCTTAGGGCTGTACGTACGCACTTCGCAGCCTTCTTCTTCAGTGGATGGGTGCTGAAACATGGCATCACTGAAGCGATCGTGCAGCTGGGGACGACAGTGCCGGGTTCAGCGCCCGTATGCCGCCCACTGGTAACTGCTCCAGGGAACCCGTGTACGGGCCTCTCACATGGGAATGAGCAAACCAATACACATAACGAATAGGCAGACTACCTGTGGCGGCCCGGACGGGTCAAAACGTGGGCCGGCACAGCCCCGCACACCTGTGGCAGCGGGCACACTAGGATGCCGCCCATGAGTTTCGGGCAGGGGGGACCCCAGTGGGGTTCAGGTGACAGCGGGGGCGCTCCGGACTGGGCGGCACTGGCCGAGGCCTCCGAGGCGCGCGCACGCAAGAAGCGCTGGATGCTGATCGGCGGCGCGGTCCTCGCCACGGTCGCGGTCGGTTCGGCGGTCGCCTGGGGCATCGTCTCGGCGAACGGCAACAGCGGGACCGCGAACAAACCGTCCGGCCAGGTGCCGACCGCGGACATCCCCAGTACGGGCAGGACGCCGGGCCCCTCCTTCGCGGAGACGTCGGTGGCGCCGCCGCTGAATCCGAACGACTTCATCGACAGCGCGGCCAAGGACAAGGCGCCGCTCAGCGCGGACACCCTGTTCCCCGGCAAGACGCTCCCGTTCAACGGCCGCGAGTACAAGAAGGGCGCGACGGCCCGGACGACGGACTGCGCCTCCGTGGGCACGAAGGGCCTGGCCGGCGTCCTGAAGAAGAACGGCTGCACGGAGGTCATCCGCGCGACGTACTACAAGGACAGCGACGCGGTCACCATCGGCGTCGCGGTGTTCGACACCAAGGCCGCGGCGACCAGGGCCAAGGAGCAGTACGACTTCAACGGCGCGGTCCTGTCGCTGCCCGGCTCCGGCGTGCCGACGTTCTGTCGCACCACGGTCTGCCGCCAGACCGCGAACTCCGTGGGCCGCTACGCGTACTTCACCAATGGCGGCCACACGAACGGCAAGAACGCCACCACGAAGGACACCTCGCTGTACGCCCTCGGCGACGATCTGCAGGAGTTCACGTTCCGGCAGGTCAAGCAGCGCGGCGAGACGCAGGCCTCCGCGGCGGCCGCGGCGGGCTGACCGCCACGGCGCGCCCGGTGGTCAGGAGGCGGGCCGAGTGTCGAAGAAGCTCGTCCCGTCTCCCTGGAAGCCCTTGACGGCCTGCTCCGCCGCCTTCGCCGTGAGCGGCTCTCCGGTCTGGTGGTAGACCCAGTCGATCTGCATGTCCCAGGCCCGCTCGCCGGTGAAGGGCAGGTCGATGAACCAGGTGTTGAAGTTGATCGACATGTCGGCGCGCGGCGCGTAGGCGGCGCCGCTGCGGTAGAGGGTCTTGCCGTCGACGCTGTACGTCACCTCGTTCTCCTCGACCGTGATCAGCATGGTGTGCCAGCCGGCCAGGCTCCTCTCCGTCTTCGACGTGACACGGTCGTTCCTGCCCGCGTGCCGCCAGCTGGTGGTGTCCAGCTTCGGGCCCGGCGCGCCCCAGCCGCCGTTCGGCATGTACTCGTTGTCGAGCTCGCTGTACTGCTCCCCCGAGCCGCCGATGGTGAAGTACGTCTGGTTGACGTGGTCGCCGTTCTTGCCGGTGGTCGGCTTGTCGGTGAAGTGGACGCGGGCCGCGTAGGTGCCGGTGCGGAACGAGGGGTCCTTCGTGCCGAGGGCGGCCTGCCGGGTACCCGCCTTCGTCCCGTCGGTCGAGGCCCGCAGCTGGAGCACCTGCCCGCCGCTCGTCTCCGCGTCGGCGGCGGGGAACGACACGCCCTTTGCCGTCCAGGTGGACTCGATGCCGGGGCCGCCCTTGCTGGTGCGCACCAGCCAGCCGTGCTTGAACAGCGCGGTGTCCTTCGGGCCGCGGTAGTTGAAGTCGTCGAAGAACGCGCCCTCGGGCAGCGGTGCGGCGTCCTTGCCCGCGGCCGCGCCGCTGGAGCCCGAGGCCGGGCCCGACGCGGAGCCGGTGTCCGCGCCGCCCGGCGCCTCGCCCCAGACCAGGACGCCGCGCTTGTAGGCGGGGATCCGCTCCGACTTCTCGTAGGTCTTCTTGGCCGCGTCGAACGACCAGTCGCCGTCCTGGCGCAGCGGCTTGTGATCGGTCCGGTACAGCTGCAACTGCAGTCCGCGGCTGTTGGCGCCGGGCTTCAGCGTGCCCGCCTTCTGCGTGAAGCCGATCTCCAGGTAGTGGTCAGCCCCGTCGCTCGGTGACGGCATCTCCTTGACGGTGCCCGTCATGTTCGAGCAGCCCACCGAGGCCTCGACGCAGTTGTAGGCGTACGAGGCCGCTCCGTCGGCGGTGAAGTAGTAACGCAGGGTCACGTCGCTCAGCCGCACGGTCTTCTCCGAGGTGTTGAAGACCTCCAGCCATGGCTGGGCGGCGTCCGCCGAGGCGGCGGTCTCCGTGCGGTAGCGGACGGTCAGCTCGGGCGGCTCCGGGTGGAAGTGCCGCCAGACGGGCTTCGCGGCCACGACGGCACCGGCCAGCACCGCCACCACGAGCAGGATCTTGAACGCCCGGGCCGTACGGCTACGACCACGGGATCGACGGCGAGAGGTCGCCACGGAGAACTCCTTCGGAGGGCGCGGGGCATGCGCCCGGCGGAACGGTGACGAAGGCACCGACTCACAACGAGGGCCAAAGGTTGCACGTGATGTGAGGTGACAATGGCGACTGTGCGCACAAAGTGGTGAGAAGTGAAGATCTTGTTAGCATCATCCCTCCTTTATTCGATTCTCGAGAATCAGTGCGCCTGCCATCGGGGTAACCAAGGGGACGGCAGACGCCGGGGTGGGATGCATTGCCGTGAACCGAAACACCGCTGTCGACGTAGTGATCGTCGGACTCGGTTACGTAGGCCTGCCGTTGGCCCGTGCCGCGAGCGCCTCCGGGCTCAGAGTCGTCGGGCTCGACCGCAGCGCCGCCGTCATCGACGGTCTCAACAACGGGTCGTCGCACGTCGACGACATCAGCGACACCGACGTACGCACCATGCTCGACGAGGGTTTCCGCGCCGTCGCCACTCCTGAGGTCATCGCGGAGGCCGCCGCCGTCGTCATCTGCGTGCCGACACCGCTGACCGACCACGGCGCGCCCAACCTCGGCGCGGTGAACTCCGCGGTCGAGGACATCGCGAACCACCTCGCGCCGGGCACGCTCGTCGTTCTGGAGTCCACCACGTACCCCGGCACCACCGACGAGGTCGTCCGGCCGCGTCTGGAGGCGGGCGGGCTGCGGGCAGGCGTCGACTTCCACCTCGCCTTCTCGCCCGAGCGCATCGACCCGGGCAACCCGCACTACGGCCTGGAGAACACGCCCAAGGTCGTCGGCGGCATCACCCCGGAATGCACCAAGGCCGCCCGCGCCCTCTACGAGCCCTTCGTGGGCAGCGTCGTGGAGGCCAGGGGCACCCGGGAGGCCGAGATGGCCAAGCTCCTGGAGAACACCTACCGGCACGTGAACATCGCCCTGGTCAACGAGATGGCGATGTTCTGCCGCGAGATCGGTGTCGACCTCTGGGACTCCATCCGCTGCGCGTCCAGCAAGCCGTTCGGCTTCGCGCCGTTCCACCCCGGCCCCGGCGTCGGCGGTCACTGCATCCCGATCGACCCCAACTACCTTTCGTACAAGGTGCGTTCGCTGGGCATCCCGTTCCGCTTCGTGGAGCTGGCCCAGGAGATCAACCAGCGGATGCCGGCCCACGTCGTCTCCCGCGCCGCCGACCTCCTCAACCAGCACGACAAGCCGATCCGCGGCTCGCGCGTCCTGCTGCTCGGCGTGACCTACAAGCCGGACATCTCCGACCAGCGTGAGAGCCCGGCCGTGGACGTCGCCGAACTGCTCCTCGAGCGCGGCGCCGACCTCGTCTACTGCGACCCCCGCGTCGCCGACTGGACCGTCGAGGACACCCCGGTGCCGCGCGTCGACGACTACCTTCAGGGCGCGGCCGGGGCCGATCTGACGATCCTGCTCCAGCACCACAGCGAGTTCGACGTGGACCTCCTCGCCGACCACGCCCGGCTGCTCTTCGACACCCGCGGCAAGTCCGCCGACCACCCCCGGGTGGTCAAGCTGTGAGTGACGTCGACGACTTCGTACCGGACGCGGTCGACGCCGACAGCCGGCGCCGGCACCGCCGCAAGCGGCATCTGCGGGTCTCGTACTTCTTCTTCATCGCCATCGCCGCGGTCATCTTCACCAAGCTCGACCCGAACTCGCTGCACTACTACTCGTTCGGGGCGATGGGGCTGCTCGCCCTGAAGATGTTCGGCGCCCTCTTCTACCGGCCCGCCAAGGCCGACCGCGACGAACTGCTGCTGCTCGACAACTCCTGGGTCACCGCGGTCATCCCGATCTACAACGAGGACCCGGTCATGTTCGAGCAGGGCATGCGCAGCCTCCTCGCGCAGAGCCGGCTCCCGAACGAGATCCACATCATCGACGACTGCAGCGCCGACGCGTCCGGCATCAGGACCGCGAAGAAGCTGCGCCGCGAGTTCGAGGCCCGGGGCGTCAAGTACACGGTGAGCGTCCAGCCGGAGAACAAGGGCAAGCGCGAGGCGCTCGCCCTCGGCTTCCAGGCGGCTCCGTACTCGGACCTGTTCCTGTGCGTGGACTCCGACACGGTGCTCTCCCGGGACACCGTCCGTGAGCTGCTGCTTCCGATGGCCGACGAGAAGATCATGGCCTCGACGGGCATGGTCCTCGCGCTCAACCACGACAGCAACATCTTCACGCGCCTCCAGGACCTGCGGTACGGCAACTCGTTCCTGTTCGAGCGGGCCGCGTACTCCCGCCTGAAGGCCGTCCTGTGCTGCTGCGGCGCGCTCTCCGTCTACCGCGGCACGCTGGTGCGCAAGTACCTGCCGGACTTCCTGAACCAGCAGTTCCTGGGCAAGCCCGCCGTCTTCGGCGACGACCGCCGCATGACGAACTACTGCCTGATGGAGGGCCAGGTCGTCTTCCAGGAGACGGCCGTCGGCTACACCGCCGTCCCCGAGAAGCTGCCACATTTCCTGCGCCAGCAGGTCCGCTGGAACAAGTCCTTCTTCCGTGAGTCCCTGTGGGCGTTCACGCACCAGAAGAAGTACCGGCCCGCGTTCTGGCTGACCTGCATGGAACTCGCGCTGTGGCTGGTCTTCGGCTCGGCGATGTTCTACTCCATGGTCATCCTGCCGATCATGCACCCGTCGCGGTTCGTCAACCACATCGGTGACTACCTCGTCTTCATGGTCCTCATGGGGTACCTGCGCAACGTCCGCTACCTGGACTTCCCGCGCCGCGGCATGGGCTTCATCAAGCGGTTCGGCATGTTCCTGCTGGCTCCGCTGTACGGCGTCATCCAGCTGCTCCTGCTGACACCGCTGCGCTTCTACGCCCTGCTCACCCTGCACAAGGGAAGCTGGGGCACCCGCCAGGGCGGCGTCGAGGTCTCGGTCGCGGGACACGAGGAAGAGCTCGCCGCGGTCTGGGAGGAGGAGGACGAGTACTCCTCGCCGCAGGTCTCCTCCACCATCGAGATGATGCGCCTGGAGGGCATCGCCCTGGCCCGGACGTCGCCGCACCTGTCCGCCCGCACCCCGAGCGGCGCGCCCGCGTACCACGACGACTACTCGCAGGGCGAGCTGCGCGACCTCGGCCGCAACGTCCCGCAGCAGCCCGTGGCGTGGAGCAACCCGCCGCAGGCCGCCCCGTTCCACGGCCGGCCGACGATCAGCCCGCTGCAGCCCGTCCCGCCGCAGGGGCAGTACCAGCAGCAGCAACACCCGCAACAACAGCAGCAGCAATGGCAGGGCCAGCAGTGGCAGGGCCAGGGCCAGGGTCAGGAGTACGGCCAGAACCACGGCCAGGTCCCGTACATCCCGCAGCAGCCGCAGGGCCCGTACCAGCAACAGCCGCAACCACAGCAGCCGATGCAGCCGCAGCAGCAGTGGTCCCAGCAGGACGACGAGGCGCAGCAGAACGACGACTGGTTCCACAACGGCCGCTAACGGCCGCTAACGGCATCGCTGCTGGAGCACGTGAAAGGGGGGGGTGGGGCCCGGCCGATCCGGCCGGGCCCCACCCCCCTTTCACGTCAGGCGTAGTACTCCATCGCCTCCTGGACGGTGAGCACCTCGATGCCGCGCTTCTCGATCTCCTTGACCAGCGTCCCGAGCCCGGCCTGGCTGATCTCGGTGCTCGCCCCGGGTGTCCCCGCCACCAGCTTGTGCAGGCACAGGATCAGCCAGTCGCCGCTGCGCGCACAGCGGTCCAGCGGGCCGCCCGCGCCGATCACCTTGGCCAGGGTCGTACCGCCGATGCCCGAGCCGTCGTTGACGCCGGTCAGCGCCTTGAGCCGGTAGGGCATGGCCGGCGCGAAGCTCTCGATCGTCTCGGAGACGATGGAGCGGGCCGTGGTGAAGTGCCGGGCGGCCAGCAGATCGACGGGCACCCCGTCCGTGGTCTTCTGGAACGAGCCGTGCGGATACGCGAAGTGCTCGCTGGTGAAGCCGTTGCCGACCAGCCACTCGCGCAGGGTCCGCAGATCGTCGTCGACCTGCTGCGCGCTGAGCTTCTCGTAGCTCGCCGTGTGCGCGGAGGTGGCGTACGAGTGCCCGGCCATCTCCCAGCCGGAGGAGTCCTGGAGCGAGCGCATCTGCGCGATGGAGAGGAAGGAACCCGTGCCGATGGCGTCCGCGATGTTGTAGATCGTGCCCGGCATCCCGGCCGGGTCCATGACCGGGCGCGCCAGGTCGTGGATCGACTTGTGCGAGTCGTCGAACGTGATCGAGACGACGCCCTTGGGGAAGACGGACGTGGTGTCGGGGACCAGCTCCACCGCCTGGAGCCGGTAGGTGACGGCGCCGCCCGCGTCGTCGTAGACCGCGAAGGAGAAGTCCGTGAAGCCGGTCTTCACCGACGGCTCCCCGTTGGCGGAGAGCGTGTACGTGCCGGCCGCGGACGCCACGTCGGCCCACTGCAGGTGGACGGTGACCCACTCGCCGGACTGTACGTAGTTGGCGCCGGTCTTCGCGTGGTTGTGCACGCGCCAGGTGAAGGTGTTCTTCAGGCCGCCGCTGCCCAGGTAGAGGACGATCTTGCCCAGGTGCGTGACGTCGTCGACGCGGAAGATGAGCCGGATCATCTTGCCCGTCAGGTTCATCGGGGCGAGGCCGGTCCTGCGCAGGGACGACTGGACGCCGTTGCCCTGCGTGGTCACGCGGGTGGCCTGGCTGCCCCGGGTGAAGACCGTGGTGTCGTTCAGGTTCGACGAGGCCGTGCCCGCGCCGTCGGCCTTCCAGCCGTGCCCCGACTGGAACTGCTGGGTCCAGCTGGCCCGCCGGTACTTCGGACGTCGCCCGCCGGGTGCGAACGAGGGCACGCCCAGGCCCTCGACCGCCTTCCCCGAGGTCAGGCTCAGATGTCCGTCGGCCGCGCTCGCGGAGGCGGGCGCGATCAGGTCCTTGGCGACGACGCCGGCACCGACACCGCCCGCGGTGAGCACACCCCCGAGGCCCATGAACCGCAGCGCGGACCGCCGCCCCACCCCCGAGTGCTTGCTGCTCCTGCTCAAACCGACCCCTCCCCCACACGCTCCACGAGAAAGAATCGACCTTTTGTTCGAGTTCTGCTGCTCTTGGGGCTGCGGTGACAGTAATGTTTCCGCTTATACGGTTGTGACGTGCGACGCGCCCTCAAGGTTGTGCGACGCGGGCGGGATTGGGGAATCCCACGGCACGTCCAATTTTCCCGGACCTGTGGGGGGTTCCATGAACAAGGGTTCTGTCGCGCTGCGCCGCGGCGGCCTGAGCGTCGGTGCGGCCGCGATGGTGGTGGCGAGCCTCGGCTCGTCCGGCGTCGCGGCGGCCGACACCAAGGAGTGCGCTCCGACGGCCGGTTTCAACAAGTGCCAGATCTTCACGGCCACGGGCTCCGCCCAGGACTTCCAAGTCCCCTCTGGAATACAGCAGTTGGAGGTGCGCGCCTGGGGGCAGGGCGGCGTCGGCACCACCATGGCCAGCGGCGGCGCCGGCGCGTTCGTCACCGGCAAGGTGGCCGTGACGCCGGGCGAGCACCTGTCGGTGCGAGTCGCCGGCCTGGGATACGGCGACGCGCTCGGCGGCAAGGGCTCCTACCCGGGCAGCAGCGGCGGTGCCAGCTCCGCGATCCGCACCGCCGACTCCACCCCGCTGGTGGTCGCCGCGGGCGGCGGCGGTGGCGGCTTCACCCTCTATGAGGGCGCTCAGGCCGGAGCCGGCGGCGCCCCGGACGGCCTGGACGCCTCGACCGGCGCCAAGGGCGCGCACGGCGCCGAGGGCGGTGCCGCGAGCGGCACGGACGCCGCCGCGGGCGAGGACCACGCCAAGGGCGGCGCGGGCGGCGCCGCGGCACCCTCGGGCGGCGGCGGAGGAGGCGGTTACGCGGGCGGCGGAGGCGGCGGCGCCTTCGAACCGTCCAGCGGCGGCAGCGGAGGCGGCGGCTCCAGCTACGCCGACAAGGAACGCCTCAGCGACGTGAAGATGCTGGGCAGCGAGCGGTACCAGCCCCCGGCCAAGGACGACCCGTTCTGGCAGGGCGTCGACAACCCGGTCGACGACGGCACCGCCACGGGCGGCAGCAACAGCCTGGGCGGCTACGGCCTCGTCGTCCTGCAGTGGAAGGGCCCCGACAAGCAGGCCCCCGCCGAGCTGACACACGCCTCCGGCGACGGCCAGACGGTCAAGGTCGGCCGCGACTTCGATCCGCTGGCGGTCGTCGTCCGCGACAAGAACGGCGCTCCGGTCACCGACCAGAAGGTCGTCTTCACCCTCGTCGACCCCGACCGCTCCAAGCTGCACTTCTCGCCCAGCGACGTCGAGGACGGCGACGAACTGCCGACGGTGACCGTCAAGAGCGATGCCCAGGGCGTGGCCACCTCGTCCCCTGTGCTGACCGGCACGGGCGTCGGCGACTTCACCGTACGGGCGGACGCCGGGGACGCCTCGACCACGTTCAGCCTGCGGGTGACGCCCCGCTCCCGCGTCCTGAAGATCGTCAGCGGCGACGGTCAGAAGGCGGACCCCGGTGAGGAGTTCGCCAAGCCGCTGAAGGTGGAGCTCACCGAGGAGGACTCCCAGTTCGCCAACACCGGCGTCACCTTCGAGGTGCAGGGCGACACCGAGGGAGCCCCGACCTTCAAGGGCGGCGAGAGCTCCGCCGAGACGTGGACCAACCCGAACGCGGTGGCGACGGCCCCCGACCTGACGGCCGGCAAGACCCCGGGCACGTACAAGATCGTGGCGACCTCCGAGGAAACCACCGCGACCTTCGAGGTCACGGTCGTCGGCTCCGCCTCGGCCTCGCCGACGCCGTCCGCGTCCACATCCGCGTCACCGTCCGCAGGTGCCTCGACCTCGGGGGGCAGCGGTCCGGGCTCCGCGCAGGGCGGCAGCGGCGGCGGCCACCTGGCGCTGACCGGCGCCGCCGGCATCGGCACCCTCGCCGCCGCGGCGGCGACCCTGGCCGCGCTCGGCTGGGCAGCCATGCGGTTCGGCCCGCGCCTGCGCACCCGCCGCACGCGCGGTTGACACCCGGCTGCCGCACAAGGGGCGCCGCGCCCAGGTCAGTCGACCTGGGCGCGGCGCCCCTCGGCATACGGCACAGCGCGAGGTCAGCAACAACCCCCGGGCAGCGTCCGCTTGTTGCGCGCTTCCTTGTTCCGGGCGGCCAGCAACTCATCGGCCGGATAGCCGACTTCCTCCAGCGTCAGCCCGTGCGGCCGCACCACGTGCACGGCGGAGTCCCGCACCCCGGCGGCCAGCACCTTCCCCGGCCACTCGGGCCCGCGGTGCCCGTCCCCCACGAACAGCAGCGCGCCGATCAGCGACCGCACCATGTTGTGGCAGAACGCGTCGGCCCGCACGGTCGCCGTGACGACCCCGTCGTCCCCGCGTACGAGGCTCAGCTCCTGCAGCGTACGAATGGTCGTGGCACCCTCACGCCGCTTGCAGTACGCGGCGAAGTCGTGCTCCCCGAGCAGCCGCTCGGCCGCCGCGTTCATGGCGTCGACGTCCAACGGCCAGTCGTGCCACAGCACATGACCCCGCAGCAGCGGGTCGACCCCGCCCGGATGGTCCGTCACCCGGTACGCGTACCGCCGCCACACCGCCGAGAACCGGGCGTTGAACCCGCTGGGCGCCTCCCCCACCGACCACACCCGGACATCCTTGGACAGCCGCCCGGCGAGCCGCTTCAGCAGCTTCTCCCGGTGCTCGTCCCACACGCCCCGCGGCAGATCCACATGCGCCACCTGCCCCCGCGCATGCACTCCGGAGTCGGTCCGCCCGGCCACGGTCAGCTCGTACGTCTGCTCGGACCGGGTCACGGTCCGCAGCGCGTCCTCGATCTCCCCCTGCACGGTCCGCCGCCCGCCGGCCTGCTTGGCCCACCCGGAGAAGTCCTTGCCGTCGTACGACAGATCGAGCCGTACGCGCACGAACCCGTCGGCTGCTTCATCACTCACCCATAGATCCTCTCACCCACGCGAAAGCGGGCCCGCCCCATAGAAGGGCGGACCCGCTCAACGCCCCCAAGGGGCGCGGGGAACTGCGCGACCAGCCACGACGTAGCCGCAGCCGCGAGACACAGCACCCGAGGGACGACTAGGCGTCCTTCGACTCCTCGGCGGCAGCCGGCTTCGCGTCCTCGACGACCTCGGCGGCCGGAGCGGCAGCCTCGGCGTCCTTGGCGGAACGCTTGGTGGCGGCCTCGGCCTCACCGGTGGCCTGCTGCGCGACCGTCAGCGCCTCGACCAGCTCGATGACAGCCATGGGCGCGTTGTCGCCACGACGGTTACCGATCTTGGTGATACGGGTGTAACCACCCGGACGGTTCTCGTAGCGCGGGGCGATCTCGGTGAAGAGCGTGTGGACGACGCTCTTGTCCGTGATGACCGTGAGCACCTGACGGCGGTTGTGAAGGTCGCCCTTCTTCGCCTTGGTGACCAGACGCTCCGCGTACGGGCGCAGACGACGGGCCTTGGCCTCGGTCGTCGTGATCTTGCCGTGCTCGAAGAGCGACTTCGCGAGGTTCGCGAGAAGCAGCTTCTCGTGCGCGGCGCTGCCGCCCAGACGGGCACCCTTGGTGGGCTTCGGCATGATGTTTCTCCTTGTTGTCTGCCCCGGCCGTGTCAGGTACCGGGGTCAGTGGACCGCGCCCCGAAGGGGCGCGGGGAACTGCGCGACCAGCCACAACGGTCCCACAGCCAAATCTCTGCCGCTTCGCGGAGCGACTAGTACTGCTCAGTCTCCACGAACCCGGCGTCCGCGTCATCGTCGGCACCGAAGGCGTCGGCGGCGGCGGTCGGGTCGAACCCGGGAGGCGAGTCCTTGAGCGCGAGGCCCATACCGACCAGCTTCGCCTTGACCTCGTCGATCGACTTCGCACCGAAGTTGCGGATGTCGAGCAGATCGGCCTCGGAACGGGCCACGAGCTCACCCACGGAGTGGATGCCCTCGCGCTTGAGGCAGTTGTACGACCGGACGGTGAGCTCCAGCTCCTCGATCGGCAGCGCCAGATCGGCAGCCAGGGCGGCATCCGTCGGGGACGGACCCATGTCGATGCCCTCGGCGTCGACATTCAGCTCGCGGGCCAGACCGAACAGCTCCACCAGCGTCTTGCCGGCGGACGCCATGGCGTCACGGGGACGCATGGCCTGCTTGGTCTCGACGTCGACGATCAGCTTGTCGAAGTCGGTGCGCTGCTCGACACGCGTGGCCTCGACCTTGTACGTCACCTTGAGAACCGGCGAGTAGATCGAGTCGACCGGGATGCGCCCGATCTCCTGACCGACCTGCTTGTTCTGCACGGCCGAGACGTAGCCGCGACCGCGCTCGACGGTCAGCTCCATCTCCAGCTTGCCCTTGCCGTTGAGCGTGGCGAGGACGAGGTCGGGGTTGTGCACCTCGACACCGGCCGGGGGCGCGATGTCGGCGGCGGTGACCAGACCCGGGCCCTGCTTGCGCAGGTACATCACGACCGGCTCGTCGTGCTCACTGCTCACGACAAGCTGCTTGATGTTGAGGATGAGGTCGGTGACGTCTTCCTTGACGCCCGGCACGGTGGTGAACTCGTGCAGGACACCGTCGATACGGATGGACGTGACCGCCGCACCCGGGATCGAGGAGAGCAGGGTCCGCCGGAGCGAGTTGCCGAGGGTGTAGCCGAAGCCCGGCTCCAGCGGCTCGATCACGAACCGGGAGCGGAATTCGTCGACGACCTCTTCGGTCAACGAGGGGCGCTGAGCGATCAGCATGAAATGAGTCCTTCAGTTCAGGGGCACCCACTATTTGATGCCCTGAGCCACCGGGCGGTAGCCCGATGTTTTCTACAGTTCAAGGGTACGGGCGGCACCGCCCCGAAGAGCCGTACCGCCCGAAGACCTCAGACCAAGCGGCCTGCGTTACTGACCGAGATCAGACGCGGCGACGCTTCGGCGGACGGCAGCCGTTGTGCGGGGTCGGCGTGACGTCCTGGATGGAGCCGACCTCGAGGCCGGTCGCCTGCAGGGAGCGGATGGCGGTCTCGCGACCGGAACCCGGGCCCTTGACGAAGACGTCGACCTTGCGCATGCCGTGCTCCTGGGCGCGACGGGCAGCCGACTCGGCGGCCATCTGCGCGGCGAACGGCGTGGACTTGCGGGAGCCCTTGAAGCCGACGTGGCCGGCGGAGGCCCACGAGATCACGTTGCCGGTCGGGTCCGTGATGGACACGATCGTGTTGTTGAACGTGCTCTTGATGTGCGCGTGGCCGTGAGCGACGTTCTTCTTTTCCTTGCGGCGCACCTTCTTGGCAGCGCCCTGACGTCCCTTGGGGGGCATGTCGTTCTCCTACGGGAGGTGGTCGGTCCTACAGCGAAGACCGCTGAAAAGCGTCCGCTGAGGACTACTTCTTGCCCGGCTTCTTCTTACCGGCGATGGCGCGACGCGGGCCCTTGCGGGTGCGGGCGTTCGTGCTGGTGCGCTGACCGCGGACCGGCAGACCACGACGGTGGCGCAGACCCTGGTAGCAGCCGATCTCGACCTTGCGGCGGATGTCGGCCTGGATCTCGCGACGGAGGTCACCCTCGGTCTGGAAGTTCTGGTCCACGTACTCGCGGATCTTGACGAGGTCTTCCTCGCTCAGGTCGCGAACGCGGGTGTTGCGGTCCACACCGACGGTGTCCAGCGTGAGCTGGGCGCGCGTACGGCCGATGCCGAACACGTAGGTGAGGGCAACCTCGATGCGCTTTTCGCGCGGGAGGTCAACGCCTTCAACGCGTGCCATTCATGGCTCCTGTTGATTTTCGGAGGTCTGCAGCAGAGCCACTCCCCGACGCCGTCCCCGCTGCCTGAGCGGTTCGGTACGACTGGGTCCCCGGCCTCCGACCGAAGGTGTCGCCACAGTGGTGTCCACTGCCGGCGGGCCCTGCATATGTACTCAATGTGTTGCGTGCGTCGCGCGAAACTCTGCGAACGAACTGCAGTAAGTCGTGCGTCAGCCCTGGCGCTGCTTGTGGCGCGGGTTGTCGCAGATCACCATGACCCGACCGTGACGGCGGATCACCCTGCACTTGTCGCAGATCTTCTTGACGCTCGGCTTGACCTTCATGGGTGAGGTTCTCCGGGTCAGTTGCCGGCGTCCCGCCAGAAGCGGGAACAGGCAAGATCTACTTGTACCGGTAGACGATCCGGCCACGCGTCAGGTCGTACGGAGACAGCTCCACCACGACCCGGTCGTCAGGGAGGATGCGGATGTAGTGCATACGCATCTTGCCGCTGATGTGTGCCAGGACCTGGTGGCCGTTCTGGAGCTCCACCCTGAACATGGCGTTCGGAAGAGACTCGACGACAGTGCCTTCGATCTCGATGGCACCTTGCTTCTTGGCCACGCTTCGCCCTTCGAATCGACTACCTTGATCGACTCTCGCCACGCATGCGGACATGCAGATACACGAGAGCCGACGAGTCAGTCTACGTCAGCGCCCCCGGAAAGACGAATCCGAGAATCCTGCCCTACCACAGAGATCACTAAGCCCCCGCACGCCACCTCTACGCCAACGGATCCGGCGCCGCCGACCCATCCCCCACGCCCCGCTCGCGGGATCGGCGCCGGGGCGCCTCACAAGCTTCGCGCGGCTGCGCCGGCCTCCGACCGGCGGACGGCGCTCAGGCCCAACTCACGCCAACGGATCCGGCGCCGCAGTCACACCCATCTCCGCCAGCTTCGCCTTGCCGCCATCAGGAGCGGTGAGAACCAGCGGGCCCTCCTCCGTCAGCGCCACCGAGTGCTCCCAGTGCGAGGACCACGTGCCGTCCGTAGTGATGACGGTCCAGTCGTCCTCGAGGACCTCCGTGCGCGGGGTGCCGAGGGAGACCATGGGCTCGATGGCGAGGCAGAAGCCGGGGACCAGCTTGGGGCCCTTGCCGCGGCGGCGCTCCACGTAGTTCAGCAGGTGCGGGTCCATGTGCATCTCGGTGCCGATGCCGTGGCCGCCGTAGTCCTCGACGATGCCGTACTTGCCGCCGCCAGGCTTGGGCTGGCGGCGGATGTACGTCTCGATCGCGCGGGAGATGTCGACGAGGCGGTTCCCGGCCTTCATGGCGGCGATACCGGCCCACATCGACTCCTCGGTCACCCGCGAGAGCTCGAGCAACTCCTGGGAGTGACCCGATCCGACGAAGGCGGTGTACGCGGCGTCGCCGTGCCAGCCGTCGATGATCGCGCCGCAGTCGATGGAGATGATGTCGCCGTCCTCCAGGACGACCTTGTCGCTCGGGATGCCGTGGACCACCACCTCGTTCTTCGAGGTGCAGATGGTCGCGGGGAACCCGCCGTACCCGAGAAAGTTCGGCTTCGCGCCGTGCTCGGCGATGACCTTGCGGGCCACCTCGTCCAGATCCTTGGTGGTCGCGCCCGGCACGGCCGCCTCACGGGTCGCGGCGTGGATCGCCGCGACGACAAGCCCCGCCTCCCGCATCTTGCGAATCTGGTCGGGGGTCTTGATCTGCACCATGGGGGCCTGCGCTCTCCGTCATCCGGTACGAGGTGTACGTACACCACCAACACTAAGGCCGCGGCCCCCGGAGCAGGGAACCGCGGCCTCAGCCACGTACAGAAGGAAGAGCGGACTAGCGGCCCAGGGCCTCCATGGCCCGCGCCGTGACCTCTTCGACCTTGCCGAGCGCGGAGATCGTCTTCACGAGCCCCTGCTCCCGGTAGTAACCGATGATCGGCTCGGTCTGCGTGTGGTAGACCTCGAGCCGCTTGCGCACGGTCTCTTCCTTGTCGTCGTCGCGCTGGTACAGCTCGCCGCCGCAGATGTCACAGACACCCTCGGTCTTGGGCTGCTTGTACGCGACGTGGAACACGTGCGCCGAGTCGTTACGGCAGATGCGGCGGCCGGCGATGCGCTTGACCACCTCGTCCTCGGGGACCTCCAGGTCCAGGACCGCGTCCAGCTTCACATCGTCCGTCTTCAGGGCGACGTCGAGCGCCTCGGCCTGCGAGACGTTGCGAGGGAAGCCGTCGAGCAGGAAGCCGTTCACGGCATCCGGCTGCTCCATGCGGTCCTTGGCCATCCCAATGGTGACCTCGTCCGGTACCAGCTGACCCGCGTCCATGTACGACTTGGCCTGCTTGCCCAGCTCCGTGCCCTGGCTGATGTTGGCACGGAAGAGGTCGCCCGTGGAGATGTGCGGGATCGACAGGTTCTGGGCAAGGAACGCGGCCTGCGTTCCCTTGCCGGCACCAGGCGGCCCGACGAGGACGATTCGCATCAGCGGAGGAACCCTTCGTAATTGCGCTGCTGGAGCTGGCTCTCGATCTGCTTCACCGTCTCCAGACCAACACCCACGATGATCAGGATGCTGGTGCCGCCGAACGGGAAGTTCTGGTTTGCCCCGAAACCAACCAACGCCATCGTCGGTACGAGAGCGATCAGCCCCAAGTACAGCGAACCCGGCCAGGTGATCCGATTGAGCACGTACGAAAGGTACTCAGCGGTCGGTCGGCCAGCCCGGATGCCCGGGATGAAGCCACCATACTTCTTCATGTTGTCCGCGACTTCCTCGGGGTTGAACGAGATCGCCACGTAGAAGAAGGCGAAGAACACGATCAAAAGGAAGTACGTAACGATGTAATACGGGTGGTTTCCCTTGGTCAGGTGGTCGTCGATCCACACCTTCCACTGCGAGTCACCGCCGGCGAACTGGGCGACCAACGCGGGGATGTAGAGCAGCGACGAGGCGAAGATGACAGGGATCACACCCGCCTGGTTCACCTTGAGCGGGATGTACGTAGACGTACCGCCGTAGGAACGGCGCCCGATCATGCGCTTCGCGTACTGCACCGGAATACGGCGCTGGGCCTGCTCGACGAAGACGACCAGGCCGACCATGACGAGCCCGACGAGGATGACGGTGCCGAACTCGATCCAGCCGTCGGCCAGCGAGCCCTGCTTCTTGATGGCCCACAGGGCGGACGGGAAGGTGGCGGCGATCGAGATGAACATCAGGATCGACATGCCGTTGCCGATGCCGCGGTCGGTGATCAGCTCACCGAGCCACATCATCACGCAGGTACCGGCGGTCATCGTGATGACCATCGTGATCGTGATGAAGATCGACTGGTCCGGCACGATTTCACTCGCGACGGGGCACCCTTGGAACAGGGCACCGGTACGGGCGGTGGCGACGAGGCCCGTGCCCTGAAGGATGGCGAGCGCCACGGTCAGGTACCGGGTGTACTGCGTGATCTTCGCGGTACCGGCCTGACCCTCCTTCTTGAGGGCTTCGAGGCGCGGGATCACCACGGTGAGCAGCTGCAGAATGATGCTCGCGGTGATGTACGGCATGATGCCGAGCGCGAAGACCGTGATCTGCAGCAGCGCGCCACCGCTGAACATGTTGACCAGACCGAACAGGCCGGTGCTGGAGTTGGCCACGTCCATGCACGTCTGGACGTTCGTGTAATCGACACCGGGGATCGGGACATGCGCCCCGAGCCGGTAGATCACGACGATGCCCAACGTGAAGAGCAGCTTCTTGCGCAGGTCGGGCGTCTTGAACGCCCGGGCGAACGCGGTGAGCACGGTGCCTCCTGCGACCCCCGCGCGCGTGCGTCAGAGGTGACGGTCTTGAGGATTCGACGAATGGGTAACGGTCAAGATCCGGGATTGGTGCCGGGGACACTCAACTAGCCCGCAAATTAACAGCGGACGCCACCTTACCGGCGTACATGCCCCCCTAGGAACGACCAACCGGGGATACCCCATTTGTGGGGTATCCCCGGTCGGGATCGCTCATGTCATCGAGACGGCGTCTGGGATCAGACGAGCTCGGTGACCGTACCGCCCGCGGCGGTGATCTTCTCCTTGGCGGAGCCGGAGACGGCGTCGACCGTCACCTGCAGCGCCACGGAGATCTCGCCCTGGCCCAGGACCTTGACGAGGCTGTTCTTGCGGACAGCGCCCTTCTCCACCAGACCCGCGACGGTGACTTCGCCACCCTCGGGGTACAGCGAGGTGAGCTTGTCCAGGTTCACGACCTGGAACTCGACCTTGAAGGGGTTCCGGAAGCCCTTGAGCTTCGGAAGACGCATGTGGAGGGGCATCTGGCCACCCTCGAAGCGCTCCGGAACCTGGTAACGGGCCTTCGTGCCCTTGGTACCACGACCGGCCGTCTTACCCTTCGACGCCTCACCACGACCGACACGGGTCTTGGCGGTCTTGGCGCCGGGGGCCGGACGGAGGTTGTGGATCTTCAGCGGGTTGTTCTCCGCCATGATCAGACCTCCTCAACCGTCACGAGGTGGCGGACGGTGTGCACCATGCCGCGGAACTCGGGGCGGTCCTCCTTGACGACCTGCGTGTTGATCCCCTTGAGACCGAGGGAACGCAGGGTGTCACGGTGGTTCTGCTTGCTGCCGATGTACGACTTCGTCTGCGTGATCTTGAGCTGTGCCATTACGCAGCACCGGCCCCGGCACGCGCACGCAGCAGGGCCGCGGGAGCGACGTCCTCGAGGGGCAGACCACGGCGGGCCGCGATCTCCTCGGGACGCTGCAGACCCTTGAGGGCCTCCACGGTCGCGTGCACGATGTTGATCGCGTTCGACGAACCGAGCGACTTCGACAGGATGTCGTGCACGCCGGCGCACTCGAGCACAGCACGCACCGGGCCACCGGCGATAACGCCGGTACCGGGGGAAGCAGGCTTGAGCAGGACGACGCCCGCAGCCTTCTCGCCCGTGATCGGGTGCGGGATGGTGCCCTGGATACGGGGGACCTTGAAGAAGTGCTTCTTGGCCTCCTCAACACCCTTGGCGATGGCGGCCGGCACCTCCTTGGCCTTGCCGTAACCGACACCTACGGTGCCGTCACCATCGCCCACCACGACGAGCGCAGTGAAGCTGAAGCGACGACCACCCTTGACAACCTTGGCGACACGGTTGATCGCGACGACGCGCTCAACGTATGCGGTCTTCTCGGCGGCGGCGTTGCCACCGTCGCGACCCTTCCGGTCCCGCCGCTCGCCGCCACCGGCACCGCTTCCGCGGCGCTGGGGTCCAGCCATTGGATTAACCTCTCTCTTTTTCCGCTAGCTACGCAGTGACATAAGTCGCTGCGCGACGGGGCCTCAGAACTTCAGGCCGGCTTCGCGGGCGGCGTCCGCCAGGGCGGCGATGCGCCCGGCGTACTGGTTGCCACCACGGTCGAACACGACAGCCTCGACACCGGCGGCCTTGGCGCGCTCGGCGACCAGGGCGCCGACCGACTTGGCCTGCGCGGACTTGTCGCCCTCGCCACCGCGGATCGACGTGTCCAGGGTGGACGCCGACGCAAGGGTGTGACCCTTAACGTCGTCGATCACCTGGGCGACGATGTTCCGATTGGAGCGCGTCACGACCAGGCGCGGACGCTCGGCCGTACCCGAGATGTGCTTACGGATACGGATGTGGCGGCGCTTGATGGCCGCGCGCTTGTAAGCGTCGCCCTTAGCGATCTTCTGACCGTATGCCATGGCTTACTTACCCGCCTTTCCGACCTTGCGGCGGATGACTTCGCCTTCGTACTTGACGCCCTTGGCCTTGTACGGGTCGGGCTTGCGCAGCTTGCGGATGTTGGCCGCAACCTCGCCGACCTTCTGCTTGTCGATGCCCTCGACCGAGAACTTGGTCGCCGATTCGACCTTGAAGGAGATGCCCTCGGGCGCCTCGATCAGGATCGGGTGGCTGTAGCCGAGCGAGAACTCCAGGTTGGAGCCCTTCGCCAGGACGCGGTAACCGACACCGCTGATTTCGAGCTTCTTCACGTAACCCGTGGTCACGCCGGTGATCATGTTCGCCACCAGCGTGCGGGACAGGCCGTGCAGGGCCTTGTTCTGACGCTCGTCGTTGGGGCGGGTGACGTTCAGGACGCCGTCCTCACCCTTGGCGATCTCGATAGGCGCGACGATGGTGTGGCTCAGGTTGCCCTTGGGGCCCTTGACCGCGACCGTCTGGCCGTCGATGGTGACGTCCACGCCGGCGGGAACCGTGATGGGGAGCTTGCCAATACGCGACATAGCTGTTTCCTCCGTTCCCTTCCGCTACCAGACGTAGGCGAGGACTTCCCCACCCACGCCCTTCTTGCCTGCCTGCTGGCCGGTCAGGAGACCGTGCGACGTGGAGATGATCGCCACGCCGAGGCCGCCGAGGACCTTCGGCAGGTTGGTGGACTTCGCGTAAACGCGCAGACCCGGCTTGGAGATCCGCTTGATGCCGGCGATCGAACGCTCACGGTTCGGGCCGAACTTCAGCTCCAGGACGAGGGACTTGCCGACCTCGGCGTCCTCGACCTTCCAGCCGGTGATGAAACCCTCCTGCTGGAGGATCTCGGCGATGTGCGACTTGATCTTGCTGTGCGGCATAGCCACGGAGTCGTGGTACGCCGAGTTCGCGTTCCGCAGACGCGTAAGCATGTCTGCGATCGGATCAGTCATGGTCATGAATTGGCCTTCGGCCTCTCTCGCCGGGGTTTCCTGTATGCGCCATCCCTCTCCCCACACAGGGGCGGGACGGGTGCGGCGCGGGGACCTACGGCGTAGTAAGTCGGTGAGGGCGGCAGAGCGCCCAACCCTCCTAGCCTAAGCCATGAGAGCAGGAGTCTCTGCCGACCCCTTACTTACCGAGAGATCCAAGCAGTCCCGAAAAGCGGGAACTACCAGGAGCTCTTGGTCACGCCCGGCAGCTCGCCACGGTGAGCCATCTCACGAAGGCACACGCGGCAGAGGCCGAACTTGCGGTACACGGAGTGCGGGCGGCCACAACGCTGGCAGCGGGTGTAGGCACGCACACCGAACTTGGGCTTACGAGCAGCCTTGGCAATAAGAGCCTTCTTCGCCATCTCGCTTACGCCTCCTTGAACGGGAAGCCGAGGTGACGAAGGAGGGCGCGGCCCTCGTCGTCGTTGGTCGCCGTGGTGACCACGGTGATGTCCATACCCCGGACGCGGTCGATCTTGTCCTGGTCGATCTCGTGGAACATGACCTGCTCCGTGAGACCGAAGGTGTAGTTGCCACGGCCGTCGAACTGCTTGGGGGACAGACCACGGAAGTCGCGGATGCGCGGCAGCGCGAGCGACAGGGTGCGGTCCAGGAACTCCCACATGCGGTCGCCACGGAGCGTGACGTGGGCACCGATCGGCTGACCCTCACGCAGCTTGAACTGCGCGATGGACTTGCGGGCCTTGGTGATGGCCGGCTTCTGACCGGTGATGGTGGTCAGGTCACGGACGGCACCGTCCATGAGCTTGGAGTCACGCGCGGCGTCACCCACACCCATGTTGACCACGATCTTGACGAGGCCGGGGATCTGCATGACGTTCTCGTACGAGAACTCTTCCTGCAGCTTGCCCTTGATCTCGTCGCGGTACTTCTGCTTCAGACGCGGGTTCGTGGTGGTAGTCATCAGATGTCCTCACCCGTCCGCTTGGCAACGCGGATCTTGTTGCCCTCGTCGTCGAAGCGGTAACCGACGCGCGTGACGACCTTGTTGCCGTCCTTCTCCACGACCAGCGAGACGTTGGAAACGTGGATCGGGGCCTCGGTGGTCACAATGCCGCCGGCCTGCGAGCCGGAAGCCGTGGGACCGGCCTTGGTGTGCTTCTTGACCCGGTTGACACCCTCGACCAGGACGCGCTCGTCGCGCGGGTAAGCGGCAATGACCTTGCCCTGCTTGCCCTTGTCCTTGCCGGTGATGACCTGAACCAGATCACCCTTCTTGATCTTCATGCTTACAGCACCTCCGGCGCGAGCGAGATGATCTTCATGAACTTCTTCTCGCGCAGCTCACGGCCGACGGGGCCGAAGATACGGGTGCCGCGAGGGTCGCCGTCGTTCTTCAGAATGACGGCGGCGTTCTCGTCGAAGCGGATGTACGAGCCGTCGGGACGGCGGCGCTCCTTGACGGTGCGAACGATGACCGCCTTGACGACGTCACCCTTCTTCACGTTGCCACCGGGGATCGCGTCCTTGACGGTGGCGACGATGACGTCACCGATGCCCGCGTAGCGGCGACCCGAGCCACCGAGAACACGGATGGTGAGAATTTCCTTCGCACCCGTGTTGTCGGCGACGCGCAGTCGCGACTCCTGCTGGATCACGTCTATCTCCTGTTTGTCTGCCGGTTCCCGGCAGGGGCTTCTCTCTTACGAGGTCGGCCCCTGCCGAGCCTGGCGGAACGAACCCTGAGGGATACCCCTCAGAGAATTACTTGGCCTTCTCGAGGATCTCGACGATGCGCCAGCGCTTGGTGGCGGACAGCGGACGCGTCTCCATCAGGAGGACGCGGTCGCCGACGCCGGCAGCGTTCTGCTCGTCGTGCGCCTTGAGCTTGTTCGTACGGCGGATGACCTTGCCGTACAGGGCGTGCTTGACGCGGTCCTCGACGGCGACGACGACGGTCTTGTCCATCTTGTCGCTGACGACCAGACCCTCACGGGTCTTGCGGAATCCGCGGGCGGCAGTCTCTTCAGTCACAGTCTTCTCGCTCATCAGGCGCTCTCCACCGTCTCGATGCCCAGCTCGCGCTCACGCATGAGGGTGTAGATCCGCGCGATGTCCTTGCGGACGGCCTTGAGCCGACCGTGGTTCTCGAGCTGACCCGTCGCCGCCTGGAAGCGGAGGTTGAACAGCTCTTCCTTGGCCTCGCGGAGCTTGTTGAGGAGCTCCTCGTTGCCCAGCTCGCGCAGCTCCGACGCCTTGGTACCGGTCGACATCACGCTTCACCTGCCTCGCGCTTGACGATCTTGCACTTCATCGGCAGCTTGTGGGCCGCACGAGTCAGCGCCTCACGCGCGGTCTTCTCGTTGGGGTACGACAGCTCGAACATCACGCGTCCGGGCTTGACGTTGGCGACCCACCACTCCGGAGAACCCTTACCGGAACCCATGCGGGTCTCGGCGGGCTTCTTGGTGAGGGGACGGTCCGGGTAGATGTTGATCCAGACCTTGCCGCCACGCTTGATGTGACGCGTCATCGCGATACGAGCGGCTTCGATCTGCCGGTTCGTCACGTACGCCGGGGTGAGGGCCTGAATGCCGTACTCACCGAACGCAACCTGCGTGCCACCCTTGGACATACCGCTGCGCTTCGGGTGGTGCTGCTTGCGGTGCTTGACCCTACGGGGGATCAGCATTTCGGTCAGGCCTCCGTTCCGGTGCTCTCAGCAGCCGGAGCGGCAGCGGCGGGAGCGTCGGCCTTGGGGGCCTCGGCAGCCGGCGCGGCCTGCTGCGGCTTACGACCGCGACCGCCACGCTCGCCACCACGGCCACCACCACGGGCCGGGCGGTCGTTACCGCCACGGGCCGGACGGTTACCGGCGCGGGCCGCGGCGTTCTCGGCGCGAACCTCGGCGATGTTCTTGACGTCGCCCTTGTAGATCCAGACCTTCACGCCGATACGGCCGAAGGTCGTCTTGGCCTCGAAGAAGCCGTAGTCCACGTTGGCGCGGAGCGTGTGCAGGGGCACGCGGCCCTCGCGGTAGAACTCCGAACGGGACATCTCGGCACCGCCGAGACGACCGCCACACTGGATCTTGATGCCCTTGGCGCCCGCCTTCATCGCCGACTGCATGCTCTTACGCATGGCGCGACGGAAGGAGACGCGGGAGGACAGCTGCTCCGCGACGGCCTGGGCCACGAGCTGAGCGTCGACCTCGGGGTTCTTGACCTCTAGGATGTTCAGCTGGACCTGCTTGCCCGTGAGCTTCTCGAGGTCACCGCGGATGCGGTCGGCCTCGGCGCCACGGCGGCCGATGACGATGCCGGGACGAGCGGTGTGGATGTCCACCCGCACGCGGTCACGGGTGCGCTCGATCTCAACCTTCGAGATGCCGGCGCGCTCCATGCCGGACGTCATCATCCGACGGATGGCGACGTCTTCCTTGACGTAGTCCTTGTACAGCTTGTCGGCGTACCAACGCGACTTGAAGTCGGTCGTGACACCGAGCCGGAACCCGTGCGGGTTTACCTTCTGGCCCATTACCGGGTTCCTTCCTTGCTGCTGACGACCACGGTGATGTGGCTGGTCCGCTTACGGATCCGGTAGGCACGGCCCTGAGCACGCGGACGGAACCGCTTCAGGGTCGGGCCCTCGTCCACATACGCCTCGCTGATGACCAGCGAAGAGGCGTCGGGGTGGTCGTAGTTGTGTGCAGCGTTGGCGATGGCGCTGTCCAGCACCTTGCCAACCGGCACGCTCGCGGCCTGCGGGGCGAAACGCAGGACCGCCTGAGCCTCCGTGGCATCCATGCCACGGATGAGGTCCACCACGCGGCGGGCCTTCATGGGCGTGACGCGGATGTACCGCGCCTGGGCCCTGGCTTCCATGGTTGTCCCTTCGGTGTTTGTCATAGTCGATTCCACCCCGCCTTAGCGGCGCTTCGACTTCCGGTCGTCCTTGACGTGACCCCGGAAGGTGCGCGTCGGCGAGAACTCGCCGAGCTTGTGGCCGACCATCGACTCGGTGACGAACACCGGGATGTGGGTCTTGCCGTTGTGCACCGCGATCGTGTGGCCCAGCATGCTGGGGATGATCATCGAGCGGCGGGACCAGGTCTTGATGACGTTCTTGGAACCTGCTTCGTTCTGAGCGTCCACCTTCTTCACGAGGTGGCCGTCAACGAAGGGTCCCTTCTTGAGACTGCGCGGCATCTAAACCCGCTCCTAGCGCTTCTTGTTCGTCTTGCGGCGGCGGACGATGTACTTGCTCGAAGCCTTCTTCGGCGAGCGAGTACGACCCTCCTTCTGACCCCACGGGGAGACCGGGTGGCGACCACCGGAGGTCTTGCCCTCACCACCACCGTGCGGGTGGTCGACCGGGTTCATCGCCACACCGCGAACGGTCGGGCGAACGCCCAGCCAGCGCTTACGGCCGGCCTTGCCCCAGTTGATGTTCGACTGCTCGGCGTTGCCGACCTCGCCGATCGTCGCGCGGCAGCGCACGTCGACCAGACGGATCTCACCGGACGGCATACGAAGGTGGGCCATCGAGCCCTCCTTCGCGAGCAGCTGCACGGAGGCACCGGCGGAGCGGGCGAACTTGGCGCCGCCGCCCGGACGGAGCTCGATCGCGTGGATCGTGGTACCGACCGGGATGTTGCGCAGCGCAAGGTTGTTGCCGGGCTTGATGTCGGCCGCGGGGCCGTTCTCAACCCGGTCACCCTGCGACAGGCCACGCGGAGCGATGATGTAGCGCTTCTCGCCGTCTGCGTAGTGCAGAAGCGCGATGCGCGCAGTGCGGTTCGGGTCGTACTCGATGTGCGCGACCTTTGCCGGCACGCCGTCCTTGTCGTGACGACGGAAGTCGATCACGCGGTAGGCGCGCTTGTGGCCACCACCCTGGTGGCGAACGGTCACACGACCGGCGTTGTTACGGCCGCCCTTGCTGTGCAGCGGGCGGACCAGCGACTTCTCCGGCGTGGACCGCGTGACCTCGACGAAGTCGGCAACGCTGGAGCCACGACGCCCCGGCGTAGTCGGCTTGTACTTGCGGATTCCCATTTCTCAGTCCTCGTCCGATATTCGGACCAGGGCGCTCCGTTAGGAGGCCTGGCCGAAGATGTCGATACGGTCGCCCTCAACGAGGGTCACGATCGCGCGCTTGGTGTTCGCACGCTGGCCGAAGCCGGTGCGGGTCCGCTTGCGCTTGCCCTGCCGGTTGATCGTGTTGACCCCGGAGACCTTGACCGAGAAGACCGCCTCGACGGCCTGCTTGATCTGGGTCTTGTTGGCACGCGGGTCGACGATGAAGGTGTACTTGCCCTCGTCGAGGAGCGCGTAGCTCTTCTCCGAGACGACCGGCTTGACGAGGACATCACGGTGGTCCGTGAAGCTCTTGCTCAGCGGCGTCTCAACGGTGTTCTTGCCCTCTGTGGCGTGGCGCTTCGCCTTGGCGACGCGCGCTACCTTCTTGGCCTTGGCGGCCTTCGAGGCGATGCTCGGGTGACGCGTAGCCATCAGGCTTCGCTCCCTTCGGTGTCATTGGCCTTCGGGCCAGACACGAAGGACTCGAAAGCGGCCTGGGTGAAGACCACGTCGTCCGAGACGAGAACGTCGTACGTGTTCAGCTGGCCCGGCTCCAGGATGTGGACCTGGGGCAGGTTGCGAGCGGAGAGCAGCGCGACCTCGTCGGCACGGTCGAGGACCAGGAGCACGTTCTTGCGCTCACTGATCTTGCCGAGCAGCGACTTGGCGGCCTTGGTGGAGACCTCGCCGTCGACCACGCCGGTGACGACGTGGATGCGAGCGTTGCGGGCCCGGTCGGTGAGGGCGTGGCGCAGGGCCGCGGCCTTCATCTTCTTCGGGGTCCGCTGCGAGTAGTCACGCGGCGTGGGGCCGTGGACGACGCCACCACCGGCGAACTGCGGCGCACGGGTCGAACCCTGGCGCGCGCGGCCGGTGCCCTTCTGGCGGTAAGGCTTCTTACCGCCACCACGGACCTCGCCACGACGCTTGACCTTGTGCGTGCCCTGACGGGCGGCGGCCAGCTGCGCGACGACAACCTGGTGGAGCAGCGGAATGCTGATCTTCTCTACATCGAAGATCTCGGCCGGGAGCTCAACGGTCCCGGTCTTGTCGCCGGAGGGCGACAGAATGTCAATGGTGCTCATAGTCCTCAGGCCCCCTTGGCCGCGGTGCGGACCAAGACCAGGCCGCCGTTCGGACCAGGAACCGCGCCCTTGATGAGGAGCAGGCCCTTCTCCGCGTCAACGGCGTGAACGGTCAGGTTCTGGGTGGTGACCCGCTCGTTGCCCATACGGCCCGCCATGCGGAGGCCCTTGAACACACGACCCGGGGTGGCGCAGCCACCGATCGAGCCCGGCGAGCGGTGCTTGCGCTGGGTGCCGTGACCGGCGCCGAGGCCCTTGAAGTTGTGACGCTTCATGACACCGGCGAAGCCCTTGCCCTTGCTCTTGCCGGTCACGTCCACCTTGACGCCGGACTCGAAGGTCTCAGCGGTGATCTCCTGGCCGAGGGTGTACTCGCTGGCACCAGCGGTACGGATCTCGACGAGGTGACGACGGGGGGTGACGTCGGCCTTGGCGAAGTGGCCCTTGAGGGGCTTGTTCACCTTGCGCGGGTCGATCTCGCCGAACGCGATCTGGACGGACTCGTAGCCGTCCGTGTCGTTCGTGCGGACCTGGGTCACGACGTTCGGGCCGGCCTTGACGACGGTGACCGGAACAACGCGGTTGTTCTCGTCCCACACCTGCGTCATGCCGAGCTTCTCGCCCAGGATGCCCTTGATCTGCTTAGTCATCTTCAGATCACCGGCCCTCAGAGCTTGATCTCGATGTCGACGCCGGCCGGAAGGTCGAGTCGCATGAGGGAGTCAACGGTCTTGGGCGTCGGGTCGAGGATGTCGATCAGGCGCTTGTGCGTGCGCATCTCGAAGTGCTCGCGCGAGTCCTTGTACTTGTGCGGCGACTTGATGACGCAGTACACGTTCTTCTCGGTAGGCAGCGGCACCGGGCCCGCGACCGACGCACCAGTACGCGTCACCGTCTCGACGATCTTCTTCGCCGAGGAGTCGATGACCTCGTGGTCGTAGGCCTTGAGCCGGATGCGGATCTTCTGTCCCGCCATGGCTACTTAGTAGTCCTGTCTCTTGTGACGCTCTGGAACCCGAGAGGCCCTGTTTCACACTTCCTCCGACCCACGCGGTCGGGCGTGTCGCAGTCCCGCTGACAGAAATATCCGTACGGATTTCCCTGCTAAGGGGGCTGCGGCCCAAGGCCGCGGGTCCGGGGGAAGAAACCCACCGGGTGCCTGGTTCAGACACCGCACCGCACTTCCCGAAAGATTCCCGTACGTCCGCCCCAGCGCTGCCGCAAGCGACAGATAAGGCGACGAGTACTGTGGGACTCGCTTTCAGTCCTCCCGGCGGGAGGCGCGCAGCATCGGCACTCAACCGAGCAACCCCGACAGTCTGCCACACGGGGCACGTCGGGGGCCAATCGAAGCTGTAGAGGTTACCCCGTGTGTGACGGAGGTCAAACCGCGGGTGCGGCCGGGGCGCGGCGTCCCGCCGGTTGTGATGATGGGCCGCATGTCTGAGCTCCCCGCCCCCCGGTTCGTAGAGCGCGAGTACATAAATCCTCGCTTCGAGGAGGACCTGCGGTTCAACTCCGTGAGCGGACCCGAGCGGTACGCGTCCGGGACCGGGCTGCCCGTCCAGTACATCGCCGTGGCCGACCAGCGCGGCACCGTCACCGGCTACGTGTGGGCGACCGACGAGGAGGACGCGGGCGGTGCGGCCGGCCAGATCGACCGCCGGGACGCCGGGAACAAGGCCGTCGACCTGCGCTCCCGCCTCGACGACGCCAAGGCCCGCGGACTCGCCCCGTCCGCCGCGCTCCAGGAGCTGATCGCCGCCGCCTCCGCCGGGGGCTCGCCCTTCTCGGTAGCCGGTCCGCTCGCCACCGCGCCGCACCTCGACGCCCTGGACGAGCTGGCGGACCGCCCGGCCCGGGGGCGCGTACGGCGCGCCGCCCGGGGGACGCTCTTCGGACTCGCCATCGGCGACGCGATGGGCCGCCCCCTCGCGCCTCTTTCCATGGCCCGGATCACGGCGGAGTACGGCAACTGGGCCACGATGGAACTTCCCCTGTACGACGGCGGCGACGCGGTGCGCGTCTCCGACACCACACAGCTGGCGCTCGCCCTCGCCGAGGCACTCGCGGAGACCGCCGTCCGGGCACCCCTGACCGAGGCCGAGGCCCGGCACAGCCTCACCACGCGCGGCGCGCTCCCGGCGCCGCCGTGGATCACGCCGCGCGCCGTAACCCACGCCCTCCGTTCCCACCTCGTCCGCTGGCGGCACTCCCCCGACAACGACCGCGCCCCCGGCCGCACCACCCTCGACGCCTGCGCCGCCCTGGAGGGACAGATCCCCTGGCAGGCGGCGTCCGCCCCGACGTCCAAGGGATGCGCGGCCGTCGTCCGTGCCGCGGCGGTCGGGCTGGTCCCGTACGTGAGTGCCGAGCAGCGTTCGGGCATCGCCCAGCTCCAGGCCGCGCTCACCCACGGCCACCCCACGGCACTGGCCGCGAGCGACCTGGCCGCCCATGCCGTGCACCTCCTCGTGCACCGCTGCGAGCCGGCCGCACTCCTCGGGAAGCTGCGCGCCCACGCGGCCGCGTCCCGCCGGACCTACCGCACCGACTGGCTCGGCGACCTCGCCGACCGGGCCGGCGCCGAGAGCCCCGCGTCCTACATCGCGGCCGGCTGGGACGAGTGCCTGGCCGCCCTGGACTCCGTCGCCGAGGCCCTGCGCGCCAAGGACCCGAACCGGGAACCCGGCGCGGCGGCCGGCACCGACTGGACCGCCGACCACGTCCTCGCGGGCGCCCTCTACGCCTACCTGGTCACCGACGGCCGCCCCCGCGACACCGTCCGCCGGGCCGCCCACACCTCCGGCGCCTCCGCCGCTACGGCCGCCCTGGCCGGAGCCTTCGCAGGCGCCCACCGGGGCACGGCGAACTGGCCGCGGGAGTGGGTACAGGCCATGGAGTACCGGGAGCGGATCGAGGCGCTGGGGGCGGGGTGGGACCGAACCGGCTGAGGGTTCGTGTCCCGCAGGCGTACGCCACGAAAGTCACGCCCCGCTCCGCCGGCACGGACGCACCGGACAGCCCCCGGATCGACACCGCACATACGCCGAGGCCCTCCCTCACACCGCCCCCGGCGCCCCGTGGCACTTCTTGTACTTGCGCTCCGACGCGCACCAGCAGGGCAGATTGCGGGCCGGCGGCCAGGGCAGGGCCGGCCCCCGGGCGGCGAGGTCGTCGCCGTAGCGGGCGCGGGTCTCCCCGTCCGAGGGGTCCGCGTGCTGCTCGTCCAGCCAGTGGTCGAAGTCGTCGGCGTCGCCCAGGCTGACGCCCAGATGGAGGGCGCCTTGGTCGGACAGGTCGCGCAGGGCCTTCTCCACCTCGCGGGAACGCTCCGCGTCGGTGTCGTGATAGGCGCCCGCAAGGGCCGGACGGCGTGCGCACAGGGCGGCGAACTGATCGGGCGGCCAGTACAGGACAGTCGTCATGCGCGGCTGCGACAGGGCGCCCCGGCGGGCGGCCACCTCCCTGCCGAGCCGCTCGCTCTGCTCCCCAAGGATCCGCGCGTACTCGCGCTCCTCGTCCTCCGTCCGCTCCCGGTCCGGGTCGAGGAGGTCCTGGCGGCGGGGGTCGTGCAGGAGGTCGAGGTCCTCGGCGTCGCCAATGAGGACGTTGTAGAGCGAGTTCTTGTGCACCTGGTGCGCGAGGTCGTCCACCTCGTCATGGGGCACCCCGAGGCGGCGGCGGACGCGGTGGCGCCCAGTGATCAGGGAGTCGATCGCGAAACCGCCCGGCCGGTCGCGCGCGGCTTCCACGACCTTCTCGTCCAGTGCGGTGGAACCGAGGAAGTGGCTGAGCCCGGCGGTGAACCAGGCCGCGGACTTCTCGTACTCCTCGCGCCCCTCAAGGAACTCGGCGAGCATTTCCCAGGTGGCCGTCGACCTGGGGTGGGCGGCACGGATGCGCAGCGCCTCCCGGTACGCCTCCTCGCCCCGGCCCACCCGCTCCAGGGCGAACATACGGTCGGCACCGATCTCCAGCTCCGTCTCGCGGCCGGCATCGAGATCCAGCTCCGTCTCGCGGCCGGCACTCGCACGCGCCGCGGACAGCGCCTCGTCGAACAGGTGCAGGGCCTCGGCGTCATGCCCCTCGTCGACGAGCCAGGTCGCCTCCTCGCGCAGGATCGCGAGGGCGTCGGCCGGATGGCGAGAGGCCAGCTCCAGGGCCTGTTGCACCAGCTCGGCCGGGGTGGGCTCGCGACGTGACAGTCCGGTCGAGCCGCTCTTCCGGGCCTTCTTGCGCTTCGCCATACGTCGACGCTACTGGCCGCGGCCGGGCGGACAGGACGGTTCGGCCGATTCCGCCACCGGGCAGGAGCGCCCGCGGACACAACGCACTCCCCCTGGCGCCCCTGAAGTCCCCACTGTGCGAACAGAACATGTACGCGCATGGAACCCGAATCCCCTTTCCCCCCTCTATCCAGGTGAAACATCAGAACACCGGAACATCAGAACACCGGAACACCAGAACACCGGAACCCCGGATCTGAGCACCTGAACAGAGGCGAGCGCACCACCGACCGCTGCCTCGCCAGCGGACGGAGTGAGCGTCACCGTGCGGAAGCGACCTGCGATATTTGGGTCCGAAAAGCCCCTTAAGCGTGGAAAGCCGCAGGGGTTCCCCCTGGGCGTCTCGCGCCGCGGCCTCCTCGCCGGCGGCGCCGCGCTCGCCGCCGCGGGATCGCTCGGCGCCTGCTCCCGCACCGGCACCGCTCCCCCGCCGCACACCACCGCCCCCTCCCCCGCGACCGGCCGCGCCGCCGCCCAGGCGGAGCGCGCCCTGCTGCTCCAGGTCCTCGCCCACCCCGACGACGACCTGTACTTCATGAACCCGGACACGCAGCACTCACTCGACGCCGGCACCCCGCTGGTCTGCGTCTACGTCACGGCCGGCGAGGCCAACGGCATGAACAAGACGCCGACCGACCGCACCCCCGCCCCCAACAAAGCGGCCTACTCCTCGGCCCGCCACCAGGGCCTGCGCCAGTCGTACGCCACCCAGCTCGGCCTGCCCGTCTTCACCCGCTGGAACAACAGCGTCCTGCGCCTGCGCAATGGATTCCAGGCCGAGGTCAGCACCCTCGAACACCGGGGCCGCCGCGTCGAGTTGATCCACCTCGACCTAGCGATGCACACCCCGGCCGGACACATGGGCCTGCCCGCCCTCTGGCGCGACCGCGGCCTGCTCCTGCGCACCCTCGTCCCGGAGGGCTCCCCGCTGCGCACGGTCCAGACGTACGACTACGACTCCCTGATCGACGTCCTCGTAGCCCTCTTCGAACGCTACCGGCCGACGCTCGTGCAGACCCTCGACCCGGACCCCGACATCCAGGTCAGCGACCGGATCACCCAGCTCCGCGACAGCGAGCAGATCGGCTACTCCGACCACGCCGACCACACCGCGGTGGCCTGCTTCAGCTGGGCCGCGCTCATCCGCTGGGCCCAGGAGGCCAAGGGCGGGCCGCCCGCGTTCCTGGCCACCGCCTTCCGCGGCTACTACAACCACCACTGGCCCAAGAACCTCCCGCCGCAGGTCCTGGAGGAGAAGGCCGCGCATCTGGTCCCGTACGGCGCCGCCCCCGACTGGCAGTGCGGCAACCCCTCGGGCTGCGGCGACTACAACGTCGGCGGCGACCGCCCCCTCACCAACCGCAAGGGCTGGGTCCGCGCCACCCACTACCGCTATCCGGGGCCGCGCCTCGCCCTCCAGCAGAACTCCGGCGGCGCCCTCACCGCGTACGGCGTCCTCGGACTGCGCGCGGTCCGCTACGACGAGAAGGGCGGCGCGTTCGGCGACCCGGTCGATCTCGGCGGCGGCCCGCTCGCACCGATGCTGAGCAGCACCGCACTTCAGGACGGCCGCCATCTGGTGAGCGGCCTGCGCCTCTCCGCGATCGAGGGCAGGGGCGCGACCCATCTGCGCGAGATCGTCGTCCTGGAACAGCGCGGACCGCGCACGTACGGCTCCTGGAGCAGCCTCGGCAACCCGGAGGACGACCCGGATCGCGGCCGCCGCATCGGCGTCCCGGTGACGGTCACCGCTCCCGACGGCCGCGTCCACCTCTTCGTACGCAACGCCGATCAGGGCATCAGTACCCGCGTCCGTGCCACCTCCGGTACGTGGTCGCCCTGGCGCGACCTCGGCGGCGGCCCCGTCCAGGACGGCCTGACCGCCGTGGTCGGCGACGACCGCCAGGTGCACGTGTACGCCCCCGGCCGCTACACCGTCCACCACTGGACCCCGGACGGCCCGGACCCGCTCCCCGGTCTGCCCGCCCCGGCGGACGCCATAGCCGCGGCGGGCGGCCGCCTCTACTACCGCCCGCCGGCCTCCGACCGTCTGCTGTCCCCGGGCGGCCCGACCGTGCGTTTCCCCGGCTACGGCCCGGTGAGCGCCGCGGGCCCCTACCTCCTCGGCCGCTCCGCCTCGGGCCGCGTCCAGCTCCTGCGCGACGGCCGCATCACGCGCCCGGCCACCGCCCCGCTCTCCCTGGACGGCCCGGCGCTGAGCGCGGGCAGGCGCGGCCCCACCGTGGCCGGCCTCTCCCCGGACGCCCGCCCGTGGCTGTGGCGCCCGGCGCAGACCCAGGCATAACCCCCGTAGCAGCGCACGCAAAAGGGCCCGTACGACCGAAGTCGTACGGGCCCTTTCAGAGCTCGCAGGAGCTACCAGGCATCAAGCCCCGAAGGGACTCGACAAGTAAGCGGACTTACTTGTTGATCTTGGTGACCTGGCCGGCGCCGACGGTCCGGCCACCCTCACGGATGGCGAACTTGAGGCCCTCTTCCATGGCGACGGGCTGGATGAGCGCAACGGTCATCTCAGTGTTGTCACCCGGCATGACCATCTCGGTGCCCTCGGGGAGGGTCACGACGCCGGTCACGTCCGTGGTACGGAAGTAGAACTGCGGGCGGTAGTTGTTGAAGAAGGGGGTGTGACGGCCACCCTCGTCCTTCGACAGGATGTAGGCCTGGGCCTCGAACTCGGTGTGCGGCGTGACCGAACCGGGCTTGATGATGACCTGGCCGCGCTCGACGTCCTCGCGCTTGATGCCACGGAGGAGCAGACCGACGTTCTCACCGGCCTGGCCCTCGTCGAGCAGCTTGCGGAACATCTCGATGCCGGTGACCGTGGTGGTGGTCTTCTCCTGCTTGATACCCACGATGTCAACGGTCTCGTTGACCTTGAGGATACCGCGCTCGATACGACCGGTGACGACCGTGCCACGACCGGTGATCGTGAAGACGTCCTCGATCGGCATGAGGAACGGCTTGTCGACGTCGCGCTCGGGCTGCGGGATGTTCTCGTCCACGGCCTTCATGAGCTCGAGGACCGAGTTGCCCCACTCCTTGTCGCCCTCGAGGGCCTTCAGAGCGGAGACCTTGACGACCGGAAGGTCGTCGCCCGGGAACTCGTACTCGGAGAGGAGCTCACGCACCTCGAGCTCGACGAGCTCCAGGATCTCCTCGTCGTCCACCATGTCGGCCTTGTTCAGGGCGACGACGATGTAGGGAACGCCGACCTGGCGGGCCAGGAGGACGTGCTCCTTCGTCTGCGGCATCGGGCCGTCGGTGGCGGCGACCACGAGGATGGCGCCGTCCATCTGCGCGGCACCCGTGATCATGTTCTTGATGTAGTCCGCGTGACCGGGGCAGTCGACGTGCGCGTAGTGACGCGTCTCCGTCTGGTACTCGACGTGCGCGATCGAGATGGTGATACCGCGCTGGCGCTCCTCGGGAGCCTTGTCGATCTGGTCGAACGCCGAGGCCTCGTTGAGGTCCGGGTACGCGTCGTGCAGCACCTTGGTAATGGCGGCCGTGAGGGTCGTCTTACCGTGGTCGATGTGACCGATGGTGCCGATGTTGACGTGCGGCTTAGTCCGCTCGAACTTTGCCTTCGCCACTGAATCCTCCTGCGGAGTGGTTCTGTACGCCTTGCTTCATCGGCGCCAGGTGATCTTTGCTGGGAAGCCAGCCGCCGGGGATCTTGCCTTATGGGGTCGAGCCCCGGCGGATGGTGTCAAGCCTAAAGCGTGAACTCGGGTGAGTTACTCGCCCTTGGCCTTCGCGATGATCTCCTCGGCGACGTTCCGCGGAACCTCGGCGTAGGAGTCGAACTGCATTGAGTAGCTTGCGCGACCCGACGTCTTGCTGCGGAGGTCTCCGACGTAGCCGAACATCTCCGAGAGGGGCACGAGGCCCTTCACGACGCGAGCGCCGCTGCGCTCCTCCATGGCCTGGATCTGGCCACGGCGGGAGTTGATGTCACCGATGACATCGCCCATGTAGTCCTCGGGCGTGGTGACCTCGACGGCCATCATCGGCTCGAGCAGCACGGGCTTCGCCTTCCGCGCGGCCTCCTTGAAGGCCTGCGAACCGGCGATCTTGAAGGCCAGCTCGGAGGAGTCGACCTCGTGGTAGGCACCGTCGAGAAGCGTGACGCGGACGCCCGTCATCTCGTAGCCGGCCAGGATGCCGAACTGCATGGCCTCCTGAGCACCGGCGTCCACCGACGGGATGTACTCCCGCGGGATACGGCCACCGGTGACCTTGTTCACGAACTCGTACGACGCCTCGCCGCCCTCGATGGGCTCGATCGCGATCTGCACCTTGGCGAACTGACCGGTACCACCGGTCTGCTTCTTGTGGGTGTAGTCCACGCGCTCGACGGCCTGACGGATCGTCTCGCGGTACGCGACCTGGGGCTTGCCGACGTTCGCCTCGACGCGGAACTCGCGCTTCATGCGGTCGACGAGCACCTCGAGGTGAAGCTCGCCCATACCACCGATGATGGTCTGGCCGGTCTCCTCGTCCGAGTGAACCTGGAAGGAGGGGTCCTCCTCCGAGAGACGCTGGATGGCGACACCCAGCTTCTCCTGGTCACCCTTGGACTTCGGCTCGATGGCGACCTGGATGACAGGCGCCGGGAAGTCCATGGACTCCAGGATGACCTGCTGCTTGTCGTCACAGAGCGTCTCGCCCGTGGTGGTCTGCTTCAGACCCATGACGGCGACGATGTCACCGGCGCCCACCGACTCGATCTCCTCACGCTTGTTCGCGTGCATACGGTAGATCTTGCCGATGCGCTCCTTCTTGCCCTTGACGGGGTTCAGCACCGCGGTGCCGGACTCCAGGCGGCCCGAGTAAACCCGGACGAAGGTGAGCTTGCCGAGGTGCGGGTCGCTCATGATCTTGAAGGCCAGAGCGGCCAGCGGCTCGTCGTCCGACGGCTTGCGCTTGACGACCAGCTCGGGGTCCTTCACGTCGTGGCCCTCGATGGCCTCGACGTCGAGCGGGGTCGGCAGGTAGCGCACGACGGCGTCGAGCAGGGGCTGAACGCCCTTGTTCTTGAACGCGGTGCCGCAGAACACGGGGGTGACGGTGGTGTCGCCGCCCTTGCCGGAGGCGATGGTGATGCGACGCACGGCGGCGTGCAGCTGCTCCACGGTGGGCTCGGTGCCCTCCAGGAACAGCTCCATCATCTCCTCGTCGTTCTCCGCGACGGCCTCGAGCAGCTTGCCGCGGTACTCCTCGGCAGCCTCGACGTGCGTGGCGGGGATGTCGACGATGTCGTAGGCCTCGCCCTTGGCGGCCTCGGCCGACCAGACGAACGCCTTCATCGTGACGAGGTCGACGACACCCTGGAAGTCGGCCTCGGCACCGATGGGCAGCTGCATGACCAGCGGGGTCGCACCGAGGCGGTCGACGATCATGTCGACGCAGCGGTGGAACTCGGCACCGGTACGGTCCAGCTTGTTGACGAAGCAGATGCGCGGCACGCCGTAACGGTCGGCCTGACGCCACACCGTCTCGGACTGCGGCTCAACGCCGGCGACACCGTCGAACACCGTCACGGCACCATCGAGGACACGCAGGGAGCGCTCCACCTCGACGGTGAAGTCGACGTGACCCGGGGTGTCGATGATGTTGATCGTGTAGTCGTCGTTCTCGAGCGGCCAGTGACAGGTGGTGGCAGCAGAGGTGATCGTGATGCCACGCTCCTGCTCCTGCTCCATCCAGTCCATCGTGGCAGCGCCGTCGTGGACCTCACCGATCTTGTACGAGACACCGGTGTAGAACAGGATCCGCTCGGTCGTCGTCGTCTTGCCCGCGTCGATGTGGGCCATGATCCCGATGTTGCGGACCTTGGCCAGGTCAAGTGAAGTGGTAGCCATAAGGCTTCAGTCTTCTCTCGGTCTCGATGTGGGTAGCGACTACCAGCGGTAGTGCGCGAAGGCCTTGTTGGACTCGGCCATCTTGTGCGTGTCCTCGCGCTTCTTGACGGCCGCACCGAGGCCGTTCGAGGCGTCGAGCAGCTCGTTCGTCAGACGCTCGGTCATCGTCTTCTCGCGACGGGCACGCGAGTAGCCGACGAGCCAGCGGAGCGCGAGGGTGTTGGCGCGACCGGGCTTGACCTCGATCGGCACCTGGTAGGTGGCGCCACCGACACGGCGGGACTTGACCTCGAGGGTCGGCTTGATGTTCTCCAGCGCGCGCTTCAGCGTGATGACCGGGTCGTTGCCCGACTTCTCGCGCAGGCCCTCCATGGCGCCGTACACGATGCGCTCGGCGGTGGAGCGCTTGCCGTTCAGCAGCACCTTGTTGATGAGGGAGGTCACCAGAGGAGAACCGTAGACCGGGTCGATGATGACCGGGCGCTTCGGGGCGGGGCCCTTACGAGGCATTCTTACTTCTCCTTCTTGGCGCCGTAGCGGCTGCGGGCCTGCTTGCGGTTCTTGACACCCTGGGTGTCGAGGGAGCCGCGGATGATCTTGTAACGAACACCAGGCAGGTCCTTCACACGGCCACCACGCACGAGCACGATGGAGTGCTCCTGCAGGTTGTGTCCCTCACCCGGGATGTAGGCCGTGACCTCGATGCCGGAGGTCAGACGCACACGCGCGACCTTCCGGAGGGCCGAGTTCGGCTTCTTCGGGGTGGTCGTGAACACACGCGTGCAGACGCCACGGCGCTGGGGCGAACCCTCGAGCGCGGGCGTCTTGTTCTTCTCGACCTTGTCCTGCCGGCCCTTCCGGACCAGCTGCTGGATCGTAGGCACTACTTCTCCGGTTTCTGTGTGCCGATCGTGAAACTAACCTGGAACATCGCCGACCCACGCGGTCGGGTGTGTCGAATACTGCAGACCCCCGCACGGAGGCGGGAAGGCGGCAGATTGCGGTGACCTTGATCTAAACCTTGACCGGCAAAGATCGGGACTCGCCGTGCGGCTGAAGACACGCACACGAGCCCAGGCACACCCCAGGCACAAGGTCTGAGCGTACCTATCTCATACGCTGTGGTCAAAACAAAACCCCACAGCCAGGACACGCCGGGCGCAGCTCAGGCCCCGGAACCGGCCGCCACGATCACGAACGTGAGGAACAGCACCCAGCCCACGACCGAGAGCCACCCGAGCACGAGCCCGCCCACGGCCATCCCGTCGCCCTGCTCCCCGCTCCGCCTGATCTCGCCGCGGGCCATATGTCCCAGGATCACCGCGGGGATTCCGGTCAGCCCCGCCGAGAAGAACGTCGACACCCCGCAGACGAGCGCCCCGATGGCCTTCCCGTTCGTCGGCACAGGCAGCGGCGGCGCCGGCAGGAACGTCCGCGGCACAGGCGCCATCATCATCTGCTGCTGCTGCGGTACGGGCCCCTGCGGCAGATCCGCGACCAGCACGCTCAGCTCGCCCACGGTACGCGCCTGATAGGCCCGCTCCACCCGGTTCTCGTACTCCCCCTGCGGCAGCCGCCCCTCGGCGAAACCGGCCCGCAGCACATCGACCGCCCGCTCCCGGTCGGCGTGCGCCGCCAGCATCGACGGCTGCTGCCCCTGACCGTGCTGCGGCGGCCAGGGCGCCGGCTGCCACGAAGAATTCGACACGAGACCACTCCCCCGGGACCCGGACTGCTTGAGTCTGCTGTCCTCAATAATGCTCCAACGCCGATTATCCGCCACTGGTTCCCAGGCCACAGCTACTACGGCTGGTTGTCGCCAGTTCTTCGACGGCGCCCTCGCGTACGTTGATTCGTTGCAGGTTCAACACGGCAGATCACGGGGGCGGTGAATGGCGGCGGGGCGCACACGCGCGTGGGACGACGACGGCTTCGACGACGGTGTCCCCTTCCTCGCCCGGCTCGAAAAAGAGGACCGCGCGGCTCTCCTGGCCGTCGGACGCCACCTGCGCTACCCGGCTCGCAGAGTGCTCATGCACCAGGAGGAGCCGTCCACCCATGTCCTGCTCCTGCTGCACGGCTGGACCAAGGTGACAGCCGTCGCGGCGAACGGCTACGAAGCCCTGCTCGCACTGCGCGGCCCCGGCGACATCATCGGCGAGGGCGCGGCCCTGAGCGGCCGCCACCGCTCGGCGACCGTGACGACGCTGGAACCCGTCGAAGCAGTGGTGATGGACGAGACACGCTTCACCGCGTTCCTGGCCGGCAGCCCTCGCGTCGCCATGGGACTGCTGAGCCTGACCACGGACCGGCAGCGCGCCACCGATCGCCGCCGACTGGAATGGGCGGCGCTGACCGTGCGTGAACGGCTGGCCGTGCTCCTGCTGGAACTGGTCCGCACCCACGGCCATCACACCCCCGACGGCATCGAGCTCACCGTCGGGCTCAGCCAGCAGGAGTTCGCCGGCTCCGTAGGCTCCTCCCGCGAGGCGGTGGCCCGGCTCCTGAAGGAACTACGGGACAGACAGGTCGTGGTCACGCAGCGCCGCCGCATCGTGGTGCTGCGCCCCGACGTGCTGCGCCGCATCGTCGGCGAACCGTCCACCTGACCTCTGCTTCCGTTCTGTGCACGCGGTCACACTTCGTCCGTGTCATCGGTCCTCCGAAACGCCGCTTCGGCCCGCCATTGTGCTGGTCAACGACGGCGACTCCGAGAGGCGGACCATGACCGGCCCCGTGAACCGCACCATCCTCCTGTTCGACATCGAGCAGTTCGGCACCCGCGACGACGTGGAGCAGGCCTTTCTGCGGCGGCTCCTCTACGAGGTCGTGGACGCCACCCTGCTCGCCGCCGGTATCGACGAGACCGCCCGGCTGCGGGCGGACCGCGGCGACTCCGTCATGGAACTCATCGACGCGCAAGCCTCCGTTCCCACCCTGGTCAAAACACTGCTGTCCGAGACACCCGCCCACCTCCACAGCAAGAACCGCATGATGGCCAGCAGTGCGCAGATGCGGCTGCGCATCGTGCTCTCCTCCGGCTACGTAGCCGTCGACGGACTGGACGGATGGGTCGGCTCGGACCTCAACCACGCGGTACGCCTTCTCGACGCCGACCCTCTGCGCAACGCTCTCAAGCAACGCCAGGACGACAGCGTCCTGTGCGTGTCCGACGGGATCTACCAGGGCGTGGTGCGGCACGGGCCACTGGGTGTACGCCCCTCCGACTTCCACCGCATCACCGTGGAGACGAAGGAGGGGCCGACGGTGGCCTGGCTGCTCGGAAAGCCCGACGCCCTGGATTCCGCGGCAACGGACAGCGTCGGGTCTTCCCCCTCCCCGCAGCCACGAGCCGAGTCCCGCGGCCCCGGGCCCGCCGATTTCAGCGGCGCCTCCTTCGGCGGCAGCTACGTGGCCGGCGACCAGCACGGCGTGTCCGGACAGGGGATGGTCCTCGGCAACGTCCAGCTCGGTGGCCGGAGCACGGGGCGGAGCGAAGACGCATGAGCGCGAGCGCCGCAGGACCCCAGCCGGCCGCGCCCGGCTCACCTCCCCCGCAGCAAGCCGGCGACAAGGAAGGACCGGCTCAGGCGGGCGGGGCTCAGACCGGACCCGAGGGCGTCGAGCCCGAGGAGAGCGAGGAACAGGATCGGCCGCAGGACACCTGGTCCGCCCGCCGGGACCTGGTGGACCACAGTCCGAAGGCCATGGGCGTGGGCGCCAACGCCCGCTTCGGCGGCAGCCTGGTCGGCGGGGATCAGCACGGCGTGAGCGGCGGCTCGGTCGCCGGCGACGTGATCATGGGCAGCAAGACGGAGGTCTACCACTTCGGCTTCGGCATCTCCGCGGCTGGTCACAGCTCCGGCGAGGTCCCGCAGTCGACGCTGGAACGGATCGCCCCGTACTTCGTCACCGACGAGAGCGTCTTCCAGGGGTTGGCCGCACGGCTCCTCGAAGAGCGGGTCCTCGTTCTCTCGGGTCCGCACTTCACCGGCCGGCGCACCGCTGCGCTCATGCTGCTGCACCGTCTGCAGGCGTCTCCTGTCCGTTCCCTGGTCCGCGACACCAGCCCGACGAAACTGGTCGATCAGCTGAGCGACGACCAGTTCCGGGCCAAGGGATACGTCTTGTGCGATCTGACCACCCGCCGTGACACGCCGCTGCGCGAACCGCACCTCCTGGCCGCGCGCGACCGACTGACCAGGGATGACGCTTTCCTGGTCATCACTGTCGGCCCCAATGCCGTCCTGGAAGACATCACCCCCGTCCCCTGGACCCCGCCGGCGCCGGGCGAGGTACTGGCAGCACATCTGCGTGCACTGACTGACGAAGTCACAGTGCAGAGGCTGCTGGCGCTCCCCTCTGTGTCGGAGTTCCTCGCCCGCGAGCACCAGTTACGTGAGGTGGGGACCTTCGCGAAGGCCCTCAAGCGGTATGCCGACGGGGACACCGACGGGATAGCCATCGAGCGCTTTTCGCTCGCCAGCCTCGAGAGCCAGGTGCAGGAGTGGTTCGAGGAGGACGAGGAACGCGTCCCTCTGCGGGACAAGGCGTTCCTCGTCGCTCTGGCAGCTTTCGACGGAGGCCCGTACGCCCTCACCGCGGAGCTGAGCGATCTGCTCTACGCCTTTCTCCAGGAAACGGAGAACGACGCGCTGCGCCCGCAAGTGCCCGTCTTCGGGACACACATCGGCAAACGGCTCCAGCTCGCACGCGCCAGGCCGTACCACGAGGAGGAGAACACCGAGTGGGGACCGGTCCTCCAGTCCAAAGCGGCGTTCCGCGACGAGCGAGCCTCCCTCGTCCTGCTGCGTGAGGTGTGGACCGGTCACCCCTCGGCCCGACCCGCGCTCGTCCGGTGGCTCCGCCGGCTCGCCGACGACGGACGACCGCTGGTCCGTACGCGGGCCGCCTCGACCGTCGCCGTCCTCACCTACGCGGACCTGCCCTCGACCATGGCCCTGGTCATAGAGCCCTGGGCCGTGTCCCACCTCTTCCGCCACCGCCTGGTGGCTGTGAACGCGCTGACGCTCGCGCACCTCCTGGACGCCCCGAACATCCCCCGCATCCTCGACGCCTGGTGCGCGAACACCGAGGAGCAGGGAATGCGCTGGGTCGCCATCCGCGCGTACGGCCTGATCGGAGCGGAACGACCGCAGCAGACGCTGGCCGCTCTGCGCCGGGCCGTCCGACAGGAGTACCAGGAGGCCGGCATCGACAACGAGGAGGACCAGGAGCCCGACCACGTCATGCTCGAAGAGCTGGCCCAGTCCGTGGAGATGCTCCTGCTCTCACCGGTCCGCGAAGAGGTCCTCTCGGAACTTCTGGCGCGGATCGAGGACGACCGGCCGGCCCACGACCTCGCCATCGGCGGCTTCCTCAGCGCGTGCAGGCGCACCGAGGACGACCAGAGCTACGGCCGCCCCATCCTCCTCGACTGGTATGCCGCCTCGGCGGAGCACAGCAGGCAGACCGCGGCCGAGATGTCCGAGCTCTGGCGCGCGGCGCTCGCTGACCGCAGGCACACCCGGGAGGCGCTCAAGGTGCTCAGCTCATGGGTCCACAGCGCGGACCGCGATCCCTCCACCGAGCGGGCCCTCGCGTCTCTTCTCCCGACGCTGGCCACCTCCTCCACGGAACATCAGCGCCTCAGCCATCTGCTGCGCACCCTGCGTGGCGAGGACGGAGCTCCTCCCCCGGCTGCGGCGGCCCGGCTGCGGACCGCTCTGCAACAGCCCGCCCGGCCGGCCGGATCACCCGTGCTCACCCCACCGAACAGCCGAGGAGGCACCCGCCATGGCTGATCTCCGCCGAACGCCTGACTGGCAGCAACCGGCCGGCCGGCACACACCCCTGATCGACCCCGTCCTCACCGTGCGCCAGCTCGCCCGCTTCGGATTCGCCCGCAAGGCGCTGACCCGGATCGACCACGCCCTTGTCTTCTCCACACGCAGGGGTGGATACGAGGCCTACCTTCCGCCCCTGCGACCCACCCGCGGCGAAGCGGCCACGAAGCGCTTCACCTCGGTCTACGAGGTCGACATGGGAGTGCACCCCCTACAGGCATCCGTCTCCCTGCCGAGCGACAACGACGCCTTCGAATTCACCGCCGCCGTCGACCTGTCCTGGCAGGTCACCGACCCCGCCGCCTTCGTACGCAGCGGCCATCGCGACGTACCCACCCTTCTCCTCGGCGAGATCCAACAGGCCGCACGGTCCCTCACCCGCCGCTTCGTCATCGACGACAGCGCCGGCGCCGAGGCCGCGCTGCTCCGGGCCCTGACCGGCCCGGGCCGCGTGGAACTCGGCACGGCCGTGGGCCTGAAAGTCGTCTGGACCATGCGGCTGCGGCGCGATCAGCAGGACATCGAGCACGAGCAGCGCCTGCAGTCCATCGACCATGCCTCCGCAGAACAGATACGCGCGGAACAGCTCGGCATGCACTACGACGTCGCGCTCGACCGCCGTACCCGGCAGCAGGACGAGCTACAGCTGGGAAGGGTCAAGGAGTACGAGCGGCTGGAGCACGAGATCGCGATCCGGCGCACCCACCACGAGACCGAGCTGCGACACCTCGCGGCCGAGAAGATCGCGCTCTACCAGAAGTACCTGGAACAGGGCGGAGTCGTGATGTGGGCCATGCACCTCGCGGCTCACCCCGAGGACACACACCTCGTCATCAACAACATGCGCGAGGACCAACTACGCCTGGTACAGGCCCAGAGCGAGCTGGCGCAGAGGCTACTGAGTGAGGGAAACGCCGAGGACTACGAACTGGAAGGGCCCAAGAAGCTGGCCCTGAACCATGTCTTCGAAGTCTTCAACCAGCGTCTCTCGGGGGTCCCCGACGGAGCGCCCCCCATGGCCGCGCCGCTGACCGTCACCCCGGCGGCCGCCGAACAGGAACCGGCCCCGGCGCAGGAACCGGCGCACACCTTCCAGGACTGGCAGCCCCCGCACGGCGACGGCCGGAAGAGCGCGGACGCATGAGCGCCATCAGCCCTGGAACACCCGCACCGCTGCCCCCGCCCGGAGTCCGGGCCGCAGAGCGGCTGCTCGCAGAGCTCCGCACCGAGATCGCTCGCGCGGACGCCAAGGCGGCGGTGGCCGTGGCCGCCCTGGGCGTGGCAGCCGGCGTCCTCGGCGGCCTGTTGGCCGGGCAGGACTGGAGGCCGGCGTCGCTGTCCCCGCTCGGTGCCACGACATGGTGGTCCGGCGTCACCGGCCTGATCGTCACGCTGCTCGCCCTGCTCATGGCCGTAGTACCGCGGCGGGGCAGGACCAGATGGGCCCACGGCGCACCCCTGTCGTACTTCGGTGACGTCCAGCAGGCCGCACGGAGCGGTCACTTGGCGCAGGCGCTGGCCGAGACGGAACGCGTCCCGGCGACAGGTGCGCTCATCGCGCTGACCGAGACCAGCCGCATCGCCGCACGCAAGCACCAGTGGATTCGCGTCGGGCTGACCGCTCTCGGTGCCTCCGTGGTCCTCCTCACCACTCCCTTGCTCATCGGCTGACGCCCCACATCTGGAGAACGGCCATGCCCCGACCGACCGACGACGCAGACATCCCCGAGGAACCGACATCCGCCCGAACACCCCGGCCCGGGTCCGACGACGACCTCGACTACCGGCACCGGACCGGCCGCCTGCACTTCTCCGCGCACTCACGTGGACTCGACGCGACCGCCCTGGGCCATCTCGTACTGCGCCTCCCCGGCGCTGTCATGAGCCTCTTGGTGGTACTGGTGGTCTCCAGCGGTCTGGATGCCTGGCTGGGCATCCCGCTCTGGGTACCGCCCCTGGTCTGGTTCGCCTCAGGGGCGTTGGTCTTTCACCGTCCCACCGAGGACTTCCTGGCACGCCATCTGCTGCATCTGCACCGTCCCCTCCCAGCCGAACACAAGCGCCTCGCTCCGGTCTGGGCCGAGGTGACCGCGCGCGCGGGCATCGACAGTCGGACGTACGAGCTGTGGATCGAGGACAGCGAGGACCTGAACGCGTACGCCGCCGCGGGGCACATCGTCGGCGTCACCCGGTTCGCGCTGGACCATCTGCCGACCTCACAACTGGCCGCCGTACTCGCCCACGAACTCGGGCACCACACCGGGGGCCACGTCTGGTCCACGTTGCTGGGCGAGTGGTACGCGCTGCCGGGCCGACTGACCTGGCGAGCGATCCGGTACCTGCTGACGCTCGCCATCATCTGGTCACAGCGCCGGTCCTGGTCCGCCACCGCCCTGCTGCTCGCCGTGATCGGGCTCGTCACCTTCACGACGGTGGAGCGGCTCTACGGCCTGCCGCTCCTGCTGTTGGCCACGCCTTACCTCACTGCGGCCATGGGGCGCAGAGCGGAACTACGTGCGGACCAGCACGCCGCCGGACTCGGCTTCGCACAGGACCTCGCGGTCGTCCTAGAGAGGGCCCACCAGGAAGGGCGCACAACAGGGCACGCCACTCTGGCAGCAGCCGGCGGCGGGCCCGCGGGGCCGGGGTTACTGGCACGCCTGCTCGATACACACCCGGACTACCCGACACGGCTGCACCGGCTCAAGCCGTATCTGTGACCACCGGAAACGCCGCAGGGCGGCCACCCCGGAATTACCCGGGGTGGCCGCCCTGCGGTTCAAGCAACAGCTCGCCTACTGGTTGTACGGACCGTAGTCGTAGTCCTCCAGCGGAACGGCCTGGCCGGAGCCCGTGCCGAACGGCGAGTAGTCGATGTCGTCGTAGCCGACGGCCGAGTACATCGCGGCCTTGGCCTCCTCGGTGGGCTCCACCCGGATGTTGCGGTAGCGGGACAGACCCGTACCGGCCGGGATGAGCTTACCGATGATGACGTTCTCCTTGAGGCCGATGAGGCTGTCGGACTTGGCGTTGATCGCCGCATCCGTCAGGACTCGGGTCGTCTCCTGGAAGGAGGCGGCCGACAGCCAGGATTCCGTCGCCAGCGAGGCCTTGGTGATACCCATCAGCTGCGGGCGGCCGGAGGCGGGGTGACCGCCCTCGGTGACCACACGACGGTTCTCGGTCTCGAACTTCGAGCGCTCGACGAGCTCGCCCGGCAGCAGCTCCGCGTCGCCGGACTCGATGATCGTCACACGGCGCAGCATCTGCCGGATGATGATCTCGATGTGCTTGTCGTGGATCGACACACCCTGCGAGTTGTAGACCTTCTGGACCTCGCCGACCAGGTGGACCTGGACGGCACGCTGGCCCAGAATGCGCAGCACGTCGTGCGGGTTGGTGGCACCCACGGTGAGCTTCTGGCCCACCTCGACGTGGTCGCCCTCGCCCACCAGCAGACGGGCACGCTTGGAGATCGGGAACGGGATCTCGTCGCTGCCGTCGTCGGGGGTGACGACGAGCTTCTTGGTCTTCTCGGTCTCCTCGATGCGGACGCGGCCCGCGGACTCGGAGATCGGGGCGACACCCTTCGGCGTACGAGCCTCGAAGAGCTCGACGACACGGGGCAGACCCTGGGTGATGTCGTCACCGGCCACACCACCGGTGTGGAAGGTACGCATCGTCAGCTGGGTACCGGGCTCACCGATGGACTGGGCGGCGATGATGCCGACCGCCTCACCGATGTCGACCAGCTTGCCGGTGGCCAGCGAGCGGCCGTAGCAGTAGGCACAGGTACCGACGGCGGACTCGCAGGTCAGGACCGAGCGGGTCTTGACCTCCTCGACGCCGTGCAGGACCAGCTGGTCGATGAGCACGTCACCGAGGTCGACGTTGGCCGGCGCGATGACCTTGCCGTCCACGACGATGTCCTCGGCCAGCATGCGGGCGTAGACGCTCGTCTCGACGTCGTCCGTCTTGCGCAGGATGCCATCGGCACCGCGCTCGGCGATCTTGAGGCGCAGACCACGGTCGGTGCCGCAGTCCTCCTCGCGAATGATGACGTCCTGCGAGACGTCGACCAGACGACGGGTGAGGTAACCCGAGTCGGCCGTACGAAGCGCCGTGTCCGCCAGACCCTTACGAGCACCGTGGGTCGAGATGAAGTACTCGAGCACCGACAGGCCTTCACGGAAGGAGGCCTTGATGGGGCGCGGGATCGTCTCGTTCTTGGCGTTCGACACCAGACCACGCATACCGGCGATCTGACGCATCTGCATCATGTTTCCTCGGGCACCCGAGTCAACCATCATGAAGATGGGGTTGGTCTTCGGGAAGTTCGCGTTCATCGCCTCGGCAACCTCGTTGGTCGCCTTGGTCCAGATCGCGATGAGCTCCTGAGTGCGCTCTTCCTTCGTGATGAGACCGCGCTCGTACTGCTTCTGGACCTTCTCGTCCTGGGCCTCGTAACCCTTGACGATCTCGACCTTCGCCTCAGGGACGACGATGTCGGAGATGGCCACGGTGACGCCGGAACGGGTCGCCCAGAAGAAGCCGGACGCCTTCAGGTTGTCGAGCGTCGCCGCCACGATGACCTTGGGGTAGCGCTCGGCCAGGTCGTTGACGATCTCGGAGAGCTGCTTCTTGCCCACCGAGTAGTCGACGAACGGGTAGTCCTCGGGCAGCAGCTCGTTGAAGAGCGCGCGGCCCAGGGTCGTACGCAGCCGGAAGCTGTCGCCCGCCTGGTACTCGGGCTCGCCCTCCTCGGCAGCCGGCGGGGTCCAGCCGCGCGGCGGCATGGTGCCCACCGGGAAGCGGATGTCGACCTGCGACTGCAGCGCCAGCTCACCGGCGTCGAACGCCATGATCGCCTCGGCGACGGAGCCGAACGCGCGGCCCTCACCCTTGACGTCACGGAGCTCACCGTCGGTGGTGAGGAAGAACAGACCGAGGACCATGTCCTGGGTCGGCATCGTCACCGGACGGCCGTCGGCGGGCTTGAGGATGTTGTTCGAGGACAGCATCAGGATGCGGGCCTCGGCCTGCGCCTCCGCGGAGAGCGGCAGGTGCACGGCCATCTGGTCACCGTCGAAGTCCGCGTTGAACGCGGTGCAGACGAGCGGGTGGATCTGGATGGCCTTGCCCTCGACCAGCTGCGGCTCGAAGGCCTGGATGCCGAGGCGGTGCAGCGTCGGCGCACGGTTCAGCAGAACCGGGTGCTCGGCGATGACCTCTTCGAGAACGTCGTACACGACCGTGCGGCCGCGCTCGACCATCCGCTTGGCGCTCTTGATGTTCTGCGCGTGGTTCAGGTCGACCAGGCGCTTCATCACGAACGGCTTGAAGAGCTCCAGCGCCATGGCCTTCGGCAGACCACACTGGTGCAGCTTCAGCTGCGGACCGACGACGATCACGGAACGCGCGGAGTAGTCCACACGCTTACCGAGAAGGTTCTGACGGAAACGACCCTGCTTGCCCTTGAGCATGTCGCTCAGGGACTTCAGCGGGCGGTTACCGGGACCGGTGACCGGGCGACCACGACGACCGTTGTCGAAGAGGGCGTCCACGGCCTCCTGGAGCATGCGCTTCTCGTTGTTCACGATGATCTCGGGAGCACCGAGGTCGAGAAGCCGCTTCAGGCGGTTGTTGCGGTTGATCACACGGCGGTACAGGTCGTTCAGGTCGGAGGTCGCGAAGCGGCCACCGTCCAGCTGCACCATCGGACGCAGGTCCGGCGGGATGACCGGCACGCAGTCGAGCACCATGCCCTTGGGGCTGTTGCTGGTCTGCAGGAACGCGGAGACGACCTTGAGGCGCTTGAGCGCACGGGTCTTCTTCTGGCCCTTGCCGGTCCGGATGATCTCGCGGAGGCGCTCGGCCTCCTCGTCGAGGTCGAAAGACTCCAGGCGCTTCTGCAGCGCCGCGGCACCCATCGAACCGTCGAAGTACGTGCCGAAACGGTCACGCAGCTCGCGGTAGAGCAGCTCGTCGCCCTCGAGGTCCTGGACCTTGAGGTTCTTGAAGCGCGACCAGACCTCGTCCAGACGGTCGATCTCGCGCTGCGCACGGTCACGCAGCTGCTTCATCTCGCGCTCGGCACCTTCGCGCACCTTGCGGCGCACATCGGCCTTGGCACCCTCGGCCTCGAGCTCGGCCAGGTCGGTCTCGAGCTTCTTGGCGCGGGCCTCCAGGTCGGAGTCGCGACGGTTCTCGACCTGCTGACGCTCGACCTGGACGTGCGCCTCGAGGGAGGGCAGGTCGCGGGTACGGCGCTCCTCGTCCACGTACGTGATCATGTACGCGGCGAAGTAGATGACCTTCTCGAGGTCCTTCGGGGCGAGGTCGAGCAGGTAGCCCAGACGCGACGGAACGCCCTTGAAGTACCAGATGTGCGTGACGGGAGCGGCGAGCTCGATGTGGCCCATCCGCTCACGGCGCACCTTGGCGCGGGTGACCTCGACGCCACAGCGCTCGCAGATGATGCCCTTGAATCGGACACGCTTGTACTTGCCGCAGTAGCACTCCCAGTCCCGGGTCGGACCGAAGATCTTCTCGCAGAAGAGCCCGTCCTTTTCCGGCTTGAGCGTGCGGTAGTTGATGGTCTCGGGCTTCTTGACCTCGCCGTGGCTCCACTGACGGATGTCGTCAGCGGTGGCCAGACCGATCCGGAGCTCATCGAAGAAGTTGACGTCGAGCACTATGCGTCAATCCCTCTCAGGGTTGTAAGTCTGTGGTCTGAAACGGGGGTCCCGGGGTCGGCCGGGGGCTCGTGAAAAGCCCCCGGCCGGACTCCCGTCAGACCTCTTCGACGCTGCTCGGCTCGCGCCGGGACAGGTCGATGCCGAGCTCCTCCGCTGCGCGGAAGACGTCCTCGTCGGTGTCGCGCATCTCGATGGACATGCCGTCCGAGGACAGCACCTCCACGTTGAGGCACAGGGACTGCATTTCCTTGATGAGGACCTTGAAGGACTCAGGAATGCCGGGCTCGGGGATGTTCTCGCCCTTGACGATGGCCTCGTAGACCTTCACGCGGCCGGTCACGTCGTCGGACTTGATCGTCAGCAGCTCCTGGAGGGCGTAAGCGGCGCCGTACGCCTCCAGCGCCCACACCTCCATCTCACCGAAGCGCTGGCCACCGAACTGGGCCTTACCACCCAGCGGCTGCTGGGTGATCATCGAGTACGGACCGGTCGACCGGGCGTGGAGCTTGTCGTCGACCAGGTGGTGGAGCTTGAGGATGTACATGTAGCCGACCGAGATCGGCTCCGGGAACGGCTCGCCGGAGCGGCCGTCGAACAGCGGCGCCTTACCGGTGGGGAGCACCATGCGCTCGCCGTCGCGGTTCGGGATCGTGTGGTTGAGCAGACCCGCCAGCTCGTCCTCACGCGCACCGTCGAACACCGGGGTGGCGACGTTCGTACCGGGCTCGACCTTGTCGGCCTCGATGGCCTGGAGGCGCTGCGCCCAGTCGTCCGCGAGGCCGGAGACGTCCCAGCCGCGGCTGGCGAGCCAGCCGAGGTGGATCTCCAGGACCTGTCCCGGGTTCATTCGGGACGGCACACCCAGCGGGTTCAGGATGATGTCGACCGGAGTTCCGTCCTCGAGGAACGGCATGTCCTCGATCGGAAGGATCTTCGAGATAACACCCTTGTTGCCGTGACGGCCGGCCAGCTTGTCGCCGTCCGTGATCTTGCGCTTCTGCGCCACGTAGACACGAACCAACTGGTTCACGCCCGGCGGCAGCTCGTCGCCCTCTTCACGGTCGAAGACGCGGACGCCGATGACCTTGCCGATCTCACCGTGCGGCACCTTCAGCGAGGTGTCGCGCACTTCGCGCGCCTTCTCACCGAAGATCGCGCGGAGCAGGCGCTCCTCCGGCGTCAGCTCGGTCTCACCCTTGGGCGTGACCTTGCCGACGAGGATGTCGCCGGCGACGACCTCGGCACCGATACGGATGATGCCGCGCTCGTCGAGGTCGGCGAGGACCTCCTCGGAGACGTTCGGGATGTCCCGGGTGATCTCCTCCGGGCCGAGCTTGGTGTCACGGGCGTCGACCTCGTGCTCCTCGATGTGGATCGAGGAGAGGACGTCGTCCTGCACGAGGCGCTGCGACAGGATGATCGCGTCCTCGTAGTTGTGACCCTCCCACGGCATGAACGCCACGAGCAGGTTCTTGCCGAGCGCCATCTCGCCGTTCTCGGTGGCGGGACCGTCGGCCAGGACCTGGCCCTCGATCACGCGCGAGCCCTCGTCGACGACAACCTTCTGGTTGACCGACGTGCCCTGGTTCGAGCGGGAGAACTTGTGCAGGCGGTACGTGGTGTACGTGCCGTCGTCGTTGGTGATGGTGATGTAGTCCGCGGAGACCTCCTGGACCACACCGTCCTTCTCGGCCTTGAGCACGTCGCCGGCGTCGGTGGCGCAGCGGTACTCCATGCCGGTGCCGACGAGCGGCGCCTCGCTCTTGATGAGCGGGACGGCCTGACGCATCATGTTCGCGCCCATGAGGGCACGGTTGGCGTCGTCGTGCTCGAGGAACGGGATCATGGCGGTCGCGACCGACACCATCTGGCGCGGCGAGACGTCCATGTAGTCGACGTCGTCACCGGGGACGTAGTCGACCTCTCCGCCACGACGGCGGACCAGGACGCGGGCCTCCTCGAAGCGGAACTCATCGCTCAGCGGCGCGTTGGCCTGGGCGATGACGAACCGGTCCTCCTCGTCGGCGGTGAGGTAGTCCACCTCGTCGCCGACGACACCCTCGGTGACCTTGCGGTACGGCGTCTCGATGAAGCCGAACGCGTTGATCCGGCCGTACGAGGCGAGCGAACCGATCAGACCGATGTTCGGGCCTTCGGGCGTCTCGATCGGGCACATGCGGCCGTAGTGCGAGGGGTGCACGTCACGGACCTCGAAGCCGGCCCGCTCACGGGAGAGACCACCCGGGCCCAGGGCGTTGAGACGACGCTTGTGCGTCAGGCCCGAGAGCGGGTTGTTCTGGTCCATGAACTGGGACAGCTGCGACGTACCGAAGAACTCCTTGATCGACGCCACGACCGGGCGAATGTTGATCAGGGTCTGCGGCGTGATCGCCTCGACGTCCTGGGTGGTCATGCGCTCACGCACGACGCGCTCCATTCGGGCGAGACCCGTACGGACCTGGTTCTGGATGAGCTCGCCGACGTTACGGATACGGCGGTTGCCGAAGTGGTCGATGTCGTCGGTCTCGACGATGATCGAACGACCGGACTCGCCGACCGTCTCGACCTCACCGGCGTGCAGCTTCACCAGGTACTTGATCGTGGCGATGATGTCGTCGGTGGTGAGCACACCGGCGTCCAGCGGCTCGTCGGCGCCGAGCTTCTTGTTCACCTTGTAGCGGCCGACCTTCGCGAGGTCGTAGCGCTTCGGGTTGAAGTAGAGGTTCTCGAGCAGCGTCTGAGCAGCCTCGCGCGTGGGCGGCTCGCCCGGGCGGAGCTTGCGGTAGATGTCGAGCAGCGCGTCGTCCTGGCCCTGGGTGTGGTCCTTCTCCAGGGTGGCGCGCATGGACTCGTACTCGCCGAACTCCTCGAGGATCTGCTCGGTCGTCCAACCGAGAGCCTTGAGCAGGACGGTGACGGACTGCTTGCGCTTGCGGTCGATGCGGACACCGACCATGTCGCGCTTGTCGATCTCCATCTCCAGCCAGGCACCACGCGAGGGGATGACCTTGGCCGAGAAGATGTCCTTGTCGGACGTCTTGTCGATGGAGGAGTCGAAGTAGACACCCGGCGAACGGACGAGCTGCGACACGACGACACGCTCGGTGCCGTTGATGACGAAGGTGCCCTTGTTGGTCATGAGCGGGAAGTCGCCCATGAAGACCGTCTGAGACTTGATCTCGCCGGTCTCGTTGTTGGTGAACTCGGCGGTGACGAAGAGCGGGGCGGCGAACGTGAAGTCGCGCTCCTTGCACTCGTCGATCGAGTTCTTGGGAGGCTCGAAGCGGTGGTCGCGGAACGTCAGAGACATCGACCCGGAGAAGTCCTCGATCGGAGAGATCTCCTCGAAGATCTCCTCCAGACCGGACTTGGTGGGGACGTTCTGTCCGCTTTCGAGAGCCGCCTCGACACGAGCCTTCCACGCGTCATTGCCGAGCAGCCAGTCAAAGCTTTCGGTCTGCAGCGCAAGAAGGTTCGGAACCTCGAGGGGCTCCTTGATCTTTGCAAAGGAGATGCGCAGCGGGGCGGTGCTGGCGCCGTTGTTCGTATTCGCGGTCGAGGCGTTGCGCGAGGCGGCCAAGAGGGGGTCCTTCCGAGGGCTCGGACTCACTACGCGCGTACCGGTCCCAAGCGGGGCAGAGAGACAGAGCCTCCCCCGGCTTGGCCGTAGGGCCAGGTCAGGGCTGGATCAGTCCACTGTGCTCAAGCGAGGGCATGCCCCTGGTGACGGGCAGGGAGCAGCTAACAGGCAGCGCAAAGGGACAGTGTAGCCAGAAGGCCCACTGATGTCCAGTGCGGGTTTTTTGACACCCTCGTTGTTCTCAACCGTCCACCGTCTGCGGCATGCCTTGTGCGCTGAGCGCACCTCTTTACTGCCCTCTTCGTCGCCGATCCATGCCTCGGATCCGGATCGTTGTGACGACGCGTCCTGAGAATTGCGCGCTGCGTGCGGTTCGTCAAGGCCCCCTTGGGCGAACCGGGGCGGCGCCAGGCACAACGAAGATCACCATATCTCGCGTCAACGTCAGTGCAAGGCACCCTCGGCCTGCGAGCCAGACAACGCCGAAGGGCGACCACCCAGTTGGGTGATCGCCCTTCGGTACGTCAGCGTTACAGCTCCCGCGAGAGCAGTTTCACCGAAAAGGAGTCAGCAGACTCGCAAGGTCACTTGACCTCGACGGAGGCGCCGGCAGCCTTGAGGGACTCGGCGGCCTTCTCGGCGGCGTCCTTGGCGACCTTCTCGAGGACCGGCTTCGGGGTGCCGTCGACGAGGTCCTTGGCCTCCTTCAGGCCGAGGGAGGTCAGCTCACGCACGACCTTGATGACCTGGATCTTCTTCTCGCCGGCACCCGTGAGGATGACGTCGAACTCGTCCTGCTCGGCCTCGGCCTCGGCCGGGGCACCGGCAGCGGCGGGACCGGCGACGGCGACGGCCGCGGCGGCGGTGACGTCGAACTTCTCCTCGAAGGCCTTCACGAACTCGGAGAGCTCGATGAGGGTCATCTCCTCGAACTGGGCGAGCAGGTCTTCCTGGCTGAGCTTCGCCATGATGGGCGATCCTTCCACTAATTCGGCTGGTGCCGGATGTACTGGTGAGGCGGGCGTACGGTCGGCCCGCTACGACCTCCGCCTAGGCGGCGAGGGTCACTGTGCGAGCCGAGTTACTCGGCACCGCCCTGCTCGGCCTGCTTGACCCGAAGCGCCTCCGCGGTGCGGACGAACTTCGAGGGCAGCGCCTGGAAGAGCTGAGCAGCCTGAGACTGCTTGCCCTTGAAGGCACCGGCAAGCTTGCTGAGCAGAACCTCGCGGGACTCGAGGTCCGCGAGCTTCTTGATCTCGTCGGCGGACAGCGCCTTGCCGTCAAGGACACCGCCCTTGATGACGAGGTTGGGGTTGTCCTTGGCGAAGTCACGAAGACCCTTCGCCGACACCACCGGGTCACCGGTGACGAAGGCAACCGCCGTCGGACCCGTGAAGAGGTCGTCCAGCGTGTCGATCCCGGCCTCGTTGGCCGCGATCTTGGTCAGCGTGTTCTTCACCACGGCGTACTCGGAGTTCTCACCGAGGGAACGGCGCAGCTGCTTGAGCTGGGCCACGGTGAGACCCCGGTACTCGGTCAGCACGGCGGCGTTCGAGCTGCGGAACTTGTCCGTGAGCTCGGCTACCGCGGCAGCCTTGTCGGGCGTCGGCATAGAGCGTCGGCCTCCTTCCGGGTGATGAGGACCGCTCGCAAGGAGGCTGGGAAAACGAAACGCCCCGGCGCAGGCGCACGGGGCGTGAGCTCGACCGGAATCCATCTGGACCCGGGAGCACTTCCACGGTCACCTGCGCGGGTCGTCCGCAAATTCAGCGGATCCTTCGGCCACCGCACTCCCTTGCGAGCGCGCGGCAACGACCAGCGGTCTTTGGCTTCTGTGGAAGGTTACGTGAAGGGAGCGACGCGAGGCAAATCCGCTCAGACGTCGCTGTCCAGCCCGGAATCGGCCGCGTCGGAGCCGTTGACGGCGCCCGCCGCCGCGCCGATCTCCTTCAGCATCTCCATGAAGTCGAAGGTCTGGCCGGCGGGCGGCACGTCGACCTTCACCGCGGCACCGTAGTCCGAGTAGCGCATGGACATGTCGATGGCGCCCTGGGAGCTGTCCATGGTGACGTCCATCCGGACCGGCAGATCGTCGTCATTGATCCACAGCTCGGTGTCGTAGTCCTTGACGCCGGCCTTCTTGACGTTCTCCAGCAGTTGGCCGCGCTCGGACTTGCTGAGCATCTTCAGCGAATCGTTCTTCGCCATCATCTCGTCGACGGTCAGCTTGCCCTTGTAGTGCTCGGTCTGTACGCCGTCGACCTCGGCGGAGCCGATGTGCTTGAGATTCGGCGAGTCGAGCAGAACCGCGATCTGCTGGGCCGGATCCTGGTTCATGCTGTCCACGCCACCGGTCAGCTGGCTGCTGAGCGTCTTGTCGCCGGACTGCTTCGCGGCGGCGCCGAGGTCCATCTTCATCCAGCGCTTGCCGTCCATGTCCTTGGCGGCCTTGGCGCCCATGTCCATGTACATCACATCGTCCTGCCAGACCATGCGGATGTTCTCCGGGGCCTGCGGATCGGCGGCCGTGAAGGCGGAGCCGCTCATGGTCATATCCATGACGGTCGGGTCCCAGCCCATGGTGCCGGACATCTTCATGGTGCCGCCGTCGCCCAGTGCCACCGGCGTTTTCATCGTCATCTCGACCTTGGCGGACTTGGCCTCGGCGGTCTTCTTGTACGCCGCCGTCAGCGCCTGCGTCACCTGCGCGTGCGACTGGGGAGCCCCGCCCCCGGTACCCGAGTCGCCCCCGCAGGCCACGGCCCCGGCACACAGCAGCGCGGTCACGGCCGCAACGCCGACCGTACGTCGTACAACAGTCATCTCTACCCCACCCCTAGGAACGTCTGCGCTGATCGCACCCTAACCGAGCCCTCGGACAACGGGCGGGGAGATTACTCGCCGCCGTCCACGTCCGCGATGTCGACGGTGTCGTGCCCGGGCGGGCGCTCGGCGGCGGCGGGCGCTGTGCCGTAGTCGCGGTACCGGACGGTGCTGGTGAAGTCGCCCGCCCGCTGTGTGCGCCGCACCAGCAGGTGACGGCTGTCGATCCAGACGTCGATGTGCTGCCCGTCGGCGGTGCCCCGGTAGTGGCACGCGCGCGTGCCGTGCACGGTCTCCTCCCCTACCTTGCGGAGATCCTCAGCGGCGCCGAGCGTCCTCAGGGAGTCGGCCGGAGAGAGGTCGCTGCCGGCGTCGTACGGATGACGGATCCAGTGCCGGCCACCCTGGAGATCGGCGAACGCGTCGGTCATCCGCGTGTAGTAGGCGTCCGGCAGAAAGCGCGTCTGGGACGGGTCGCCGCCCAGCTTGCGTGTGGAGGCCGCCAGCTTGCCGCCGGTGACGCGCACCGTGAGTGTGCCCTCTACGCCGTCGGACCAGCTGAGCGTGCCCGCGCTGTGCGAGGCGAGCCGGTCGCCGGTGTCCATCGTCGCCTCGATCCGGGCCGAGCCGGCCGCGTCGACCTTCTCCCGCGCGGCGCGCAGCGCGTCGACGGCGTCCTGGTCCCGCGTCTGTCCGCCGCAGGCCACGAGCAGCACGCTCGCCGCCGTGACGCCCAGGACCTGTCGTACGTACGTCATCGGTGCCATCCGCTCCCCCGATCGGTCACGGCGACGCTAGCGCAGCGCCGGGCCCGTACGGAGCGGAAAAGAGGAACGGGCCCCGCACCTCGGAAGGTGCGGGGCCCGTCGCCGACTTGAGGCGAGCTATGCAGCTCAGACCGCCGCCGGGTCCTCCTCGGTGAGGAGGTTGCGGGTGCGGTTCGGGTCGACCGGAACGCCGGGGCCGATCGTGGTGCTGATCGCGGCCTTCTTGATGTAACGACCCTTGGCGGCGGACGGCTTCAGACGGAGGATCTCCTCCAGCGCCGCGCCGTAGTTCTCCACCAGCTGCGAGTCGTCGAAGGACGCCTTGCCGATGATGAAGTGCAGGTTCGAGTGCTTGTCGACGCGGAACTCGATCTTGCCGCCCTTGATCTCGTTCACGGCCTTGGCCACGTCCGGGGTCACGGTGCCGGTCTTCGGGTTCGGCATCAGGCCACGGGGACCGAGCACGCGGCCCAGACGGCCGACCTTGCCCATGAGGTCCGGGGTGGCGACAACGGCGTCGAACTCGTTCAGGCGGTTGCCCTTGGCGATCTCGGCGATCAGTTCGTCGGAGCCGACGATGTCGGCGCCAGCGGCTTCCGCGGCCGCAGCACGGTCACCGGTCGCGAAGACCAGGACCCGGGCGGTCTTGCCGGTGCCGTGCGGGAGGTTCACGGTGCCACGGACCATCTGGTCGGCCTTGCGCGGGTCAACGCCCAGGCGGAAGGCGACCTCGACGGTGCCGTCGAACTTCGACGTGGAGGTCTCCTTGGCGAGACGGACGGCCTCGAGCGGGGCGTAGAGCTTGTCCGCGTCGATCTTGGCGTCCGCAGCGCGGAGAGTCTTGCTGCGCTTGCTCACTTACTGCTCCTGAGTTCTAGAGGAGTCGTGGTGCGGGCCGAGCAGGCCCTTCCACGGAGTTGCTACGGGGGTGAGGTCAGCCCTCGACCGTGATGCCCATGGAACGGGCGGTGCCGGCGATGATCTTGGACGCGGCGTCCAGGTCATTGGCGTTGAGGTCGGGCATCTTCGTCGTGGCGATCTCGCGGACCTGCGCGTCGGTGATCTTCGCGACCTTGGTCTTGTGCGGCTCGCCGGAGCCCTTCTCGACACCAGCGGCCTTGAGGATCATCTTCGCGGCCGGCGGGGTCTTGGTGATGAAGGTGAAGGAGCGGTCTTCGTAGACCGTGATCTCCACCGGGATGACCCAGCCACGCTGCGACTCGGTCGCGGCGTTGTAGGCCTTGCAGAACTCCATGATGTTGACGCCGTGCTGGCCCAGCGCGGGGCCGACCGGCGGGGCCGGGTTGGCAGCGCCGGCCTGGATCTGGAGCTTGATGAGCCCCGTGACCTTCTTCTTCTTGGGAGGCATGTGCTCTCTCTCCGGGTCTTAGTGAGAGTGTTCAGCCACCATCCTGGCGAATGATCGTCCGGATCATCCGGATGGAGGCATACCGCACAAAGATAACGGGTATCCATGCGCAGCTAAAAACCGAGCAGGTCAGACAGGCTTTTGAGAGCCCGTCTGACCTGTTCGGAAGCGTGTGTCCAGAAGGTGCTGGTCGGTACTAGTTCTTCTGGATCTGGTCGAAGCTGAGCTCGACCGGCGTCTCGCGGCCGAAGATCTCGACGAGGCCCTTGACCTTCTTCGAGTCGGCGTTGATCTCGTTGATCGTCGCCTGCAGCGTCGCGAACGGGCCGTCGGTGACGGTGACCGAGTCGCCGACCTCGAAGTCCAGTACCTGGACCTCGACCTTGCGGGACGGAGCCGGCTTGCCCTCGGCCTCGGCGGCCTCACGGGCGGCCTTCTCCTCGGCCTCCGGGGCGAGCATCTTGACGATCTCGTCCAGGGTCAGCGGGTACGGGTCGTAGGCGTTGCCCACGAAGCCGGTGACACCAGGGGTGTTGCGGACGACGCCCCAGGACTCGTTCGTCAGATCCATGCGGACGAGAACGTAACCGGGCAGCTTGTTCTGCCGGACGTTCTTGCGCTCGCCGTTCTTGATCTGGACGATCTCCTCTTCGGGGACCTCGGCCTGGTAGATGAACTCCTCGACGTTCAGCGAGACGGCACGCTGCTCGAGGTTGGCCTTCACGCGCTTCTCGTAGCCCGCGTAGGTGTGGATCACGTACCACTCGCCGGGCAGGCCGCGCAGCTCGTCACGGAGGGCGGCGACGGGGTCGACCGGCTCGGCCGGCTCCTCGGCGACGTCCTCGTCGTTCTCGGCGGCCTCGTCCTCGGGGGCAGCGTCAGCGTCGGTGTCGTCGGCCGTGTCGTCGGCGGGCTCGGCCGTGACGGCCGCTTCCTCGGCGGGCTCACCGGCGGCGATGTCGGCAGCTTCGGCCTGGTCCGGCTCCGCGGCGTCCGCCGCCTCGACGATGTCTCGCTCGTCCTCAGCGGACTCAGCGGACTCGACGGGCTCGGTCGCCTCGTTCAGGTTCGGGTCAGACACTGTGGCTGCTTCTTCCTGGATACATAGGGGTGGAACATGCGAAAGGGGCGCCGGTCCCGGCGCCCTCCGCTGTCGGCTCAGCCGAAGACGTACTTGACGAGATGGTTGAACCCATAGTCAATCACGGTCACCAGGCCGATCATGATGACGACGAACACAATCACCACTGTGGTGTACGTGGTGAGCTGGTTGCGAGTCGGCCAGACGACCTTGCGGAGCTCCGCGACGATCTGGCGGTAGAAGAGAGCGAGGCGGCCGAAGGGGCCCTTCTTGCCGCGCTTGCCGCCCTTGCGGGCCTTCTTCTTGGACTCCGGCGCCTCATCCTGGGCATCAGGCATGTCGATGGAGCCCACGGCGTCCGTCACGCGTCCTCACCTGATTCCGGGTCGTGGCCGTGCCGCGCCCGGTTGAGCCGCACGGCGGTGCAATGCAGTACGTACAATCCGCACACATCCTGGCGAAGGAGTGTGAGCAGGGCCGGAGGGACTTGAACCCCCAACCGCTGGTTTTGGAGACCAGTGCTCTACCAATTGAGCTACGACCCTTTGTTTCCCCCAACGTACCGCATCCGCCCAGATGCACGGAGTGCGCTTGGAAGGTGCGGCCGGTGAAGGCCAACGAGCAGTGAGTGTACGTGCTCCGCGGCCCCCCGTCGAACAGATCCGGATCGCCAGTGGATCAAGAGCGGATCCGATGGTCTTCGAAACCCGTGTGCCGGGCGGGTTTCCGGTCTGGAACGATGGGGTTATGAGCGCTGCAACTCCTTCTCCGTCTGCTGGTTCCTCTCCTACAGACCGCCGGGTCTCGGCCCGCGTCGGCTCCATCTCCGAGTCCGCGACCCTCGCCGTCGACGCCAAGGCCAAGGCCCTCAAGGCTGCCGGGCGCCCGGTGATCGGCTTCGGCGCCGGTGAGCCCGACTTCCCGACGCCCGACTACGTGGTCGAGGCCGCCATCGAGGCGTGCAAGAACCCGAAGTTCCACCGCTACACGCCGGCCGGCGGCCTTCCCGAGCTGAAGGCCGCGATCGCCGCGAAGACGCTGCGCGACTCCGGCTACGAGGTCGACGCCTCGCAGATCCTGGTGACGAACGGCGGCAAGCAGGCCATCTACGAGGCGTTCGCCGCGATCCTCGACCCGGGCGACGAGGTCATCGTCCCGGCGCCGTACTGGACCACGTACCCGGAGTCGATCCGCCTCGCGGGCGGTGTGCCGGTGGACGTCGTGGCCGACGAGACGACCGGGTACCGCGTCTCCGTCGAGCAGCTGGAGGCCGCGCGCACGGAGCGGACGAAGGTCGTGCTCTTCGTCTCGCCGTCGAACCCGACGGGCGCCGTGTACAGCGAGGCCGAAGCCGAGGCGATCGGCCGCTGGGCCGTGGAGCACGGCCTGTGGGTCATGACGGACGAGATCTACGAGCACCTCGTCTACGGAGACGCGAAGTTCACGTCGCTGCCGGCCCTCCTTCCCGAGCTGCGCGACAAGTGCATCGTGGTCAACGGGGTGGCGAAGACGTACGCGATGACCGGCTGGCGCGTGGGCTGGATCGTCGGCCCGAAGGACGTCGTGAAGGCGGCGACGAACCTCCAGTCGCACGCCACTTCGAACGTCTCCAACGTGGCGCAGGCGGCCGCGCTCGCCGCCGTGTCCGGCGACCTGACCGCCGTGGAGAAGATGCGCGAGGCCTTCGACCGGCGTCGTAAGACGATCGTGAGGATGCTCAACGAGATCGACGGCGTCGTCTGCCCGGAGCCCGAGGGCGCCTTCTACGCGTACCCGTCCGTGAAGGGCCTCCTCGGCAAGGAGATCCGCGGCAAGCGTCCGCAGGACTCCGTCGAGCTGGCGGCGCTCATCCTGGAGGAGGCCGAGGTCGCGGTGGTTCCGGGCGAGGCCTTCGGTACGCCGGGTTACCTGCGGCTGTCGTACGCGCTGGGCGACGAGGACCTCGTCGAGGGCGTCTCCCGCATCCAGAAGCTGCTGGCCGAGGCACAGGCCTGACCCGCAGCCGTACGCCGTGAAACGGGCCGCTTCCTTAAGGAGGCGGCCCGTTTCTTCGTTCGGTTCAGGCCACGAAGGGGGAAAGGCGCTACCGGTACTACAGGTATGTGCGGCAGGATCTTGGGATGGAGCGTGTACTTCGTGATGTACGTCAGTTGCCGAAGGCCCATCTGCACCTGCATTTCACCGGGTCGATGCGGTCCACGACCCTGCTGGAACTCGCCGACAAGTACGGCGTGCGGCTGCCCGACGCGCTGACCGGCGCGGAACCGCCGAAGCTGCGGGCCACGGACGAGCGCGGCTGGTTCAGATTCCAGCGTCTCTACGACGCGGCCCGTTCCTGCCTGCGGGGCCCCGAGGACATCCAGCGCCTGGTGCGCGAGGCCGCGGAGGAGGACATCGCGGACGGGTCCGGGTGGCTGGAGATCCAGGTCGATCCGACGTCGTACGCACCCCGGCTCGGCGGTCTGATCGCGGCCATGGAGGTCATCCTCGACGCCGTCGACAGGGCCTCGCGGGACACCGGACTCGGGATGCGCGTGCTCGTCGCCGCCAACCGGATGAAGCACCCTCTGGACGCCCGCACGCTGGCGCGCCTCGCGGTGCGGTACGCGGACCGGGGCATCGTCGGGTTCGGCCTCTCCAACGACGAGCGGCGCGGGATGGCGCGGGACTTCGACCGGGCCTTCCACATCGCGCGCGAGGGCGGGCTGCTGTCCGCGCCGCACGGCGGTGAGCTGACCGGCCCCGCCTCCGTACGGGACTGCCTCGACGACCTGGACGCCACCCGGATCGGGCACGGGGTGCGGGCCGCCGAGGATCCGCGGCTGCTGAAGCGGCTCGCGGACCGGGGTGTGACCTGCGAGGTGTGCCCGGCCTCGAACGTCGCGCTCGGTGTCTACGAGAAGCCCGAGGACGTGCCGCTGCGCACGCTCTTCGAGGCCGGAGTGCCGATGGCGCTCGGCGCCGACGACCCGCTCCTGTTCGGCTCGCGCCTCGCCGCCCAGTACGACATCGCGCGGCGTCACCACGACTTCTCCGACGCCGAGCTGGCCGAGCTGGCCCGGCAGTCCGTACGCGGCTCGGCGGCGCCCGTGGACATCCAGGAGAAGCTGCTGAGCGGCATCGGGGAGTGGCTGGCCGCCTGAGCGTCAGCCCCGCGGGGCGATCCCGCCGAGGAGCGTTCGGGCGAGGCCGGCGGCGAACACGTCCGCCGGCTGCGGAGGCTTGCGGTCCGGCGACATCTCGTAGGCGAAGGCGCGCTGCGCGCAGGCGCCCAGAAGGAGGGAGGCCGCCGCGTACGTGTCGGCTTCAGCGCTGATGCGGCCCGCCTGCTGTTCGGCTCGCAAGTAGGCGTCGAGGCCCTGGATCGGGCGGTGCGGTCCTGTGCCCATCTCGCGCATGACCTCTTCATGGCGGCGCTTGAGCTGGGGCTCCGCATACAGGGATGCGGCCATCGGGAACGACTGCTCATAGAAGAGCGCCGCTTCCCGGGCGATGTCGGTGAGGTTCTCCTCGACCGTACGGCTGGAGTTTCCCGCGCCCTCTGTAAGCAGGCGGCCGAGGAGTGAGCCCAGCTTCGGCAGGCGCTCGCCGAGCACCGTGACGAAGAGCTCCTCCTTGTTGGCGAAGTACTTGTAGAGCGCGGCTTCCGAGCACCCGGCGGCCTTGGCGATCTGCTTGGTGGTGGTGCGGGCGAGGCCGATGTCCAGCATGAGGTCGTGCGCCGCATCCACGATGCGGACCCGGGCCGGTTTCCGGTCCATTGCAGGCTCCAACCAAGCTTGACGCGGGGGTGAGTACTCACTCACTCTAAAGGCGAGCAGAGGTGAGTGAATACTCACCCACCTCGGAACGCGCACCTGGAGGTACGCCATGAAGCTCACGGTTTTCGGTGCCACGGGCGGCATCGGGCAGGAGATCGTCCGGCAGGCTCTCGCGACCGGTCACGAGGTGACGGCGGTGGTACGGGACCCGGCCCGCCTCACGGTCACCGGCGAGCGCCTGGAGGTGTTCCGCGGCGATCTGGCGGACCCCGCCTCACTGCGTCCGGCGGTCGCGGGCCGGGACGCCGTGCTCTCCGGGCTCGGCGCCCGCAAGCGCGCGGACGCGGGGGTCGCGACGGAGCTGACCCGCTCGGTCCTGAAGGCGATGGACGCGGAGGGCGTGCGCCGGCTTCTGGTCGTCAGCGCGGCTCCGGTCGGCCCGCAGCCCGCGGACTCGCCGCCGGCCGACCGCGCGGTGCTGAAGGTGATCGGCGCGGTCCTCAAGCACGTCTACGTCGATCTGGCCGCCATGGAGGCCGAGTTGGCGCGCAGCGCGACGGACTGGACCTCGGTGCGGCCGCCCCGCCTGCAGGACAAGCCGCTGACGGGCTCGTACCGGAAGGTCGTGGGCGGCTTCCCGCGCTCGGGCCGCTACATCTCCCGCGCGGACGTGGCGCACGCGATGCTGGCGATGGTGGACGACCCGGCGACGGTCAAGCAGGGCGTCGGGATCGCCTACTAGCCCGCCGGTCCGGAGCGTCGGCCCGAGCGCGTCTCCGTGACGTGCTTCAGAGGCTTGCGCCGACGGTGACCGGCTCGTTGACCAGCGTCACCCCGAAGGCCTCGCGGACTCCGGCCACGACTTCCCGGGCCAGGGCGAGGAGGTCCTCGGTGGTGGCCTCGCCGCGGTTGGTCAGCGCGAGGGTGTGCTTCGTGGAGATACGGGCCGGGCCGGAGCCGTACCCCTTCGTGAAGCCCGCCTTGTCGATGAGCCACGCCGCCGAGGTCTTCGTCAGCCCCTCCCCCGCCGGGAACGCGGGCGCCTGCGCGTCGGGGCCCAGCCGTTCGGCCACGCGCGCGCGGAAGGCGGCGAACTGCGCATCCGTAAGGATCGGGTTCGTGAAGAACGAACCGGCCGACCAGGTGTCGTGGTCTTCCGGGTCGAGCACCATGCCCTTGCCCGCCCGCAGCTTCAGGACGGTCTCGCGCACGGTCGCGGCGGGCACCCGGTCACCGGCCTCGACACCGAGGGTGCGGGCGGTCTCCGGGTACTTGATGGGCGCGCTCAGACCGTCGGCGTCCTCCAGCTCGAAGCGCACCCGCAGCACTACGTAGCGATCGGGTTCGGCCTTGAAGCGGCTGTGACGGTACGAGAAGGCGCACTCGGCGTTCGCCAGCGTGACCGTCTCGCCCACCGTGCGGTCGTAGGCGACCACCTCGGTGATCGTGGCGGAGACCTCCTGGCCGTACGCCCCCACGTTCTGGATCGGCGTCGCGCCCGCGGAGCCGGGGATTCCGGCGAGGCACTCGATACCGGCGAGCCCCGCCTCGACAGTGCGCTCCACGGCGTCGGTCCACACCTCGCCGGCCGCCAACTCAAGCTTCGTGCCGTCGAGTTCGAAGCCCTTGGTGGCGATGCGCAGGGCGGTTCCCGCGAAGCCCTTGTCGCCGATGACGAGGTTGCTGCCGCCGCCCACGATCAGCAGCGGGGTGCCGGCGGTGTCGGCCTCCCGGACCGCGTCGATCACCTCGGCATCGGTCGTCGCGGTGAGCAGCCTGGTGGCGGGGCCGCCGAGCCGGAAGGTGGTCAGGGGGGCGAGGGGCGCGTCGTGGAGTTCCTGCACGCGCTCCAGGGTACGAGAACGGCCCCGCCGTCCGAGCGGGGCCGTCGCCGTACCGGGCGTCACTGGAAGCGGCGCAGGGCGTCCTTCCAGTCGACGGGCAGCTCGTCGGTGGACGTCCGCCACGTGCGGTACGTCACGTCCCGCATCTGTCCGCGCAGTCCGGCCGCGGTCGGCCCGTGCGGCGTGGAGGCCGCGAAGGCCTTGAGTGCTTCGGGCGACTCCCAGGCGGACAGGGTCCAGAAGGTGCGCTTGAAGGGCTCCGCCTTCAACGTGGCCCCGTAGGCGCCGGGGGCCCGGCTCACCTGGCGCCAGACCGTGGGCGTACGGAGGAAGAACTTCAGGGCGCCCCATAAGGTGCGGGTCTCGAAGCGGGAGGCGAAGACGGTGGCCTCCGCGCGCGTGGGCGGGGTGTTCGGGACAGTCCAGGGCAGTGTCGGCATGGTGTGCTTCCTTCCGGAACTTCGGGCCGTCAGGCGTTTTCCAGGACAGGGCTCTGCGGGGCGTCCTGCACTACATCTGTTGTGGATCGCCGCGGAATGAACAAAGAGGCGGCACCGGCTACGGCCACGGCCGCCGCCCCTACCCAGAGGGCGGGCTCGATGCCGTTCACGAAGTGCTGCGCGGAGTCGTAGCCGCCGTTCGCCGAGAAGATCGAGGACATGACCGCGATGCCGAGCGCGCCGCCGACCTCGCGCAGGGCGTTGTTGGAGCCGGACGCGATGCCCTGCTCGTGCGGCAGGACGCTGGACATGACCAGGGCGGAGGCGGGGGCGAAGTACAGGGACATGCCCACGCCGCTGATGATCAGTGCGGGTAGCTGGGCGGCGTACGAGACGTCGGCCGTGACGGTCAGGGCGTAGTACCCGAGCCCGGCGGCCTGCAGGAACAGGCCGGTGGCGACGACCGGGCGGCCGCCGATCCGGTCGGACAGGTATCCGGCGATCGGCGCGACCAGCATGGGCATGCCGGTCCACGGCAGCATCCTGAGGCCCGCCTCGGTCGGCGAGTAGCCGAGCACGCCTTGCATGAACTGGCTGAGCAGGAAGATCGACCCGAACATCCCGAGGAACATCAGCAGGCTCGCGGCGTTGATCCCGGCGAAGGCACGGGAGCGGAAGAGCCGCATGGGGAGCATGGGGTTCTTGCTGTTGATGCCGTGGTGGACGAACCCGCCGAGCAGGGCGGCGCCCGCGAAGAGCCCGAGCAGGACGACCGGGCTCGTCCATCCGTCGATGGGCGCCCGCACCAGGGCGTACACGATGCCGAAGAGGCCGCCGCTGGCGAGCAGGGTGCCCAGGATGTCGAGGCGGGCGCCGGAACCGTGGGACTCCTTGAGGCGCAGCCGGGCGAGGGGCAGCAGGGCCAGCCCCAGCGGAACGTTCAGCCAGAAGATCCAGTGCCAGGAGACGTGCTCGGTGAGGCTGCCGCCGATGAGCGGCCCGGAGGCGACGGCGAGGCCGTTGACCGCGCCCCAGATGCCGTACGCCATACCGCGCTTGGCGGCCGGCACGGCCGCGGTCAGCAGGGTCAGCGTCAGCGGCATCATGATCGCGGCGCCGACACCCTGGACCGCGCGGGCCGCGATCAGCGAGTCGATGCCGGACGCCATGGCCGCGGCGGCGGAGGCCCCTGTGAAGACGGTGAGCCCGACCAGGAAGAGCCGCCTGCGTCCGAACCGGTCACCGAGCGCCGCGCCGAACATCAGCAGCACGGCGAAGGTGAGCGTGTAGGCGCTGACCGTCCACTCCAGGTCGTGGAGGGCGCCGCCGAGGTCCTGGCGGATGGACGGCAGGGCCGTGGTGACGACGAGGTTGTCGAGTGCCGCCATGAATCCGGCGACGCCGGTGATGACGAGGGCCCAGACGGCTCCCCCGCGCGTGGCTTTCTGTTGTGGCGGTGCTGCTGATGACATTGGTTCCCCCAGTGATCCATGGTTAGTTATTGATGACTAACTTTCACGCCCAAAAAGAAGCGCCCTGCCGCGGCACGCGCACTCACTGTTCCACTGCGCTGCTTCACTGCTTCACTGCTTCACTGCGCCGACTGAACCGAGTCCTAGAAGCCGGCCCAAACCCTGTGGTCGGGCTGAAATCCCATGGAGACCAGGACGTTGATGAGCATCCCGTAGGCGAGGAAGTGGGTGGTGTCGCTCACGTCCGCTCCCAACGCCAGCCGGGCCGTGTCGTACATCTCCATCCAGCAGGCCCGCAGCGTCTCCCCGAACTCCCGGTCCCCGCCGGCCTCGGCCGAGGCCACGGCGACGTACATCTGCATCTGCATGAGCAGCACGTCCGGGTCGTCGGCGATGAGTGCCTGATACGCCGTCCCCATGGCATGCAGGGCAGCTTCGCCTTCGAGCCCGTCGGACGCCGCCCGGAACACCTCGGTGGTCCGCTCGCAGCAACGCTGGGCCGCCGCGAGGAAAATGGCCTCCTTGCCCGGGAAGAGCCGGAAGAGATACGGCTGCGAGACACCCACGCGCTTGGCGATCGACTCGGTGGACGTCCCCTTGTAGCCGCCGCGGGCGAACTCGATCATCGCCGCACGAATGACGCTCTCGCGCCGCTCCTCAGCACTCATCCTGACCATGTGAGTAAGTTAGTGGCCAATCACTACCCGGGTCAAGCCCCGTTCGCATACCAAGTGAATGTGCGCAAGGACACAAGTAAGGGACGCCCTCCAGGAGGGCGCCCCTTACTCTCCGCTACATAGGCGCGGTGCCGTAGCTGCCGGTCAGGCGAGCTGGACGACCGCGCGCGACATGCCGAGCACCTTCTGTCCCGCACTCATGGCGGTCAGATCGACGCGCACACGGTTGTCGTCGAGCTTGGCCGCGACCTTGGCGCTGACGGCGATCTCGGCACCCTTGTCATCGTTCGGGACTATGACCGGCTTGGTGAACCGCACGCCGTACTCGACGACGGCGGCCGGGTCGCCAGCCCAGTCGGTGACGACACGGATCGCTTCGGCCATGGTGAACATGCCGTGCGCGATCACATCCGGAAGACCGACCTCGACCGCGAACTTCTCGTTCCAGTGGATCGGATTGAAGTCGCCGGAGGCGCCCGCGTACTGGACGAGGGTGGCGCGGGTCACGGGGAACGTCTGCGCCGGCAGCTCGGTGCCGACCTCGACCTCCGCGTACTTGATGGTCGTCGCCATGGTCAGGCCCCCTCTGCGGCGCGCGCGACGAGCTTGGTCCAGGCGGTCACGACGTGCTCGCCCGCCTCGTCGTGGACCTCGCCGCGGACGTCGATGATGTCGTTGCCCGCGAGGGACTTGATGCCCTCGATCGTCGAGGTGACGGTCAACCTGTCGCCCGCGCGCACCGGACGCGTATAGGCGAACTTCTGGTCGCCGTGCACGACGCGGCTGTAGTCGAGCCCCAGCTCGGGGTCGTGGACGACGTCACCGGCGGCCTTGAAGGAGATCGCGAAGACGAAGGTGGGCGGGGCGATCACATCGGGGTGGCCGAGCTGCCGTGCGGCCTCGCGGTCGACGTAGGCGGGGTTGGTGTCCCCCACGGCCTCGGCGAACTCGCGGATCTTCTCCCGGCCGACCTCGTACGGGGCGGTGGGCGGGTAGCTCCGCCCCACGAAGGACTGGTCGAGCGCCATGGACTCGGCACCTCCTAAGTATGTCAACGACACGAGGCCGCCCCCTGACGGGGACGGCCTCGTGTACGAGCCTGAAATTATCGCGTTTCGCGGTGCGCGGTGTGCGCGTTGCAACGCGGGCAGTGCTTCTTCATCTCCAGTCGGTCCGGGTCGTTACGCCGGTTCTTCTTGGTGATGTAGTTCCGCTCCTTGCACTCCACGCAGGCCAGCGTGATCTTCGGGCGGACGTCGGTGGCAGCCACGTGAGTGCTCCTTGACGAACGGATGGGACAGGTTTAACGCATAAAAGAGTAGCCGATCGAAGGACCGACCCCACAATCGGCTACTGTCAGTAGCGGTGACCGGACTTGAACCGGTGACACAGCGATTATGAGCCGCTTGCTCTACCGACTGAGCTACACCGCTGTGATGCGATGACCCCTCACCCGAAGGTGAGGGAACTTCACACCAGAGCCCCAATGCGGAATCGAACCGCAGACCTTCTCCTTACCATGGAGACGCTCTACCGACTGAGCTATTGGGGCGAGCGATGAAGACATTACACGGTTGCGCGCCGATCGCCCAAATCCGTTTCGGGTGCTCGGCACGGGTGCCCCACGGACCCCATCTGTACGACTAATTCGGCTTCCTCGAAGGTCTCCCGCCGTCGTCCTAGGCTCGTCCCACCCTGCGTGATCTTGTCCGCAGTACGAGCCCGACGGACCCGACGAGCCCTCTGGAGCGCGATGCCCGACACCCCGCCTCAGCAGCCCCCTTCCCCCGGCTCTCCGGACGACGGGCCCGACAGCTCCGGCCTGCTGCTGTGCGGTGCCCGGCTCGCCGACGGCAGGGCCGTGGACGTGCGGCTGGGCGACGGGCGTATCGAGGCGGTCGGCACGGTCGGCAGCCTGACCGCCCGCACCGCGCGCGTGGACCTCTCCGGGTACCTCCTGCTGCCCGCCCCCGCAGAGCCGCACGCGCACGGCGACACGGCCCTGTCCGCCGACTGCGAGGGCCCCGTCTCCTACGACGCCGGGGACGTCCAGCGCCGCGCCACCGAGTCCGCGCTGCTGCAACTGGGGCACGGAGCCACCGCATTGCGCTCCCATGTGCGGATCGGCGACATGGAGGGGCTCGGTTCGATGCAGGCCGCTCTGTCGGCGCGGCGTTCGCTCGTGGGGCTCGTGGATCTGCGGACGGTGGCGATGCCCCGGCTGCTGACCGGCCTGGCCGGGGCGAACGGGCTCGCGATGCTGCGGGACGCGGTGAAAATGGGCGCATCCGTAGTAGGCGGCTGCCCGGACCTGGACCCCGACCCAACGGGCTACGTGGAGGCGGTACTTGAGCTCGCCGCCGAGCACGGCTGCCCGGTCGATCTGCATACGGACGGGGCCGATCCCGTACGGCTCGGCCGGCTCGCCGCGGCCGCGGCCGGGCTGCGCACCGGGGTCGTCGTCGGCCCCCTGGGCGGACTCGCGCGCCTGCCGGGCGAGGCGGCGCGGCGGGCCGTGGACCGGCTCGCGTCGGCCGGAGTGACAGCGGTGTGCCTGCCGCAGAGCGGCTGCGCGGGCGTGGACAGCCGCGAGGTGGCGCCGGTCCGGCTGCTGCGGGCGGCCGGCGTGCGGGTGGCCGCGGGCAGCGGAGCGCTGCGGGACCTGTCGAATCCGGTGGGCCGGGGCGATCCGCTGGAGGCCGCGTACCTGCTGGCCTCGCGGTACGGGATGCGGGCCGATGACGCGTACGAAGCGGTGAGTTCGGCGGCCAGGGCGGCGCTGGGGCTACCGGAGGTGCGCCTGGAAGCGGGCTTCCCCGCGGAGTTGCTCGCGGTACGGGGCGAGACCCTGGCGGGGGCGCTGTCGCTCGCGTACAGCCGGATCGTCGTGCACCGGGGGCGGGTGGTGGCGCGGACCAGCGCGGTACGGGAGTACTGCGACTCGGCGGCGGCGGTCGCGCTCGACCTGCCGCGACAGGGGCGGGCCGCCAAACACGGTGGCGGCACTGCCTGAGGGTTCGGGCGGGCGCGCAGTCCGCTTGAGGGACGGAGGGCCCGGGCTTGAGGGGGCCGGGCACGCGCGCGTACTCCGTGAGGGGCTCCGTGCGGACATGGTTGCGCGGTGAACCTTCGTCACCCGGCGTACGGTCGGAGGCATGCGCATTGTCATTGCAGGGGGTCATGGTCAGATCGCGCTCCGGCTGGAGCGGGTGCTCTCCGCACGCGGGGACGAGGTGGCGGGAATCATCCGCAACGCCGAGCAGGGTGACGACCTGCGCGCGGCCGGTGCGGAACCCGTCCTGTGCGACTTGGAGTCGGCGTCCGTGGAGGAGGTCGCCGCGCATCTCCAGGGAGCGGGCGCGGCCGTTTTCGCGGCGGGCGCGGGCCCAGGGAGCGGCACCGCCCGCAAGGACACCGTGGACCGGGACGCCGCCGTGCTGTTCGCGGACGCGGCGGAGCGGGCCGGGGTGCGCCGGTACGTCGTGGTGTCGTCGATGGGCGCGGACTCCGCGCACAAGGGCGACGAGATCTTCGACGTGTACCTGCGGGCCAAGGGTGCGGCCGACGACGACGTACGCCGCCGTACCGGTCTGGACTGGACGATCCTGCGGCCCGGTTCCCTGACGGACGACGCGGGCACCGGCCTGGTCCGTCTGGAGGCCTCGACGGGACGCGGATCGGTGCCGCGCGACGACGTGGCCGCTGTCATCGCCGAGCTGGTGGACACGCCCGCCACGGCGGGGCTGACGCTCGAACTGGTCTCTGGTTCGGCGCCGGTGACGGTGGCCGTGAAGTCGGTCGCCGGGAACTGATCCCGTAAGCCGCCAGAAGCCGTTCCCCGCATGGGGCACGTTTCCAAGAGCCGTTCCCCGTATGGGGGCACGTTTTCAGAAGCCGTTCCCCGTGTGGGGCACGTTTTCAGAAGAGCGGCAGCTGACCGGGCACGTGTGGGACTTCGTAGCCGTCGAGTGCGTCCTGCACCGCGCCGAGCTGGGCCCTGCGGCGGGAGCCGGGGCAGGAGACCAGCTCGCCCGCGGCGCGGGCTCCCGGCGGGTCGTGGCGGGCGAAGCGGCCGCCGACGACGGCGATGTCGCGCCGGCATTCGGGACAGGTGCGACGGCGGGACGCTGAGGGCACGGTCGATGTGGATGACGATGACATGGGTCAAGTCTGCGTCGTGATCGTCACGGGCACACGATGAAACCCGCGGCTGCGGCCTGAGCGACGGTCAGAAGCGGTCTCGGCTCACGGCTCAGGGCTCAGCAGCCGGCTCGGCACGTCCTCGGCCGGCTCCACCGTCGCGGCCCGTACGGGCGCCCACAGCGTCGCCGCCGAGACGAGCGCGACCGCCGCCGAGCCCAGCAGGACGGGCACGTTGCCGAGCCAGGCGGCCAGCGCGCCGCCGGCGAACGCCCCGACCGGGACGGTCAGCAGAAGCACGGACTGCACGAGCCCGGCGACCCGGCCCTGAAGGCCGTCCGGGGTCACCTGTTGCTGCGTCGTCGTCATGGAGATCATCCAGATAGTGCCGGAGAGCCCGTACGTCACCTGGTAGGCGAGCAGCAGCGCGAAGGCGGGGCCGAGCGAGGCGGCCGGGATCAGGAACACCGCGGCGCCCGCCACGAGGCCGCACGCCTGGGTGGCTCGCCACAGTCCCGTGGTGCGGGCGAACCGGCCTGCGAGCAGCGCGCCCGCGATCGTGGCCGCACTGTAGACGGCGTATGTGGTGCCTAGTTGCCAAGCGTCGAGGGCCAGTTCACGGGCGGCATAGAAGACGTAGAGGGCGGTGGCGGCGCCGCTGCCGAGGTTGAGGCCCGCGCCGGACAGGACCATGCGGCGCAGCCGTGGCTGGGCGCGGACGACGGCGAGCCCTGAGCACAGCGCGTCCAGCGGGGAGCCTGCGCCTTGCTTCCTACGTATGTTGAGCGCGGCCGGCAGTGCGAGGACCAGGAGCGCCTCCACGGCGTAGGCGACGCTGCCCGCGAGCAGAGCCCAGGCCGGGCCCGCGAGTCCGACCAGGACGCCGCCGAGCGCGGGGCCGCCGATCTGCCCGCTCGTGCGGGCCGCTGTCAGCGCGGAGTTGGCGCCCAGGAGTCGGCCGGAGGGGACGACGCGGTGCAGCGCCGCCTGGAGCGCCACCGCGAGCGTGAAGGTGAGGGCACCGGAGACGGCGGCGACGACGTACAGGTGCCCGCGGGTCAGGTGGCCGACCGTGTCCGCGAGCGGGACCGAGCCGACGACGAGGGCCTGTGCGGCGGTGACCGTGACGAGCAGGTTCCGCAGCCGCACCCGGTCGACGAGGACCCCGGCGAGTGGACTCAGCACCGCGCCGGGCAGATACGTCAGGGCGAGCAGCGCGGCCGCCCCGAACGGTCCCGCGCCCAGGCCCGTCACCGCCAGCGCGAGGGTCGTGATCTGCCGCCCTACGGAACTGGCGATCTGTTCGCCGCACAGCAGGACGAACGGGCGGTGCCGCCATAACGAGGTGCCGTCGGCCGTGGCTGTGGTCACCCGTCAGATCCCCGTGCAGGGCACGGGCCAGCGGCGCAGGCGGGGCGGCAGCGCCACCGCCCAGCCGTCGACGACCAGCGCGAGCCGTTCGTCCGCCAGCAGCCCGGCAGCCTCCTGGTGGACGGGAGTGAGCGCCGCGAGGGGTGTGGCCTCGTGCAACGCGTCGAAGGCGCCCAGCAGATCGGGGTGGTCGAGGGTGAAGCGGGCCGAGGCCGGGCGTTCCCTGCGGTCCATGACGGTGATGAACCCGGGGCCTCGGCGGTGGTAGAGCATCCCGTAGGCGTGTCCGGTCCGCCACGAGGTCAACTCCGCCGGCTCCTCCGGGTGTTCGGCGGGTGGCGGGAGGTGGCGGAGGGTGCGGAGGTTATACGTATCAGGTTCGGGGGGCAGGACGGGCCGCGCGGCGTCATACGTAACACGCAGCCCGTGGCTCAGGCACTCGCGCAGGAACTGGACCGCCTGCGTCGTGGCACGGCCCTCCCCGTGCAGGGGCAGCGGCGCGGTCACGTGGACGGCGGTGCCGGTGAGGCGGTGAGGGACGGCGGTGGGCAGGGCCGGGGCGGGGCGGGCTGTGGTGGGCAGGGCCGGAGGGCGGGTGCCGGGCGTCGTTTCGGAGGGGACGGGCGAGGTGGCGGGCCTGGTTCCGGGTGGGACGGTCATCGGGCCACCGCCTTGAATGTGGACGCTTTCGCGACTGTGGGAGCTTTCGCGATTGTGGGCGCTTTGGTTGCTGTGGGATCTCCCGGGGCCGGCGGTCCTTCCGCGGCTGGGGGATCTTCCAGGGCTGCTGCCAGGCCTTCCGCGGCCGTCGGCCTTCCCGCGGCTGGGGGCTCCTCGGTAGGTATGGGACCGGCTTCGCGGTCGACTCGGAGAGGTACGGTCCGGGTCGGCAGGGACACGTAGGTGCGGCCGTCGCTGAAGAACAGGCCGAGCGCGAGGGCGTCGGCGAGCCACTCCCGCACTTCCTCGTCGGGGACGTCGTGCCCGTCGGCGGTCAGTTTGCGGCGGAGGGCGGGTTCGGTGCGGCCGTCCTCCAGGTGTCGCAGGGCGGCGGCCTGCCAGCCGTTGAACCAGTAGGTGCGCGGTGGCCAGCCGTGGCGCCGGTCGCGCACCAGAAGGGCGTCCGTGTCCTCGCCGGCCGCCTCCATGACGAGCGACGACACGTCGTGCCCGGCCCGCCACTGCGCGACGGCCCGCAGGAGCCGGTCCTCGACGTCTCCGCCGATACCCGTGTCCTCGGTGTCGAACAGGTAGACCAGATCGGCCAGTTCGTCCTCGGGCAGCTCGTAGACATGGCCGTACATCTCGGCGGGGCGGCGCTTGCCGAAGCCGAGGGCGGGGTTCGTGAAGTGCGGGCTGAACCGTTCCAGCTGGATGCGGTGGGCGCCGCCGGGCGGCTGGAGGTGGACGAGCGCCGGCATCTGGTCGAGCACGCGCGCGTAGTCCTCCGCGGTCTCGCCCGGGAAGCCGTACAGGTAGTTCCACGTGCAGGTGATCGCGTGGTTGTCGAACTCACGCAGCGTGCGGATGTTGCGGGCGCCGGTGACGCCCTTGTCCATGAGGTCGAGGACGCGGTCGCTGAGGCTCTCGATACCGGGCTGCAGCAGGACGGCTCCGGCGTCGCTCAGCAGGGCGATCTGCTCCCGGCTGAGGTTGGACTTCACTTCGTAGTGCATGCGCAGGTCCCAGCCGCTCTCTGCGGCGCGCGGCAGGAAGTCCTTGAAGTACGCCATGTCGATGATGTTGTCGACGGTGACGACGTCGAGGAGACGGTGGCGGCGCACCAGCCGGTCGATCTCGCTCCACAGCCGCTCGCCGGGCTTGGCCCGGAAGGCCATGGCGGTGCCGTTGAGGCCGCAGAAGGTGCAGTGGTGCTTCTCGCCCCACCAGCAGCCGCGGGCCCCTTCGACGACCAGCTTCGGGTACACGTATTCGATGACCGGCGACGCCTCGATCTCCGTCTGCCACTGGTCGTAGTCGGGCGACGGTATGTCGGCGGGCGCCACGGTGCGGCGGGTCTCGGTGTTGGCGCGGGACACCCGGGACCCCGGGGCGCCGTCCCACCAGCACAGGCCCGGCACGTCGTCTGGTGGGGTCCCCGCGTCGAGGTGGGCCAGGAGGGCCGGGAAGGCGTACTCCCCTTCGCCGCGGACCACGTGGTCGACGTAGGGGTGGTTGCGGTGCAGGGCGTGGCCCATGGGCCCGTCGCAGTTGCTGCCACCGAAGACGACGCTGAGCTGCGGGCGGCGTCGTTTGAGTTCACGGGCGAGGGCGAGGGAGGGCACGTTCTGCATGAAGGTGCTGGTGAAACCGACGACGTCGGGCTCGTGGGCGAGCACCTCATCGGCGCACCGGTCGATGTACTCGGCGGCGTGCACCCGCATCCGGGACACGGTGTCGAGGGTGTCGGCGCACAACTGGCGCCCGCGCGCGTACGCGTGGAGCTTCGCGACGCCCCAGTCCTCGTCCTCGTAGAGCACTCCGGAGAAGACCCAGTCGCCGAGCCCGTGGAAGATCGAGTCGCTGCCGATCGCCTCGTAGTCTCCGGGGCGCAGTCGGCTGTCGGAGCGTGCGAGGAGGAACTCCGCCCAGCGCAGCGAGCCGTGGAACTCGCGTACCTCGTCGTCGGGGCGGACCTGCCGCAGCAACTGGTGCAGCAGGCCCACCTGGAGGGAGGGCAGATCGATCGGGTGCCAGGGCATGGTCACCAACTGAACGCGCATGCCGCCCTCTTCTTGGTAGCTCGGCGAGCTTCTTTCTGGTGGCTCAGCGAGTCGGCCGCTTTTCCATGATGGCCGGCCTGCGGTTGGTGCGCTCTTCCTCACGGATCACGGTCTTCTTGATCTCCATGCCTCCCCCTCGGAGCCTTGAGTTCGAACACCCGTATGCAATAGGGCGGTTCACCCTAGAGCTGCACCATGCGTCACACAAGGGTGCTGCTTGCGCAGGACTGAACAGGGGTGTGAACGGGGGTGTGGGTGAGGGTGTGGACGGGGCCGCGGGCCGCCGGTAGACCCGTACCGCATGGATGATCATGCGTCCCACCTCAGCCGTCCCGGCCGCCCCGGCCCGGCCGTCGACCTCACTGCGGCCGCCCAGGCCCTACGCCTGCTCTCCGAGCGCCTCCCGCACGCTCTGGGCGCCCTGCTCGGCGGCTCGGCCGCCCGGGGCCGCACAGGGCCGTCCAGCGACCTGGACCTGGCGGTCCTGCTGCCCGGCGCGGAGACCGGCCGCCGCGAGGTGCTCCGCCACGAGGGACGCCCGGTGGAACTGTTCCTGCACACCCTCAGCGAGACTCCGGCCCTCTTCGAGCGGGACCGCTCGTTGCGCCGGGGCACGATCTTGTTCATCTACGACCAGGGTGTCCCGCTGCTCGACCCGCACGGGCACATCGCCCGGACACGCGCGCGTGCCCGCGAACTCCTCACGGCCGGCCCCGCCCCGCTGACCGCGGCCGAGCGGGAACGCAGCCGCTACGTCCTGACCTGCTTCCTGGACGACCTGCTCGACACCCCGCCGAGCGCGCGGTACGAGCAACTGGCGACCGCCGACTTCACTCTGCGTGAGGCAGCACACCTGCTCACCGCACACCACAGCGCCTGGACCGGCATCGGCCGCTGGCTCCCCCGCCGCCTGCTCACCGCGGACCCCGAACTCGGCGCGGCGCTCCTCGCCGGCCACTGCACCGTCGCGGACCATGCCGATCCGGCCCCGCTGGCCGCCGCGGCGGAGAAAGTGCTGGAGCTGGTCGGAGGGCCGCTGCGCGAGGGCTACGTAGAGCGGCGCTGAGCGGCCCCGGACACGACGAAGCCCCCTCCGGAATCCGGAGGGGGCTTCCCCCAAGTGTGGCGGCGCCAGGATTCGAACCTGGGAAGGCTGAGCCGGCAGATTTACAGCGGACCGACACCACCCTGTCCGACCTGGGGTTATACGCGGTTGATTCGCCCTGGGGGACGCCTGGGGGAAGCCGCCCCTGGAGGTGGGCCCTACATCTGTAGACCGTCGCGCCCTGCGGCCTGCCACCGATGAGCTGCGGGGCACTTGATCATCAGTGGGCGCGGGTGGGAACTGGTGGTGATGTAGCGCTGAGGTGTGTCGACAACTGACCCCAGGAGGGCCAACGGGTCGTGCAAAATGCAACAGTGACAGATCATCGTGATGTAACAACCAACCGAACCCGGTTCTACACCTACCGTCTCGGCCGCTCACAGCTGGACCGACTCTTCTCTATCGCTAGCGAAGGACTCAATCCCGATAGGACCACCCTCGCCACTGAGCGCGCTGGTACGCGTTTCGTGCGGCCGACTCTGGAAGATCTCGTCTCGGCAGTGGCCGCATCACAACTACCCGGGGATCTAAGCAAGTTAGACAATATCGAGTTCTCCGGTTTTGGCGGGCAGGATAGGTACATTCGAATCTCTATCGAGCCGCTATGGCTGAACGTGTCAATTTCCGGCCAGGATGCCACTTGGGTACATGGTCAGGCTGCCCGTTTGAAAGCCCTGCTTGAGCCCAACGCGGGGACAGTCAATCCCTCTGATCTACGGCTCCGCGCGGCGCTCAAGCTTTCTATCCTCGCAGCGACACTCGCCGGCGTGGCGGGCTTTCTGTTCGGCCAGGGCATCCTGCATCAAAATCACCGCCAGAGCACAGCTCTCGCCACGCTCGTGGCGGTGATAATGTACTCTATTGTCTTCTTTACGGGGACTGCGGGCGGAGGGAAGGCCAAGGCAATCATCAATGTTGCTGGCGAAATACCCGAACGTGCACGGTGGTGGGATACGTCGATGTCCGACAAGATTTCCCTTTCTGGAGTGGCCATCGCGGCACTGGCTGCAATTGCGGCGGGAGTTTCCGCATATGCCGATATCTCGGGTTGACTAACCATCTTTCGAGGTAGTGCCCCACTTGGCATACGCGGGCGATGTCGGCCATCGCAGTGCCACGACCGAAGCGATCGGCGCGGCCAGCCCTCAACCCTCATGCGACAGTTAGGGCGACTCGGCACGAGGGATGACTGTCGGGGAGTTGGCAATCGTCGGAGGCTGAAGGTCATTTCGCTGCCCTTGGCCGAACCAATAGCCGATGATGGCCCCAGCAATACCCGTCACCGGGGCGACGTAGAGGCTGAAGTCCTTTGCAGCGACGCCAGCAATCATGGCAATCCAAGGCGAGGCGATAATCGCGAAAACCACGGCTACGAGAGCCCAGCCGCGCACATCCTCCGCTCTGCGGACGAGCCCGGACTGCTCATATGCAAGGTCTGCCCGATGCCTGCGATCCGCCAACTCCACTTCCCAGCGACGCTCAGTCTCACGGAGTCGAACTTCGGCGTCGATTTCCTCCGGCGTCTCTGGGCGCTTACCGAGATGGAACGCGGGTTGATTTCGCGCGGCGGCGAGCTTCGCGTTCTGTTCAGCTAGAGCGTCTAGCCTATTTTGCAACTCTTTGAGTTCACGGTTCTTCTCTACGGCTAAATCGAGATATGATTCGACCTGTTTGAGCTGGAGGCGATACTCAGCTCGCCAGTCCTTGTCCGTCTTTGGAATCCTACCCAAGTTCCATTCATGATTCTTCCCGTCGACCATAAAACCTTCGGGATTCACTTCCGACAAGAGGTCCCCTCGCTCTGCACGCACACCACTAAAGTTTGGTACTAACAACTTCGGTCATTTCTGAAGTACACCACCGATGCAACCCCGGCCATTTACCGCCAGTCGCTTCATGGTGGCGTTTAACTCAAAGCTTCCAAATGGGCTGCGAAGTCTTCTACAAGACTCGCCAACACGACCTTCCCCTTCTCCGCGGAAGCGTAGGAGGGAAACCCGATGACTCCCGAATCCGTGTACGCCTTCATTCCATGCGTCAGGAGAAAGGGACGCTCCCCGCCATCGTGATCCGCGCTCTGATATCCCTCACGCACGAGACTCGGCTCAGAATGGAGCAGGATGGAGGTCTCGATCTCCCCTGCGTGCATGTCGCCGTGAGCGTCGGACACGAGGTCGGCGCGCTCGCGAGACCGACCCCATTCGCGCCCCTGCGGGAAGAGCGTCATGCGTGCTTCGGTCAGATTGGCTTCCTGGACAATGTTCGAGAGCACATAGTTGCCGCCGTGGGCATTGACGAGCACGAGTTTACGGATGCCCTGAGCTTCGAGGGACGCAGCGATGTCGTTGACCACCGCGTGAAGGGTCCGCGCGCTGATGCTCACCGTGCCGGGCCACGTACCGTGCTCGTGGCTGCACGCGATCGTCACGGGTGGGAGCTGGAGGACCGGATATGCGGCGGCAATCTCGCGAGTGATGATGCACGCGATGGCCGTGTCCGTGACGAGCGGCAGGTGGGCGCCGTGCTGTTCGTAGGAGCCAATCGGGAGGACGGCGACTCGGGGTTCCTGTTCCTGGACGTCAGTGGTTGTGATCGTGGGAAGCAGGTTCACGGCTCTCCTTCATCTGGTCAGGTCCCCTTCATACTGCCCAGGGCCCGGTTAAATTCCGCAACCTCCACAAGCTTGCGGAAGGGCGTCAGGTGCGTTTGAAGCCTGGTCAACTCAGCCAGGATCCGGGCCGATCCCGTCGCCTGCGCGACGGCAACAGCTTGCGATGCCGCATTCACGGCCCCTTCCAGGTCCTCGCTCTGCGCGTACGCCGTGGCCAGTCGAGCAAGACACAGGCCGCGGTCGCGTTCTTGCTGGACAGGCCACCGCGTGAGGCTCTCCTCCAACGTCTTCACCGCGTCCTCGGGGCGCCTGAGCTCAATGGCGCAGCTGGCAGCTTCCATGTCGATGTACTCGACGGAGACATATGGGGCCAGGCCGTCATCGTGGTCAGGGCCCTTGGCGGCAAGAACACGGGCCTGGTCGAGCGCGCGGGCAGTCTCGCTCGCGTTGCCCAGCACGGCCGAAGCGTTCGCCCGCGCTCGTAAGGCAACGGCCTCCACCTGGCTCGGGATTTTGCCCGAGTAGTTCAGCGCGGCATTGACCAGACCTTGGGCGTAGCCCGCGTGTCCCGCCTCCGTCGCGATGTTGGCGCGCCGTTGCAAGACGTACGCGCTCAAGGTCGGGTCGCTCAGCTCGTACGCGTAGTCCAGGGCGCGGTTCGTCCAGAGCATCGCCTCTTGTGAATCCCCCGAGTCCTGATAGAGCCACCCCAGGAACTCCGCATACCGCAGGCTGACGCGGAGGACTTCAGCCCGCATCGGCCCCCTCGTGTCCGCGCACAACTGCTCAATGAGCGGCATCTGGCTCAACACTGGGGGCACGAGAAACCGGGGGCCGACCAGCGGTTCAGCTTGTGCGTGCTGCACGAACACGGACTTGAGATAGCCAAGAACTTCCGCCGATGCCGTTGGGGCGGGGCCGCGCGGGCTGGGCAGCTTCGGCAGTACATCGAGCTGTGAGGGCGCTGTCTCCAGCGCGAAGCCGAGTTCCTCCCGGGTCGCTTCGTAGACCTCACAGAACATGGCCTGGTACTCAGAGCCGGGCTGCCGGCGCCCGTTCTCGAACATGGAGACCTGCGTCTTCAGGCTGGATCGCGACGGAATTTCGAAGCCGAGTCGCTCGGCAGCGTCCTCCATCGCGTCCATCAGTTCAGCCTGTGACCACCCTCGCGCAAGGCGGGCGGCTTGCAACTTGGTCTTCATCGCTTCCCCAACGTCAGTGGCGCAGCAGACTCCCATGATTGCCCAACAACACCGCTGACGTGGGGAGTTAACAGGTAACACAGAGGGGGTGTTAACCCCTGTCCACTGTCAACCGGCGCGGAATCGGGCCTACTGGTCCTTGTCAGCGCGACCGGAGTGGCCGGCTTCCAGCCTCTCGACTCGGTCGCGAAGTTCCGAGAGCTGGGAGGTGACATGTTCGAGCTGACGCAGGACTCCGGAGAGATCCGCACCGCTGGCAGGCTTGGCGGCGTCGGCAGCCTGCTTCGGGTCCCGTGCGTAGTTGCCTCGTCCGGTGGTCATCAGGAGTCCTTCGTCACGAAGGACTGTGAGGGCCTTTTGCACGGTGGTCGGCGAGATGCTGAAGCGGCTCGCCAAGTCCCGTACGGAGCCCACCTTGTGGCCAGGCTTGATGACGCCTTCCCGGATCTCGCGTCGCAGGGTCGCGGCTGCCTGCTCGTAAGGCTGTCTGGGGTCGTCCTCGGCGATCGTCACGCCTTCGAGCGTACCCACCCCCGCTAGCACGGCCTAGCACGTTTCTTCGCGCCACTCTTGCGTGCTGTCACGTACTAGTACATGCTGATGCGTGCCAGCAACGAACCCGTAAGGGCTCCGCTTGGCCAGCAGGACCTGCTTCACCTAACTCAAGAGCGTGATCCACCGCAGATAGGACGGCCGTGACCACACCGGCCGAGGCGAGTGGAGACCAGTCGGTCAACTCCCGTCAGGGACACGTGCCGACTCAAAAGAACGGATCTGCCCAAGGGCACATACGCCGCGCCACGAGACCGAGATGCGATTCCTCGGACGAGCGGGACTGAGGCACAGATCCATATCGCGTACGACGGGCCCGTCACCTCCCGCAAAAGGTGGCCAGCGCGACTTGAGATCGCGCCCTACTCGACCTCTCCGCCGCGCTACCCGCGGCGGCCGGTTGCCTCCGCTGCTCGTCTCGTACGAGCAGCGCTGAGGGGAGCCGGATACCCCGACTTCAACGGCGTGCGGCCCCGGTGCTCGAACACCGGGGCCGCTGTTCGGGCCGTTGCCAACTGCTAGGGAGACACGACCCATGAAGCTCATCGTTCCTGTTCAGGATGCTGTTACCGCGCTTGCCGCGGATCTGGAGCCCACGGCGGCGGAGCTGGACGCCATCGAGCACGAGGCGCCGCTTATCGCCGCGGAGCTGGAGTTGCTGGACGTGCAGATCGCGCTGCTGGATCGGCCGGCGTCGCCGCTGGACGAGCGCCGGCTGCGGCGGGCCGCGAACAAGGTGCTGGCCGCGCGTGCGGAGGTCGCCAACCGCGGCGCCTCGGTTCGGGAGGGTGATGCCGCATGATGCGCCTCGTCACCACGAAGCGCCTGACCCGGCTCGAAACCGAAACCCGGGCCGCGTCCGAGCACGCCCGGCAGACCAGCGGGGCGGCCAACGCGGCGTTCGCTAGGCACCTGCGGGAGCTCCGCGCCGCCATCGAGCGTGCGGAGCGGGCGGAGGCGGCCACGTCGGAGGTGGGCGCGATCCTCCGGCGCGCATTGGAGCAGGTTGCCGCGTCGGAGCAGGAACTTCTGCTGAAGGCCATCGCGGTTCGGCGTCTGCGCGAGGAGTTGGCGGCCGGACCGGTGGACGGGCAGGCGCTCACCGTGCTGTTCCACTACGGGCAGCCGCACACCGTCTACGCCTCTCGTGAGGACGCGCACGCCGATACGTCGACGCACGGCTACCCGGCCGATCATGTCTGGGGGCCGCGCGGTGAACGCTCCCCGTATGAGTGCCGGTGGTCGTGTGAGGCGTTCATCTACAGCGCTGCCTCGAAGGGCTTTCGCCGCGCCTATGTGCCGTCTGCGGAGCCGGTGGGGGGTGCGGCGTGAACAGTGTTCAGACGCGTTCAGCCGAGCGCGCCCTGTCCGGTGGCACGTGGTTGATCGTGTGCGGGGCGATGCTCTATTCCATCCTCACCGTCACCCCGTTGATGGCCGACCACACCGCCCCTGAGTGGGCGTGGACGGCGCCGATCCTGCCGCTGGTGGTGGATGCGGCGGTAGTCATTGTGGTCAAGCTCGATGACGTCCTGGCCCGTCTGGGCGGGCACGGCGGACGCTGGCCGATCGCGCTGCGGTGGATGACAGGCCTCATGACGTGGGCGCTCAACGTCGGAGACTCCGCCCTGAACAAAGACCTGGTCGGCGTGGCCGTCCACTCGGTGGCGCCGCTGCTGCTGATCGTCACCGCAGAGACCAGCCTTGCCTACCGGCGCGCTCTCGCCGCCGTGGTCGCGGCGCTGAAAGCCGAGCACCAGGCCGAGCGCGAGCGGGCCGAACAGGCGGCGCTGGAACGGGCCGAGCGGCGCCGCCAAGAGGCTCAGGAGGAGCGCGAGCACGCCGCCGCACTCGCCCGTGAACAGCGCGAGCACGAAGCCACCCTCGCCCGTGAACAGGCCGAGCGGGAAGACCGACGGGCCCGCGAGGAACGCGAGGAACGCGAGCGCGCCGCGGCGGCCGAGCGGGAGATCCGTGAACGCCGTGAACGCGAGCGTGAACACCGTGAACACGAGCGCGAGCGGCTTGAACGCGAGGCACGCGAGCGGGCCGCGACCGACCAGCGCGAGCGCGCCGCGGCGGCCGAGCATGAACGGCGTGAACGCACCGAGCGCCTGACCCGTGAACGCACCGCGCTGCTCGAACGCGGCCCCGCGCAGGCCAAGCTGCCCGAGGACGAGGCGCGCCGGATCGTGGCGGCCGCGTACGAGGCGGCGCTGAGCGTGCGGCAGGCTGCGGAACTGTGCGGCTGGTCGGTGGGGTGGGTGTCCACCCGCTACGCCGAACTGCGCGACCCCAGCCACACCGGGGCAGCCCTCGCCATCGCGAGCCAGTGATGGCGTCCCTGCCGATCTACCGGTGGCGTTTTGCCCCGGACGGCTACGCGACCTACCGCCAGCTCCGCGCCCTGGGCTTGCGGCCCGGGGGTCAGGACGTGGCCGCGCAGTTGGAGCGCCCGCGCCGCCGGCGGGGCCCGCTGGTCGCCTACCTCTACCGCATCGACCAGGCCAAACCGGTCCGGCCGATGACCCCGGCTCGCTGGCGCGCGTTGGCCAAGGCCAACGCCGCCCGCCGCCTCTGCCCCGAGTGCCGGCGTGACGTCGGCTATGTCATCCCGCCCTCGCTGGGCATGTGCGGCCGCTGTGCCGCCCTCGAAGAACAGTGCGCCGCCTGAACTCACCTCTGCCATCTGGGAGTTTTGCCGTGCCTTCTCGTACCTCATCCCGCCGCCGCACCGCGAAGGTGCCCGCCGGGGCCACCGTCATCAACATGCCCCGCCAACGCCGTTCGGGCCGGGGCGGGCAGCCGTTCATCGTGGTCGTGCCCACCCACCCGTCGTGGAAGCAGCGCCTCGCCGCCGCCGCGGGACGTGCCGTGTGGGCTCACCGCCGCTCGCTCCTCCCCACGTTCGCCGCGCTGGCCGTGCTGCCGGCCACCGCGCTGCTGCACGCGCTGGCCTGGTGGTCCGGCCTGGTCCTCGCCCCGCTCGCCGCGGCCCCGTTGGTGGGGCTGCTGGCCATGCAGCGCCGCCGCCCGACCAGCGACCGCACCACGCTCGCCTGGCGCATCGCCCTCGCCCTGCTGGCCACCGCCGCCATCGCCTGGTGCGCGCTCGCCGCCGCGTTCACGCCGCTCGCCGGCCCGCTGGGTGGGCTGTGGCTGCTGTTGTGGACGCTCGCGCAGACCGGCTGGCTCATCGTCCGTCACACCCGCTGACCTGAGGAGAAGCCTTCATGAGTACCCCTCCCCGCACACACCGGCCCAGCGGCTCGAACGGGTCGGCCAAGTCCAACAAGTTCGCCAACGCCGGCGCCGCCGCGGGCGGCTTCATCGGCGGCATGGGCAGCTCCTTCACCCCGCCCATCAACATCACCTACAACAACAACCGCGGCAACGGCGGACCCGCCAACCGCGGCGCCGGCAGCGGCGGCCCGCACTCGCAGGCACTGCTGCCCGCGCCGGAGTTCACCTCTCCCGCGCAGGTCCGCAACTACTGCAACCACCTGCGCGCGGTGTGCGTGACGCTGTCCATCGAGGTGGCCATGGGCGCCGAGATCCTCAAGGGCGTGCTCTCCACCGTCCCCGACCCCGAGGGCCGCCTGGGCGGCTCGCGGATGCGGGCCAACCGGGTGTCCCGCAAGCTCCGCAAGTCCGCGGACGCCGCCCGGGATGCCGCGAAGAACGCGGCGGCCACCTACGCCCTGTTTCAGCAGCAGTACGAGGAAGAGATCAACCGCGTCCGGCACCGCGCCCGGCGCCCGCAACAGCCGCAGATGAACTGGGCCCAGCAGTAAGGGAGGCAGCAAATCATGGTGCAGCAGGACGCGCAGCAGCAGCTTGCCGAGTTGCTGGAGAACCAGTTGCGGGGCGGATCGGACGGCGGCGGGGTCGGTAAGTACCTGCTGCACCGGGCCAAGCCGCACATCCCGCCGTGGCTGGGCATGGGCGGCATCGGCCTGGCCGGCGTGATCGGTCACCTGAAGTGGGCCGACAGCGTGCCGGCCGCGACCGGCCTGACGCTGACGTCGGTGGCGATCACCGGCGGGGCGTATCTGATCGGGAAGACGACCAGCAAGCAGCGGCGTCTGCACTCGGCCATCACCACCGCGTTCGGCTCCGCCTGGCTGACCGCGGCCTGCCTCGCCGGACCCACCGCGGGCCCGATGGACGATCTGTATCTGATGGGCGGCCCCGCGGTCGCCCTCTCCTGGAACGTCCGGCAGTTGATGCGGCACAACCCGGACAGCAGCGGCGGATCCGGCGGGGACGCGGGGCTGTTGGAGAAGATCGGGCTGGCGCGGGCGCAGATCGGCACGGCCAAGGTGGAGCCCAACCGGGTCACCGCCCCGCTCGAACTCTCGGGCGGTGAGCAGACCAACGACGACGTGGCCAAGGCCCTCAAGCTCCTCGCCTCCGCCGCCGACCTGCCGTCCCGGGCGGTGCGCTACGTGCCCGACCCGGACTCCGAACGCCGCGGCGAGCTGGTCATCGTCCCCGAAGACATGCTGGCGGAGACCGTGGCGTGGGTGGGTCCGTCGAACCTGGGCGGCTCGATCGCGGAGCCGCTGGTCATCGGCCGCTACGACGACGGCGCCCCGCTCATGCTGTGGCTGCCCGGTGACCCGGATGCGGGCCGCAACAGCACGCATGTGCTGGTGGCCGGGCAGTCCGGCTCCGGCAAGGGCGACGCGGCCCTGAACCTGCTCACCGAGATCCTCTCCCGGCGGGACGTCATCGTGTGGATGTCGGACCCCAAGATGTTCCAGGACTTCGGTACCCTCCGGCCGGCCCTGGACTGGGCGGTCGAGGGCGGCACCGGCACCGAAATCATGGTCAAGGCCGTCGAAACCGCCATCCCCGCGCGGACCAAATGGCTCGGGCAGCACGGCTACCGACAGTGGTCCCAGGCCGCGGCCGGCGTGCAGAACGACCCCGAGCACACCTGCCGCAACGACGGCCGCGCGTGCGGCTGTGAGGGACTGCCGTTCCTGGTCGCCTGGATGGAGGAGGCGGCCAACACCCTGCGCGCCCTCGGCGACGATGCGTTCACCGGGATTGCGCAGGAGGCCCGCTCCGCGGGTATCGCGCTGGTGGTGTCGCTGCAGCGTCCCTCCTATGACCAGATGTCGACCAGCACCCGGGCATCGCTGCCCTCGGTCGTCGCGCTGGGCTGTGACCCGCGTGATGAGGGGTTCTCCTTGCCGGACACGGTCATCGACCAGGGCGCCCACCCGGGTGCCTGGGCCAACCGCAAGCCCGGATACTGCTCCGTCGTCTCCCCGGGCATCGACGAAGCCCGCTACCCCTCCCCGGGCCGCACACAGCAGTTCACCCACCGCGCCACCCCGGCCATGGAACAGCTCGCCGCCTGGGCACAGGCCCACGGCGCCGAAGCGGGCCCGGTGACCGCAGGGGCGGCTACTGCGGTGGCCGGCACCCACTACACCGGGCGCCCCGACGCCGACGAGGACACCGCGGCGTCCGGGCGGGGCCGCCACGCCGCCGCTACAGCGCAGCAGCCGGACCGATGGGACACGGAGGAAGACGACATGAACGGATCCGGCTACGAGCCGCTGGTGGACCTCGAGGACGAGGACATCGACCCCGAGCGCGAGCTGCCCCCGGCGGAAGACGGTGACGACACCCCACTGTTCGGCATGGGGAGCGGGCACCGGCCGGACCCGGAGGAGGCCCGCCGGCTGTTCGCCGATGCGCTCGCGGAGTTCGAGCAGCAGGGGCAGATGATCGTCGGTCCTAAGGACTTCATGGACTGGTGCGACCGCAACAACCTGTCCCGCCCCTGGGTGTCTGCGCGCCTCAAGGAGGCGGCGATCGAGGGCCGGTTGGAGGCGACGAACACCACCGGCCGGTGGCGCATCGTCCCTCACCCCGAGCCGACCCTGACGGCGGCCTGACGCCTGACACCGCCTGACACCGTCAGACGGCCCTGACACCCAAACCCCTAGGCACACGCGCTGTCAGCAACGCGTGACGCCGCCTCCTGACACCCCCTGACACCTGTCTGACACCCACCCACGCGCGCGCTCGCACCCCCGTGGGTGCAGACCCGCACGCCCAGACACGGGAGCCCACATGTACGACACCGAGCCGTACGCCGCGGCCGTCGAAGTTCACCAGCCGATATCAATCGAGCCGACCGCACCGCACCGCGCGGTGGAGCTGTCTACCGAGCGCGGACCGGTCGTGTGGGTGCCCGACGCCTACGGGCGGATGGTGCCCATGCCCAAGCACCTCGCCCCGCCGCCGATGCTCCGTCCCGAGCCGCGGGACCTGACACCGCAGCCGCTCCTGGACCCCGTCGCACAGCGCTTCCTGGGCGCCGGCATCGGCGGCGGCGCACTTGCGGCCGGCGTCGGCTACGGCGTCGGAGAGGCCATCAGCGCGGTCACCGGCGCCGGATCCGGCGCCCTGCTGTGGATCGCCCTGATCGTCCTGGCCTGCCGCATGCCCTCCCGCACCCTGGCGGCCCGCGGCGGAAGCACGGTCAACATCCGCAAGGCCGTCATCAAGCGCAACCGCATCTACGGCTAGCTGTGCCAAGGGCGGCCCCCTCGTCTCGCCAAAGCCGCGGGGCCGCCCTTGTCCACCGGCCCACTCCAGAGCTGTGGAGGACTCCAGCATGACCCAACAGCCCCCCTCTCGGGGAGAGCACCTGCGTACCGCGTTGACCCTGGCCGCCTCCGGCCTGCCCGTACTGCCTTTACGAGCGGGGAAGGTCCCGTTCGGTAACTGCCGCCGCTGCGCCGATAACGCCTGTGGTGGCCGGCCGAATATGAAGTCGCCAGGCCCGTGCACCTGCCCCGGGCCCTGCCACGCGTGGGCCGCCGCGACCATTGATCCAAACGTCATCACCTCCGGCCCGTGGCGCCGCACCTGGCTGCTCGCAAGTGCGGTGGCCTACCACCCGGGCGGGGCCGGGCTGACGGTCGTCGACCTCGACAACGCCGACGCCATCACGTGGGCCCGCCAGCACCTGCCGGCCACGCAGACCGTGGCCACCACCCGCGGCGAGCACTGGCTCTACCGCGGCGCCATGACCTCCGCCAACGGCGTGCGGCCCGGCATCGACATCAAGTCCACCATGGCCTACGCCCGCTGGCTCGGGCCCGGCACCGGCACCATGACCGCGCTGCCGGACGCCGTACGCACGCTCACTGCGAGCAAGCGCACCCCGAACGGGCCCACGGCGCCGGCCGTCACACCGCCCGCGCCGGCCGGGGGCGGCCAGTGCCGCCACCGCACGCCCGCCTTCCTGGAGCGCGGTGTCGCCATGGCGGAGCAGCGCATCACCGCGGTCACCAGCGGCGTGCACAACGCTGTGTACCGCACCTTCCTGGCCGTGCTGTCCACGCACGGCCGGTGCGGCTGCCTCACTGAGGACCACATCACGCGCCTGTTCACCGCCGCGCAGACCAAGGGCGAGAGCGCGCGGCACTGCACGGAGGCGTGGACCAACGCCCGCACCACGTTGGGACTGTGAGCATGTCTGACGACGAGAAGAACACCGCCCGCGAAGTCATCACCAACTATGCGCAGGCGCACTTCCGGTACTTCCGCACCCCTGATGGCACCGTGTACGCGCAGCGCAACGGCCACCCCGTGGCCCGGCCGATGCGCTCGCAGGGCACGACGGGAAGCCACCGGCAGGAACTCATGGTGGGCATGTTCCGCGACGGGCACGGCGTCTTCAACGGCACCGCTCTCAAAGAGGCGTTGGACCTGATCGAGGCGCTGGCCCTGACCGAGGACGTGCAGTCCGTCCACATCCGCGTCGCCCCGGGCTTCGACGGAGCGACGTGGCTGGACCTGGGCCGCGACGACGGGCAGTCCGTCCGCATCCACCCCACCGGATGGGACATCGCCGTGCCCGACCCGCGCGAAGTGTGCTGGCGCCGCACCCAGCTCACCGGGGAACTGCCCCTGCCGGCCAAGGACACCAACGGCAAGGGCATCGACCTCCTGATGAGGCTCTGCAACTTCGCCAACGCCGAGACCGAGTGCCTGGCCATCGCCTGGCTCATCGGCTGCCTCGGCCCCTCTGTGCCCGTCCCCGCCCCCTTCCTCACCGGCCCCCAGGGCGCGGGCAAGTCCACCGGCGGGCGCATGCTCGTGCGGATCGTGGAGGGCATGAGCGGTGACCTACGCCGCGCCCCGAAAGACGAGGAGAACCTCCTCGCCGCGGTCGCGGCCGGGTGGGTCACCGCCCTGGACAACCTCTCCCACATGACCCCGGACCTGTCCGACGCCATGTGCTGCATCGTCACCGGAGGCGAGAACGTCAAGCGCGCGCTCTTCACCGACGGGGACGTCTTTCGCGTCGGCTTCCGCCGCCCCCTGCTCCTCACCGGAATCGACGTCGGCGTCATCCGGCCCGACCTGGCCGAACGGCTCCTGCCCCTGCGACTGGAGCGCCCCAAAGTCCGGCGCACCGAAGCGGAACTGTGGGCGGAGTACGCGGAGGTCCTGCCGGTCGTGCTCGGCTCCCTCTTGGACCTCACCGTGAAGGTCCGTGCGGCGGAGGCAGAGACCCCAACTGATCTGCGGATGGCGGACTTCGCCCACCTGTGTGCGCAACTCGACGTCGCCACCGGGCTCGGGGCTCTTCCCGCCTACCGGGCCAGCCTGGACGACCTGAACGACGACGTGATCGAGGGTGACCTGCTCGCGCAGACCGTTCTCCGGCACGCCGTGACCCTCGTCCCTGGCTCGGATCAGCGGATGACGTCCACGGAGTGGCTGCACCTCCTCAGCACCCTCTACAGCGACGAAGGGATGCGGTCCCTGCCCAAGGGGTGGCCGACCACCGGCAAAGTCCTCTCCGACCGGCTCAAACGCCTTCAACCCACCCTCGCCGCACGCGGCGTCCTCATCGACTCCGGGCGCACCAGCGCCGGCCGCTACCTCGAAATGACCCGCGTGGCCGCGCCTCCCCCACACGAGCAAATCCGGATGCTCTGACCGCGCCGCTGGGAAGAGCAAGAAGAGCACCCCCGGCCGGGGGGGCGTGCTCCTCTTGCTGTTCGGCGCAACGCGCCGCCCCAAAGACGCGCCGCGCAGCGGCTCCTTCTTCACGCTGTGAGGCGCGCACTACAACAGACACCACGCCTCTCTTTGTCCTAAGAGGGAAGACGCTGCGTCATCTGCGTCACGCGGACCGGGAAACAGCCCCTGACCTGCCGTGAAAGCCATGCCGCAGACACCGGGCCCTGCGTCATCCTGCGTCATTCGCGTCACCCGATGACGCACCGCATGACGCGCCGATGACGCACCCCCAAACCGCTGCGTCGCAGGAAACCGCAGGTCAGAAGCTCAAGTGACGCTGATGACGCAATGACGCAGAAATTCACGCTTCGGACAGACGCACCTCGCCATGCCCAGAGCCTCGAAGGAGTCGACTGTGACACGCCCCCAGATGCTCAAGCTCCCCGAAGTCCTCGAAGAGATCGGCATGAGCCGCGCCGCCTTCTACCGCATGCGGGCCCGGGGCAAGGCCCCCCGCCTCCGCAAGCTCCCCAACGGACAAGTCCGGATCAGCCGCGCCGACCTAGACGCGTGGTGGGAGAGCTGCACCGAAAACGCCGCCTGACGCGCCGACTACCGGGCCCGCCCCCCTCTCGGGGCGGGCCCTTTTGACGCCTGGAGAGCAATGCCCCTGACGTACGACGTCCGCATCTACAGCATCGAGACCCGCCGCGACCGCCCCAAGCCCTACCGCGTCCGCTGGCTGGTCGGATCTCAAAAGCACTCGAAGAGCTACACCGTCAAAGCCCAGGCAGACGGGCGCCGTTCAGAGCTGATGACCGCCCTCCGCAAGGGCGACCAATTCGACGTGGAAACGGGCCTGCCCGCCTCCGAACTCCGCGCGCTGAACGGCTCTGTGACCTGGTACGAGCACACCCGCGCGTACATCGACCGCAGATGGGACCGCCTCCCCGCGAAGTCCCGCCGCAACGACGCAGACGCCCTTGCAACCATCACCCCCGCGCTCGTGAAGTCGACGGCCGGCCGACCGTCGGCCCGCGCGCTCCGCTCCGCTCTGTACGGATGGGCGTACAACAGGAGCCGTTGGGATCAGGAGCACCCCGCCGAAGTCGTCGACGCGTTGCGCTGGCTGGAGAAGAACTCTCTGCCCGTCTCAGCCCTCGAGGACCCCGAGACGCTCCGTGTGGCGCTCGATGCTCTGTCGACGCTGCTCGATGGGACACGCGCGGCCGGACGCACGGCAAACCGCAAGCGCGCCTGCCTCAGTGACGTTCTCGGTCTCGCGGTGGAGCGCCGGTACTTCACCATCCCCGTGAACCCGCTGACCACGGTGAAGTGGTCACCTCCGAAGTCCACGGAGGAAGTTGACCCTGCGAGCGTCGCCAACCCCCGACAGGTTCGAGACCTGCTCGCAGGCGTACGCGCACAGGGCGACCGCGGCGCCCACCTCGAAGCCTTCTTCGGATGCCTCTACTACGCCGCTATGCGCCCCGCTGAGGCCGTGGGACTGACCGCGTCGCAGTGCTACCTCCCCAAGCGTGGCTGGGGCCGCCTCACGCTTCGTGGCGGCATCGTCCACGCCGGCCATGGCTGGACGGACGACAACCGGGCCCATCAGGACCGTCACTTGAAGGCACGAGCGGCACGAGACTCGCGGGTGGTGCCGATCCCACCGCATTTCGTGGCCATGCTCCGCTGGCACGTCATTCGCTACGGCGCGGCCCCGGACGGACGACTCTTCCGTACGAGTCGCGGCGGTGTGATTCAGGACACAGGCTATGGCGAAGTCTGGGCCGAGGCGCGGGGCGAAGCGCTCTCCCCCACCGAGGCGGCATCACCGCTCGCCCGCCGCCCGTACGACCTCAGGTGCGCCGGCGTCTCCTTCTGGCTTTTCTCCGGGGTTGACCCGATGGAGGTAGCCCGCAGGGCCGGGCACTCCGTGGCCGTGCTGCTCCGGGTCTACGCGAAGGTTCTGGCGCAGGCGCAGGACCGGGCGAACCGCCAGATCGAGGCTGGCCTGCGGGAATGGGACGGAAACGGCGCGTCCCCCGGGGGACGCCTGGGGGACACACGCTGATCAGGGCCGGGTCACACCCGAGACCTAGCGAGACAAGCTTCGCTTTTCGGGCACCGCTCGAATCCCGGTGTTCGAGCAAAAAGAAACCCCCTCCGGACTGCGTTCCCGCAGTTCGGAGGGGGTTACCCCAAGTGTGGCGGCGCCAGGATTCGAACCTGGGAAGGCTGAGCCGGCAGATTTACAGTCTGCTCCCTTTGGCCGCTCGGGCACACCGCCTGGGGTTTGCTGCCTCGGGTCCCGCTCTGTGGCGGTGCTCTCTGGCAACGACGTAAACAATACCTGATGCACGGGGGTGCTTCGCCACCTGATTGATCGACGGTGGGGGCGTGAGGCGGTGGCTAGGCTTTGCGTGCGGCGCAACGCCTCGGTGCGCGCCCGACCAGAATCCGATCGGAAACGATCAGTCCCCGATACAAGGAGCCACAGGACATGGCCGACTCCAGTTTCGACATCGTCTCGAAGGTCGAGCGGCAGGAGGTCGACAACGCCCTCAACCAGGCCGGCAAGGAAATCTCGCAGCGCTACGACTTCAAGAACGTGGGCGCCTCCATCTCCTGGTCAGGCGAGAAGATCCTGATGGAGGCCAACTCCGAGGAGCGGGTCAAGGCCATCCTCGACGTCTTCCAGTCCAAGCTGATCAAGCGGGGCATCTCGCTGAAGGCACTGGACGCCGGTGAGCCGCAGCTCTCCGGCAAGGAGTACAAGATCTTCGCCTCCATCGAGGAGGGCATCTCCCAGGAGAACGCCAAGAAGGTGGCGAAGATCATCCGCGACGAGGGCCCCAAGGGCGTCAAGGCGCAGGTGCAGGGCGAGGAGCTGCGGGTCAGCTCCAAGAGCCGTGACGACCTGCAGGCCGTGCAGACGCTGCTCAAGGGCCAGGACTTCGACTTCGCGCTGCAGTTCGTGAACTACCGGTAGGCCTCGCCTACGTGGACGAAGGGGCGGCACCCGGTCGGGTGCCGCCCCTTCGTCCTGCGCCGGCTGCGTTCAGCGGCGGCTGCGTTCAGCGGCGGCTGCGTTCAGCGGCGGCTGCGTGAGTCGCCGAAGAAGATGCGGTAGGCGATCAGGAGGACGAGCGCGCCGCCGATCGCGGAGACCCACGTGGCGGTGTCGTAGAAGTCCTTGGTGATCGGACGGTCGAGCCAGCGGGACGATATCCAGCCGCCGATGAAGGCTCCCGCGACGCCGATGAGTGTCGTGCCGACCAGACCGCCCGGGTCGCGGCCCGGGAGCAGGATCTTGGCGATGGCACCGGCCAGCAGTCCAAGGATGATCCAGCTGATGATGCCCATGCTGTGTTCTGCCCTTCTCCCGTGCTGAGTTGCGCAAGTGTTGATTGCGCTGCTGCCCAGAAGGACGAGAGATAGGCCATGTGTGGTTGCGTCGACCTCAGCGGGCCGCGAACGGCTGGTCCGTGGAGACGATCTCGCGGCCCAGCGGCATCAATGACACAGGGATCAGCTTGAAGTTGGCGAGACCGAACGGGATGCCGATGATCGTCACGCACAGGGCGACACCGGTCACGATGTGGGCCAGCGCCAGCCACCAGCCGGCGAGGACCAGCCAGAGCACGTTGCCCACACAGGACGGCGCGCCCGCGTCCCTGCGCTCGACCGTCGTGTACCCGAAGGGCCACAGGGCGTAGACACCGATCCTGAATGCGGCCACGCCGAACGGGATGCCGATGATCGTGATGCACAGCAGCAGACCCGCGAACACGTAGCCGAGGAACAGCCAGAAGCCGCTCAGGATCAGCCAGATGATGTTCAGGATTGTCTTCACTGTTGGCGACCTGCCATCTGCTCGAGCCGGGAGATCCGCTCCGCCATGGGCGGGTGCGTGGAGAACATCTTCGACATTCCCTGGCCGGGGCGGAATGGGTTGGCGATCATCATGTGGCTCGCCGTCTCGATGCGCGGCTCGGGTGGCAGCGGAAGCTGCTTCGTACCGGCGTCGAGCTTGCGCAGGGCGCTGGCCAGGGCCAGCGGGTCCCCGGTCAGCTGGGCGCCCGAGGCGTCCGCCTCGTACTCCCGGGAGCGGCTGATGGCGAGCTGGATGAGGGAGGCGGCGAGCGGGCCCAGGATCATGATCAGGAGCATTCCGAAGATGCCGGGTCCGTCGTCGTCGTTCGAGCGGCCGATCGGGATCAGCCACGCGAAATTGACCAGGAACATGATCACGGAGGCGAGGGCGCCGGCGACCGAGGAGATCAGGATGTCGCGGTTGTAGACATGGCTGAGCTCGTGCCCGATGACGCCGCGCAGCTCGCGCTCGTCCAGGAGGCGCAGGATGCCCTCGGTGCAGCACACCGCCGCGTTCCGTGGATTGCGGCCCGTCGCGAACGCGTTCGGTGCCTCCGTCGGGGAGATGTACAGGCGGGGCATGGGCTGGCGGGCCTGCGTGGAGAGCTCGCGGACCATGCGATAGAGCGCGGGCGCCTCGAACTCGCTGACGGGGCGGGCCCGCATCGCGCGCAAGGCCAGCTTGTCGCTGTTCCAGTACGCGTACGCGTTCGTCCCGATCGCGATGACGAGTCCGATGACGAGCCCCATACGGCCGAAAAAGCTGCCGATGACGAGAATGAGGGCGGACAGGCCCCCAAGGAGTACGGCTGTCTTCAACCCGTTGTGCCGGCGGTGCACGGTACGCCCTCCTGATGGTGCGGCAGGGGAACCCACTGCTTGCTTGCTGCTTCCACTGGGCCCGCGGTTCGGTGCGGGTGGCTGCTGGTGCCTACGTCCAGTGGACCCTCCCGTACTGGTCAACGCCAGACGAGCGGGTCTAGTTCCCTTGTGCACGCCCGAGGAAGGGCGCGTGTCTACGCCGTACGGGTCAGCGCTGCTGGGGCATCAGGCCCGCGATCTCCAGGGCCTTCTCGTCGGCCGTGATCTCGCTGGTGCAGTTCGGGCAGCGGGTGGCGATGCCGGGGATCTGGCTGAAGCAGCGGGGGCAGTCGCGCAGGGCGGCCTTGATGTCGATCGGCTTGTTGCGGTCGGCGCGGGCCGTGATCTTCATCATCGGCAGAACGATCAGGAAGTAGAGCACCGCGGCCGTGATCAGGAAGGCGATACCCGCGTTGATGAGCTTTCCGTAGGGGAAGCGGACGCCCTCGAGCGTGAAGTAGGCGTCCGAGTAGTTGCCGATGGAGCCGGTGGCCCAGCCCAGGAGCGGAGTGATGAACGCGGCGGTGAAGGCCGTCACCAGGGCCGTGAAGGCCGATCCGATGGCGAGACCGACCGCCATGGTGACGATGTTGCCGCGAAGAATGAAGTCCTTGAAACCGCTCAGCACGCTGCTGCTCCTGGGAAGGGTGATGGTGGGGATGGTGCTTGTTTGCTGCGACCCAGAAACGTACCAAAGTGGGGCTTTAGGAGTCTGCTGCGTCATGAGAACAGTCCACTGTCCACAAAGTGAAGAATCAATTGTGGAGCTCCTGAAAGGGCCACTCCGAGGACGGCCGTGACGGCGATGGCCGCGGTGAGCGGCACGGAGGCCCTGTATGCGGCCGGCTCGCCTTCAGGGGCGCGGAAGAGGGCCGCGGTCCACTGGAGGTAGTAGAAGAGCGCGATGACGACGTTCACGGCCATGACGACGGCGAGCCAGCCCAGGCCCGCGTCGACGGCCGCCGAGAAGACCGTGACTTTCGCGAAGAGACCGATGATGCCCGGCGGCAGACCCGCCAGACACAGCAGGAAGAAGCCCAGGACGAGCGCGGCCAGCGGGCGGGCGGCATACAGCCCGCGGTAGTCGCTGAGGCGGTTCAGCGGCTTCGTACGGGCGACGAGGGCCGCTACGGCGAAGGCGCCGAGGTTCACGGCGGCGTACATGAGGGCGTACGCGAGGGTGGAGCCGATCGACCTCTGGGGGTCGTCGGAGTACGCGGCCGAGGCGATCGGCACCAAGAGGTAGCCGGCCTGCCCCACGGAGGACCAGGCGAGGAGACGCACGGCGCTGTACGCGCGCGTGGCCTGCTGGCGCAGGGCGGCGACGTTGCCGATGGTCATGGTCAGCGCGGCGAGGGCGGCGAGCGCCGGGCCCCATACGTCGGCGTACGAGGGGAACGCGATGACCGTGACGAGGATAAGGCCGGTGAAACCGACCGCCTTGCCGATGACCGACAAGTAGGCGGCGATCGGCAGCGGTGCGCCTACGTAGGTGTCGGGTACCCAGAAGTGGAACGGTACGGCGGCCGTCTTGAAGGCGAAGCCCACGAGGGTGAGGGCGACGCCCGCCTGGGCGAGGGTGTGGAACTGGCCGTCGACGTGGGTGAGTTCGGTGGCGACCTTCGTGAGGTGCAGGGTGCCTGTGGTCGCGTAGACGAAGCTCACGCCGAGCAGGGTGACGGCGGTCGCGGTGACCGACGACAGGAAGAACTTCAGGGCCGCGTCGGAGGACCGCCTGTCGTCGCGCTTGAGCCCGACGAGAGCGAAGGCGGGCAGTGAGGCGACTTCCAGGGCGACGACCAGTGTGGCGAGGTCGCGGGAGGCGGGCAGGAGGGCGGCGCCCGCGGCGGAGGACAGGAGCAGGAACCAGAACTCCCCTTCGGGGAGCGGCTTGTTCGCGTTCTTCGCGTCCTTCAGGGTGCTGATCGAGAGCAGGGCCGTGAGCAGAGCGCCGGAGAGCACCAGGAACTGGATGACGAGGGTGAAGCGGTCCGCCGTGTAACTGCACGCCTCCTGGGAGGGCGCGAGGCAGAACGTGGAGCGCGCGTCGCCGATCAGCGGGAGCAGGGACAGTCCTGCGGCTGCCAGGCCGGCCACGGAGATCCAGCCGAGGACCGGCTTGCGTCGCTCGCCCACGAACAGGTCGGCGACCAGGACGGCGAGGGCGACGACCGCCGCGATCGTCGGCGGGGCGATCGCGACCCAGTCGACGGACTGGACGAGGGACGCCACGGAGGGCGCGGCGACGGCGGTCACTGGAGGCCTCCTGCGAGGAGCTTCTGCACGGCCGGGTTCGTGAGGCCGAGCAGCGCGGCGGGCCACAGGCCCGCGAGGACGGTGAGGGCGACGAGTGGGGTCCAGGTGGCGAACTCGTATCCGCGCACGTCGGCGAGGTTCGGCGCCTCACGGTCCCGCGGGCCCATGCAGACGCGGCGGACCACCTGGAGCATGTACGCGGCGGTGAGCAGGGTGCCGAGCGCGGCGATCGACATGAACACGAGGAAGGCGGGGCGGCTGAGGTCGTCGGCGGGTTTGAAGGCGCCGAACAGCGCGAGCATCTCACCCCAGAATCCGGCGAGTCCGGGCAGTCCGAGCGAGGCGACGGCGGCGAACGCGAGCAGGCCGCCGAGGCGCGGGGCCTTGCCGTAGAGGGCCATGCCGCCCTGCTCGGACAGGGTGTCGAGGTCGCTGGTGCCGGTCCGGTCCTTGAGCGCGCCGACGAGGAAGAAGAGGAGGCCGGTGATGAGGCCGTGGGCGATGTTGGCGAACAGCGCGCCGTTCACGCCGGTCGGGCTCATCGTCGCGATGCCGAGCAGGACGAAGCCCATGTGGCCGACGGAGGAGTACGCGATGAGGCGCTTGAGATCGCCCTTCGCGCCCGGCTTGGCGAGGTTCAGGCAGGCCAGGGAGCCGTAGATGATCCCGATGACGGCGAGCGCGGCGAGGTACGGCGCGAAGATCCGCATTCCGTCGGGGGCGATGGGGAGCAGGATCCGGACGAACCCGTACGTACCCATCTTCAGCAGGACTCCGGCGAGGAGGACGGAGCCGACGGTCGGGGCGGCGGTGTGGGCGTCCGGCAGCCAGCTGTGCAGCGGCCACATCGGGGTCTTCACGGCGAGCCCGATCCCGATCGCCAGAACGGCGATGACCTGCACCGATGTGGTCAGCCCAGGGCCGTTGTCAGTGGCGAGTGCCATCATGTCGAACGTGCCCGACTTAACACCGATAAGGAGGAGGCCGAGGAGCATCACGACCGAGCCGAGCAGGGTGAAGAGGATGAACTTCCAGGCCGCGGCCGTGCGTTCGGCGCCGCCCCATCGCGCGATGAGGAAGTACATCGGGATGAGGACCATCTCGAACGCGAGGAAGAAGAGGAGGAGGTCGAGCACGGCGAAGGTGGCGAGCGTGCCCGATTCCAGCACGAGGATCAGCGCGACGAAGGCCTTGGGGGACGGCCCGCTCGCTCGCCGCTCATGTTGCAGCTTGAAGTAGGAGTACAGCGCGCAGAGGAAGGTCAGCAGCGCCGTGAGCACCAGAAGGGGGAGAGAGATGCCGTCGATGCCGAGGTGGATCCGCACGTCGAGCGCGGGGATCCAGCTGATGTCGGTCGTGGCCTGCATCGTGGACGGGTGGTCGTGGTCGAAGCCGAGCGCGAGGACGATCGCGGCGAGGAGGATCACGCCGGTCACGGTCACGCCGTGGCGGAGCACGGCCTGGTCCGGGGAGTTTCCCTTCAGTCCGGGCGGAGCCGGGAGAAGGGCGAGGACGGCGCCGATGAGCGGGCCGACGACGATCAATGCGAGAAGGAACTGCATCACGGATTCGCTGATATCGAGCACGGCTGCTCACGCTCCGGCGGTGGCGACGAGGACGACGGCGACCACCAGGACGACGGTGCCTGCGAGCAGTGCGCTGAGGTAGGTCTGGACGTTGCCGGTCTGGGCGCGGCGCACGGCCCAGCCCAGCGCCTTGGGGGTTTCGGCGGCCGCGCGCACGTACGTGTCGACGACGGTGCGGTCGAGGAAGCGGACCAGCGCTCCCGCGGCCTGGACCGGGCGGACGAAGAGCGTCGCGTAGACGGCGTCGAGGTGGAAGCCGACGGCGGCGTGCCGGTGCAGCGGGCCGAGCAGGAGGCGGCCCGGGTCGGCCGGGTCCGCGGCGCCCGCGATGTCCCCGTAGGCGGCCGTGTGCGTGGCGATGGCCTCCGCCTCGACCAGACCGCCGTCGCCGGCGCCCGTGTCGACGGCGACCGCGCCGATCGGGTACCGGCGCGCGGCCATCGCGGTGGTGTGGCGCCAGGCCGCGTACGTGACCAGGCCGCCGACGAGCGCGAAGCCGGTGCCGAGGACGGAGGTGGTCAGGGTCGGGGTGAGTGAGCGGCCGTCGAACCAGTCGGGCACAACGCCCGTGGTCAGACCGAGCACGAGGGAGGGGATCGCCAGGAACCACAGGACGGCGTTCATCACGACCGGCTGCCTGCCGTGGTCGGGGGCCTGGGTGCCCCGGCCGTTGAAGGCGAGGAGCCACAGGCGGGTCGCGTAGGCGGCGGTGAGCAGGGCCGTGAGCAGGCCCGCGACGAGGACGATCCAACCCGACGTCACCGGGACGCCGTGCTCGTGGCCGGTGGCCGTGTGCTCGGCGGCGCCGAGGACGGCCTCCTTGGAGAAGAAGCCGCTGAAGGGCGGGATCGCGGCGAGCGCGAGCAGCGCCACGGTCATCGTCCAGAAGGCGTCGGGGACACGGTCGCGCAGTTTGCCCATCCGGGCCATCGCGGCCAGCGAGTTGGTGCCGGCGGCGTGGATGATCACGCCCGCCGCGAGGAACAGGAGCGCCTTGAAGGCGCCGTGCGTGAGGAGGTGGAAGACGGCGGCGTCGCGGTCGCCGACGGCGAGGGCGCCGGTCATGTAGCCGAGCTGGCTGATCGTCGAGTACGCGAGGACGCGCTTGATGTCGTCCTGGGCGAGCGCGGCGAGGGCCGAGCCGGCCATGGTCACGGCGGCCATGACGGCCAGCACGATCAGGGCCGCCCGCGAGGCGGCGAAGACCGGGAGGAGACGGGCGACGAAGTAGACGCCGGCGGCGACCATCGTCGCGGCGTGGATCAGCGCGGAGACGGGCGTGGGGCCCGCCATCGCGTCGGGCAGCCAGGTGTGCAGCGGGAACTGCGCGGACTTGCCCGCCACGCCGGCGAGGAGCAGCAGGGCGATGAGGGTCGGGTGGTCGAGGCCGCCCTCGCTCGTGACCTTGCCCAGGATCGTCGTGATGCGGAAGGAGCCCGCGTCGGTGGCGAGGGCGAACAGGCCGATCAGGAAGGGGACGTCACCGAGTTTCGTGACGAGGAAGGCCTTGAGGGAGGCGGCCCGCGCCTCGGGGGTCTCCCAGTAGTGGCCGACGAGGAAGTACGAGCAGATGCCCATGACTTCCCAGCCGACAAGGAGCACCATCAGGTCGCCCGAGTAGACGACGAGGAACATCGCGGAGGTGAAGAGCGAGACGAGAGCGGCGTACGAGGGGTAGCGCGGGTCGTCGCGGAGGTAGCCCGTCGAGTAGAGCTGCACGCAGGTCGCGACCACGCCGACCAGGACGGCGACGAGGGCGGCGAAGCCGTCGATGTGCAGGGCGAGTTCGATCGGCACGGAGCCGGTCGGGGTGAGCTCGGTGTGCGCGTCGAGGGCCGTGGTGCCGTTGCCCGTGCCGCCGCCCTGCTGGACGGCGACGACGACGGCGAGGACCAGGGCGGCCAGCGTCGGCAGCACGGCCAGCGGGCGGACGAAGCCGGGGGCGGTGCGGCCGAGAAGAAGGCCCGCGGCCGCGCCGAGGAACGGCAGGAGGGGGACGAGGACGGCGAGGGTCGTGGTGGTCACGCGGTGGCCTCGGCCTTCTTGTCCGCCTTGTCCTCCGGACCGGGAGGGGTATGGGGTGTCGCGATGCCGTCGGCCCGGTCGTCGGACGGGTCGTCGGACGGGTCGTGGGGTTCGGCGGAGTCGCGGAGCTTGTCGATGTCGGCGGTGCCGCGGTTGCGGTGCACGGCCAGGACGATCGCCAGGCCGATGCCGATCTCGGCGGCGGCGATGGCGATGGTGAACAGGGTCAGGGCCTGTCCGGAGTGCAGGGCGTCGCGCAGCCAGACGTCGAAGGCGACGAGGTTGAGGTTGACGGCGTTGAGCATCAGCTCGACGGACATCAGGACGAGGATCGCGTTGCGGCGGGCCAGGACACCGTAGAGGCCCGTGCAGAAGAGGAGGGCGGAGAGGACGGCGGGATAGACGAGGTGCATCAGCGCGTGCCCTCCCGGCCGGTGGAGGCATCGTCGGTTGCGAAGGCCTGCTTCTTGCGGGACAGGACGATCGCGCCGACCAGGGCCGCAAGGAGGAGGACGGAGAGGGCCTCGAAGGGCAGCACCCAGTGCCGGAACAGGATGGAACCGGTCACGGCCGTGTTGCCCTCGGCGGCCACGTCCAGCTCGATCCAGGTCGTACGGAAGGCGTCGACGACGACCCAGACCAGGGCGGCCGCGGCGGCGACGGCCACCACCAGGGCGGCCCAGCGGTTGGGGCTGTCCGCGTCCGGTGACCGGCCGATGGGCGCGCGGGTCAGCATCAGACCGAACAGGAGGAGGACCACGACGGAGCCGACATAGATGAGGACCTGCACCCACGCGATGAACTCGGCGGTGAGCAGGAGGTACTCGACGGCAAGGCCACCGAGGGCGACGACCAGCCACAGGGCGGCGTGCACCAGCTGCTTCGTGGTGACGGTGACGATCGCGGCGCCGAAGGTGACCAGGCCGACGAGGAGGAAAGCGATCTCGACGCCGGTCGGGGAGAGGAACCCGTGGCTGTCGGCGGCCGTGGTGACGGCGACCGAGGCCGCTGTTGCGGCGGGGGTCATGCGGGCGTCTCCTCTCCGGGGTCGTCGGACGCGGCGGGCTGCTCCGCCTGGGCTGCCTCGGCTGCCTCGGCTGCCTGGGCTGCCTGGGCTGCCTGGGCTGCCTGGGTGGCGGCCAGTTTGTCGGCTGCTTTGCGGGCTGCCGCGAGTTCCTTCGGTTCCTCGGCCGCCGGGTCGAGGGCGGGCGGGGACGGGACGGTCCACATCCACTCGCGGAGCTTGTCGCGCTCGTGGGTGAGTTCGCGGATGTCCGTCTCGGCGTACTCGAACTCCGGGGACCAGAACAGGGCGTCGAAGGGGCACACCTCGATGCAGATACCGCAGTACATGCAGAGGGAGAAGTCGATGGCGAAGCGGTCCAGGACGTTGCGGCTGCGCTCGCGGCCGCCCTCGACGGCGGCCGGCACCGTCTCCTTGTGGGAGTCGATGTAGATGCACCAGTCGGGACACTCACGGGCGCACAGCATGCAGACCGTGCAGTTCTCCTCGAACAGGCCGATCACGCCGCGGGTGCGGGGCGGGAGTTCGGGCTGGGCGTCCGGGTACTGCTCGGTGACGGTCTTCTTCGTCATCGTGCGGAGGGTGACGGCGAGGCCCTTGGCCAGGCCGGACCCGGGGAGCGGAGGCACTAGTTGATCGCCACCTTCACGATTCCGGTGAGCGCGATCTGCGCGAGGGCGAGGGGGATGAGCGTGGTCCAGGCGAGTTTCTGGAGCTGGTCCTCACGCAGACGGGGGTAGGACACGCGGAGCCAGATCACGACGAACGCGAGGACGGCCGTCTTGAGCAGGGTCCAGACCCAGCCCAGGCCGTCGGCGCCCCACGGGCCGTGCCAGCCGCCCAGGAAGAGGACGGTGGTCAGACCGCACAGGACGACGATGCCCGCGTACTCGGCGAGCAGGAAGAGGGCGAAGCGCAGGCCCGTGTACTCGGTGTACGCGCCGAAGATGATCTCGGAGTCGGCGACGGGCATGTCGAAGGGCGGGCGTTGCAGCTCGGCGAGGCCCGCCACGAAGAAGACCAGGGCGCCCACGATCTGCCAGGGCAGCCACCACCACTCGAAGGCGTCGAGGATGCCGGGCAGGGAGACCGTGCCGGCCGCCATGGCCACCGAGGCCGCCGCGAGCAGCATCGGGAGTTCGTAGGCGAGGAGCTGGGCGGCGGTGCGCAGGCCGCCGAGGAGGGAGAACTTGTTGGCGCTGGCCCAGCCCGCCATCAGCGAGCCGAGTACGCCGACGCCCATCACCGCGAGCACGAAGAAGATGCCCGCGTCGACGACCTGGCCGACCGCGCCGTCGCCGGGGCCGACCGGGATCGCCAGGAGGACGAGGAGGTACGGCAACAGGGCGACGGCGGGGGCGAGTTGGAAGACGCGGCGGTCGGCTTCCGCCGGTACCACGTCTTCCTTCTGCGCGAACTTGACGCCGTCGGCGACGAGTTGGGCCCAGCCGTGGAAGCCGCCCGCGTACATGGGGCCGAGGCGGCCCTGCATATGGGCCATGACCTTGTGCTCGGTCTGGCCGACGACCAGGGGCAGCACCAGGAAGGCGACGAAGACGACGACGAGGCGCAGGGCGACGTCGAGAGCGTCGTTCACTGCGTGCCTCCGTCGGTCGCGTCGGGGTCGGAGTCGGGGTCGGGGCTGGGGTCACGTTGGGGCTTGCGCGGGAACGGCTCCGGTGCGGGGGCCGCTTCCGCGTTGGGTGCCGGGTCCGCTTCCGCGTTGGGTTCCGGGTCCGCTTCCGCGTTGGGTGCTGGGTTCGGGTCCGGCGCCGGGTTCGGGTTCGTCGCCGGTTGCGGGTCCTCGTCGAACGCGGGTTTGGCGTGGTGCCAGGGTGCGTCCGAGGAACGGGGCTTCGGTGCCGATTCGGGCGGTCCGGAACCCGCCGCCGGCCCGGAACCCTCCGCCGGTGCAGAACCCTCCGCCGGTCCCGAAGGCTCCGCCGGTCCGGGGCCGGCCGCCGGGCCTGTTTTCTTGGCCGGGGCGGAGGCCCCTGCCGAGGCGGCGTCCGGCTCGGGACGCTGGCTCGCCGAGCCCTCCGACACGCTCCGCGCACGCCGCGCCGGTCGCGCCGGTCGCGCCGGGCCCGCCTCCCCCGGGGTACCCGAAGCAGCAGCCTGCGGAGCCGCCGGTGACCCCGTAGACGCCGGAGCCCCTGGAGATCCCGTAGAAGCCGCAGCCGCCTGGCTGGTGGAGCCCTCGCTCGCCGTGCGGGCGCGTCGGGCCGGACGCTCCCCCGGTCCGGACGCCGCGGCCCGCCCCGCGCCGCGGGCCGGGCGTGCCGGTGCGGGCGGCAGTTGGCCCTTCAGCGGGCCCCACTCGTTCGGGTCGGGTACGCCGGGCGGCAGCATCTGGCGCCGCTTCGGGCCGCCGTGCCCCGCTCCGGCCGCCGGCTCGCCCGGCTCCTTCGCGCCGGGCCACGCCTTCGCGACGCGCGCCGCGAGCACGAAGTCCTTGCGCAGCGGGTGCCCTTCGAAGCTGTCGGGCAGCAGCAGCGGCACCAGATGCGGATGGCCCTCGAAGCCGATGCCGAACATTTCGTGCGTCTCGCGTTCGTGCCAGGCCGCGCCCGCGTACACGTCGACCGCGGAGGCGAGCGCCGGCGCGTCGTGCGGAACGGTCGTGCGCAGCAGCAGCCGGTGGACGGACCGGGGCGCGAGGGCCGCGACGTGCGCGCACACGCGGAACCCGGTGCCGGGTTCGTCGACGGCGCTCAGCCAGTCGAAGTACGTGCACCCCAGTCGCGTACGGGCTGTTTCGAGGGCGGTGATCCAGGAGGCGGCGGGCACGTCGACCGTCAGGAGGTCGTACGCCTCCTCAACGGTGGCGTCGGCGCCGAACAGTTCTTCGACGGGGTCCGGCAGCCAGCTCATCGCTCACCCTCCGCCGACGTGGCGGACGACGGTACGGGCGGCTGCACGAGACCGCTGCTCAGCGCCGCCGCGGAGGGCCGGCCGGCCGCGGCGTCGGCGGAGGCGTACCGCTCGCCGAGCGACTCTCGGGCGATCTTCTCCTGGAGCTTGAGGATGCCCTGGAGCAGCGCTTCCGGGCGGGGCGGGCAGCCGGGCACGTACACATCGACGGGGATGATCTGGTCGACGCCCTTGGTCACCGAGTACGAGTCCCAGTACGGGCCGCCGCAGTTGGAGCAGGCGCCGAAGGAGATGACGTACTTCGGCTCGGGCATCTGTTCGTACAGGCGCTTCACAGCCGGGGCCATCTTGTCCGTGACCGTGCCGGAGACCACCATCAGGTCGGCCTGGCGCGGGCCCGGCGCGAACGGGATGACGCCGAGCCGGATGAAGTCGTGGCGCGCCATGGACGCGGCGATGAACTCGATGGCGCAGCAGGCGAGGCCGAAGTTGAAGACCCACAGGCTGTACCGGCGGCCCCAGTTGAGGACCACCTTCATCGGCTCGGGGGCCAGGCGTGAGAGCACGCCGAGCCGCTTCGGTTCCGGCAGGAGAACAGGAGCGGGCTCGGGGGTCACGCGGCTCACGTCCATGTCGCGGCTCACGTCCATGTAAGGACGCCCTTCTTGTATGCGTACAGCAGGCCCACGGCGAGGAAGCCGAGGAAGATGAACATCTCCACGAGCGTCGTCGCGCCGTATCCGGGCGCGGCGAAGACCGTCGCCCAGGGGAAGAGGAAGATCGAGTCGACCGCGAAGATCACGTAGAGGAACGCGTACACGTAGTAGCGGACCTGGGTGTGGGCCCAGCCCTCGCCGACGGGGTCGACTCCGCACTCGTACGTCAGGAGTTTCTCGGGGGTCGGCACCACCGGGCGCAGCAGTCGTCCCGCGCCGAAGGCCACGGCGACGAAGAGCACGCCGACGACGGCGAGGAGTCCGACCACCGAGTACGAGTGGAAGTAGCCCGCCGCGACGACGGTCACGGTCGGTCCCGTCACACCTGTCGCCACGTCTGTCGCCCCTCGTGTGTTCGTGTTCGACGATCTGTACGCACGGGAGTCTAGGGCCTGTTAAAGGGACGGTAAGCAGCCCGGTGCGAAGCGTGGTGAACGACCTGGCAGGAAACGCGGTGCGCGGCGCCGCGCTCGGCCCGGTAGGACGAAAGGCGGGACGAGCGGTCCCTGTGGGGTGGGGTTAACCCCCGTTCGTCCCCGGCAGTCCTCCTCATGGCGCGGTGGCGCGCGCGCAAGGCACTCTTTCGGCTATGAGCGACCCACTCGACTCCCCCGACGGCCGGCCGGTGCCACCACCGCCGCGCTTCGCCTACGACCAGCACACCTGGAAGGAGATCTCGTACCTCCTGTCCAGTTTTCCGCTCGCCGTGTGCGGCTTCGTGTACGCGGTGACGCTCCTTGCCGTCGGCGCCGGGCTGACCGTCACGGTGATCGGGCTGCCGCTGATCGCGGCGGGGCTCTCCGGGGCGCGGCTGCTCGGCAAGGCGGAGCGGGCTCGGGCGCGGAGTCTGCTCGGGGTGCGGGTCGACGAACCGAGTCCGCTGCCGCGGCACCGCGGGGACGGTTTCTTCGGGTGGCTGTGGAACGGTCTGAAGGACTCGGTGGGCTGGCGCGCCGTGCTGTACGAGGTGATCCGGCTGCCCTGGGGGATCCTGACGTTCACGGTGACGCTCGTCGGTCTGTTCGTCCTGTGGCCGGTGCTGCCGTTCATCGCCCGTGGTCTGAGCAACGCGGACCGGGCGATGGTGCGCGGCCTGCTGTCGCCCTCCGACGAGCTGGAGCGGCGGATCGAGGAGCTGGAGTCGGACCGCGGGGTCGTCGTCGACACGGCCGCCGCCGACCTGCGGCGGATCGAGCGCGATCTGCACGACGGCGCGCAGGCCCGCCTGGTCAACCTGGCCATGGGGCTCGGCCTCGCCAAGGAGAAGCTGCTCGAGGACCCCGACGCGGCGGCCGACATGGTCGACGAGGCGCACGGTGAAGTGAAGCTCGCGTTGCAGGAGTTGCGGGATCTGGCCCGCGGCATCCATCCGGCGGTGCTCACCGACCGGGGCCTCGACGCGGCGCTGTCCTCGGTGGCCTCGCGCTGCACCGTCCCGGTGAAGGTGTCGGCCGATCTGCCGGAGCGGCCCGCCGCGGCGATCGAGGGCATCGCCTACTTCACGGTCTCCGAGCTGCTCCAGAACATCAGCAAGCACAGCCGGGCCACCCAGGCCTCGGTCGATGTGTGGCGTTCGGAGGAGCGGCTGCTGATCCAGGTGCAGGACGACGGTCAGGGCGGCGCCAGCCTCGACAAGGGCACCGGCATGTCCGGGCTCGCGGAGCGGCTCGGCGCGGTCGACGGACTCTTCGTCGTGGACTCCCCGGCCGGCGGCGGAACGACGGTCACGGCCGAGCTTCCGTGGCGCGACCGGTCACAGCAGTAGCCGCAGCCCCGGTAGCAACCTCCGCAACAGCAGCCGGAGCGGTGTGGCGGGGGCCCGGAGGTAGGGAAAACCCCCGGTCCAAGACGCCGACGCGCCGCATGGTCGGGGGCGCGGCAGCCGAGGAACCTGTAAGTGGAACAGCGGCCCCCGAGCGGAACCCGAGCAGAAACGGACGGCACCCATGGCCACGGAGCAGTACGGATACCGCAGCGAGTACTCGTACGACGACGAGCCCCGCCCACGGCGGCGCGGGCTCGGCCGGCTGCCGGCCGGACTGCGGGCGCCGGTGGAGGGCCGCGCCTGGCGGGAGTTCGGCTATCTGCTGCTGAGCCTGCCGATCGCGATCACGGCGTTCACCTGGTCGGTGACGATGATGTCGCTCGGCGCGGGACTGCTCGTCACCTTCATCGGAGTACCGGTGCTGGCGCTGGCGCTGGCCGGGGCCCGCGGCATCGGCGCCCTGGAGCGGGCGCGGGCGCGGGCACTGCTCGGCCTGGAGGTCGGTTCGCCCGACCCGGTGCGGCCGCGCAAGGGCGGGCCGCTGGCCTGGGTCGGCGCGACGCTCAAGAGCGGCGTCTCATGGCGTCATCTGGTGTACACGGTGCTGCACTTCCCGTGGGCGGTGTTCTCGTTCTCCGTGGCCGTCGCGTTCTGGACGACGGGCTGGACGCTGCTGACGTACCCGCTGTGGCAGTGGGTCTACCCGATGTACGGGGGTCAGGGCGGACTGCAGCTGTACGGCGACGAGGCGCACTCCGTGTACCTGGACAACCCCTTCGAGATCACGCTGACCGCGGCCGTCGGGCTGCTCGTCACGCTGGCGACGCCGTGGATCGTCCGCGGCCTTACGACGGTGGACCGGGTGATGGTCGCCGGGCTGCTCGGTCCGTCGCGGCTCGCGTCGCGCGTGGTGGAGCTGGAGTCGGACCGCGGCGTCGTCGTCGACACGGCCGCCGCCGACCTGCGGCGGATCGAGCGCGATCTGCACGACGGCGCGCAGGCCCGCCTGGTCAACCTGGCGATGGATCTGGGCCTGGCGAAGGAGAAGCTCAGCGAGGACCCGCAGACGGCGGCCCGCATGGTCGACGAGGCGCACGGCGAGGTGAAGACGGCGTTGCAGGAGCTCCGCGACCTGGCCCGCGGCATCCACCCGGCGGTCCTCACCGACCGCGGCCTCGACGCCGCGCTGTCCTCCGTGGCCTCGCGCTGCACCGTCCCGGTGACGGTGGAGGTCGACCTTCGGGAACGCCCGGCGCCCGCCATCGAGGGCATCGCCTACTTCACGGTCTCCGAGCTGCTCCAGAACATCAGCAAGCACAGCCGGGCCACGCGGGCGACCGTCGACGTGTGGCGTACGGGCGACCGGCTCATGCTCCAGGTGTCCGACAACGGGGTCGGCGGCGCGGACGCCTCCGCCGGTTCGGGTCTCGCGGGTCTGACCGGGCGCCTGGACGCGGTCGACGGCATCCTCCTCGTCGACTCCCCGGCAGCGGGCCCGACCCGGGTGACGGCGGAGCTGCCGTGGCGCCGGGCCTGACCTAAAACTGCCGCGTGGGCGCACCCCGCTCCGGATCCTGGAATGCTGGGCCTGTCAGAACTGGCCTCTGTGACAGGTTCACAGGGGCGCTGGGGGGCCGAAAATCGTGGAGGACAGGGTGCGGGTGGTCATCGCCGAGGATTCAGTGCTGCTCAGGGAGGGCCTGACCCGGTTGCTGACCGACCGCGGGCACGAGGTCGTCGCCGGGGTCGGTGACGGGGAAGCACTGGTCAAGACCATCACCGATCTGGGGGCGCAGGACCAGCTTCCCGACGTGGTCGTCGCGGACGTACGGATGCCGCCGACCCACACGGACGAGGGCGTTCGCGCCGCGGTGCAGCTGCGCGGACGGTTCCCCGGGCTCGGGGTGCTGGTCCTCTCGCAGTACGTCGAGGAGCAGTACGCCACCGAACTGCTCGCCGGATCGAGCCACGGCGTGGGCTATCTGCTCAAGGACCGGGTGGCCGAGGTGCGGGAGTTCGTGGACGCGGTGGTCCGCGTCGCCGAGGGGGGCACGGCCCTCGACCCGGAAGTGGTCGCGCAGCTGCTCGGGCGCAGCCGCAAGCAGGACGTACTGGTCAACCTCACTCCGCGCGAGCGCGAGGTGCTCGGCCTGATGGCGGAGGGACGGACCAATTCGGCGATCGCCCGCCAGCTCGTGGTCAGCGACGGCGCGGTCGAGAAGCACGTGAGCAACATCTTCCTGAAGCTGGGCCTGTCACCGAGTGACGGGGACCACCGGCGCGTTCTGGCCGTTCTCACCTACCTGAAGTCGTGATCGGCTGACACCCTGTCAGGTACCGCGGCGGGGCGGGGACGGGTCCAGAACCGGAGAACGAGCGCAGAGCGTCTTCCAGATCGCTTCGAGCAAGGCTCCGGGGGGCCGGCGGATCATGGCGAACAGGGACGACACGCCGTCTCAAATCCAGGTCCATTACACGAACGTCCAAGGGAAGGCCCCCCTCTCAGACGTAGGGTGGGCCTGGGGAAGGCCAGTGGGACGGGCCTGCCCGCACAGCCGCCTCGAGGGAGGTCCAGTTCAGTGACCAGCCAGGTCAGTAGCGCAGCCGAGCAGGCCGACGGGACCGACAGTGCAGTGGTCGGGGAACAGCGCACAGCCGCGGGTGAATCAGGCAAGGATGTCCGGCGTCTGGACCGGGTGATCATCCGGTTCGCGGGTGACTCCGGTGACGGGATGCAGCTGACGGGGGACCGGTTCACCTCGGAGACGGCGTCGTTCGGTAATGATCTGTCGACGCTGCCGAACTTCCCGGCGGAGATCCGGGCGCCCGCGGGGACGCTGCCGGGGGTGTCCTCGTTCCAGCTGCACTTCGCCGATCACGACATCCTGACCCCCGGGGACGCGCCGAACGTGCTGGTCGCGATGAACCCGGCAGCTTTGAAGGCGAACCTGGCCGATATGCCGCGCGGCGCCGAGATCATCGTGAACACCGACGAGTTCAGCAAGCGGGCGATGGCCAAGGTCGGCTATGCCGTCTCGCCGCTGGAGGACGGCTCGCTGGACGGTTTCGCCGTGCATCCGGTGCCGCTGACCACGCTGACGGTCGAGGCGCTGAAAGAGTTCGCGCTCTCCCGCAAGGAGGCCGAGCGCTCCAAGAACATGTTCGCGCTGGGGCTGTTGTCCTGGATGTACCACCGGCCGACCGAGGGCACCGAACGCTTCCTGAAGCAGAAGTTCGCCAAGAAGCCCGAGATCATGAAGGCCAACCTGGCGGCGTTCCACGCGGGCTGGAACTTCGGCGAGACGACCGAGGACTTCGCCGTCTCCTACGAGATCGCGCCGGCCACGACCGCGTTCCCGACCGGCACCTACCGCAACATCTCGGGGAACCTGGCGCTGTCCTACGGGCTGATCGCCGCCGCCCGGCAGGCGGACCTGCCGCTGTATCTGGGCTCGTATCCGATCACTCCGGCCTCCGACATCCTGCACGAGCTGTCCCGGCACAAGAACTTCGGTGTGCGCACCTTCCAGGCCGAGGACGAGATCGCCGGGATCGGGGCCGCTCTGGGCGCGGCGTTCGGCGGGTCGCTGGCGGTGACCACCACCTCCGGGCCGGGGGTGGCGCTCAAGTCCGAGACGATCGGGCTTGCCGTCTCGCTGGAGTTGCCGCTGCTGGTGGTGGACATCCAGCGCGGCGGGCCCTCGACGGGGCTGCCGACCAAGACCGAGCAGGCCGATCTGTTGCAGGCGATGTACGGGCGCAACGGGGAGGCGCCGGTGCCGATCGTGGCACCCAGGACGCCGGCGGACTGTTTCGACGCGGCGCTGGAGGCGGCCCGGATCGCGGTCACCTACCGCACCCCGGTCCTGCTGCTCTCCGACGGCTATCTCGCCAACGGCTCCGAGCCGTGGCGGATCCCCGAGGTCGATGAACTGCCCGATCTGCGCACCCAGTTCGCGACGGGGCCGAACCACACGCTGGACGACGGCAGCGAGGTGTTCTGGCCCTACAAGCGTGATCCGCAGACCCTGGCCCGCCCCTGGGCGGTGCCGGGCACGCCGGGCCTTGAACACCGGATCGGCGGGATCGAGAAGCAGGACGGCACCGGGAACATCTCCTACGATCCGGCCAACCACGACTTCATGGTCCGCACCCGCCAGGCCAAGATCGACGGGATCCGGGTGGCCGACCTCGACGTCGACGACCCCACCGGTGAGGCCACCACGCTGGTGCTGGGCTGGGGCTCCACCTACGGGCCGATCACCGCGGCGGTGCGGCGGCTGCGCGGCGCCGGCGAGGCCATCGCCCAGGCCCATCTGCGCCACCTCAACCCCTTCCCCCGGAATCTCGGCGAGGTCCTGGGGCGTTACGACAAGGTGGTGATCCCCGAGATGAACCTCGGCCAGCTCGCCACCCTCATCCGGGCCAAGTACCTGGTGGACGCCCACAGTTACAACCAGGTCAACGGAATGCCGTTCAAGGCCGAGCAGCTCGCCACGGCTCTGAAGGAGGCCATCGATGGCTGAGACGACCACTACGGAAGGGACCGGGGGCGGCACGGAGACGCTTCTGTCACTGGTCCCCAAGGCCGAGGCCAAGCAGTCCATGAAGGACTTCAAGTCCGATCAGGAAGTGCGCTGGTGCCCCGGCTGCGGTGACTACGCGATCCTGGCCGCCGTCCAGGGCTTCATGCCCGAACTCGGCCTGGCCAAGGAGAACATCGTCTTCGTCTCCGGCATCGGCTGCTCCTCCCGCTTCCCGTACTACATGAACACCTACGGGATGCACTCCATCCACGGCCGCGCCCCCGCCATCGCCACCGGCCTCGCCTCCTCCCGCCGGGACCTGTCCGTGTGGGTGGTCACCGGCGATGGTGACGCGCTGTCGATCGGCGGCAATCACCTCATCCACGCGCTGCGGCGCAATGTGAACCTCAAGATCCTGCTGTTCAACAACCGGATCTACGGGCTCACCAAGGGGCAGTACTCCCCCACCTCCGAGGTCGGCAAGGTCACCAAGTCCACCCCGATGGGCTCCCTGGACGCGCCGTTCAACCCCGTCTCGCTGGCCATCGGCGCCGAGGCCTCGTTCGTCGCGCGGACCGTCGACTCCGACCGCAAACACCTCACCGAGGTCCTGCGCCAGGCCGCCCAGCACCCCGGCACCGCCCTCGTCGAGATCTACCAGAACTGCAACATCTTCAACGACGGCGCCTTCGAAGTGCTGAAGGACAAGCAGCAGGCCGAGGAAGCCGTCATCCGGCTCGAACACGGGCAGCCCATCACGTTCGGGGCCGAGCAGTCCAAGGGCGTCGTCCGCGACCCCGCCACCGGGGACCTGAAGGTCGTACCCGTCACAGAGGACAACCGGTCGCAGATTCTGGTGCACGATGCCCACGCCGCGTCCCCGACCACCGCTTTTGCTCTGTCCCGGCTCGCCGATCCTGACACCTTGCACCACACCCCGATCGGCGTCCTGCGCAACGTCGAGCGACCCGTCTACGACACCCTGATGGCCGACCAGCTCGACACCGCCATCGAGGAGCGCGGCAAGGGCGATCTCGCCGCGCTGCTTGCCGGGGGCGATACCTGGACCGTTGTCGGCTGACCTCGGAACACGTTGTGTCGGGGTAGGGCCTGGGGGCTGTGTTGCCCTCGGGCCCTTCTGTTGGCTACGCCGGCTTCCCGGGCCCTCGTTCTTCGTCGTAGCGGCGTCGCGCCTCGGTCACCCGCGTCATCCGGCGGTCCGTCCAGTCCGCAAGGGCTCCCACCTGCGCCGCCGCCTCCCGGCCCAGCTCCGTCAGCGAGTAGTCGACCCGCGGCGGGATCACCGGCTTCGCGTCGCGGTGCACCATCCCGTCCCGCTCCAGGGTCTGCAGCGTCTGCGTCAGCATCTTCTCGCTGACCCCGCCGATCTCCCGGCGCAGCTCGCTGAACCGGAACGAGCGCTCCGCCAGAGCCAGCAGCACCAGGACGCCCCAGCGGCTCGTGACGTGCTCCAGGACCAGGCGCTGCGGGCAGAGTCCGGCGTCCCCTCCGGCCGCGGTCCACTCCCGCACCTTGCTGACCTTACTTACTTCCATGCCAGTACCTTACTTTGAAGTGGGTACTTTCGAAAGCACAGTGTCGCCCTTACGGTGAGGAGAGAACCACCCACTCAAGGAGAATTCCGTCATGAGCCTCGTCATCACCGGAGCCACCGGGCACCTCGGCCGTCTCGTCGTCGAAGGGCTGCTCGACGCCGGCGTCCCGGCCGGCGAGATCGCCGCCGTCGTACGCGACAAGGAGAAGGCCGCCCCCCTCGCCGCCCGCGGCGTCGAACTGCGCATCGCCGACTACAGCACCCCCGAAACGCTGACCGGCGCCTTCCGCTCCGGCGACAAGGTCCTGCTGATCTCCGGCAGCGAGGTCGGCCAGCGCGTCGCCCAGCACCAAGCCGTCATCGACGCCGCCAAGGCCGCCGGCGTGGCCTCCCTCGCGTACACCGGCGTGCTCGGCGGCCCGGACGCCGACTTCGCCCTCGCCGACGAGCACAAGGTCACCGAGCAGGCCATCCTCGACTCCGGCCTGACCTACACCTTCCTGCGCAACGGCTGGTACCACGAGAACTACACCCAGAACCTCGCCCCCGTCCTGGAGCACGGCGCCGTCCTCGCCTCCGCCGGTGACGGCCGCGTCGCCTCCGCCTCCCGCGCCGACTACGCCGCCGCCGCCGTCGCCGTTTTGACCGGCACGGGCCACGAGAACACCGCCTACGAGCTCAGCGGCGACGTCGCCTGGTCGCTCGCGGAGTACGCCGCCGAGGTCGCCAAGCAGTCCGGCAAGGACATCGTCCACCGGAACGTGACCCCCGAGGAGAACCGCGAGATCCTGCTCGGCGCCGGGCTCCCCGCCCCCTTCGCCGACATCCTCGTCGGCGTCGACACCGCCATCTCGCAGGGGCTGCTCGCCCGGCGGAACGGCGACCTCTCGCGGCTCATCGGGCGGCCCACCACGCCCGTCTCCGACGCCATCGCCGACGCCCTGAAGTAGCCGGGCTTCCCGTCAGGACCGTATGGCGATACGGGCATGACACGTACCGTCCCGCGGCGCTACCTTGCTTGGTGGCCGCCGCGGGGCTGCCAGGTGTCATGAGGAGGGTCCGTGCAGGACGGCGGGGCGGCAGGAGAGTCCGGGCATGCGAACGAGGGGCGCACAGGGCTCCTCAACGGTTTCGCGGCATACGGAATGTGGGGCCTCGTACCCCTCTTCTGGCCGCTGCTCAAGCCCGCCGGGTCGGTGGAGATCCTCGCCCACCGCATGGTGTGGTCGCTCGCCTTCGTCGGCGTCGCGATGCTCTTCGTACGAAAATGGGGCTGGGCCAAAGATCTGTTGCGGCAGCCCAAGCGGCTCGCGCTCGTCGCCCTCGGCGCCGCCGTCATCACCGTCAACTGGGGCGTCTACATCTGGTCCGTGAACTCCGGGCACGTCGTCGAGGCCTCCCTCGGATACTTCATCAACCCCCTGGTCTCCATCGCTCTGGGTGTACTGCTCCTCAAGGAACGGCTGCGGCTCGCGCAGTGGATCGCCGTCGGGGTCGGGCTCCTCGCCGTCCTCGTACTCGCCATCGGATACGGGCAGCCGCCCTGGATCTCACTCGTCCTCGCCTTCTCCTTCGGCACGTACGGGCTCGTGAAGAAGAAGGTCAACCTCAGCGGCCTCGAATCGCTCGCCGCCGAGACCGCCGTCCAGTTCCTGCCCGCGCTCGGCTATCTGCTGTGGCTCAGCTCCCAAGGACGGTCCACCTTCGCCGGCGAGGGAGCCGGGCACGCCGTGCTGCTCGCCTCCACCGGGCTCGTCACCGCCGTGCCGCTCGTGTGCTTCGGGGCCGCCGCCATCCGGGTGCCGCTGTCTACCCTCGGGCTGCTGCAATACCTCGCGCCCGTCTTCCAGTTCCTGCTCGGGATCGTCTACTTCCACGAGGCGATGCCGCCCGAGCGGTGGGCCGGGTTCGCGTTGGTGTGGCTGGCGTTGGCGTTGTTGACGTGGGACGCGTTGCGCTCCGCTCGGGCCGGGCGGGTTGCTCTTGCCCGGGCCGAGATCGCTGCGGCTGGGGTGTTGGACGACGCTGTGGCTGTCGACGGGGCCCGGGCTGCTGGTACGGGTACCAGTAGGCCTTGATCTGACCTAGTTGCGCTCTATAACTGGGGCATGACCTTCGAATGGAAGCTTGTCGTCGACGCTGCTGATCCGCATGCTCAGGTTGAGTTCTGGGCTGCTGCCCTGGGCTACGAGATCGAGGACAACTCCGCGTTGATCGAGCGGTTGCTGGGGTTCGGGGCCGTGAGCGTCGACGAGACCGTCGAGCGGTGGGGGCGGCGGGCCTTCTCGGATCTTGTTGCTGTTCGGCATCCCGATGATGCCGTTGATGAGCAGACCGGGGCCGGGCTGGGGCGGCGGATTCTGTTCCAGCGCGTGCCTGAGCCGAAGGGTGGCAAGAACCGGCTGCACATCGACATCCACGCCGGGGGTGAGCGGCGGGACGCCGAGGCCGAGCGGCTGGTCGGGCTGGGGGCGAGTGTGACGCGGTTCGTGCAGACGCCAGGGGGGCAGTGGCTGCTGATGGCTGATCCTGAGGGGAACGAGTTCTGCCTGCAGTGAGTGCGTAGGTGGGTGGGTGGGTGTGGGTGTGGGTGGGTGTCGTGGGTTGGGTGGGGCCGGGTTGGTGTACCTCCTCGGCCGGTTCGGTCTCCACCCCCGTTGTCCGCCGTTGGCGGGTGGGCCGGGACTGGGTTCCCGCGGTGTCCTGCGGGGGCACACCAACCCGTCCCCACCCGTACGTCTCGTACCCGACTGGCCACCGGATTCGCTTCGCTTCCCAAGCCGCCCCCGCCCCGCCTTGGGCAACCTGCCGCCACCGCTGAACCCCGCCCCGCCTTGGGCAACCTGCCGCCACCGCTGAACCCCGCCCCGCCTTGGGCAACCTGCCGCCTGGGGCGGCAGGGTGGGCAAGGCGGCACCCCAGCGCCCGGCGCGTCCTCTCCACCGGCCCCCACGCCAACCCGGCCCGCCAACACGCACCCCGCCCCAGACAACCCGCGCGGCCCCGCCAGAACCCGCCCCGCCTAACGGTTCCGGCCACGCCCCCGCCCCGAGGGCCCGTCGTCGTACGACCTCAGCCCCGATCCGCCCGGAATACGGACACCGCTGACCGGAAAACGCTCTTGACGGTGTGTCAGCCCCCCAGGACCATCGGGCCACCCAAATCCCCGCACTCGCCGAGGAACCAGGAGCCCCCACATGCCCCTGCACCCCAGCCCCATACGCCCGCGGCTGGCGACCGCCGCACTGTTCACCGCCGCCGCCCTGATAACCGCCGGCGCCACACCCGTCACCGCCGGCGCCACACCCGTCACGGCAGCCGCCGCCCCCGACATACCCGTCACCTCGGTCAAGGCCCACCTCAACCAGTTCCAGTCCATCGCCACAGCCAACGGCGGCAACCGCGCCCACGGCCGCCCGGGCTACAAGGCCTCCCTGGACTACGTGAAGGGGAAGCTGGACGCCGCCGGGTTCACCACCTCCGTCAAGCAGTTCACGTCCGGCGGCCGCACCGGCTACAACCTCGTCGCCGACTGGCCCGGCGGCGACACCGACCAGGTCCTCATGGCCGGCGCCCACCTCGACAGCGTCACCACAGGACCCGGCATCAATGACAACGGCTCCGGGTCCGCCGCGATCCTGGAGACCGCGCTCGCCGTCTCCCGCGCCCAGTTCAAGCCCACCAAACACCTGCGCTTCGCCTGGTGGGGCGCCGAGGAACTCGGCATGGTGGGCTCCCGGAACTACGTCAACTCGCTGAGCGTCGCCAACCGGTCCCGGATCTCCGGCTATCTGAACTTCGACATGGTCGGCTCACCCAACCCCGGCTACTTCGTGTACGACGACGATCCCGCCCTGGAGAAGGTCTTCAAGGACTACTACGCCGGTCTGGGCGTTCCCACCGAGATCGAGACCGAGGGCGACGGCCGCTCCGACCACGCCCCCTTCAAGAGCGCCGGGATCCCGGTCGGCGGCCTCTTCAGCGGCGCCGACTACCGCAAGACCGCCGCCCAGGCCCAGAAGTGGGGCGGCACGGCAGGCAAGCCGTTCGACGCCTGCTACCACTCCTCCTGCGACACCGCCACGAACATCGACACCACCGCCCTCGACCGCAGCAGCGACGCCATCGCCCACGCCGTGTGGGAGCTTTCCGAGTAACACCCCTCCCCCGTTTGCGTTGCCCGCAGGGCCGGGCCCCCTTGCTACTTACTTGCGTGTGCATATACTGCATACGCAAGTAAGTGCTCCCGGCCCTGCCCGCGTGAGCGCTGTGCCGCCAAGTGCGATCTGCGAAATGGGGGAAAGTTATGTCCTCGCGTAATTTTCTGTTCGTCCTCGGCAGCAGCCGGAGCGACGGCAACACCGAGATCCTCGCCCGCGCCGCCGCCGAGCAACTGCCCCCGGACGTCGGGCAGCGCTGGATCGATCTGGCCGCACATCCGCTTCCCGACTTCGAGGATCTGCGGCACGACAGTGACCATGTGCGGCCCGAGGGCGATGACGTCGCGCTGCTCCTCGACGCCACCCTCGCCGCCACCGACATCGTCATCGCCTCGCCCCTGTACTGGTACTCGGTCTCCGCCTCCACCAAGCGCTACCTCGACTACTGGTCCGGCTGGCTGCGCACCCCCGGCGTCGACTTCAAGGCCACCCTCGCCGGGCGCGCCCTGTGGGGCGTGACCGCGCTCGCGCACGAGGAGGAGGTCGTCGCCGATCCGCTGGTCGGCACCCTGCGCAACTCGGCCGCGTACATGGGCATGCGCTTCGGCGGTGTCCTCCTCGGCAACGGCAGCAAGCCCGGCGACGTACGCAAGGACGAGGCGGCTCTCGTGCGGGCCAAGACGTTCTTCTCGCAGGAGGCTCCGCTCGCCTCGTTCCCCTACGAGCCGTAGGGGTTACGAGCCGTACGGGCTACGCCGTGATGTCCTTCGCCGTGAAGCGGGCCCAGGCCGCCGAGCCGAACACCGCCGCGTAGAGCGCCTGGAGTTGCAGGTTCTTCGTGAGGTCCTCCCAGTAGACCGGGTCGCGCAGCAGGTCGGCGAAGGACAGCCAGTGGTGGGAGAAGAAGTACGGCTGGAGCGCGTCCAGCTGGGGGATCTGGTCGAGGATCTGGACCGTGATCAGTAGACCCACAGTGGTGGCCATCGCCGCTATTCCGCTGTTCGTCAGCGTGGAGATGAACAGGCCTATGGCTGCCATGCCGGTCAGGGACACGGCCACCGTCAAGGCTATGAGGAGCGCCCTTCCCAGGCCCTCGGTGAAGCTGATGCGGGTGCCGGAGATCGTGACCACGTCGCCCAGCGGGAAGAGGATCGCCCCTGTGATCAGCGCCGATGCGGCTACGACCAGCGTCGCCACCAGGCAGAACACCATCGTCGTCGCGTACTTGGTGAGCAGGAGGCGGGTGCGGCCCGCCGGGGACACGAGGAGGTAGCGCAGCGTTCCCGCGCTCGCCTCGCCCGCCACCGCGTCGCCCGCGACGACGCCGACCACCATCGGGAGGAAGACCGGGAGTGCGGCCGCCAGGGCCGTGAAGACCAGGAACAGTCCGTTGTTCGTGATCTGCGCGATGAACGCCGGGCCGCCGCCCTCGGGGCCGCCTCCGCCGAACGACTGGCCGTCGCTCGTCTCGATCTTGACCGCTACACCGATCAGGATCGGGACGCCGGCGAGGACCGCCAGCAGCGCGAGTGTGCGCCAGCGGCGGAAAGTCGTCGTCAGTTCGCTGCGTAGCAGGCCCAGTGTCCGTAGCGGGCTGATCCGTGCGGGGGTGCTCACCGTTTCAGCCTGCGACATCGAAGCCCTCTCCGGTCAGGGCGACGAACGCGTCCTCCAGGGACGCCCGTTCCACGCCGAAGCCGCGGACCCGTACGCCCGCGGTGACCAGTGCCTTGTTCAGGTCCGCCAAGTCGGTTTCGGGGGGCGGTGGTTCGGCCTTCAGATGCGTGTCGGTCGTCTCCGTGAGCGTGACTCCGTGTTCCTTCAGTACGCGGGCCGCGTCCGCCGTGTCCGGGGTGGTGACCGTCAGTCTTCCCCTGGTGGTCGCCGCCAGGTCGGCCACCGGGCCCTGTGTGATCAGGCGGCCCTGGGCCATCACCGCCGCATGCGTGCAGACCTGCTCGATCTCGTCGAGGAGGTGGGAGGAGAGGAAGACGGTGGTGCCGTCCGACGCCAGTTCGCGGACGAGCGTTCTTATCTCGCGCATGCCCTGGGGGTCCAGGCCGTTCGTCGGCTCGTCCAGGACCAGGAGGCGGCGCGGCTGGAGCAGGGCCGCGGCCAGGCCGAGGCGCTGTTTCATGCCCAGCGAGTACGCCTTCGACTTCTTGGCCGCCGCGGCCGTCAGACCCACCCGGTCCAGGGCCTGCGCGACCCGCATCTTGCGGGTGCGGGGGTCCGCGGTCGGGTCCGCCGAGTCGTAGCGCAGCAGATTGTCGCGGCCGTTCAGGAAGCCGTACAGGGCCGGGCCCTCGATGAGCGCGCCCACGTGCGGCAGGACCGTCCGGGTGGCGCGGGGCATCGGCCGGCCCAGAACCTGGGCGGTGCCCGCGGTCGGTGTGATCAGGCCCATCAGCATGCGGATGGTGGTGGTCTTGCCCGAACCGTTCGGCCCGAGGAAGCCGAAGACGGCGCCTTCCGGGACCGTCAGGCTCAGCCGGTCGACGGCCAACTGGCCGCCGCGGTAGCGCTTGGTGAGCTCCCGGGTCTCGATGGCCGGCGCCAATGCCCCTCCCTCTCCACGCGATCACGAACGGCGAGGGGCGGTGCGCACCGCCCCTCGCCCTCAGAGCCTGTCCGAGCGTCAGCCCGCGTCGGCCGCCTTCACCAGCGCGTCCTGGGTGACCGCCCCCGCGTACACCTTCCCGTCCTCGGTGATCAGGACGTTCACCAGGCGCGTCGAGTAGACGGTGCCGGAGCCGAACTTGCCCGTCACCTTGGAGCCCAGGGAGTTCAGGAACTGCTGCGCGTCGGCCGGCATGCCGCTCGACGCGGAGCCGGAGGCGAGGCCCGCCACATCGGAGTCACCGGGCAGCTTCAGCTCGGCGACCGAGGTCCAGCCCTTGCCGATCACGTTGAGCCCCTCCAGGTCCGCGGCGCCCTTCGGTGCCCGCGCGGCCCTGTCCCCGCCCTGCTTCTCCAGTTCGTCGGCCTCGGTGACCTTGGTGCCCTTCGACGGCTTGAAGTCGAAGGTGGACGCCGCCGGCCTGGCGAAGTCGACCTTGGTGAAGCCCGCGTCGACGACGGCCGCGCCGCCGCTCGCCGGGGTCAGCGTGAACTTCAGGGGCGTCCCGGTCTCCGCGTCCACGGAGACCGTGATCGCGCCGACCGTCGAACCGGACTGCTTGGGCTTGATCTGCAGCCGGTACGCGTCACGGCCGGCGATCTGCGCCGTGCCGTCCACCGTGAACGAGGTAGTGGAGCCGGACGCCTTGAGGATCGCGTCCGTGAGCTCCTTCGGCGTGGCCGGCATCTTCGCCGGACGCTTCTGCGCACGGTCGCCGGACACCTGCGCGTCCTTCGCGTGGTACGCCTCGTCCGACTTGCTGTCGTACGCCCACACGTCCGCGCCGTCGTGGATCACGCTGTACTCGGACGCGTCGTCCAGGATCGACAGCTTCTGCCGGTCCTGGCCGTCCGCGGCGACCCTCAGCGTGTGCGTACCGGTGGCGAGTTCGGTCAGCTTCTCCTGCGGGTCCGCCGACGAGGAGCCCTTGCCGCCGCCGGTGAGACCGGAGGCCGCACCGCCCAGCGCCGGCAGGCCCAGATCCGTGTGGATCTTCACGGTGCCGGACAGCTGCTCCGTGTCCGACTTGGCGATCCTCTCGATGAGTTCCTGGGCGGTGATCTTCGGGAGATCCGGGTCGCCCGAGTCGGCGAGCGCCGGGACGAGCCCGATCGTCGCCGCGGCCACCCCCAGTACGGCCACGGGGACCGCGTACCGGGCCACCTTGCGGCGGCTGCCGGAGCCCTGGCTGTCTTCGGATTCGTACGGTGCCATGCTGTTGCCCTACCTCCGTGTTCGGCGGCGGCTTACCGTCCTGTGCACACGTCGTCTGCTTGTCGGATGCTCTTGATGCTCGTCCACCCCAAGCCGCCATTCTCACCCGAATTGGTCAGGAGTGGTGTACTCAATCTGACCAAACCGGCCACACCGAAGCGTCAGACCGCGGGATCAACTCCGCCTACACCTACGGGATGACATGCAGGCACGGCGCCTCCCCCGACCCGTAGGGGTGACGCCGTCCAGGTCAGGTCAGCGCCGCACGGACACGTAGTCCGCCCCGTGGGGCTCACCGGTGACGACGCCGCGGTCGGGCGCGACCCATGAGTTGCGCAGGGCGTGACGGAAGTCGATCTGTGTGGTGACCTGGTGCAACTGGCCGCGGACGGCCCCGCCCGGGAACTCGGCCGTGTGCAGATTGGCGTAGAACGCACCCGGATCGGACGTCAGGCGATCGAGCAGCGCGCCGTCCTCGACCGTGACGGTCCCCACGAGCGTGTGGTGCTTCGCCTTCTTCAGCAGCGGACTGAAATCGACCTTGATGCCGCCGTTGACGCCCCTGACGCCCTCGTGGATGTGGAGCATGGTCGGCCTGCCGGTGTCGCACCACTTCACGGCGACCGACACCTGGTCGCCCTCGACCTGTACGAATTCCAGGGCCGCGCCGTCCATGTCGCCGACCGCCGGGCCACCCTCCACCGGGACCTCGTTGGCTCCGTCGAGGCTCGTCGCGAGGAGTGTGCCGTTACCGCCCGCCCGTAGGCCGGCGTCGGCCGTGGCGGGCAGCGTCGCGGCGGTGACCCCGGCGGCGGCCACGGCCGCGACACCTGTGAGGACGAGTGCCCCGCCGCGGCGGCGCCGCCGCTTCGTGCTGGTTCCGCTTGGAGTGGTTACGGTCGGGCTGGTTTCGTTCGGGTCGCCACCCGTCGTGCCTGTTCCGACTGTGCCCATGATCGGAGCTCCCCTGCCGGCGCCGGCGCCCCTGCGCCGGCCTCTGCACGGTTGGACGGATGCGGCCCGATTCCGGGCTCATCCGATCTTGTGAGCCGCGTCATAGGCACCCCCTGGGCGTCAGCCCGCCCTGTGCACCACCGCGTCGCAGAGCTCCACCAGTGCCGCCTTCGCCTCGCACTCCGGGAGCGGGGACAGCGCCGCGCGCGCCTCCTGTGCGTACCGCACGGTGTCGCGGCGCGCCTGCTCCAGGGCCGGGTGGGCGCGCAGCCGCGCGATCGCCTCGGCGAGCCGCGCGTCGTCCGCGAGGTCCGAGTCGAGGAGCTCGACCAGCGCCTGGTCCTCGGGCAGGCCGAGCAGCTGCGCGCGCTCGCGCAGGCGCAGGACCGGCAGCGTGGGGATGCCCTCGCGCAGGTCGGTGCCCGGGGTCTTGCCGGACTCGTGCGAGTCGGAGGCGATGTCGAGCACGTCGTCGGCGAGCTGGAAGGCGACGCCGAGCCGCTCCCCGTACTGGGTCAGGACGTCGACGACCGTCTCGTCGGCGCCGGACATCATGGCGCCGAAGCGGCAGGCCACAGCGATGAGGGAGCCCGTCTTGCCGCTGAGCACGTCCAGGTAGTGGTCGACCGGGTCGCGGCCCTCGGCCGGGCCCGCGGTCTCCAGGATCTGGCCGGTGACCAGGCGCTCGAACGCCTCGGCCTGGATACGGACGGCGTCCGGGCCCAGGTCGGCGAGGATGTGCGAGGCCCGGGCGAAGAGGAAGTCCCCGGTCAGGACCGCGACGGAGTTGCCCCAGCGCTGGTTGGCGCTCTCCACGCCGCGCCGCACGTCGGCCTCGTCCATCACGTCGTCGTGGTAGAGCGTCGCGAGGTGGGTGAGCTCGACGACGACGGCGGAGGGCACGATGCCCGGCGCGTACGGGTCGCCGAACTGGGCGGCCAGCGTCACGAGCAGCGGCCTGAAGCGTTTGCCGCCGGCCCGCACCAAGTGCTGGGCGGCCTCCGTGATGAAGGGGACCTCGCTCTTGGTCGCTTCGAGCAGCCCCTCCTCGACAGCCGTCAATCCAGCCTGGACATCGGCTTCGAGAGCCTGGTCCCGCACGCTAAGACCGAAAGTCCCGACGACGGTCACGAGAGGTTCTCCTGTCTGCTGACGATCACGACGCTCACATGGCGAACTCGGTCGATGATTCGGTCGATGTTCCGGTCGATCATTCGGTCGATGACCCTGTTTGTCGATGTGTCGCTGCCATCACTCAAGTCAGCGTATCCGGTCGCGTTTCGATCACAGGGGGCGCCCGCCCGGACAACCCGGACCGGGCGGCTTGCGGACACCCCCGGTATGTTCTTGATCAGCCCATACGACCGGGAGTACGCACTTTGTCCCGCACCACTGTCCCCACCGGCCCCGCGGCCGAGCCACCGCCGGGCGACGACACCGCCTTCTTCGGCCAGCCGCGCGGCCTGCTCACGCTGTCGGGCCTGGAGGTCTGGGAACGCTTCTCGTTCCTCGGCATGCAGGCCATTCTCGTGCTGTTCTTCGCCGACACCGTCGCACACGGCGGGATGGGCATGGACCCCGGCACCGCCGCGTCGGTCTCGGCCGCGTACGGCACGCTGGTCTATCTGGTCTCCGTCGCGGGCGGCTGGCTCGCCGACCGGATCCTCGGCTCGTACCGCGCCGTCCTGTGGGGCGGCATCCTCATCGCCTGCGGCCACTACTCGATGGCCGTGCCCACCGCGACGATGACGTGGGTCGGCCTCGGCCTGATCAGCGCCGGTACCGGGCTGCTCAAGCCGAACGTGGCCTCCATGGTCGGCAAGCTCTACGGCACCGAGGACCGGCGCCGCGACGCCGGCTTCGCGCTGTACTACATGGGCATCAACATCGGCGCGTTCGCCGGCCCGCTGATCACCGGCTGGCTCGGCGACCACAAGGGCTGGCACTGGGGCTTCTCCGCGGCCGCCGTCGGCATGACCCTCGGCCTGATCCAGTACGTCGCCGGTCGGCGTCACCTGGCCGGGCGCAAGCACTCCGCCGAGTACGCGCTGGCGCCCGAGGGGCTGCGCCGGGCGGTACGGACGATCGTCGTGGGTGTCGTCGTGGTGGCCGCGCTCGCCGTGCTCCTTGCCGCTGTCGGCTGGCTGACCATGGACCGGTTCGTCGACTGCCTCACGGTCATCTCGGTGATCGCGCCGGTCGTCTACTTCACGGTGATGTTCCGCAGCCCGCGCGTCACCCCCGAGGAGCGCGGGCGCCTCCGCCCCTACCTGGTGCTGTTCATCGCCTCGGTCGCCTTCAACTTCATCCTCTTCCAGGCCTACTCGACGATGATGCTGCTGGCCGCGACGAACGCCGAGACCACCCTCTTCGGCTTCCACTTCCCCGCGAGCTGGTACGCCTCCGCGCTCGGCGCCTTCGAGGTCGCCCTGGCCCCCGTCGTGGCGGGCGTATGGGCGCGGATGGGCCGGCGCCAGCCGCACGCCGGCAACAAGATCGCCTTCGGCGTGATCCTGGGCGGCCTGTCGTTCCTGCTCATGGTCCTGCCGACGGCCGGCCACAGCGGTGACACGTACAAGATGGCCGTCTGGTGGATCGTCGGCTCCTACCTGCTGCTCGGCCTCGGCGACATCCTCGTCGAGACGTCGGGCATGTCCGCGACGACGAAGCTCGCCCCGCAGGCCTTCGCCAGCCAGACCATGTCGCTCTGGTTCCTCTCCCTCGCCCTCGCCAACGGCATCCAGGCCCAGACCGTGAAGCTCTACGGCGAGGTCTCCAACCCCGCGTACTTCGGCGTCAACGGCGCCGTCGCCGTCGCCGTCGGAGTCGCCGTCATCGCCCTGGCGCCGTGGCTGCGCCGCACCATGCACCCCGTTCACTGAGGCCACCGAGGCAACCGACGCCACTGACGCCATCGACGCCATCGAGGTTTTCCCATGAGCACTCCGAAGATCCGGACGACATTCCCGTACGGGACCACGCGCGAGGACATCCGCGTACCCCTCTCCGACGGGACGACGCTCTTCGCGCGCGTCTGGCGCCCGGTCACCGAGGAACCGGTCCCGGTCCTCCTCGAATACCTCCCGTACCGCCTCTCCGACTGGACCGCGCCGCGCGACTGGCAGCGCCACCCCTGGTACGCGGGGCACGGCTACGCCTCCGTCCGCGTCGACGTACGCGGGCACGGCAACTCCGAGGGGCTGCCCGGCGACGAGTACGACGCGCAGGAGCTCGCGGACGGCGTCGAGGTCGTCGACTGGCTCGCCGCGCAGCCCTGGTCCAGCGGCAAGGTCGGCATGTTCGGCATCTCCTGGGGCGGCTTCAACTCCCTGCAGATCGCGGCCCTCGCACCCGAGCCGCTGAAGGCGGTCGTCACGGTGTGCTCCGCCGACGACCGCTATGACAACGACGTGCACTACATGGGAGGTTCCGTCCTCGCCGTGGACATGCACGCGTGGGCGGCGACGATGCTCGCCTTCGTGTCGCGCCCGCCGGACCCGTGGTTCGTCGGCGAGAGCTGGCGCGACATGTGGGTGGAGCGGCTGGAGAGCGTCGACCCGTTCATCCACACCTGGCTGAGACACCAGACCCGCGACGACTACTGGCGCCACGGCAGCGTCTGCGAGGACTACTCCGCGATCAAGGCCGGGGTCCTCGCGGTGGGCGGCTGGCACGACCCGTACCGCGACACCGTTCTCCGCCTCGTCGAGGCGCTCCCCGACGAGCAGGTGCGCGGGCTCATCGGACCGTGGTCGCACCAGTACCCGGACCGCGGTCTGCCGCCCGGCCCGGCAATCGGCTTCCTCCAGGAGACGCTGCGCTGGTGGGACCACTGGCTCAAGGGCGACGACAGCACCGACGTGATGTCCGAGCCCAAACTCCGCTCCTGGATCAGCGACTCGCACCCGCCGGCCACCGTGTACGAGGAGCTGCCGGGCCGCTGGGTCAGCGAGCCCTCCTGGCCCTCCCCGAACGTCTCCCCCGTCTCCTACGCGCTCCAGGGCAGCCCCGTCCTCGTACGCTCCCCGCAGCAGACGGGCCTGGACGCGGGCCGCTTCTTCCCGTTCGGCAACGACGCGGACCTGCCGCCCGACCAGCGGGACGAGGACGCGAAGTCGGCCTGTTTCGAGTTCGAGGTGCCGCAGGACGTACGGATCCTGGGACGCCCCGAGGTGACCTTGCGCCTCACCTCCCAGGTGCCGCGCGGCCAGGTCGTGGCCCGCCTGTGCGACATCGCCCCGGACGGCTCCTCCACGCTGGTCACCCGCGGCGTCCTCAACCTCGGCTCGCGGCACGGCCGGGCGGCGTCCGTGCCCTGGCTGCCCGGCACGACCGAGGACGTCACCTTCCAGCTGAACGGCATCGGGCACTCCTTCCCCGCCGGGCACCGCATCCGGCTCGCGGTGTCGTCGACGTACTGGCCCTGGATCTGGCCCCAGCCCGGCTCGGCGTCCGGTTTCACCCTCAACCCGGTCGGCAGCACGCTCGAACTGCCCGTGCGGACCGGCGACTTGGGGCCTGCCGTCTCCTTCGGCGAACCCGAGCAGTCCGAGCCGCTCGGCGTGGTCTACCCGGCCTCCCTGGACGAGCCGCGCCCCGAGCGCCTCGTCGTCCGGGACGTGGCCAAGGGCGAATGGCGCCTCGAGGTCGACCCCCGCTACGGCGGCACGCGGGTCTACCCGGACGGCCTGGAGTTCACCGAGGACGCCGTGGAGACGTACGTGATCCAGGAGGACGACCCGCTCACCGCCCGCACCCGCTCCGACTGGTCGATCCGGCTGCACCGGCCGGAGCTGGGCTGGGACGCGCGCGTGCAGACCCGCTCCGAAATCACCTGCACGGAGATGGAGTTCGTCACGTCGAGCGAGGTGGTGTGCCGGGACGGGGACGAGGTGGTGTTCCACCGGACGTGGGAGGAACGGATCCCGCGGACGGCGGGCTGACGGGGCAACGGGGTCCGCGGGCGGAGGGGCAGCGAACCCCGCGGGCGGCGAGCCGGCGGTTCCTCTCAGGCCCCGTACAGCCGCTCGAGTACGACCGCGACCCCGTCCACCTCGTTCGACCCGGTCACCTCGTCCGCCACCGCCTTCAGCTCGGGGTGCGCGTTGGCCATGGCCACACCGTGCGCGGCCCAGCCGAACATCGGGACGTCGTTCGGCATGTCCCCGAACGCGAGGGTGTCGTCGGGGCCCGCGTCCAGGCGCCGGGCCGCCAGGCTCAGACCCGTCGCCTTCGTCACGCCACGCGGCTGAAGTTCGACCGTGCCGGGGCCGGACATGGTGACGGAGGCGAGGGGGCCGACCGCGGCGCGGGCCACCGTCGCCAACTCGTCGTCGCTCAGGGTGTCGTGGCGCAGCAGGACCTTGCTGATGGGGCGCTTCCACAGGTCGGCGCGGCGGTGGATACGGACGGCCGGGAGCGTGGGGTGCGGCATCAGGTACTGCGGCTCGATGAGGGTGAGGCCGTCGACGCCGTCCTGGTCGACGGCCGCGTGGACCTGGCCGATCTCCGCCTCGATCTTGCCGAGCGCCTGCTCGGCCAGCTCCCGGTCGAGCGTGAGCGACCACAACAGCCGGTCGCCGGCGGCGTCGTACAGCTGCGCGCCCTGCGCGCACACCGCGAGCCCTCCCCCGCCCAGGTCGTCGAGGAGCGGCTTGACCCGGGGCGCGGGCCGGCCTGTCACCACGATGTGCCGGGCACCGGTGCCGAGGGCTGTCGCGAGGGCGGCCCGGGTCCGGTCGGAGACCGTGTCGTCGGCGCGCAGCAGCGTTCCGTCCAGGTCTGTGGCGATGAGGGAGTATGCGGGTGCGGGCATGATCCGAAGAATACGGATTGACCGCCCCCGCGAGCCGTCGAGTACCGGCCGCCCTGGCGCGCTCCGCCAGGATACGGCGTGACGGTGTCATCTGTTCGTGTTAAGCGCCGGTCAACCGCCGTACGGGTGACGGCACTTCCCCCCTGACACTTCCACTTCCACTCGCCTGTCCGCGGTGAGCCCCGGGTCACCGGCCGGGAGCGTACGGACCTACCCGTGCGCGGCCGCCAGATGCCGGGCCACCCGCGACGACGCGAACTCCGTGCCGCACACGAAGCGCATCACCGGCCCGTACGAGGACCCGCCGAGCATGCCCGTGAAGTACAGCCCGGGGACGGACGAGACGTACCCGGCGCCGAGGCGCGGGGTCCCCCGGCTGGCGGCGATCCGCGTGCGCAGCCCGTCGCCGAGGAACGGCATCGCCGCGAGGTCCACGCGGTATCCCGTAGCCGCGATCACATGGTCCGCGGAGAGCTCCTGGCGGCGGCCACCGTGCGTGCGGACGGTGAGGACGGGCGCGCCGTCCGACACCACCGCACCCTCGACGGCGGCGACGTCCCGCACCGCCACCTTCCCCTCGAACCGATCCCGCAGCCACCACGCGCCGAGCGGACCGAGCACCCTTCGGATCAGGAAATGCCGTGTGGCGGGCGGCAGTTGACGGTACTGGTGCGGATAGTAGGTGAGCGCGTACAGGGACCACGCCCGTCCGAACGGTGTCTGCGGGCGCAGCCTCGACTGGTCCCACGGCGGCGCGCCGAACCGCACCTTGCCCCGCCCCCGGGCCACCACCTGCACGCTCGCCCCGGCCTCCGCCGCGAGCGCCGCCGTCTCCAGGGCGGACTGGCCCGCCCCGATCACGATCAGCTCCTTGCCGGCGAACCGGGACAGGTCGTGATGCTGGGCGCTGTGCGAGAGCGGGCCCGTCGGCGTGGGCCCGTCGGGCACGGCCGCGGCGAGTTCACGCGGCAGGTGTTCCAGGCCGGACAGGCCGGTGGCGACGACCACGGCACGCGCGGTGAACTGCTCGCCGGAGTCGAGCTTCAGCTCGAAGCCCTCCCGGCCGCGCCGGTCCACGGAGACGACATGGACGCGCTCCAGATCGGGCACCAGCTTGCGCTGGAACCAGTCCCCGTACGCGACGAACGTCTCCGCCGGGACCAGGTCCTCGTCGGTGACGAGCCGCTCGATGCCGGCCGCGTCGCAGTAGTCGACCAGGTCGTGGCCGCGCTGCGGCGCGTCGATGTTCGACGCGGACGGAAAGGATTTGAGGATCATGCCCGCGGGCATGTGCGAGCGCCAGCTCACCATGGGCTCGCCGAAGACTCTGACGGGTATGCCCCGTGCCCGCAGATGCGCGGCGGTGGACAGACCGTACGGGCCCGCCCCGATGACAGCTACCGGATGGATCACGAAGTCCCTCCCCAGGACGACGCAGCGACAGTTCCCTCGTGCCCGGCGCCCGCCGTTCAGGCGGTGAACCGGTGATGGCCGGTCCCGCGCTCAGGCGGGCGCACCGGCCGTGCCGCCGCGGCGGTTGGCCCGCCACAGCTGGTAGAGATGCCTCGTCCCCGGCCGTACGAGGCGGGCGAGCATCGTGAAGAACGGCCGCGGGTCGTCGGCCGCCCACCACGCCAGCTCGGTGCCGCTCGCGCGGTGCGGGGCGTGCGGGGTCGTGTAGCCGCTGCGCCGGTAGGCGAGCAGCGCCGGCAGGTCGATGTTCTCGACCACGTACCGGTGGCCCGCCCGCTGTTCCCCCTCCGGAACGGAGCGGCCGGTGAGCTGGAGGTGCATGGCGCGGACGACGTCCACCCCCGCCTCGTTCTCGAACAGGCGGAACTGGGCGCCCATCCGTGGATTGAAGTCGAGCAGTTTGTACTGTCCGTCGCGCCGGTCGAAGCGCAGGTCGAGGTCGATGATGCCGGTGAAGCCGATCTGCTTGATGAAACGCGCGGCGATGTCCGCGAGTTCCGGGTTGTCGACGACGTACGCGTGGGCCGTCATGCCCGCGTGCGGCGGCCACGAGCGGACCTTGACCCCGGTGAACATCGCGCGGGGCGTGGAGTCCTGGTCGAAGTAGGCGTGCACGATCCAGTCCTCGGCGTCCTCGCGCGGCAGGTACTCCTGGAGGATCACCCCGGGGCGCTCGCCCCAGCCCTGGGCGAGTTCCCGCAGCCGCTCGGGGGTCGCGATCCGCGTCGTCCCGTTCACCGCCGGGCGGCTGCGGCGCGTGAACGCCTCCCGGTTCTTCGCGACGACCGGGAAGCGGGCCTTCTCGGCGAACTCCTCGATGTCCGGGTAACCGGCCGGGAACGTGGCCGCGGGTGACGCAATCCCGTGCTCCACGCACAGCTCGTGCAGCCCCTGTTTGCTGGCGAGGCGGCGCGGTAACTCCGGGTCCACGCGCGGAAAGAGGTAGCCCGCCCCGGCGAGCGGCTCCTGGTGCTCGCCGATGAGGACGGCGGCTTCCTCGTCCGTCGGGATCAGCACCGTGGGCCGCCCCAGCCGGCGCGCGATGCGCAGCAGTCCGTCGACCAGGCGCGCGGGCTCCTCCGCCCCGGTGGTCCGCCAGGGGAAGGCCCGGTGCAGATAGCGCGAGGCGGCGGCGGGGGTGTAACGGTCCTCGGTGATCGCGTACATGGGCACACCGAGGCGGCCCAGACTGCGGATGGCGCCGACACCTCCGTGGTGCAGCGGATAGTTGCCGAACTTGACGATGAGTCCCGGCACGGACCGGTCCACGGCGAACGGCACGGACCGGCCGGCGGCGGTCGGTGTCGACCGGCCCGCTGCGATCGTCGCATTTCCAGCACCTCTGCGAGCACTACCGGCGCTCCTGGCCACGAGCCCCCCACGTGTCCGTATCCCCCTCGGACACGGACCCACCCCGTCCGCGTCCCCGGACATTGACGCTAAGCCGGAACGGACCCCTCCAACAGTGGGTCATCCGGACATTACGAACCCTTTAGGCACTGCCCGAACCGGCGTCTCCCACGTAACGTGAACGGCACTCGATGGAAAGTGAGGCAGGTAGGCATGGCTGGCACGCCCGAGCACACCCCGCTCGACCTCCCTGAAGGCGATCCCTTCGGCCCGCACAACCTTCCCTACGGAATCTTCTCCGAGAGCCCCGACGGCGCACGCCGGATCGGCGTCCGCCTCGGCGACCACGTCCTCGACGCGGGCGCCGCGGCCTCGGCCCTCGGCTCCCCCTATGTCTCACTCCTGGCGCGGCCCAGCCTCAACCCCCTGCTGGCGGCGGGCCGTACGGCCTGGTCCGACGTGCGCCGCGCGCTGACCGCCTGGGTGACGGTGCCCGCCCACCGCGAAACCGTCCTGCCCTTCCTGCACCCGCTCTCCGCGGTCACCCTGCACCTCCCCTTCGACGTCGCGGACTACGTCGACTTCTACGCCTCCGAGAACCACGCCTCGAACCTCGGGCGCCTCTTCCGCCCCGACGAGGAGCCGCTGAAGCCCAACTGGAAGCATCTGCCGGTGGGTTATCACGGCCGGTCCGGCACCGTTGTCGTCTCCGGAACCGACGTGGTACGCCCCTCCGGTCAGCGCAAGGGCCCGGCCGACCCGGCCCCCGTCTTCGGCCCCTCGGTCCGCCTCGACATCGAGACGGAGGTCGGCTACGTGGTGGGGGCTCCCTCCGCGCAGGGCACCGCCGTGCCGCTCTCCGCCTACCGCGACCACGTCTTCGGGCTCTGCCTCCTCAACGACTGGTCGGCGCGCGACATCCAGTCCTGGGAGACGGTGCCGCTCGGCCCGCACCTCGGCAAGTCCTTCGCGACGTCGATCTCCGCGTGGATCACGCCGCTCGAGGCACTGGACGCGGCGCGCGTCACCGCACCGGAGCGCTCGGTCCCGCTGCTCCCCTACCTGGACGACGCCGACCCGTCCCTGGACCCCGCGGGCTACGACCTGCGCATCACGGTCTCCCTCAACGGCCACGTCATCTCCGAGCCCCCCTTCTCCGGCATGTACTGGACCGGCGCCCAGATGCTGGCCCATATGACGGTCAACGGCGCTTCCCTGCGCACCGGCGACCTCTACGGCTCCGGCACCATCAGCGGCACCGAGGAGAACGAGCGCGGCTCGCTCATCGAGATGACCTGGAACGGCAGCCACCCCCTCGAACTCCCCGACGGCAAACGGGGCTTCCTCGAGAACGGCGACGTGGTCACCCTGTCGGCCTGGGCCCCGGGGGCGAACGGTACGAGGGTGGGCCTGGGAGAGGTCACGGGCAGGATCGTGGCGCCTCTTCCGGCAGGCTCTTAAGGCAAGCCCTTAAGGCAGGCTCTCGGAGACCCGCCAGGCTCTTAAGGCAGGCCCTCAGAGACCCGCGTACGCGCGCTGGTGCGTGGCGGCCCAGCCTGCCGCCCCGTACCGGCGCCGCAGCTCACCGCCCGACCGCCGACAGCTCCTCACCAGTCGATGTCCTCCGGCTCTGGCTCGGGCCCGAAGTCCGGCTCGGGCTCCCGCTCCTCCGCGGCGGCGCGGGAGCCGGGCAGCAGCCCAGAGGCGGGGCGGTCGGCACCGGAATCCGCGGCGCCCCCGGCTCCGGCCTCGTCCAGCCCGGCCAGAACCTCGAGCACGCCCTCCCCCCAAGTCGCCAGCTTCTTTTCGCCCACGCCGCCGATGGTGCCCAACTGTGCGAGCGACGTGGGGCGTTGGGTCGCGATCTCCTTGAGCGTCGCGTCGTGGAAGATGACGTACGCCGGGACCCCGTTCTCCTTCGCCTGGGCCCCGCGCCAGGACCGCAGTGCCTCGAAGACCGGCATCAGCTCCTGCGGCAGATCGGCCGCGGGCGACTTGGCCTTGCGGTCGCGCGAGGACGACCGGGCCGCGGCGGGCTTCGGCGCCTCCTTGCGCAGCCGCACCTCCCGCTGCCGCCCCAGTACGCTTCCGCTCTCCTCGGTGAGCACCAGCGTGCCGTACTCGCCCTCGACCGCGATGAGGCCCTGCGCCAGCAACTGCCGCACCGCGCCCCGCCATTCGGCCTCGCTCAGGTCCTCGCCGATCCCGAAGACGGAGAGCTGGTCATGGTCGAACTGGATGACCTTCGCCGTGCGCCGGCCCATCAGGATGTCGATGATCTGGCCCGCGCCGAACTTCTGCCTGCGCTCCCGGTCGAGCCGCACCACCGTGGAGAGGATCTTCTGCGCGGCGACCGTGCCGTCCCAGGTCTCGGGCGGGCTGAGGCACGTGTCGCAGTTCCCGCAGTCGGCGGACTGCGGGTCCTGGCCGAAGTACTGGAGCAGCTGGGTCCTGCGGCACTGGGCCGTCTCACAGAGCGCCAGCATCGCGTCGAGGTGGGACGAGGCACGGCGGCGGAACGCCTCGTCCCCCTCCCCCATGTTGATCAGCTTCCGCTGCTGGACGACGTCCTGGAGCCCGTACGCCATCCACGCCGTGGACGCCAGCCCGTCACGGCCCGCGCGGCCCGTCTCCTGGTAGTACCCCTCGACGGACTTCGGCAGGTCCAGGTGGGCGACGAACCGGACGTCCGGCTTGTCGATGCCCATGCCGAACGCGATGGTCGCGCAGACGACGAGGCCCTCCTCGCGCAGGAACCGGGACTGGTTCGCCGCGCGCGTGCCCGCGTCGAGGCCGGCGTGGTACGGCACGGCCTCGATCCCGTTCTTGCTGAGGAACTCCGCCGTCGCCTCGACCGACTTGCGCGACAGGCAGTACACGATGCCCGCGTCGCCCTCGTGCTCCTGCTTGAGGAAGGTGAGCAGCTGCTTCTTCGGGTCGGCCTTGCCGACGATCCGGTACTGGATGTTGGGCCGGTCGAAGCTGGCCACGAAGTGCTTGGCGTCCGGCATGCCCAGGCGCTGGGTGATCTCCTGGTGCGTGGCATGTGTCGCCGTCGCGGTGAGCGCGATGCGCGGCACGTCGGGCCAGCGCTGCCCGAGGACGGAGAGCGCCAGGTAGTCGGGGCGGAAGTCGTGCCCCCACTGCGCCACGCAGTGCGCCTCGTCGATGGCGAAGACGGAGATCTTGCCGCGGGAGAGCAGATCGAGGGTGGAGTCGAGCCGCAGCCGCTCCGGCGCCAGATAGATGACGTCCAGCTCGCCCGCGAGGAACTCGGCCTCTACGATCCGCCGCTCGTCGAAGTCCTGCGTCGAGTTCATGAACCCGGCGCGCACGCCGAGCGCCCGCAGCGCGTCCACCTGGTCCTGCATGAGCGCGATCAGCGGCGACACGACGACACCCGTACCGGGTCTGACCATGGCCGGGATCTGGTAGCAGAGCGACTTGCCGCCACCGGTCGGCATGAGGACGACGGCGTCCCCGCCGCTGACCACGTGCTCGATGACCGCTTCCTGCTCGCCGCGGAAGGCGTCGTACCCGAAGACGCGATGCAGCGTGGCTAGCGCCTCGCTCTCGATGACCTCGCTCATGTCCCAGTCCCGTCCTGCCGCTCGCCGCTCTCGACTTCCCCCGCAACGATAGGGGCCCGGACCGACAGCCCGTGAGTTATCCACAGCAGCACCTGTGGATAACTTCGTCACAGCCGCGACGTCGTTCACACGTCCGTATGAGACCGGATCATTACTGACGGTTAGCCTGGAACCTCCGGCGAGACTCCGTCCCATGGGAGCACTGATGAGCATCGAACCGAAGGCGTCCGAGCGTGCCTGGCCGATGCCGCCCGAGGGCGGCTACTCAGCCGACGACCTGGACCGGCTTCCGAATCTTCCTCCGCACACGGAATTGATTGACGGGAGTCTGGTCTTCGTAAGTCCGCAGACCATGTTTCACACGCGCACCATTGATTTCTTCAACTGGCAGTTGCAGTCCTTGGCGCCGTCGCAGTTCGAAGTGGTTCGCGAGTTCACCATCGACATCGACCGCCAGAACCGCCCCGAGCCGGACGTTGTCGTCGTCCGGGAAGACGTCGTCGAGGGCCCGGACCAGACCCGTTTTCCCGCCGAGGCCGTGATCCTGGCCATCGAAGTCGTCTCCCCCGACTCCGTCTCCCGTGACCGGGAGACCAAGCACCTGAAGTACGCCCACGCCAGGATTCCGCATTACTGGCGCGTGGAGGACGAGAACGGCAAGGCCGTGGTCCACGCCTTCGAGCTGGAGCCGACCACCGGCGCCTACGTCAGCGTCGGGATCTTCCGCGAGCGCATGAAGGTCGACGCGCCCTTCACGGCCGACCTGGACCTCACGGCGATCAAGGCCCGGCGCGACAGGACCGCCTGAAAGCCCCGCCCTCTTCCGGACAGCCGAAAGCCCGGCCCCGTTCACAGCAGGGACCGGGCTCACGCATGCTCAGCGGAGCGCTACCGCACGAAGACGCTCGCCTGGCTCGCCAAGTCAAGGAAGTACTGCGGCGCGAGGCCGAGCACGACCGTGACCGCGACGCCCACCGCGATCGTCGTCATGGTCAGCGGCGACGGCACGGCGACGGTCGGCCCGTCCGCCTTCGGCTCGCTGAAGAACATGACGACGATCACGCGGATGTAGAAGAACGCGGCGATCGCCGACGACACCACACCGACCACGACGAGTGCGCCCGCGCCGCCCTCGGCCGCCGCCTTGAACACCGCGAACTTCCCCGCGAACCCGGAGGTCAGCGGGATACCCGCGAAGGCGAGCAGGAAGATCGCGAAGACGGCCGCCACCAGCGGTGAGCGCCGGCCGAGCCCTGCCCACTTCGACAGGTGCGTGGCCTCGCCGCCCGCGTCGCGCACCAGCGTCACCACGGCGAAGGCGCCGATCGTGACGAAGGAGTAAGCGCCCAGGTAGAAGAGGACCGAGGAGACACCGTCCGGGCTGGTCGCGATGACACCCGCGAGGATGAACCCGGCGTGCGCGATCGACGAGTACGCGAGGAGCCGCTTGATGTCGGTCTGCGTGATCGCGACGATCGCGCCGGCCAGCATCGTGACGATGGCGACGGCCCACATGACCGGCCGCCAGTCCCAGCGGAGCCCCGGCAGGACGACGTAGAGCAGGCGCAGCAGCGCACCGAACGCGGCGACCTTCGTGGCGGCCGCCATGAAGCCGGTGACCGGTGTGGGCGCGCCCTGGTAGACGTCCGGGGTCCACATGTGGAAGGGGACGGCGCCGACCTTGAACAGCAGGCCCATGACGACGAGCGCCATGCCGATCAGCAGCAGCGCGTCGTTGCCCATGGTGTCGGCGAGGGCCGGGTCGATGTTCTGCACCGAGCCGTCGGCGACGCTCGCGATGGTGGCGTACGAGACCGAGCCCGCGTAGCCGTAGAGGAGCGCGATGCCGAACAGGGTGAAGGCGGAGGCGAACGCGCCGAGCAGGAAGTACTTGACCGCGGCCTCCTGCGACATGAGCCGCTTGCGGCGGGCCACGGCGCACAGCAGGTAGAGCGGGAGGGAGAAGACTTCCAGGGCGATGAACAGCGTCAGCAGGTCGTTCGCCGCGGGGAAGACGAGCATGCCGCCGATGGCGAAGAGCGCGAGCGGGAACACCTCGGTGGTGGTGAACCCGGCCTTGACCGCGGCCTTCTCACTGTCGCTGCCGGGTACGGACGCGGCCTGCGCGGCGAACGAGTCGACGCGGTTGCCGTGTGCCTCCGGATCGAGTCGGCGCTCCGCGAACGTGAAGATCGCGACGATCCCGGCCAGCAGGATGGTGCCTTGCAGGAAGAGGGCCGGTCCGTCGACGGCGATCGCGCCCATGGCCGCGATGTGCGCCTTCGTCGTGCCGTATCCGCCGGCGGCCAGCGCCACGACCGCGGCGAAGGCGGCGGCGAGAGCGACGACGGACAGGAACACCTGGACGTAGTAACGGGCCTTGCGGGGCACGAAGGCCTCGACCAGGACCCCCAGGACGGCGGCACCGATGACGATCAAGGTCGGGGACAATTGCCCGTATTCGATCTTCGGTGCGTCGATCTTGGAGATCGGATCGGCGGCAGTTGTCCACAGGCTGTGGACGGCTGAAGCGCTCACTTGTGGGCCGCCTCCACTTCCGGCTTCGGGTCCTTCTTCTGGACGTCGGACATGGTGTGCTTGACCGCCGGGTTCACCAGCTCGGTGAGCGGCTTCGGGTACACACCCAGGAAGATCAGTACGCCGATCAGCGGGACCACGACCGCGAGCTCACGCACGCGCAGGTCGGCGATCCCCTCGGTCGAGGGCTTCACCGGGCCGGTCATGGTGCGCTGGTAGAGGACCAGCGTGTAGAGCGCGGCGAGGACGATGCCGAAGGTGGCGATGATGCCGATCACCGGGTAGCGCGTGAACGTGCCGACCAGGACGAGGAATTCGCTCACGAACGGGGCGAGCCCCGGCAGCGAGAGCGTCGCGAGGCCGCCGATCAGGAACGTGCCGGCGAGCACCGGGGCGACCTTCTGCACACCCCCGTAGTCCGCGATGAGCCGCGAGCCGCGCCGCGAGATCAGGAACCCGGCGACGAGCATCAACGCGGCTGTCGAAATACCGTGGTTGACCATGTAGAGCGTCGCACCGGACTGGCCCTGGCTGGTCATCGCGAAGATGCCCATGATGATGAAGCCGAAGTGCGAGATCGACGCGTACGCCACCAGGCGCTTGATGTCGCGCTGGCCGACCGCGAGCAGTGCTCCGTAGATGATGCTGATGAGGGCGAGCACCAGGATGACCGGTGTCGCCCACTTGCTCGCCTCCGGGAACAGCTGGAGGCAGAAGCGGAGCATCGCGAACGTGCCGACCTTGTCGACAACTGCCGTGATCAGTACGGCGACCGGGGCCGTGGCCTCGCCCATCGCGTTCGGCAGCCAGGTGTGCAGCGGCCACAGCGGGGCCTTCACCGCGAAGGCGAAGAAGAACCCGAGGAAGAGCCATCGTTCGGTGTTGGTCGCCATGTCGAGCGAGCCGTTGGCCCGCGCCTCGGCGATCTCCTGGAGCGAGAAGTTCCCCGCGACCACGTAGAGGCCGATGACGGCGGCCAGCATGATGAGGCCGCCGACGAGGTTGTAGAGGAGGAACTTGACGGCCGCGTACGAACGCTGGGTGGCCGCCTCCTTCTCGCCGTGTGGGCCCGCCCGGTCCCCGAAGCCGCCGATGAGGAAGTACATCGGGATGAGCATGGCTTCGAAGAAGATGTAGAAGAGGAAGACGTCGGTGGCCTCGAAGGAGATGATCACCATCGCCTCGACCAGCAGGATCAGGGCGAAGAAGCCCTGCGTCGGCCGCCACCGGCCGGTGGCGACACTGCGGGAATCGGCTGCGTCCTGCGGGTCCGCGTCGTGCCAGCCGGCGAGGATGACGAACGGGATGAGCAGCGCGGTCAGCGCGACGAGCGCGACCCCGATGCCGTCCACACCCAGTTCGTAGCGGACCCCGAAGTCCGCGATCCACGCATGGGATTCGGTCAGTTGGTAGCGGCCGCCGCCCGGGTCGAACCGGACCGCGACGATCGCCGCGAGGACGAGCGTCCCGATCGAGACGAGCAGGGCGAGCCATTTGGCCGCGGTGCGTTGCTTCGCCGGCACGGCGGCCGTGGCGATCGCGCCCACGGCCGGAAGCACCGCCGTCGCTGTCAGCAGAGGAAAGGACATCGGTATCAGACCGCCCTCATCAGCAGGGTCACGGCGACGATGAGTGCCGCACCGCCGAACATCGAGACGGCGTACGAGCGCACGTAGCCGTTCTGGAGCTTGCGCAGCCGGCCGGAGAGGCCGCCCACCGAAGCCGCCGTCCCGTTGACCACCCCGTCGACCAGGGTGTGGTCGACGTAGACCAGCGAACGGGTGAGGTGCTCGCCGCCGCGGACGAGGACGACGTGGTTGAAGTCGTCCTGGAGCAGGTCGCGGCGGGCGGCGCGGGTGAGCAGCGAGCCGCGCGGGGCGACGGCCGGGACCGTCCGGCGCCCGTACTGGAGCCAGGCGATGCCGACACCGATGACCAGGCACACCATGGTGGCGCCGGTGACAACGCCCGCGCTGATCGGCGGGTGGCCGTGCTCGTGCCCGGTGACCGGCTCCAGCCACTTCAGGAAGCGGTCGCCGATGGAGAAGAAGCCACCCGCGAAGACGGAGCCGACGGCGAGCACGATCATCGGGATCGTCATGGACGACGGCGACTCGTGCGGGTGCGGCTCATGCCCTTCGGCGTCGGGCTGCCAGCGCTTCTCACCGAAGAAGGTCATGATCATCACGCGGGTCATGTAGAACGCGGTGATGGCCGCGCCGAGCAGGGCGACGGAGCCGAGGATCCAGCCTTCCGTCCCGCCCTTCGCGAACGCCGCCTCGATGATCTTGTCCTTGGAGAAGAAGCCGGACAGGCCCGGGAAGCCGATGATGGCGAGGTACCCGAGGCCGAACGTCACGAAGGTGACCGGCATGTACTTCCTGAGGGCTCCGTACCTCCTCATGTCGACCTCGTCGTTCATGCCGTGCATGACCGAACCGGCGCCGAGGAAGAGCCCGGCCTTGAAGAAGCCGTGCGTCACCAGGTGCATGATCGCGAAGACGTAGCCGATGGGGCCGAGGCCCGCGGCCAGGATCATGTAGCCGATCTGCGACATCGTCGAGCCCGCCAGGGCCTTCTTGATGTCGTCCTTCGCGCAACCGACGATCGCACCGAACAGCAGCGTGACCGCGCCGACGATGGTGACGACCAGCTGCGCGTCCGGTGCCGCGTTGAAGATCGCCCCGGAGCGCACGATCAGGTACACGCCCGCGGTCACCATGGTCGCGGCGTGGATGAGGGCCGAGACCGGGGTCGGGCCCTCCATCGCGTCCCCGAGCCAGGACTGCAGCGGGACCTGCGCCGACTTGCCGCACGCGGCGAGCAGCAGCATCAGGCCGATCGCGGTGAGCTTGCCCTCGGACGTGTCACCGACACTGTCGAGCACCGGCTTGAAGGCGAACGTCCCGAAGGTCGTGAACATCAGCATGATCGCGATCGACAGACCCATGTCGCCGACGCGGTTGACCAGGAACGCCTTCTTCGCGGCGGTGGCCGCGCTCGGCTTGTGCTGCCAGAAGCCGATGAGGAGGTACGAGGCGAGGCCCACGCCCTCCCAGCCGACGTACAGCAGCAGGTAGTTGTCCGCGATGACCAGGAGGAGCATCGCCGCGACGAACAGGTTCAGGTAGCCGAAGAAGCGGCGGCGCCGCTCGTCGTGCTCCATGTACCCGATCGAGTAGATGTGGATCAGCGTGCCCACACCGGAGATCAGCAGGACGAACGTCATCGACAGCTGGTCCAGCTGGAAGGCGACGTCCGCCTGGAAGCCCTCGACGGGGATCCAGCTGAACAGGTACTGACTGAGCGTGCGGTCCTCCGGGCTCTTGCCGAGCATGTCGGTGAAGAGCACGACGGCGATCACGAAGGAGACGGCCGCGAGCAGCGTGCCGAGCAGATGACCCACCCGGTCCAGCGCCCGCCCGCCGCACAGCAGTACGGCCGCTCCCAGCAGGGGCGCCGCTACCAGCAGCGCAATCAAGTTCTCTGCATTCATGTGGTTCGCGGCCCCTTACAGCTTCATCAGGCTGGCGTCGTCGACCGAGGCCGAGTGGCGGGAACGGAACAGCGACACGATGATCGCGAGCCCGACGACGACCTCCGCGGCGGCGACGACCATCGTGAAGAACGCGATGATCTGGCCGTCGAGGTTGCCGTGCATCCGGGAGAACGCGACGAACGCGAGGTTGCACGCGTTCAGCATCAGCTCGACGCACATGAACACCACGATCGCGTTCCGCCTGATGAGCACGCCGGTGGCGCCGATCGTGAACAACAGGGCAGCGAGGTACAGGTAGTTGACGGGATTCACTTCGACGCCTCCTCTGAACGCCCGAGGCGGTCGGCCGAGCGCTGCTCCAGGGCCTTCAGATCGCTCAGCGCCTCGTTCGAGACGTCCCGGATCTGGCCGCGGTCGCGCAGGGTCCGCATGACCGTGAGCTCCGAGGGGGTGCCGTCGGGCAGCAGGCCGGCGATGTCCACCGCGTTGTGCCGGGCGTAGACACCGGGGGCGGGCAGCGGCGGCAGGTGCTTGCCCTCGCGTACGCGCTGCTCGGCCAGCTCGCGCTGGGTCTTGGCGCGCTCGGTGCGCTCGCGGTGCGTGAGCACCATGGCTCCGACGGCGGCCGTGATGAGCAGGGCGCCGGTGATCTCGAAGGCGAAGACGTACTTGGTGAAGATGAGGGCGGCGAGCCCCTCCACGTTCCCGTTCGCGTTGGCCTTGCCCAGTCCGTTGAACTGCTTCAGCGAGGCGTTCGCGATGCCCGCGACCAGCAGGACCCCGAAGCCGAGCCCGCACAGGGCGGCCAGCCAGCGCTGCCCCTTGATGGTCTCCGTCAAGGAGTCCGCGGCGGTGACACCGACGAGCATGACCACGAAGAGGAACAGCATCATGATCGCGCCGGTGTAGACGACGATCTGCACGATGCCGAGGAAGTACGCGCCGTTGGCCAGGTAGAACACCGCAAGGATGATCATGGTCCCGGCGAGGCACAGGGCGCTGTGCACGGCCTTCTTCATCAAAATCGTGCACAGGGCGCCGATGACGGCGACCGTGCCGAGGACCCAGAACTGGAAGGCCTCGCCGGTGGAGGTGGAGTAGGAGGCGGCGAGCTGCATCATCGGCGGATCACCTGCTCCGACGCGGGCTCGTCCTCACCGAAGGTGGTGGCCGCCTCCTGGGGCGTCTCGCCCTTGCTGACGGCCACTTGACGCTCGGTACCGGGCGCCGCCTCGGTCACGAGCCCCCGGTAGTAGTCCTGCTCGTCCATGCCGGGGAAGATCGAGTGCGGCGACTCGACCATGCCCTCGTCGAGCCCGGCGAGCAGCTGCTCCTTGGTGTAGATCAGGTTGGCGCGGCTGCTGTCGGCCAGCTCGAACTCGTTCGTCATCGTCAGCGCGCGCGTGGGGCACGCCTCGATGCACAGGCCGCACAGAATGCAGCGGGCGTAGTTGATCTGGTAGACGCGGCCGTACCGCTCGCCCGGGGAGTAGCGCTCCTCCTCGGTGTTGTCCGCGCCCTCCACGTAGATGGCGTCCGCCGGGCAGGCCCATGCGCACAGCTCGCAGCCGACGCACTTCTCCAGGCCGTCCGGATGGCGGTTGAGCTGGTGCCTGCCGTGGAAGCGGGGAGCAGTGACCTTCTCCTGCTCCGGGTACTGCTCGGTCAGCCGCTTCTTGAACATGGCCTTGAAGGTCACACCGAAGCCTGCAACGGGGTTCATGAACCCGGGCGCGGTGTCCTTCTCGTTCTCGTCAGCCATCGGACGCCTCCTTTCCATCACGAGATCCGCCGAGTGATTCGTCACTCGCAGTATCGGGCCCACCACTGACAATCAACTCCCGCTCCTGGCGCGAGCGTCGGCGCGGCACGGGTGGCAGGGTCTGTCCGGGCAGCGGGGGCACGGGGAATCCGCCTGCCATCGGGTCGAAGGCGACCGGCTCCTCGGCCTGCGCACGCTGCTTGTCGCCCCGGTCGCGGAAGATGTCCACGGCGAACGACAGCAGCAGGATCAGGAGGATGGCGCCGCCGATGTACAGCGCGATGTCGGCGAAGTCGTAGTTCTCGTTGTGCAGGGTCCGCACGGTCGCGACGAGCATCAGCCACACCACGGAGACCGGGATGAGCACCTTCCAGCCGAGCTTCATCAGCTGGTCGTAGCGCACGCGTGGCAGTGTGCCGCGCAGCCAGATGAAGAAGAACAGCAGCAACTGGACCTTGACGACGAACCAGAGCATCGGCCACCAACCGTGGTTCGCACCCTCCCAGAACGTCGAGACCGGCCACGGTGCGCGCCAGCCGCCCAGGAAGAGCGTCACCGACACCGCCGAGACCGTCACCATGTTCACGTACTCGGCGAGCATGAACATCGCGAACTTGATGGACGAGTACTCGGTGTTGAAGCCGCCCACGAGGTCGCCCTCGGACTCCGGCATGTCGAACGGAGCGCGGTTCGTCTCGCCGACCATCGTCACGATGTAGATCAGGAACGAGACCGGCAGCAGGACGATGTACCAGCGGTCGTGCTGCTGCGCGACGATCTCCGAGGTCGACATCGAACCCGAGTACAGGAACACCGAGGCGAACGCGGCACCCATCGCGATCTCGTACGAGATCATCTGCGCGCAGGACCGCAGACCGCCCAGGAGCGGGTACGTGGACCCGGAGGACCAGCCGGCGAGGACGATGCCGTAGATGCCGACGGAGGCGACCGCGAGGATGTACAGCATCGCGATCGGCAGGTCGGTGAGCTGCATCGCCGTACGGTGACCGAAGATCGAGACCTCGCCGCCCGAAGGGCCGAACGGGATCACGGCGATCGCCATGAAGGCCGGGATCGCGGCGACGATCGGCGCAAGGATGTAGACCACCTTGTCCGCGCGCTTGACGACCAGGTCTTCCTTGAGCATCAGCTTGATGCCGTCGGCGAGCGACTGGAGCATGCCCCAGGGGCCGTGCCGGTTCGGGCCGATGCGCAGCTGCATCCAGGCGACGACCTTGCGCTCCCACACGATGGAGAACAGCACGGTCACCATCAGGAAGGCGAAGCAGAACACCGCCTTGACGACGACCAGCCACCACGGGTCGGTGCCGAACATCGACAGGTCCTCGAGTGCCACTGGGCTCACTGCCGTGGGGCTCATGACTGCACCTCCGCGGCCTCGGCGGGCGCCGGGCCGATCTTCACCAGGTCGCCGGGAACGGCACCGGTGTCCGAAGCGACGCCGCCGCCCGCGGAGTTGAGCGGCAGCCACACCACGCGGTCCGGCATCTCCGTGACCTGGAGAGGCAGTGCGACCACACCCCCGGGGCCGGTGACCGCCAGCAGATCGCCGTGTTTCACACCCGACTCGGCGGCCGTGGCGGCGGACACACGCGCGTGGGCGGCGTGCCGCGTACCGGCGAGCGCCTCGTCGCCGTCCTGGAGGCGGCCCTGGTCCAGCAGCAGCCGGTGCCCGGCGAGAACGGCCTCGCCCGCCGCCGGGCGCGGCACCGGGGCGCCGGTCTCCAGCGGTTCGGTGGCGTGCGGCCCGTCCCAGTTGCCGAGGCGGTCCAGCTCGCCGCGCGCGGCCCGCAGATCGGGCAGCCCCAGGTGGACGTCCATGGCGTCGGCCAGCATCTGCAGCACGCGCGCGTCCGTGGGCGCGACGCGGCGCGTCATCTGGTCGGGCTTGAGCGCCGCCTCGAACATCCGGACCCGGCCCTCCCAGTTGAGGAACGTGCCCGCCTTCTCGGCGACCGCGGCCACCGGAAGCACGACGTCCGCGTGTTCGGTGACCTCACTGGGCCGCTGCTCCAGGGAGACCAGGAACCCGACCTCGTGAAGCGCTTCACGCGCGCGTGCCGGGTTCGGCAGATCGGCGATCTCGACGCCCGCCACGACCAGGGACCGCAGCTCGCCGCTGATCGCGGACTCGATGATCTGGCCGGTGTCCCGCCCGAAGCGGTGCGGCAGTTCGGCCACTCCCCAGGCGGCGGCGACCTCGTCCCGCGCGCGCGGGTCGGTCGCCGGACGGCCGCCCGGCAGCAGCGACGGCAGCGCGCCCGCCTCGACAGCGCCGCGCTCGCCGGCCCGCCGCGGGATCCACACCAGCTCGGCGCCGGTAGCGGACGCGGCCCGTACGGCGGCGGTGAGTCCCCCCGCGACGGCCGCGAGCCGTTCGCCGACGACGAGCACCGCGCCTTCGGTGCGCAGCGCCTCCGCGGCGGCCCCGCCGCCTTCCTCCAGGCCGACGCCGGAGGCGAGCGCGTCCAGCCACTCGGTCTCGGTGCCGGGCGCGGCGGGCAGCAGCGTGCCGCCCGCCTTCTCCAGGCCACGCGTCGCATACGTGGCGAGCGAGAAGACCTTCTGCCCGTGGTTGCGCCAGGCCTTGCGGAGCTTGAGGAAGACGCCGGGCGCCTCCTCCTCCGACTCGAAGCCGACGAGCAGCACCGCGGGCGCCTTCTCCAGCTTCTTGTACGTGACTCCGCTGCCGTCCAGATCACGGCCGCGGCCCGCGACCCGTGCGGCCAGGAAGTCGGCCTCCTCGCTGCTGTGCACGCGCGCGCGGAAGTCGATGTCGTTCGTGGCGAGGGCGACGCGCGCGAACTTGCTGTACGCGTAGGCGTCCTCGACGGTCAGCCGGCCCCCGGTGAGGACACCGGCGCGGCCGCGCGCCGTCTCGAGCCCGCGCGCGGCGGTCTCCAGCGCCTCGGGCCAGGACGCCGCCCGCAGCTCACCGGTCTCGGCGTCGCGCACCAGGGGCGTCGTCAGCCGGTCCGGCTTCTGCGCGTACCGGAAGCCGAACCTGCCCTTGTCGCAGATCCACTCCTCGTTGACCTCGGGCTCGTTCGCCGCGAGGCGGCGCATCACCTTGCCGCGCCGGTGGTCGGTACGGGTCGCGCAGCCCCCGGCGCAGTGCTCGCACACCGACGGCGACGACACCAGGTCGAAGGGCCGGGAACGGAAACGGTACGCCGCCGAGGTCAGCGCGCCGACCGGGCAGATCTGGATGGTGTTCCCGGAGAAGTACGACTCGAAGGGGTCGCCCTCGCCCGTGCCGACCTGCTGAAGCGCGCCGCGCTCGATCAGCTCGATCATCGGGTCGCCCGCGATCTGGTTCGAGAACCGGGTGCAGCGCGCGCACAGCACGCACCGCTCACGGTCGAGCAGCACCTGCGTGGAGATCGGTACCGGCTTCTCGTAGGTGCGCTTCCTGCCCTCGAAGCGTGATTCGGCCTGGCCGTGCGACATCGCCTGGTTCTGCAGCGGGCACTCGCCGCCCTTGTCGCAGACCGGGCAGTCCAGCGGGTGGTTGATGAGCAGCAGCTCCATCACGCCGTGCTGCGCCTTCTCGGCGACGGGCGAGGAGAGCTGGCTCTTGACCACCATGCCGTCGGTGCAGGTGATGGTGCAGGACGCCATCGGCTTGCGCTGGCCCTCCACCTCCACGATGCACTGGCGGCAGGCGCCGGCCGGGTCGAGGAGCGGATGGTCGCAGAACCGGGGGATCTCGATGCCGAGCTGTTCGGCGGCCCGGATGACCAGGGTGCCCTTGGGCACGCTGACCTCGATGCCGTCGATGGTCAGCGAGACGAGGTCCTCGGGCGGAACGGCCGCCTCGCCGCCCCCGGAGGGAGCGTTGGTGGTCACAGTCACGCGTTCACCTCCGTGCGGTGTTGGTCGGACCCATCCGCCCAGAGCGTCGAGCGGGCCGGGTCGAAGGGGCAGCCCTTGCCCGTGATGTGCTGCTCGTACTCCGCGCGGAAGTACTTGAGCGAGGAGAAGATCGGCGATGCGGCGCCGTCACCGAGGGCGCAGAACGACTTGCCGTTGATGTTGTCGGCGATGTCGTTCAGCTTGTCGAGGTCGTCCAGGGAGCCCTTGCCGGCCTCGATGTCGCGCAGCAACTGCACGAGCCAGTACGTCCCTTCGCGGCACGGGGTGCACTTGCCGCAGGACTCGTGGGCGTAGAACTCGGTCCACCTGGTGACCGCCCGGACCACGCAGGTCGTCTCGTCGAAGCACTGGAGCGCTTTGGTGCCGAGCATCGATCCGGCGGCGCCGACACCCTCGTAGTCGAGGGGCACGTCGAGGTGCTCCTCGGTGAACATCGGGGTCGAACTGCCGCCCGGGGTCCAGAACTTGAGGCGGTGACCCGGTCGGATGCCGCCGCTCATGTCGAGGAGCTGGCGCAGCGTGATGCCGAGCGGGGCCTCGTACTGGCCGGGCGAGACGACGTGGCCGCTGAGCGAGTAGAGCGTGAAGCCGGGCGACTTCTCGCTGCCCATCGACTTGAACCAGTCCTTGCCCCGATGAAGGATCGCGGGAACCGACGCGATGGACTCGACGTTGTTCACCACAGTGGGGCACGCGTAGAGGCCCGCGACGGCAGGGAAGGGAGGACGCAGTCGCGGCTGGCCACGCCGGCCCTCGAGCGAGTCCAGGAGTGCGGTCTCCTCACCACAGATGTACGCGCCCGCGCCGGCGTGCACCGTGAGTTCAAGGTTGAGACCGGACCCGAGGACGTTCTGCCCGAGATACCCCGCGGCGTAGGCCTCGCGCACGGCCTCGTGCAAGCGCCGCAGTACGGGGACCACTTCACCGCGCAAGTAGATGAACGCGTGCTCGGAACGGATCGCGTAACAGGCGATCACGATGCCCTCGATGAGGCTATGCGGGTTCGCGAAGAGGAGCGGGATGTCCTTGCAGGTCCCCGGCTCCGATTCGTCGGCGTTGACAACTAGATAGTGCGGTTTGCCGTCTCCCTGCGGGATGAACTGCCACTTCATCCCGGTCGGGAACCCGGCGCCACCACGCCCGCGAAGCCCCGCGTCCTTCACATAGGCGATGAGATCGTCCGGCTCCATCGCGAGGGCCTTGCGCAGTCCCTCGTATCCGTCGTGCCGGCGGTACACATCCAAAGACCAGGACTTGTCCTCGTCCCAGAAGGCGGAAAGGACCGGTGCGAGTACCTTCTCCGGGCTGGTGTCGTTGTTCTCGATCTCGGCTGCCAAGGTCATCACTCCCCCTCCTCGGCGGCAGGACCCGCTGGGTGGGACGGGTCGGAGGCCGATGTGGACTGCGGCGCGTCGTGCGAGCTCAGGTGCTCGCCGGGTGACGGCTCGTGCGGTGCATCGCCGTCGACGACCTCCGTGCGCGGGTGGACCACGCGCGCGGGCGGCGTCTCGCCCTTGGCGAGCCGGAGTCCGATCAGGGACGCCGGTCCGGCGCTGCCGCTCGCCTCGACGGCGCCCTCGCGCTCGTCGGGGAAGCCGGCCAGGATGCGCGCCGTCTCCTTGAACGTGCACAAGGGGGCGCCGCGCGTCGGTGACACCTGCGCTCCTGCGCGCAGGTCGTCGACGAGGCGCTTGGCGGACTCGGGCGTCTGGTTGTCGAAGAACTCCCAGTTGACCATCACCACGGGGGCGAAGTCGCAGGCCGCGTTGCACTCGATGTGCTCGAGCGTGATCTTGCCGTCGTCGGTGGTGCCTCCGTTGCCGACGGCGAGGTGCTCCTGGAGCGACTCGAAGATGGCGTCGCCGCCCATGACGGCGCACAGGGTGTTGGTGCAGACGCCGACCTGGTAGTCGCCGCTGGGGGCCCTCCGGTACATCGTGTAGAAGGTCGCGACGGCGGTGACCTCGGCGGTGGTCAGGTCGAGCATGTCCGCGCAGAACTGCATTCCGGTGCGCGTGACATGGCCCTCCTCCGCCTGGACGAGGTGGAGCAGCGGGAGGAGCGCCGAGCGGGAGCCGGGGTAGCGGGAGATGATCTCCTTCGCGTCCGTCTCGAGCCGGGCCCGGACGTCGTCCGGGTAGGCGGGCGCGGGCAGTTGGGGCATGCCCAGGCTGACGCCCTGCCCAGAAGGATCTGTGGAAGCGGTGGTCACCGGTCGACGCCTCCCATCACGGGGTCGATGGATGCGACGGCGACGATGACGTCGGCGACCTGGCCGCCCTCGCACATCGCCGCCATCGCCTGAAGGTTGGTGAAGGACGGGTCGCGGAAGTGGACCCGGAAGGGGCGGGTGCCGCCGTCGGAGACGACGTGCACGCCCAGCTCGCCCTTGGGTGACTCCACGGCGCTGTACGCCTGCCCCGGCGGGACGCGGAAGCCCTCGGTCACCAGCTTGAAGTGGTGGATGAGGGCCTCCATGGAGGTGCCCATGATGTTCTTGATGTGGTCGAGCGAGTTACCGAGTCCGTCCGGGCCGAGGGCCAGCTGGGCGGGCCAGGCGATCTTCTTGTCGCCGACCATGACCGGGCCCGGGGCGAGCCGGTCCAGGCACTGCTCGACGATGTGCAGCGACTGGCGCATCTCCTCCAGGCGGACCAGGAAGCGGCCGTAGGAGTCGCAGGTGTCGGCGGTCGGGATCTCGAAGTCGTAGTTCTCGTATCCGCAGTACGGGTCCGTCTTGCGCAGGTCGTGCGGCAGGCCGGCGGAGCGCAGGATCGGTCCGGTGGCGCCGAGGGCCATGCAGCCCGCGAGGTCGAGGTGGCCGACGTCCTGCATACGGGCCTTGAAGATGGGGTTCCCGGTGGCGAGCTTGTCGTACTCGGGAAGGTTCTTCTTCATCTTCTTCACGAACTCGCGGAGCTGGTCCACCGCGCCGGGCGGCAGGTCCTGGGCGAGTCCGCCGGGCCGGATGTACGCGTGGTTCATGCGCAGGCCGGTGATCAACTCGTAGATATCGAGAATGAGTTCACGATCACGAAAGCCGTAGATCATGATCGTCGTCGCGCCGAGTTCCATACCGCCGGTGGCGATGCAGACCAGGTGCGAGGACATCCGGTTCAGCTCCATGAGCAGGACCCGGATGATGCTCGCCCGGTCGGGGATCTCGTCCTCGATGCCGAGGAGCTTCTCGACGGCGAGACAGTAGGCCGTCTCGTTGAAGAACGGCGTCAGGTAGTCCATGCGCGTCACGAACGTGGTGCCCTGCGTCCACGTGCGGTACTCGAGGTTCTTCTCGATGCCCGTGTGCAGATAGCCGATGCCGCAACGGGCCTCGGTGACCGTCTCGCCGTCGATCTCCAGGATCAGGCGCAGCACGCCGTGCGTGGACGGGTGCTGGGGGCCCATGTTGACGATGATGCGCTCGTCGTCGGACTTGACCGCGGACTGGACGACCTCGTCCCAGTCGCCGCCGGTGACCGTATATACGGAGCCTTCGGTGGTGGCGCGCGCGGTTGCGTGGGGAGTGGTCATCAGCTGTACGACCTCCGCTGGTCCGGAGCCGGGATCTGGGCGCCCTTGTACTCGACGGGGATGCCGCCGAGGGGATAGTCCTTGCGCTGCGGGAAGCCCTGCCAGTCGTCCGGCATCATGATCCGCGTCAGCGCGGGGTGGCCGTCGAAGACGATGCCGAAGAAGTCGTACGCCTCGCGCTCGTGCCAGTCGTTGGTCGGATAGACGGTGACCAGGGACGGGACGTGCGGGTCCGTGTCGGGCATCAAGACTTCGAGACGGATCAGCCGGCCGTGGGTGAGCGACCGCAGGTGGTAGACGGCGTGCAGCTCGCGGCCCTTGTCCTCCGGGTAGTGGACACCGCTCACCCCGGTGCAGAGCTCGAAGCGCAGGGCCGGGTCGTCGCGCAGGGTCTGGGCGACGCGGACCAGGTGCTCGCGCTCGATGTGGAAGGTGAGCTCGCCGCGGTCGACGACCGTCTTGCCGATGGCGTTGTCGGGGAGGAGGCCCTGCTCTTCCAGGGCGCCCTCCAGCTCGTCGGCGACCTCGTCAAACCAACCGCCGTAGGGGCGAACGGTTTCGCCGGGCAGCCGGACCGAGCGGACGAGTCCGCCGTAGCCGGAGGTGTCGCCGCCGTTGTTGGCGCCGAACATGCCGCGCTGGACGCGGATCTCCTCGCCCTGGTCGCCGCGCTGTCCCGGGAGATTGGCGGCACTGAGGTCCTTCTCGGGGTTGGCCCCGTCGTTCTGCGCGTCACTCACCGCAGCAGCCCCTTCATCTCGATCGTCGGAAGCGCCTTGAGTGCCGCTTCCTCCGCCTCGCGGGCCGCCTCCTCGGCGTTCACGCCGAGCTTGGAGGACTGGATCTTCTGATGGAGCTTGAGAATCGCGTCCATCAGCATCTCGGGCCGGGGCGGGCAGCCGGGCAGATAGATGTCGACCGGGACGACGTGGTCGACGCCCTGCACGATCGCGTAGTTGTTGAACATGCCGCCGGACGAGGCGCAGACCCCCATGGAGATGACCCACTTGGGGTTGGGCATCTGGTCGTAGACCTGGCGCAGGACGGGCGCCATCTTCTGGCTCACCCGGCCCGCGACGATCATCAGGTCCGCCTGGCGGGGTGATCCGCGGAACACCTCCATGCCGAACCGCGCCAGGTCGTAGCGGCCCGCGCCCGTCGTCATCATCTCGATGGCGCAGCAGGCGAGGCCGAACGTGGCGGGAAAGACGGACGACTTGCGCACCCAGCCCGCGGCCTGCTCGACGGTGGTCAGCAGGAATCCGCTCGGCAGCTTTTCTTCGAGTCCCATTGCTCTGTGGCTCCCGGTCTCCCCTAAACGGGGCTCAGTCCCATTCCAGGCCGCCGCGCCGCCATACGTACGCGTACGCGACGAAGACGGTGAGCACGAAGAGCAGCATCTCTACGAGCCCGAAAACCCCCAGGGCGTCGAAGGTGACGGCCCAGGGGTAGAGGAAGACGATCTCGATGTCGAAGACGATGAAGAGCATCGCCGTCAGGTAGTACTTGATGGGGAAGCGCCCGCCACCGGCCGGCGTCGGGGTCGGCTCGATCCCGCACTCATAAGCCTCTTGCTTGGCCCTGTTGTACCGCTTTGGACCGATAAGCGTGGCCATGAGTACGGAGAAGATCGCAAAGCCTGCCCCGAGGGCTCCCAGTACGAGGATGGGCGCATACGCGTTCACCGCTCCCCGCTCCTCTCAGTCGGCACTGACTGCTGGCGTTTGCAAGGGCCCGCGCCCCCGCCCCTCCCGTAAACGATCGAAGATCGCTTACATGTGAAGCAGGTCACAAGCCCAACTTGCCCCGCATACTATGCCCGCCACTCTGTGATCTGCGACACGGGGTGCGCCAACTACTTTGTGATCTCCACCACCTGACGAAGGATCATGAAGTCGGATGAGCGGTGATCTTCACACTCGAAGCGCCTGAGTGATCACCAGTGGTGACAACTTGCCTCGTCATCGCTGGTGGGAGCCACGTCGCACTATCAAGAGGTGGGTCATGCGGGCAAATTGGTGCTGGACGCGAGTGGCTGATAATGGATGCCGTTCACACATCAGAGGGAGAGGTGTGGACGGAAGTGGACGCGAGGGCGACCCCTAGGGGTCGCATGTGACCTGCATCACGCATCATGGATCGTTGCGGAAACCGGGCTTGGCCAACGGTGTCAACGAGTGGTAGGCGTCGGGCAATTCGGACGAATTGCGAAAACAGCGTGATCACAGCCTCGATCAAGGCTGTCCGTATTGCCCTTTACGGCGTCAATAAGGGCCGCCGCGCCCGGGATTCACGCCGCAGCTTCACAACTGTGGCGCACCACACGTTTCTTGATGGGAACCGTGAAGCCCTGATAGCGGTTGTACTCATGTCCCACACCGCTCACATACCCAGCCACCGGAAGCCCCGCCGCAGCGCCTCGAAGATGGCCCTGCGTGCCGGAGTCACCGGTGGCGTACTCAGCACCCTCGCCGTGGCTGGTGCGTCCGGTGCGGCGAACGCTGCCGAGCCCGTGACGCAGACGCTCGAACTGCCCACGCTCACCACCGACCTGTCCTCCCAGGTGGCCCAGTCCGCGGCCGCCACCCAGCAGGCCGCGGCCAACTACCAGCTGCAGGCCGAGCGCGACGAGGCGTTCGCCAAGGCCGCCGACCAGGCCAAGAAGGACCAGGTCGCCGCCGAGAAGAAGGCGGAGGCCAAGAAGAAGGCCGAGGCCGCCGCCAAGGAGAAGGCCGAGCGCGAAGCCGCCCAGCAGGCCGCCTCCCGCTCCAGCGAGCGCACGACGCTGTCCACCGCCACCACCACCGCGGCCGCCCCGGCCAGCGGCTCCGTCGGCGCCGTCATCGGCTTCCTTCAGGCCCAGGTCGGCGACGCGTACGTGATGGGCGGCACGGGCCCCAACTCGTGGGACTGCTCCGGCCTCGTCCAGGCCGCGTTCAAGCAGGCCGGCGTGGACCTGCCGCGCACCTCCCAGGAGCAGTCGACCTTCGGCACCTCGGTCTCCCTGTCCAACCTCGCGGTCGGCGACATCCTGTACTGGGGCGGCGCGGGCTCGGCGTACCACGTCGGCGTCTACATCGGTAACGGCCAGTACCTGGACGCCGCCAACCCCTCCAAGGGCGTCGTCATCCAGGACCTGTCGGGCTACCCGGCGAGCGGTGCGGTCCGCGCCCTGTAAAAGGCTCTGCCCTGTAAAAGGCTCTGCCCTGCAAAAGGCCTCTGCCCTGTAAAGGGCCTCTGTACGTACGGCGAAGGCCGCCGCACCCCGGGATGGGGCGCGGCGGCCTTCTCGTGTCGTGTACGCGGCGTCAGGCGGCCCTGCGGCGCATGACGAGGACGACGGCCGCACCGAGCCCCAGGACGACGACGGCGATGCCGCCGATGAGCAGCATGCCGCCGGCGCCGGTCAGCGCGAGTCCGCCGCCCGAACCGGAGCCCTGGTCGCCCGAGTCCCCGCCGGACGAGCCGGAGTTACCGGACGTACCGGAAGAACCAGACGTATCGCCGCCCGCGCTCGGCGACGGGCTCGCGGAGGCGCCTCCGTCGGACGAGCCGCCCGCGGACTGACCGTCGTCGGTGCCGTTGAGCACGATCCAGGCGGTGTTGTTGGACTGCTCAGGCTCGTTCGGGTTCTCCCAGGTCGGCAGCGCCACCTTGCCCTTGGCGCCCTTCACGACCTTGTCGATCCGCAGCTCGAAGGGGAACGTCAGCTCGGCGTCCTCCAGGAGCGGCGTGGACACCCAGCACAGGTAGCCCTTCACACCCTCCTCGATCGTGGTGGAGTTGCAACGGTCCGCAGCCTTGGTGACCGTCGCGCCCTCGGGCACCTCGACCGTGAAGGCGATCGGCTCGCCGCCGGAGCGCAGCGCGCTGAGCCAGCCCGGGCCGTCGTTGCGGAACCCGATCTCCGCCTTCACCGTGGAGCCGGCCGCGCCCTTCGCGGAGGCGCCGGTCAGGACCAGGTCGTAGGTGGTGGTGCTGGGCAGGTCCAGTTCGGCGTAGCGCGTGTAGTCGGCCGGGGCGGTGCCCGTGGCCTCCTTCAGCGTCAGGGGCGCGCCGGTGCCGGGCGTGTAGCCGTCACCGTCGAGAAGCGCCTTCGCCTTGGCGGGGGCGACCGCGGAGAAGCCGTAGTTGACGATGTCGTAGAGCGCGAAGTCGGCCGTCTTCACCTTCAGCGGCTCGGCGAGGGCGTAGGCCTTGCCCGCCTCGTAGGTGCCGGGGAAGGTGCAGATCGCGTCCGTGCCCCGGCGCAGCAGCGGGCCGTCGGTGGTCGCCTTGTACGCGCAGTTGCCGTAGCTGTCCGGGAAGCTCAGCCCGCGCGAGCCGTGGAAGCGCAGCACGGCGCCGTCGGCGGCCATGCCGCCCACGTTGCGGAAGCCCACCGGTGCCTCGTACGTGTCACCGGCCTTGAAGCCCTTCGGCTCGGCCAGCTTGTGACCGAGGAACTCCGGGCCGCCGACCAGCACGTCGGTGGTCAGCGGGGTGAAGTCGACGCCCTCGCCCTCACCGGTGACCTTGATGGAGCCGAAGTCCCCGGCCGCGCTCTCGCTGTTGACGTCGAGGCGGATGCCGCCGAGCCGGTTGTAGTCCTCGCCCGCGTTGATCTCGTAGCCCGCGCACTCGGCGGTCAGACCGCTCGCCTCGCAGGGCAGCTTCACCTTGGCGACGCCCTTGAGCCCGGTGGCATCGATCTTGATCTTGTAGTCGCCCTGGTGGACGACGGGGATCACGCCGTCGTCGCCCGGCTCGTCGCTGCCCGGCGCCGCGAGCCGCAGGGTGACCTGGGGCTCGGTCGCGTCGCCGTTGTCGCCCTGCAGGGACAGATCGACGCGGTTCTCGCCGGTGATCGCCACCGTCAGCGGGGCGTCGTCGGCGGCGAGGGCGGGCGCGGCGGCCGCGAGCCCGCCGCCGGACAGTGCCACGGCCGCGGCGAGCCCGAGGGCCGCTCGGAAGGCGGAGCTGCGCATCTGACGTCTCATCAACGCTCTCTCGTAGTCGGAGGGGGTGTGCCGGTTCACGGCACACCCCCTCCGACTACGCACCCGGGCCGAACGTTGCCCTCGGACGCGTCACAGGATCATCACAGGTCTCACGCGCACACATCGACGCCCACTTCTCGAAGTGGGCGCCGATACAAGGCAGTCGGGCTCAGTCCTGCGGGGCCAGCTCCCCCATCGCGCCCCAGCCCTCGTTCGGGATGTCGGCGTTGATGATCTCGGGGGTGGAGGCGATGAGCGGGGCCATGGCCTCGAGTCCGGCCTTGAAGTGGTCGGAGGCGACGTGCACGGCGCCCGCGTCACCGTCGCGGAAGCCCTCCAGGAGGACGAACTGGTTCGGGTTGTCGACACTGCGCGACCAGTCGAAGAAGAGGTTGCCCTCCTCGGCGCGGGTCGCCTCGGTGAACGCGGCGGTCTTCTTCAGCCAGGTATCGGCGTGCTCGGGGCGGGCGGTGAACTTCACGGCGATGAAAATCATGGCTCCACCCTGCCCCGATCCCCCCATACCGGCCAAGTCGGGAAGGCGTCAGGCCTTCGGCGCGACCTTGCTCAGGCCGTTGATGATGCGGTCCATGGCGTCGCCGCCCGTCGGGTCGGTGAGGTTCGCCAGCATCTTCAGCGTGAACTTCATCAGGATCGGGTGGGTAAGGCCGCGCTGCGTCGCGATCTTCATGATCTTCGGGTTGCCGATCACCTTCACGAAGGCGCGGCCCAGCGTGTAGTAACCCCCGTAGGTCTCCTTGAGGATCTTCGGGTAGTTCTGCAGCGCCAGTTCGCGCTGGGCGGGGGTGGCGCGCGCATGGGCCTGCACGATGACGTCGGCGGCGATCTGCCCCGACTCCATGGCGTACGCGATGCCCTCGCCGTTGAACGGGTTGACCAGACCGCCCGCGTCACCGACCAGGAGCAGCCCCTTGGTGTAGTGCGGCTGCCGGTTGAAGGCCATCGGCAGGGCGGCGCCGCGGATCGGCATCGTCATGTTCTCCGGCGTGTAGCCCCAGTCCGCCGGCATCGACGCGCACCAGGCCTTGAGGACCTCGCGCCAGTCCAGCTCCTTGAACGCCTTCGAGGAGTTGAGGATGCCGAGGCCCACGTTCGACGTACCGTCGCCCATGCCGAAGATCCAGCCGTAGCCGGGAAGCAGGCGGTCCTCGCCGGGGCCGCGCCGGTCCCACAGCTCCAGCCAGGACTCCAGGTAGTCGTCGTCGTGGCGGGGCGAGGTGAAGTACGTACGCACCGCGACACCCATCGGACGGTCCTCGCGCCGGTGCAGGCCCATGGCGAGGGAGAGCCGCGTCGAGTTGCCGTCGGCCGCGACGACGAGCGGGGCGTGGAAGGTGACCTCGGTCTTCTCCTCGCCGAGCTTGGCGTGCACGCCGGTGATGTGGCCGGTGCGGTCGTCGACGATCGGCGCGCCGACATTGCACCGCTCGTACAGCCGCGCGCCCGCCTTCTGCGCCTGGCGCGCGAGCTGCTCGTCGAAGTCGTCGCGCTTGCGGACCAGGCCGTAGTCCGGGTAGCTGGCCAGATCCGGCCAGTCCAGCTGGAGACGGACACCGCCGCCGATGATGCGCAGGCCCTTGTTGCGCAGCCAGCCCGCCTCTTCGGAGATGTCGATGCCCATGGAGACGAGCTGCTTCGTGGCGCGGGGCGTCAGACCGTCACCGCAGACCTTCTCGCGCGGGAACGCGGTCTTCTCCAGGAGCAGGACGTCGAGCCCCGCCTTCGCGAGGTAGTAGGCGGTCGTCGAACCGGCAGGACCGGCTCCGACGACGATCACGTCTGCGCTGTACTCGGAGAGGGTCTTGGGTTCGGTCACTGCGGGTTCTCCCCAAGGCTCGAAAAGAGTGTGCCGTGCGGCACGGACATGGGCAGTCTATTCAGCGGTACCGATCACCCAGCCGAAGGGCCAGCCCATGAGTCGAGTCCTGCCCGCCGTGGATCTGCGCGTCCCCACCCACGAGGACGCCTTCGCCTGGCACCGGGTCTTCGACGACCCCGACGTCATGGAGTTCCACGGGGGTGCCTCGGCCGAGCTGTCCGTGTACGAGGAACTGACCGCGCGCCAGCGCCGGCACGACGCCGAGCGCGGCTTCTGCCTGTGGACGATGACCGACGGGGACCGCCAGGTCATCGGGTTCACCGGCGCGCAGCCGTGGGACCGCCCGTGGGGCCCGACCGGCGAGATCGAGATCGGCTGGCGGCTCGGCCGCGCGCACTGGGGCCAGGGGTACGCCACGGCCGCCGCCCGCGCGACCCTGGAGCGAGTCCGGGAGGCGGGCATCACCAGCGTCGTCGCGATGGTCGACGCGCTCAACGAACGCTCGATCGCGGTGACGCGGCGCCTCGGCATGGAGCGCACGGAGACGTTCGTGACACCGTCCGGGCGCCAAGGGCACTGCTTCAGACTGGAGTTGTAGGGGCGGCGGACGGCTTCCGGCTCGAGTGGTGGGGGCGGTGGCCCGCGTCGGGGCGTTTCGCGCCGCGCCCCGCGGGGCTACCCTTCCGGTACCTCCTGGGGGTGACGTCCGTGCACATACCACCCGAGAACCCCGAGTACGCCGAAGGCCTGCCGGAAGTCCGGGTTCCGAAACTGGTCGGTCTGATGGCGGTGGACGCGCGCGACACGGCCGAGACGCACGGCGTGCGACTCACGACCCCCGACCGGCCCGACCACCCGCTGCCGACCGTCGACCACGTGGTGCGCCAGTACCCGCCGCCCGGCGCCGAGGTGCCCCGGGACGCGGCGGTCACGATCTGGTTCGACCTCGGCGAGGACGAGGGCGGCGGAGGGGGCGCGGGCGTGCGCGTGCCCCGCGAGCCGGGCCCGCGGGGCGGTGGCATCCGCCGCGAACTGGACGAACCGGCCGAGCCGTTCAGCCCGTGTCCGTTCAGCCCGTAGTCGTCCGGTCCGTGTCCGGCCCGGTCCGTTCAGTCCGTGTCCGTGAGGCGCCAGGAGTCGAGGCCGATCCGGTAGGTGCCGGCCAGCTCGGACCAGGCGTCCTCCTGACCCGTCAGGAAGATCGTGTACTCGGTGCCGTCGGCGGCGATGTACGACTGGTCGATGCCGTGGACGGTCTGCCCGCCCTCGTCCTCGTACGTGTACTCCCAGATGGCACCGGGCTCGCCCTGGAACGTGTTCGTGTCCAGGAGGATGCGCTCGTAGTTCGTCTTCTTCTTGTCCTCCTTGAGGTGCTTCTCCATGGCGAGGAGGTTGTCGTGCGACGTGTAGTCCGCGTCCGGGATGACGCCGACGACGTACTTCTCCACGCCGGTGCTGCCCGCATAGGTGATCTGGCTGCCGTTCGCGACGCCGGTGCGGTCCCAGGCGTCCGGGATGACGAACGAGAAACCCTGGTCGTCGAAGACCTGGTGGTACCCGTCGGGCACCTCCGGCATGTCGGTGGGCGCGGCGGTGTTGCCGCCGATCGCCGGGGACGGCGACTCCATCGCGGACGGTGACGCTGTCGGGGTCGGCGTCGGTGAGGTGGACGGACTCTGCCCCTCGGTCCGGCTCGTACCCGGCTTGCCGTCGTCGGTGTCCTTCTTGCCGCCGTCGTCCTGGAGCAGCAGGACCCCGGCCGCCGCGCCGCCGCCGATGACGAACGCGCCGACGATGGTGCCGACCCAGACGCCGACGCGCCGCTTCCGTGACGGGCCCGCGGCGGGCGGCGGGGCGAGCTGGAAGGTGCCCGGGGCGTACGGGTCCTGGGGGTGCCCTGGGGTGTACGGCGCCGGGACCGGCGTGTGTTCTGGTGTGTACGCCGGTGGGGTCGGCGTGTGCTCCGGCGTGTGCGCTGCCGGGTCCTGGCCGGGCAGCGCGGGCGACGAGCCGCCCTGGGTGGGCGTGGGTGGTTGGCCGCGCGGCCGGCCCGGGGTGAACGTCGGGGCCTGGCCGGGCGGCGGCCCCGGGGCGAAGACCGGAGCCTGGCCGGGCATGGCCGGGAGCGGGGCCGGGACGATCGCCGTGCCGACCCCGGCCATCTGCATCAGATACGGCGCGAGGAACGCGGCGCCGCCGATCCACAGCAGCCCGAACAGCAGCGCGTCCGGCACGCTCAGACCCAACTCGAACCGGCCCGACCCGCTGCCGAAGAAGTCGAGGTCCCCCGCGAACCGCACGCCCAGGCCGCCGACCCCGGCGAGCAGCAGGAACAAGCCGAAGAAGAGTCCCGCGGACAGGAATTGCTCGCGCCGGTCGAGCGAGCGCCGGGCCGCCAGCACGCCCACGACCAGGGCGCAGATCAGCCCGACGGCGAGGGCGTAGACCAGCGCACCCGAGCCGAGTTCGTCGCCGAGCCGGGACAGGCCGAACGACTCCTTGTCGTAGCCGCCGCCGAACGACGACGAGCCGCGCCCCTCGGCCTCCAGCGGCGCGCCCCAGCACAGGCCGAGCACGGCGAGGGCGAGGTTGGGCAGCAGCATCAGGACGGTGCCGAGCGCCGCCGCGGCCGAACCGTCGAATTCGGAGGAGTCCGCGAGGTCGGACGGGCTCGAGCCGCCGTCCTCACCGAAGATCGCGAGCCCGGTCCAGCCGAGGGCCGCGGCGATCAGCAGCACCCATCCCATGGCGCGCACGGCCGTACCGAAGGCCCGCACCAGCATGCGCAGGCCCGGGCGGGCCGCCGCCACCCGGTACTTCAGGTCATCGCCGTGCAGCACTCCCCCGGCCACCACGAGCGAGAGCAGCAGCGTCCACAGCGCGGTCAGGAACGGCGCCGTGGACAGCTCCACGCCCTGGATCCCGGGCTGCCCGATCAGCCCGAGCACCAGCGTCGCGCCGGTCACCAACAGAGCGACACGCACGGCCGCTTCGAGTCCCGCGCTCGCACCCGCCGACCCGGCCTGAGTGCCGACCGGTGTGCCGACCGGTGTGCCGACCGGTGTGCCGGGGGCCGTCCGCGCGTACAGGCGCGTGCGCAGCATCCGTACGCCGATGACGAGCGCCACGATCCACACCACCGTGACCAGCAGCGGGATCACGGAGAGCGACGCGGTGCCGGAGGAGCCGGAGTCGTAGCCGCTGTCGTAGAGGGAGTCGCCGGAGCCGCCCCCGGAGATCTCCAGGCTGCCGCCGAGGCCCTGGAGCAGCACGGCCAGCGCGATGCGCATCCGGTCCGCGAACCCGACGACGACGTCGTCGGAACCCTGCCCGTACGAGGGGACGGCGAAGGCGAACGCCGCGATCAGCAGCAGGCCGACCGGCCACAGCGCGGCCTGCGCCGCCCCGGCCCAGTCGCCGCGCAGCGCACGCCCGAAGAACTGCCCGACGGCCGAGGGCTGAGCGGGCACCGGGGCGTAGGCGGGAACGGGCGGGGCGCTGGGCGGAACGCCAGGTGGTGCGCTGGGTGGTGTGGGCGGGGGTGCGGCCGGAGACCGTTCCCGCCCACATCTCATGCAGAAGCGGGCCTCTTCAGGAGCCTCGGCTCCACAGTGCGGGCAGAACGACGGCATCGGGATGCTCCGTGATGATCCGGGGACAGCCGGGTGACACACCGTCACCGGGCGTCACCACGTAATCAACGGACTCATCTTTCCCGCGGCGCGGTTCCCGTCAACTGCATTGCCTGGAACGCGACTTACTTGATACCGCGGTGCAACGCGACGATGCCGCCGGTGAGGTCGCGCCAGGCCACCTTGGACCACCCGGCGCCCTGGAGACGGGCCGCCAGCTCCGGCTGCGTCGGCCAGGTACGGATCGACTCGGCGAGATAGACGTACGCGTCCGGGTTCGAGGAGACGGCGCGCGCGACCGGCGGCAGGGCCCGCATCAGGTACTCGGTGTAGACCGTGCGGAACGGGGCCCAGGTGGGGTGACTGAACTCGCAGATGACGACGCGGCCGCCGGGCTTGGTGACCCGGTACAGCTCGCGCAGCGCCAGGTCGGTGTCCTGGATGTTGCGCAGCCCGAAGGAGATCGTCACCGCGTCGAACGTGTCGTCCCTGAACGGCAGCCGCATACCGTCACCCGCGGTGAACGGCATCCACGGATGGCGCTGCTTGCCGACCCGGAGCATGCCGAGCGAGAAGTCACAGGGCACGACGTACGCGCCGGCCCGCACGAACGGCTGCGAGGACGTGGCCGTCCCGGCGGCCAGGTCGAGGATCTTCTGCGCCGGGCGCGCGCCGACCGCCTTCGCGACCTCCTTGCGCCACAGCCTGGCCTGTCCCAGGGACAGCACGTCATTGGTGAGGTCGTACTTCTCCGCCACGTCGTCGAACATCGAAGCGACTTCGTGCGGCTGCTTGTCCAGGGATGCGCGGGTCACTTGACCATTGTGGCAGTACGGGGTCCCTCGCCGGGTGACCGGGATCCGTCTGCCGGGCGGGGTCGCGCTGTCGGTGCCGGTCGCGTCGTGGTTGCTCGCGCCGTTCCCCGCGCCCCTGCCGAGCACGACTGCGTCTGCCCGGTGCGGTCGCACTGTCGAGTGCGGGTCACGTCGTGGCTGGTCGCGCCGTTCCCCGCGCCCCTGAGTGCCTGCGGCTTCGCCGCGCCCTCCCCGGGCGGGCGGAGCTCGCTTCCAGGGGCGCGGGGAACTGCGCGAGCAACCACGACGCACCCGCGGACGGGGACCGGGTCACACCCCTCGGCCCGCGCTCAGCGACCCCGGTACACGAGCCGGCCGCCGATCACCGTCGCCACGCAGGTACCCGCCCCCCGCGCAACAAGCTCCGCGCGATCCGCGACATCGAACACCGCGAACCGGGCCGGACGGCCCACCGCGAGGCCGGGCAGGAGCACCAGCGGCTTCGGGGAGAGGGAGACCGGCCCGGGCAGCCCGTCGGGGCGCGCCGCGAAGACCAGCCCGGACCGCTGCGCCACCTCGATGACCGGCTTGGCCCGCAACTCCCCGGCCAGGGCCACCGTCCCGTGCGCGAACAGCCGCTGCACCCCGCGCCGGGCACTCGCCCCGAGCCGGGACGGATCCGCCCGGAAGATCTCCCGCGCCCGCTCCCCGCCGATCGGCACCGTGCCGTACGTGTCGGCCTCACGCGGATCGGGGTGGTACGTGTGCTCCAGGATCTCCGGACCGTACGGGTTGAGCAGCCCGGGCGTGAGGATGCCGGGCCAGCGCCGCACCCGTGCGTCCGGGTGGGCGGCGGCCAGTTCCTCGTACGGGCCGAGCGCCTTGACGTGCTCCCCGTCCACGAGGACGGACGTCTCGGCGGTGGCGTGAAGTGTCAGCACGGAGGAGGTGTGTCCTAGTTGGTCGCCACGAGCTTCAGCTCGGGGTGCGCCGTACCGCCGTCGATCGCGGTGGACGAGATGTGCGACATGACGCGCTCGTCGACCGGGTCGTTCGCCGGGTCGTCGTGCACGACGAGGTGCTCGTACGTGGTGGCGCGCTGCGCCGGGACGCGGCCCGCCTTGCGGATCAGCTCGATGATCTCCATACGGTTGGAGCGGTGCTTGGCACCGGCCGAGGAGACCACGTTCTCCTCCAGCATGATCGAGCCGAGGTCGTCGGCGCCGTAGTGCAGGGACAGCTGACCGACCTCCTTGCCCGTCGTCAGCCAGGAACCCTGGATGTGCTGGACGTTGTCGAGGAAGATCCGGGCGATCGCGATCATGCGCAGGTACTCGAAGAGCGTCGCCTGCGTACGGCCCTTGAGGTGGTTGTTCTCCGGCTGGTACGTGTACGGGATGAAGGCGCGGAAGCCGCCCGTGCGGTCCTGTACGTCGCGGATCATGCGCAGGTGCTCGATGCGCTCCGCGTTCGTCTCGCCGGTGCCCATCAGCATGGTGGAGGTGGATTCGACGCCCAGGTTGTGGGCCGCTTCCATGATCTCCAGCCAGCGCTCGCCGGACTCCTTCAGCGGGGCGATGGCCTTGCGCGGGCGCTCGGGGAGCAGCTCGGCGCCGGCCCCGGCGAACGAGTCGAGCCCGGCGGCGTGGATGCGCTGGATCGCCTCCTCCACCGACACCTTGGAGATCCGCGCCATGTGCTCGACCTCGGACGCGCCCAGGCTGTGGATGACGAGCTGCGGGAAGTCCTTCTTGATCGCCGCGAAGTGCTTCTCGTAGTACTCGACGCCGTAGTCCGGGTGGTGCCCGCCCTGGAACATGATCTGCGTGCCGCCCAGCTCGACCGTCTCCGCGCAGCGGCGCAGGATGTCGTCGAGCTCCCGGGTCCAGCCCTTCTTGGTGTCCTTCGGGGCCGCGTAGAAGGCACAGAACTTGCACGCCGTGACGCACACGTTCGTGTAGTTGATGTTCCGCTCGATGATGTACGTCGCGATGTGTTCGATCCCCGCGTACTTACGGCGGCGGATCGCGTCGGCGGCGGCGCCCAGCGCGTGCAGCGGGGCGTCACGGTAGAGCTCGACGGCCTCTTCGGGGGTGATGCGCCCACCGGCGGCGGCACGGTCGAGGACGGCGAGGGTGGACTGCTGCGCGGCCTTCTCGGTCACCGGGCGTGCCCCTTTCGGAGGTTCTGAACAAAATCAGGGCGGACCGTCTCAGCGTACGTCAGGCCGCCAGAGCACCCAGCAGAACCCCCACGCAGGCCCCCACGATCATGAAAGGGCCGAACGGCACCTCCGACCTGCGGCCTGCTCGCCGGAACACGATCAGGACCCCGGCGTACAGACCGTTGAACAGCACCCCCGCGAACGCCCCGAGGAACAGCACACCCCACCCGTACCAGCCGAGCGCCGCCCCGAGCCCGAGCGCCAGCTTCACGTCCCCGAACCCCATCCCCTTCGGGTAGATGAGGAGCAGCAACAGGTAGCCGCCGCCCAGGCCCGCGGCGCCGAGCAGCGCGCCGCGCCAGGAGCCGCCGGGCTCGGGCAGCGCGGCGGCCGCGCCCAGCGCAAGCAGCGCGAGAGCCGCCATCGGCAGCGTCAGTACGTCGGGCAGCCGGTGCACGGCGAAGTCGACCGTGGAGAGCAGCACGCCGAGCGGCGCGAGCAGCAGCCAGGCGCCGAGTTCGGGGCGGGTGCCGGTGGCCGCGGCGAGCAGAGCGCAAACGAGGGCGGTGCAGGCCGCGAGGACCGGCGTACTCGGCCCGTACCGTGCGGTCCCGAGCCAGCCTCGGATCGGCCGGCCCGATGGATCCACCACGCGCCACGGCTCCTCCGGCTCCACGGAGAGGCGGTAGGCGGGGCGGGGCAGGAGCAGGCCTGCGGCTGCGCCCCAGAGGGCGGCGACTGTGATCAGTACGGCGGGGGAATCCAGCAATGCCATTGGTGCCATTGGTCCCATCGGTCCTGTCGAGCCCATCAGACCTGTCGAACTCATCGGTCCCGTCGAACCCATCGGTCCTGTCGAACCCATCAGTCCCGTCGAACCCATCAGACCTGTCGAACCCATCAGACCTGCCGAACCCATCAGTCCCGTCGAGCTCATCAGTCCCGTCGAGCCCATCAGTACGTGTAGGAGACCTGGCGGCACGTCAGTCCTTGGGGACGCGGGTCAGGTCCGCTGTGGGGTTGCCCGCCTGCGGATACTGCGAGGAGTACTTCAACGCCGCGCCGTCGCGTGTGAGGTGCACCGTGTGGGTGCCCTTCGCGCAGGTGCCCGGGTTGTCCGGCGCCGCCTTGCCCCCGGCCACCAGCTCCTTGCCGTCGGCGGACCTCAGCGTCAGCACGTCCACGCACTGGATGCCCAGCGGGTCCGTCGACGTCACCGTGCCGACCCGCTTGCCGACAGCGGCCTGCTTCAGGTCGACCCGGAACGTGCCGAAGGAGATGCCCGCCTGAACCGCCGGGCCGTCCCACGCGCCGAGGAAGAACTCCGGCACGGCCGCCGCCCCCGTCGGCTGCGCCGATCCCGACGGTGGGGCCGAATCCATGGGCGGGGCCGAGGTGGCGGGTGCCGTGTCGTCCGCGCCCGCTCCCTTGCCTCCGCTGTTGCTGTTGTCCGGCAGCATGTTCACCACGAACACCCCGCCCACCGTGACCGCCGCCAGCGCACCGGCCACCGCGAGCGCCACCGAGCAGCTCAGCCTGCGGCCCCGGCCGTCGGGGGACGTGGGCGTCGACGTCGCCGACACGGAGACGGAGAAGCGGCCCGGGGTGGCGTCTTCGAGGTCCGGTACCGGGCCGGGTTTCGGATTCGGTTCCGGTACCGGTTCGGGGCGCTGGCGCGGTACCGGACTCGGTTCGGGGTGCGGTACCGGTTCTGGTGCTGGTGTGTTGTGGGGCGGCGTCCCGTACGCGGGGTCCGGTGGGCCGAAGACTCCTGCCGGCGCATGGCCCCCGGTCATCGAAGGGTTCGTGAACCCGACCGGGCCCGACAACGGCGCCGCCGGAGCGCCCTCCAGGTCCAGGAGCTGCACCGCACTGCGCGACACCTGCTCCACCAGCGCCCTGGGCAGCCAGCCCGCCGCCACCAGCCGCGCCGCCCCCTCCGGCGCGAGCCTCCTCGCGATCTCCTCCGGCGTGGGCCGCGCCGCCACCTCCTTGGCCAGGCAGGCCGCGGCCACCTCACGCAAGTCGCCGGTCAGCGCGCCCAGTTCGGGCTCCTCGTGTACGACCTTGTAGAGCAGCGCCGCGGACGAGTCACCAGGGAACGGGGACGCGCCCGTCGCCGCGTACACCAGGACCGCACCCAGTGAGAACACGTCCGCCGCACCGGTCACGCCCTTGCCCAGGATCTGCTCGGGCGCCATATAACCGGGCGAGCCGATGGAGACCCCGGTCGACGTCAGCGACGCCGTGTTGTCGGTCGCCCGGGCGATGCCGAAGTCGATGAGCCGCGGCCCGTCCACCGTCAGCAGCACGTTGGAGGGCTTCACGTCCCGGTGCACAAGGCCCAGCCCGTGCACCGCCGCCAGCGCCTCCGCCAGGCCCGCGCCCAGGACCCGTACGGAATGTGGGGGGAGCGTCCTGGCGCCGGCGGGGCTGAATCCCGTACCCGTACTCGTATCGGTGTCCGGGCCCGTCGCGGGGCCCGCCGCCTGGGCCAGGGAAGGGCCCGCCACATAACCCGTCGCCACCCACGGCACCCGCGCCCCGGGGTCCGCGTCGAGCACCGGCGCGGTCCACGCCCCGCCGACCCGCCGCGCCGCGTCCACCTCACGCCTGAACCGCGCCCGGAACTCCTCGTCCAGCGCGAAGTGCGGGTGCACCACCTTCACGGCCACGGTCCGCCCGCCGGCGCTGCGGCCCAGATACACCCGGCCCATGCCGCCGTGCCCGAGCCTGCCGAGAAGCCGGTAAGGACCCAGCGTCGTCGGATCGTCGGCCTCCAGCGGCTGCATCCCGTGAACCCTCCCCCGGACTCTCCCCCAGTACGCCAGAACTGCGCGTGTGCCTCAGCAGCGTAGTCCCGTGGCACGAATGCCGTGTGTTCACGTTGATTTCATACCGGCCCCGCCCAATTCCGTCCCGGCGTTCAACCCCGGCGTTCAACTGAATTCCGTGACGCACCCCCGCCGAATTCCGCGCGAGTCCGGCAAAATGTCAGCGGGAGAGCAGTTCCACCGTCACGTCCGCGGGAAAGCCCGTCGTCGGACCGACCCGACGCGCGAACTCCGTGACGCCTTCCAGCTGCGCCGGCCCGAACCGGAAGTCGAGCGTCGTGAAGTACTCCTCCAGAACGGTCTCGTCGAAGACCTCCCAGCGCGCCGCCTGCTCGGCCACCTTGGTGACCTCCTCCAGCGACACGTCCCTCGACGTCAGGAACGCCTCGTGCACCTGCCGCGTGATCGCCGGCTCCCGCGCCACGTACTCCTTGCGCGCCGCCCACACCGCGAAGACGAACGGCAGCCCCGTCCACTCCTTCCACATGGCACCCAGGTCGTGCACCTGCAACCCGAGCCGCGGAGCATCATGCAGATTCGCCCGCAGCGCCGCGTCCCCGATGAGCACCGCCGCCTCCGCGTCCTGCATCATCAGGCCCAGATCCGGCGGGCACGTGTAGTACTCCGGCCGTACGCCGACACGCTCCTCGAGCAGCAACTGCGCCAGCCTGACGGACGTACGCGACGTGGAGCCGAGCGCCACGCGCCGTCCGTCGAGCTGGTCCAGCGGCACCTGCGACACGATCACGCACGACATCACCGGGCCGTCGCAGCCGACCGCCAGGTCCGGGAACGCGACCAGCTGGTCCGCCGCCTTCAGGAATTCGACAAGGGTGATCGGGCCGATGTCCAGGTCACCCTGGACCAGTCGCTCGCTGAGCTTCTCCGGGGTGTCCTTCGTGAGCTCGAAGTCGAGGAGCGATCCCGTCCTGGCGAGGCCCCAGTACAGGGGCATGCAGTTCAGGAACTGGATGTGGCCGACGCGCGGACGGGTACGCCGCGCCGCCTGAGGAGTCTCGGGAGAATTGTCCACATCGGTGAGGCTAGACCCCATGAGGTACGGTGCATGCTCCGGGTTGCGCACCCCGCCGGTCAACCCGCTTCGGGCCTCCGTCAAACCTCCGGGTGACGTGATCTTGCCCCCTATTGCTTTCCGCTGCCTGCGTGCTAAGCTCGCCGCAAGTTGCAGTTTGGTTTCCCTTGCAGTACAGAGCCTGCGGAGCATGTAACCGCAGGCTCTCGTCGTATTCAGACTTTTGCAGTTGTTCGCAAGTGCATTTGCAGGTTCTGGAGCAGGGCGACCCTTTGGCCCATAGGAGGGCTTATGGCTACCGGAACCGTGAAGTGGTTCAACGCTGAAAAGGGCTTTGGCTTCATCGCCCAGGAAGGCGGCGGCCCGGACGTCTTCGTCCACTACTCGGCGATCAACGCGAACGGCTTCCGCTCCCTCGAGGAGAACCAGGCCGTGACCTTTGACGTCACGCAGGGTCCGAAGGGCCCGCAGGCGGAGAACGTCACCCCCGCCTAATCTCTCCTGATCACGCGGCCAAGGCCGTGATCTGATCCGGAACCTAGCGCAGTACCCAAGGAGCCCCGCTCCCCCGCCGATCCTGTCGGCCGGGTGAGACGGGGCTCCTGCCTTTGGGGGCTCGTCCTGGGGTTTTGTTTTGTATTCCCTTGCGTCACCCGTGCATTTTTGCGCCCTTCAAAACCTTGTCCACCGCATTGCGCGGGCCGTACACCGCCATCCCCACCAGATCCAGGTCTGCGGAGGCCACCGCCCTTACCGCCGCCCTGTTGTCCGTGTCATTGCCCGTGGCGAACAGGTCCGAGGTGAACACCGCCCGCGGCAGCGCCCGCTGCAACGCCTTGCCGTGCGCCGCCGTGAGCACCTCCTTGCCGCCCTCGAAGACGAGCACCGGCTGCCGGAACATCGGCAGATACTGGGTGTCGTCCCCGTCCACGTACGGCTCCCCCACCACCTCGGGGACCTGCGTGCCGAGGCCGCTCACGAGGAACGCCGTCACGTTGAGCCGCTGCCAGGTCTCCAGGTCGTCCCGGAGCAGGACGGCGATCTTGGTGTCGAAGCGGGGTGGGCGCTGGGCGGTGTCCTCGGCGGGTGTCTCTGTGCTCATGCCTTGAGACTGCCCAACGGGGTTCCGTGCCGTCTTGTACGTTTTTTGCATGGCGGCCGGTGGCGGGCGGACCGGTGGGTCCGAGAAAATCACCGCGTGGCGTCCCGAGGTCGAGGGCGTCACGGAGGTCTTCCACGCCCACTTCACGCGGCACTCCTATCCGATGCACGTGCACGACACCTGGACGCTGCTCATCGTCGACGAGGGCGCTGTCCGCTACGACCTCGAGCGGCATGAGCACGGCACTCCTCTCGGCACGGTCTCTCTGCTGCCGCCGCACGTGCCGCACAACGGGTCCGCCGCTACTCCGCTCGGCTTCCGTAAGCGGGTGCTGTACCTGGACGCCCGGGGCGGGCCGCTCGACGCGTCGTTCATCGGGTCCGCCGTCGATACGCCCGATCTGGCGGATCCGCTGCTGCGGCGTCGTATCAGCCGGCTCCATGCGGCGCTTGCGCGTCCTGGGGACGAGCTGGAGGCGGCTGCTCGGCTTGCGCTCGTCGGGGAGCGGTTGCGTGAGCGGTTGCGGCCGCGGCTGGCCGAGGTGGCTCGGCCCGGGCCTGATCGGCGGGTGGCCTGCGCGTTGCGGGAGCTGTTGGACGCGCGGCTCGTGGAGGGCGTGGGGCTGAGTGAGGCTGCGGGGCTGGTGCATGCGCATCCTGCGCATCTGGTGCGGTCGTTCGGGGCGGCCTACGGGATCGCGCCGCATCAGTATCTGATGGCGCGGCGGGTGGACCGGGCCCGGCGGCTGCTGCTCGAGGGGCGGGCGCCTGGGGAGGTCGCCACCGACTGTGGCTTCTACGATCAGTCGCATCTGAACCGGCACTTCAAGCGGGTGGTCGGGGTGCCGCCCGGGCGGTATGCGCGCGGGCGGTGACGAGGTGGGTCGGGTGGGGCCGGGTTGGGGTACCTCCTCGGCCGGTTCGGTCTCCACCCCTGTTGTCCGCCATAGGCGAGTGATCCGGGACTGGGTTCCCGCGGAGTCCTGCGGGGGCACCCCAACCCGTCCCCACCCTCACGTCTCGTACGCGCCTGACCACCGGACCCGCCTCCCCATGCCACCCCGCCCGCCCCCCGCTCCTCAAGCCCCTCCGGCGATTGAGGAGCGGGGCCCGGGGCAGAGCCCCGTGACCTCAGCCCCATCAAGCCCCTCCGGCGATTGAGGAGCCGGGCCCGGGGCAGAGCCCCGTGACCTCAGCCCGATCAAGCCCCTCCGGCGATTGAGGAGCGGGGGCCGGGGCGGAGCCCTGTGACCTCAGTCGGGGGTCGCCCGGTCAGGCCCGTTCCAGGATCGCCGTCACGCCCTGTCCGCCCGCGGCACAAACAGAGATCAGCCCCCGCCCCGCACCCCCACGCTCCGCCAGCAATTTGCCGAGGGTCGCCACGATCCGCGCCCCCGTCGCCGCGAACGGATGCCCCGTCGCCAGCGACGACCCCGCCACATTCAGCCGCTCCCGGTCGACCGGCGCAAGCCCCCGCTTCTCCCACGCGGCCAGCGTCGCAAGGACCTGCGAGGCGAACGCCTCATGCACCTCGATCAGGTCGAAGTCCTCGATCCCGAGCCCGGCTCGCTCCAGCATCCGCGGCACCGCGTACGCAGGCGCCATCAGCAGCCCGTCCCCGCCGCCGCCCGTGACATCGCCGCCCACGAAATCGACGGCCGCCGTCTCGTACGCCGTCAGATACGCCAGCGGTTCGAGGCCGCGCGCCTCGGCCCACTCCTCGCTCGCCAGCAGCACCACGGCGGCCCCGTCCGTCAGGGGCGTCGAATTGCCCGCCGTCATGGTGGGGTTCGGGTCCTTGACGCCGAACACCGGCTCCAGCGCGGCCAGTTTGTCGGTGGTCGAGCCCGGTCGCAGGTTCTGGTCCCGTTCGAGGCCCCGGTAAGGGACGACCAGTTCGTCGAAGAAACCCCGGTCGTACGCCGCCGCCAGGCGTTGGTGGCTGGTCGCGGCCAGTTCGTCCTGGGCCTCGCGGGCTATGCCCCATTCGCGGGCCGTGACCGCCGCGTGCTCGCCCATCGACAAGCGCGTACGGGGCTCCGCGTTGCGCGGGATGTCGGGCACGAGGTGGCCCGGCCTGATCCGGGCCAGTGCCTGGAGGCGGGCGCCCGCCGATTTGGCCCGCCGCGCGGCGAGCAGGATCTTGCGCAGGTCGTCGTTGACCCCGAGCGGGGCGTCGCTCGCGGTGTCGGAGCCGCCCGCGATCGCACTGTCGGTCTGGCCCAGCGCGATCTTGTTGGCGGCCGCGGTCACGGCCTGGAGGCCGGTGCCGCACGCCTGCTGGATGTCGTACGCGGGTGTGCGCGCGTCCAGCATCGAACCGAGCACGGTCTCGCGCGCGAGGTTGAAGTCCCGGCTGTGCTTGAGCACGGCGCCGGCCACGAACTCGCCCACCGCGCCCGACTCGTGGAGTTTGAAGCGTCCGGCGAGGCCGTCGAGGGCCACGGTCAGCATCTCCTGGTTGGAGGCCGTCGCGTACGGGCCGTCGGAGCGCGCGAACGGGATCCGGCTGCCGCCGATGACGGCGACTCGGCGGGGCGGTGCCGGGGTTTTGGCGGGGCGTACCATCTCGACAACTCCTGACTACTGAGTAACCTTACTCCGAAGTAAATTTACGACCGCGCAGGGAGTTGGACAATGGCCGACCGCTATCTGAACTTCACCGGCACGGCCCCCGGCCGCTTCCTCACCCGCCGCCTGGGCCTGCCGCAACCCGCCCCCCTGCGCCGATGGAGCAACGAACACCCCGTTTTCGAGGGCCAGTTGCTGCATTTCACGGCCGGCGCGTCCTCGTTTCGAGAAGAGTTGTCGCAGCTCCTTGCCCGCACCGGTCTTCAGGTACGCGGCTCGCTCTCGGGCGGCGACGCGAGCGTGAAGCGGCCCGTCGGCGTCGTCGTGGACGCCACCGGTGTCTCCGGCCTGGACACGCTCGCCGAAGTGCACGCCGCCCTGCACCCGGTCGTTCGTTCCATCGCGGCCGGTGGGCGCGTGATCGTACTCGGCGTACCGCTCTCCGACGATGATCACCACCAGGCCGCCGCCCAGCAGGGGCTCGAAGGGTTCGTGCGCTCCCTCGGCAAGGAGATCGGGCGCGGTCGCACGGTGAACCTGGTGCGGATCGCCGGGTCCGTGGCCGGGGCCGAGTCGACGCTGCGTTTTCTGCTCTCCCCTCGGTCGGCCTACGTCAGCGGGCAGGTCATCGAAGTCGGGAGCGAGGAAAGCGGGTTGGCGGCCCCCGAAGACTGGGCGCAGCCGCTTTTCGGGCGTATCGCGCTGGTCACCGGCGCCGCGCGCGGCATCGGTGAGGCCGTCGCCGAGACCCTCGTACGGGACGGGGCGCAGGTCGTCCTCCTCGATATGCCGTCCGCCGAGGCCGACCTGGTGAAGGTCGCCGAGCGGCTGGGCGGGCGCGCGCTGCCGCTGGACATCACGGCCGAGGACGCGGGTGAGCGCATCGCGGAGTTCACGTCCGGGTCCGGCGGGCTCGATGTCGTGGTGCACAACGCGGGCATCACGCGTGACCGGCGGCTGGCCAACATGGATGCGGGCCGGTGGAGTTCCGTGCTCGATGTGAACCTCGCGAGCGTGCTGACGACGACCGACACGCTGCTGAAGGCGGGGGCCGTGCGGCGCGGCGGCGGCATCGTCGCCACGGCGTCCATCGCGGGAATCGCCGGCAACACCGGGCAGACCAACTACGCGGCGAGCAAGGCGGGCATCGTCGGTCTCGTACGTTCCCTCGCGCCCCGCGCCCTCGCCGAGCACGGTGTCACGGTGAACGCCGTGGCCCCGGGTTTCATCGAGACGAAGATGACGGCGGCCGTCCCGCTGGTCATCCGCGAGGCCGGGCGGCGGATGAACTCCCTCGGCCAGGGCGGGCTCCCGGTGGACGTCGCGGAGACCACGGCATGGTTCGCGTCGGCCGGTTCCGGTGCGGTGAACGGGCAGGTCGTCAGGGTCTGCGGGCAGAGTCTGCTCGGCGCCTGAGCCCGCCCCGCCCGTGGCCGTTCCCGTACTCCCCACCCCACAGGATCCGACATGACCGAGCCCCGCACGCTCACTCTTACGTCTCTTCCGTCGCTCCTGCCCCTCATGGCCCGCGGCGCCCTTCTGTCCCCCTTCAAGCGGCCCCGTCCCGGCCTGACCGCGCCCGGCACCCGGCTCGTGCTGCCCGGACTGCGGATCGCGCAGAGCCACCTCGCCGCCTATGAGCGTGTCTGCGCCTTCCCCACCGGGCGGGCCGAGCTGCCGATCACGTATCCGCACATCCTCGGGTTCCCGCTGGCCATGCGGCTGATGTCGGAGCGGGCGTTCCCGCTGCCGCTGCTCGGGCTCGTCCACACCTCGATCGACATCACGCAGGAACGGGATCTGGCGCCCGGCGACACGTACGAACTCGCTGTGCGTGTCGAGGAGTTGCGGGCGCATCGGCGTGGCACGGAAGCCGTCGTCAGTACCGGGCTGCGGACCGGCGGTGTCCTGGTGTGGCAGTCGACGAGTACCTATCTGGCCCGCCACAAGACGGCTGGAGTCGCGGAGTCCGTGCCGGCCGCCACCGAATCCGGCGCACCGCTGCCCCCGCTCGCGGACTGGACCCTGCGCGGTGACCTCGGCCGCCGCTACGCCGCGGCGTCCGGCGACCGCAACCCGATCCATCTGCATCCGCTCACCGCCCGCCTCTTCGGCTTCCCGCGCGCCATCGCCCACGGCATGTGGACCGTCGCCCGCTGCCTCGCACACCACGGTGCGAGCGGCCCCGTACACGTGCACGCGCGGTTCAAGGCACCCGTGCTGCTGCCGGGCACGGTCACCTACGCGGCGCAGGGGTCGTCCTTCGAGCTGCGGAACCCGAAGGGGGACCGGGTCCACGTCACCGGAGAGGTGCGGAAACCAGGAGGCGGGAACCAGGACGTGGCTGAGGTGCGTGAGCTAGGACGGGACTGACCAGCGCCGTCCGGCCATCAGGTTGCCCAGGCCCGACCACGCGAAGTTCATCATTGTCGTGGCGGCCTCCCGTGCTGAGACGGACGGGTCGGTGTTGGCCCACCCCGCCAGCGCCTCCGCCGCGCCGACCACGGCCTGCGCGAGCCCGGCGACCTCCCGCTCGGCCCGGACCGGATCCTGGTGCGCCTCGCCGGCGGCCTCCGCGATCAGGGCCGTCACGAACGCGACGATCTCGTCCCGCGCGACTCCGACCTCCGCGACGAACGGTTCCCCGCCGGAGCGTGCCTGGCTGTGCAGCACCGCCCATCCATCGGGGTGCTCGGCGGTGTGGGCGAAGAAGGCGGTGAGCCCGTCCCACAGCTGCCGGTCGGCCGCCACGTCCGTACGGACCCCTGCCCGCACCGCCGCGACCAGCGCCTGCGCCTCCCGCCGGATGCAGGCGGTGAAAAGCTCTTCCTTCGAGTTCAGATACAGGTACACCAGCGGCTTGGACACCCCGGCGAGTTCGGCTATCTCGTCCATCGACGCCGCCCGGTAGCCGCGCTCCCCGAACACCCGCACCGCGGCGTCCAGCATCTGCCGCTCGCGCTCCGCCCGGGGCAGCCGTCCCCTTGGCTTCCCCCCGGTCCCGGACTCCCCGCCCTGCCGCCCCACCACGTCGCCGCCCACCCCAGCCACCTCTCCGCCACACACCTTGCCGCGCTCACCCTACGCAGCGCGCCGGGCCCGGACACGACCGTGCCCCGCCCCCGGGGTCCGGGAGCGGGGCACGGCGGTGTGCGAGCCGGGGGACGTCAGGCGGCGGCCGTCACGGCCACCGACTGCGGCTCGTCCACCGGGGAGGAGGTCGCGTTGTCGTAGGCCTCGTGGTCGAGGATCTTCTCGCGGGCGGAGACGATCACCGGGACGAGGGCCTGCCCGGCGACGTTCGTCGCCGTGCGCATCATGTCGAGGATCGGGTCGATCGCCAGGAGCAGGCCGACGCCCTCCATCGGCAGGCCGAGCGTGGACAGCGTCAGGGTCAGCATGACCGTGGCGCCGGTCAGACCGGCCGTGGCGGCGGAACCGACCACCGAGACGAAGGCGATGAGCAGGTAGTCACCGACGTTCAGGTCGATGTCGAAGATCTGCGCGACGAAGATCGCGGCGATCGCCGGGTAGATCGCGGCGCAGCCGTCCATCTTGGTCGTGGCGCCGAACGGGACGGAGAAGGAGGCGTACTCCTTCGGGACGCCGAGGCGCTCGGTGACCTTCTGGGTCAGCGGCATGGTGCCGACCGAGGAGCGGGAGACGAAGGCGAGCTGGATCGCGGGCCAGGCGCCCTTGAAGAACTGGAGCGGGTTCAGCTTGGCGACGGTCGCGAGCAGCAGCGGGTAGACGCCGAAGAGGACCAGGGCGCAGCCGACGTAGATGTCGGCGGTGAAGGTCGCGTACTTGCTGATGAGGTCCCAGCCGTACGTGGCGATCGCGTAGCCGATGAGGCCGATGGTGCCGATGGGCGCCAGCTTGATGACCCACCACAGGGCCTTCTGGAGGAGCTCCAGGACCGACTCGGAGAGCGTGAGGATCGGCTTGGCCTTCTCGCCGATCTGGAGGATCGCGATACCGGCGACCACGGCCATGAAGACGATCTGCAGGACGTTCAGCTCGGTGAACGGCGTGATGACGTCGGTCGGGACGATGCCCGTCAGGAAGTCGATCCAGGAACCCGCGTGCTCCGGCTTCGCGCCGTCCTTCGGGGTCAGACCGGTGCCCGCGCCCGGGTTGGTGACCAGGCCGATGACGAGGCCGATGGCGACCGCGATCAGCGACGTGATCATGAACCAGAGGAGGGTGCGGGAGGCGAGCCGTGCCGCGTTGTTGACCTTGCGGAGGTTGGTGATGGACACCAGGATCGCGAAGAAGACGAGCGGGGCGACCGCCAGCTTCAGCAGCTGGATGAAGATGCCGCCGACCTTCTCCAACGTGGTGACCAGCCAGGATATGTCCTGGCTGCGGGCGAGCCAGCCGAGCAGCACACCGAGGACGAGGCCGCCCAGGATCTGCGCCCAGAACGGGATCTTCGGTATGCGGAAGCCGGACTTCGGCTCGGCCGGCTCGGTGCCGGCGGGGGCGGTGGTGTTCGCGGACACGGAAGCACTCCAGTGAAAACGCGCGGGGACAAGGCAGGGAAGTACGGGAGGTACTGGCGTACTGACGTACTGGAGCGGCGACCGTGGGACGGGTCAGCGGCGCCGCTGCATCGGGGTGGTCGCGTCAGGCGCGACAGGCCGCGGACATGCAGCGGCAGAGATCGACATGCAGGCGCGCCACGAGCGGGATGCCCGGGGCAGTGCGGTGCGCGGTCGATGTCTTCATGTCAGGAACGTTAACACCAGTGCTTTGGGAACATCAAAGGGCTTCTTTGGGGAATGTGCGACGCACGTATGCCCCTTAAGCGCATTTGCCTTGAAAACGCAGGCGCCCCCGGCGCCTGAGCGGCGTCGGGGGCGGAGTGCTCTGTGAGGTTCGTTACGCGTTCTGGGCGCGGGCGGTGTCGTCCGCCTCGTCCTCCATGGTGCGGTTCGCCTCCATGTTGGCCTTCGCGCGGTCCACGCGGGCGACGATCTTCTCGGAGGCCCGGTCCCGCTCACGGCGCAGCAGCACGAAGCTGAGCGGCGCCGAGATGACCAGGGAGAGCAGCGCGATCCACAGGTAGTTGGACCCGCCCAGGCCGCGCGGAACGATGCCGGTGGCGACGAGACCCCAGACGACGAGGAAGCAGCCCGCGAAGATCCCCAGGCGCATCAGCGTGTAGCGGAGCATCTCAATCCACTCTTCCGTTGCGATCCGTTGCTAAATGGTCCCCCCAGTGAAGCACGGGCGCGGGGAACGCTGTTGAGCGGTCCTGCATGTAATGGTTACGGTCGGGCTATGACTATTACGTCCAGGGCGCCCGCGGCTGCGCCCGCGCCCACGTCCGTGCCTGCGTCCGCGCCTCTTGCCTTCACCCTTGATCCGGCGGTCGATCCCGCTCTGCGCGACGGTGTCCTCGCGCTGTGGGCCGACGTCTCGAACGCGGGCGGCGCGGTGGGCTTCGTCCCGCCCGTCACCGCCGATGACATCCGCCCCGAGCTGGCCAAGCACCTGACGGCGATCGCCGAGGGCCGCACGCGGCTCCTGGTCGCCCATGACGAGGAGGGTGCGGTCGCGGCCACCGCGTTCCTCGCCCACAACCAGCACCGCCTCATGCGCCACCACCTGTGGCTGTACACGGTGATGGTGCATCCCCGGCACCAGGGCAAGGGGTACGGGCGAGCGCTGATGGCCGCCGTGGAACAGGTCGCCCGCGGTTTCGAGGGCGTGGAGGCGCTGCGGCTCACCTGCCGGGGCGGCACGGGCGCGGACGCCTTCTACGCGGCCTGCGGGTACAAGGAGGTCGGGCGCATCCCCGGCGCGATCCGGGTGGCCCCGGGGGACGACCGGGACGACATCCACATGATGCTGCCGCTGTGAGGGGGCGCGGTGCCGGGGGCGATGTCGGGTGCGGCCCCGGTGGGGGCTGGTCGCGCAGTTCCCCACGCCCCTGAGATGCGCACTTCGTGCGCCACCTCATGGGGCTGCGGCGCAGCCGCATGCGACCAGCCACGAACCACCCGCACCCGGCGACGGCCGAAACGTCAGACGCGCATCGGCTGCGGCTCGTCCCGGCGGGCCGGGTCCGGGCCGTCGTACTCGCGGATGATCTCGTAGCGCGTGTTGCGCTCGACGGGCTTGAAGCCGGCGTCGCGGATGAGGTCGAGCAGGTCCTCACGGGTCAGCTTGTTCGGCGTGCCGTAGTTGTCCGCGTCGTGCGTGATCTTGTACTCGACGACCGAGCCGTCCATGTCGTCGGCGCCGTGCTGGAGCGCGAGCTGCGTGGTGTGCAGGCCGTGCATGACCCAGAAGCACTTCACATGCGGCACGTTGTCGAAGAGCAGGCGCGAGACCGCGAAGGTCTTCAGCGCCTCCGCGCCCGTCGCCATCGTGGTGCGCGCCTGGAGGCGGTTCCTGACCTTGCCGTCCTTCATGTCGACGAAGTCGTGCTGGTAGCGCAGCGGGATGAAGACCTGGAACCCGCCGGTCTCGTCCTGCAGTTCACGCAGGCGCAGCACGTGGTCGACGCGGTGACGCGGCTCCTCGATGTGCCCGTACAGCATCGTCGAGGGGGTCTTGAGACCCTTCTCGTGCGCAAGACGGTGGATGCGCGACCAGTCCTCCCAGTGGGTGTCGTGGTCGACGATGTGCTGCCGGATCTCCCAGTCGAAGATCTCGGCGCCGCCGCCGGTCAGCGACTCCAGGCCCGCGTCGATCAGCTCGTCGAGGATCTCGGACGCGGTGAGGCCCGAGATCTTCTCGAAGTGGTGGATCTCCGTGGCCGTGAACGCCTTCAGGCCGACGTTCGGCAGGGCCTCCTTGAGGGCCTTCAGCGAGCGCGGGTAGTAGCGCCACGGCAGGTTCGGGTGCAGGCCGTTGACGATGTGCAGCTCGGTGAGGTTCTCCGACTCCATCGCCTGGGCGAGCTTGACGGCCTCCTCGATGCGCATCGTGTACGCGTCCTTCTCGCCCGGCTTGCGCTGGAACGAGCAGTAGGCGCACGAGGCGGTGCACACGTTCGTCATGTTGAGGTGGCGGTTGACGTTGAAGTGCACCACGTCGCCGTTCTTGCGCGTGCGCACCTCGTGGGCGAGGCCGCCGAGCCAGGCCAGGTCGTCCGACTCGTAGAGCGCGATGCCGTCCTCGCGGGACAGCCGCTCGCCGTCCCTGACCTTCTGCTCCAGCTCGCGCTTGAGTCCCGCGTCCATGCCCGTACCTCTCCTCACCAACAAGACCCGTAAGTCCGCTCCACCGTACGCCCACCCTCCGACAGGGCCGCGCTCACACCTCTTCGGGCAGCTCACCCACTCTGTTCTCCCACTTCGTGGAGAGCACGATGGTGGTGCGCGTACGGGAGACGCCCTTGGTGCCGCTGAGGCGGCGGATCGTCTTCTCCAGGCCGTCGACGTCGCCGACCCGCACCTTGAGCATGTAGGAGTCGTCGCCCGCGATGAACCAGCAGTCCTCGATCTCGTGCAGGTCCTTCAGGCGGCGCGCGACGTCCTCGTGGTCGGCCGCGTCGGAGAGCGAGATGCCGATGAGGGCGGTCACCCCGAGACCGAGCGACGCGGAGTCGACGGTGGCCCGGTAGCCGGTGATGACGCCGGCCGCCTCGAGGCGGTTGATGCGGTCCGTGACGCTCGGCCCGGACAGGCCGACGAGTCGGCCCAACTCCGCATATGAGGCGCGGCCGTTCTCGCGCAGGGCCTGGATGAGCTGCCTGTCCACGGCGTCCATAGGTCCAAAGCCTTTCATTATTCAGCGTTGACGCGAGTTTACGTGTAGAATCTAAGGCGTGCGGGGGCAACACCCCGCAAGATCTAAAGCCCAATCACCGGATCAGCGAAGATCCATCGATTTTCAGGAGTGTTGTCACCGTGTTCACGATCGAGATGGCGTACGCCCGCATGCGCGAGATGCAGGCCGAGGCCGTTCGTTCCCGTGTCCACCAGTCCGCCACCGCCGAGCGCCGCGCGGCCAAGAAGCCCGCCGCCCGCAAGAAGAGCTAGTCGCTCCGGGAGCCTCCCCCCAGCTCTCCCTCCCAACGGCGGTACAGCGTGTGCGGCACACCCGCCGCATCCAGCGCCCGCCCCGCGACGAAGTCCACCAGATCCTGGATGTGCGTCGCCCCCGCGTAGAACGCCGGTGAGGCGGGCAGCACCACCGCGCCCGCCTCGTCCAGCGTCACCAGATGTCTGAGCGTCTGCCCGCCCAGCGGCGTCTCCCGTACCGCGACCACCAGCCTGCGCCCCTCCTTGAGCGTCACGCTCGCCGCGCGCTGCAACAGGTCCTTCGACAGGCCGAGCGCCACACCCGCCACGCACGCCGTCGAAGCCGGCACGATGATCATGCCCTTGACCTGGTACGAACCCGAGGACGGCCCCGCCGCCAGATCCCCGGCCGGCCAGTGCCGTACGTCGCTCAGGTCCACGCCGTCGAACGTACCCGGCTTGCCGTCCGCGCCCCGCGCCAGCCACTGCGCCAGATCCTCACGCCAGTGCGCGTCCCGGAACGCGATGCCCGTCTCGTCCAGCAGCGTGAGCCGCGAGGCCCGCGAGACGACCAGATCCACGGCCTCGCCCGCGGCAAGAAGAGCACGCAGCACGGAGGCGGCGTACGGGGTCCCTGATGCGCCGGACACCCCGACGACCCAGGGCCTGCGGCTCGGTGCGTTAACGTGCTCCACACCACGAGCCTATCCGGCGCCCCGGGAGGGGAACTTGAGGAGGGGGCGTGGTCGTTCTTTCCCAGGGGTGGGGGCTGAGATGACGGACAGTACGAGCAGTACGAGCGGTACGCGCATGGGCATCGGCACGGGGACCGGCCGTGCGCTGGCCGCGGGCAAGCTCATGGTGGGGTGGGTCGCCCTGCTGTGGGTGCTCGAAGCGGTCGATACGGCCTCGGGCCATGCGCTCGACCGCTTCGGCATCCAGCCGCGCGACCCCGCCGAGCTGGTCGACGTCGTGCCCGCCTCGTTCATCCACTTCGGCTTCGACCACGTCGCGGCGAACTCGATACCGCTGCTCGTCCTCGGCTTCGTCGCCGCCCTCTCCGGACTGCGCCGCTTCCTGCTGGCCTGCGCCCTGATCATCGTCGCGGACGGGCTCGGCGTGTGGCTCGTCGCCCCCGCCCACTCGAACACGGCGGGCGCGTCCGGCCTCATCTTCGGCCTGTTCGGATTCGTCGTGCTCAGCGGCTTCGTCGAGCGCAGACCGCTCGGCATCGTCGTCGGCCTGCTCATAGCCGCCTACTGGGGCACGACCATCCTGGCGGGCCTGTCCCCGACCAACCAGGGCGTGAGCTGGCAGGGGCATCTCATCGGGCTGGTCGCGGGCGTGGCGGCGGCCTTTGCCGTGCGCCGGCCGCCCCGCCTCCCGAAGGGCTCCTAAACCGTCAGGCCCCGCACCAGCAGGTCCAGTAGTGCGCACACGAACAGGGCGATCCCGATGAATCCGTTGACCTGGAAGAACGCCCGGTTCAGGCGGGACAGGTCATGCGGCTTGACGATCGTGTGCTCGTACAGGAAAGCGCCCGCGACGATGACCAGGCCCACCCAGAAGAACGTGCCGGCCTCCGTGGCCAGCGCGTACCAGACGAACAGGGCCGTGACGACGGTGTGGCAGACACGGGCGCCCCAGATCGACGCCGGGATACCGAAGCGTGCCGGCACCGACATGACGCCGACCTCACGGTCGGTCTCCACGTCCTGGCACGCGTAGATCAGGTCGAAGCCGCCGATCCAGATGCCGACCGCGAGACCGAGGATCACCGCGTCCCACGACCACGAACCCGTGACCGCGATCCACGCGCCGATCGGGCCCATCGCCTGGGCCAGGCCGAGGATCGCCTGCGGGAAGTTCGTGAACCGCTTGCCGTACGGGTAGACCACCATCGGGATCACCGCGATGGGGGCGAGGGCGAGACAGAGCGGGTTCAGGAGGGCTGCCGCGCCGAGGAAGATGACCAGCGCGATCAGCGCACCCGTCCACGCCGACTTCACCGACACCGCGCCAGTGACCAGCTCACGGTGCGCGGTACGCGGGTTACGGGCGTCGATCTCCCGGTCGATGATCCGGTTCGCCGCCATCGCGAACGTACGCAGGCCCACCATGCAGATGGTGACCAGGAGCAGCCGGCCCCAGTGGATGTTCTTGTCCAGCTCGAACATCGCGGTCAGCGCCGCGGTGTAGGCGAACGGCAGCGCGAAGACCGAGTGCTCGATCATGACCAGGCGCAGGAACGCCTTGGTGCGGCCCGGCTGCTGCGGGATCGCGGCGGATGCTGAGCTCACTAGAGTCCGTACTCCTTCCAGCGGCGGTCCACCAAGGCCGCCGTTCGGGGGTCGGAGACGACCATCTCGGGCCAGCCGCCGTCCCGCGTGTAGCCCTCCTCGGGCCACTTCTTCGTCGCGTCGATGCCCGCCTTGCCGCCCCAGAACTGCTGGTAGGAGGCGTGGTCCAAGTGGTCCACGGGGCCCTCCACGACGGTCAGGTCCCGCGCGTAGTCCGTGTTGCCCAGCGCGCGCCACGAGACTTCATGAAGATCGTGGACGTCGCAATCGGAGTCGACGACGACGATCAGCTTGGTCAGCGACATCATGTGCGCGCCCCAGATCGCGTGCATCACCTTCTGCGCGTGCTTCGGGTACTTCTTGTCGATCGAGACGATCGCGCAGTTGTGGAAGCCGCCGGACTCCGGCAGGTGGTAGTCCACGATGTCCGGGACGATCACCTTGAGGAGCGGGAGGAAGAAGCGTTCGGTGGCACGGCCGAGCGGGCCGTCCTCCGTCGGCGGGCGGCCCACGACGATCGACTGGAGCAGCGGGCGCTTGCGCATCGTCACGCAGTCGATCTTGAGCGCGGGGAACGGTTCCTGCGGCGTGTAGAAACCCGTGTGGTCGCCGAACGGACCCTCCGGCAGCATCTCCCCCGGCTCCAGCCAGCCCTCGATGACCACCTCGGCATTGGCCGGGACCTGGAGCGGGACCGTCTTGCAGTCCACCATCTCCACGCGCTTGCCCTGAAGGAACCCGGCCAGCATGTACTCGTCCATGTCACCCGGCAGCGGCGCCGTCGACGCGTACGTGACCGCGGGCGGGCAGCCGAAAGCGATCGCCACCGGCAGCTTCTCGCCCTTGCGGGCCGCCACTTGGTAGTGGTTGCGGCTGTCCTTGTGGATCTGCCAGTGCATGCCGATGGTGCGCTTGTCGTGGCGCTGGAGGCGGTACAGGCCGAGGTTGCGGACGCCGGTGTCGGGGTCCTTGGTGTGCGTCAGGCCCAGGTTGAAGAACGAGCCGCCGTCCTCGGGCCACGTGAACAGCGCCGGCAGCTTGTCCAGGTCCACGTCGTCGCCGTGCAGCACGACCTCCTGCACCGGCGCGTCCTTCACCTTGCGCGGTGGTACGTGGGTCATCGCGCCGAGCTTGCCGAACGCCTCCCGGATGCCCATGAAGCCGTGGGGCAGTTCCGGCTTCAGCAAGCCGCCGATCTTCTCGCTGATCTCGCCGTACGACTTCAGGCCGAGCGCCTTGAGCAGCCTGCGGTCCGTTCCGTACACGTTCATCGCCAAGGGCATCGACGCGCCCTTCACGTTCTCGAAGAGAAGGGCCGGGCCGCCGGACTTCTGTACGCGGTCGACGATCTCACCGACCTCCAGGTGCGGGTCGACCTCGGCCTTGATGCGCAGCAGGTCGCCCTCGCGCTCCAGCGCCCGGAGCAGCGAGCGAAGATCGTCATAAGCCATGCCATCCAGTTTGTCATCCCTGGTGGGGGATCTTGCCGGGGGCCGGGGTTGTGCTGCCGCTGCCGCATGGCTGCCGGTCGTCCTGGCCGGCTCGGCCGTCGGCGCGGGTCGGGTTCAGCGGTCTGCGCAGGGCGGATTCAGCGGTCTGCCCGGGTCAGCTGCGCCGTGTGCTCCCGCAGGTCCAGCGCGACCGAACCCGCCGTCCGCAGCGAGCCGCCCGCCGCCGCCAGCGGAGCCCCGATCAGCAGCGCCGTCACCGGCGCCGGCCAGTCCCGGCTCTCCGCGCACAGCGCGATCTCGCGGCGCTCCCTCTCGTCCAGGGGGCCGTCCACGTCGTACACGCCCTCGCGGTCCGCGAAAGCCGGGCCCGAACAGTCGACGCTCCAGATCCTGGTCTCGTACGGCGTGAACAGCTGGAACGCCGCGTACACCCAGCACAGGCCCGCCACGATCAACAGACCCGTGCCCCAGGCCTTCCGGCGGCCCGCCCGGATCCGGAAACGGTCCTCGATCACCGCCGGGTGTACATCCCCCGTCATGCTCTTCCTCTTTCCCCCGTCATGGACCTTCTGTGACCCTTGTCGCGCCAGACGCTACCCTTGCCCCGCCTTCGCGCACCCAGCGAACTCGTCACACGTCCCGGGGGGACCGACACCGTCATGCTCAGGTATCTGCCGTTCCTATTGGTCCTGGCGCTGTGGATCTACGCGTTCATCGACTGTCTGAACACCCCCGAGGAGGAGGTGCGCGGGCTGCCGAAGGTGGTGTGGGTCATCATCATCCTGCTCTTCGGCGAGGTCCTCGTCGGACCCGTCGCCTGGCTCGTGGCCGGCAAGCGGCGGCACGCGCCCGCCGGGGGGTCGACCCCGTCCGAGTGGCACCGCAGCCACCGGAGCCGGTTCGTCGCGCCGGACGACAACCCCGAATTCCTCGACTCCCTCAAAGAGGACAAGAAGAAGGACGAAGCCCTTCTCAAGGACTGGGAGGCCGATCTGCGCCGCCGCGAGGAAGAACTCCGGCGTCGTGAGGACGACCAGGACAAGGGCTGACCGTTCCGGCTCCGCTGCTCCGCTGCTTCACTGCTCCGCTGCTCCGCTGCTTGGAAAGGCCCGTTCGTCATGGAACTCGATCTCGCCCGTACCTGGCTCGCCACCGCCGTGGAGGAGGCGAGGGCCGGACTCGCCGAGGGGGGCATTCCGATCGGCGCCGCGCTTTACTCGGCCGACGGCACCGTCCTCGGGCGTGGTCACAACCGGCGTGTGCAGGACGCGGACCCTTCGGTGCACGGGGAGACCGACGCGTTCCGGGCCGCCGGGCGGCAGCGCTCCTACCGGGGCACCACGATGGTGACCACGCTCAGCCCCTGCTGGTACTGCTCCGGGCTGGTACGGCAGTTCGGCATCTCCCGCGTGGTCATCGGCGAGGCCCGCTCTTTCCATGGCGGGCACGACTGGCTGGCCGAGCACGGTGTCGAGATCGTGCTGCTCGATGATGCCGCGTGCGTGGACATGATGGCGGAATTCATTGCCGCCCGGCCTGAGCTGTGGAACGAGGACATCGGCGTGTGAGTGGGTGGGGCCGGTCGGGGGCGCGGTGGGGAGCTGTCGTGAAGTCAGCTTGCCCTGTGCGGGGCGTGTGGCCCTGAAAGGTGCGTACGCCAAAAAGGCCGGTTCCCATCACCAGTCATCACCGGTAATGACTGGTGATGACTGGTGTCAGGGGGACCGGCCTCGGTGTCCGCGGGTCAGACTCCGGCGTAGGAGTGCTTGCCGGTGACGAAGATGTTCACGCCGTAGTAGTTGAACAGCCAGCAGCCGAAGGCGACGAGCGCCAGGTAGGCGGCCTTGCGGCCCTTCCAGCCCGCGGTCGCCCGCGCGTGCAGGTAGGCGGCGTACGCGACCCAGGTGATGAACGACCAGGTCTCCTTGGGGTCCCAGCCCCAGTAGCGGCCCCAGGCGTCGCCGGCCCAGATCGCGCCCGCGATGATCGTGAACGTCCACAGCGGGAAGACCGCCGCGTTCACGCGGTAGGAGAACTTGTCCAGGGACTGCGACGCGGGCAGCCGCTCCATGACGGAGGTCGCGAACCGGCCGGGCCGGCCGCCGCTCGCGAGCTTGCTCTCGTAGGAGTCCTTGAAGAGGTACAGGATCGCGCCGACCGCACCCACGTAGAAGACCGCGCCGCAGAAGATCGCCGTCGACACGTGGATGTACAGCCAGTACGAGTGAAGCGCGGGAACCAACTGGTCACTGGCGGTGTACAGGACGGTGACAGCGAGGCCGAGGTCGAGGAGGACCGTGGTGACCAGCGGGAGGCCGAGCCAGCGGACGTTCTTCTTCAGCGCGAGCAGCGTGAGGTACACGCCGACGGCGACGGTGGAGAAGGTGAGGTTGAACTCGTACATGTTGCCCCACGGCGCGCGCTGCACCGAGAGAGCACGGGTGAGGACACCGGCGAATTCGACGATGAAGCCGAGCGCGGTGAGCGAGATGGCGATACGTCCGTAGAGGTCGCCCTGCTCGTCACCGCCGGAGGCGCCTGGGCCGTCCGGCACGTCGCGGGAGCCTGAGGCGGCCCGGGTGACGACCTTGGGTCGCTCCAGTACGGCGGTGCCGCCGTTCTGCTGCTTGACCTGGACCTTCACCGCGGAGGCGGCGTCGGCGGTCTCGGCCTTGCCGGTGAGGGCGGCGGCGGTACGGCCGACCTTGCTGCGGCTGCCGAAGATCCACTCGGCCATGTTCGCGAAGAACGCCAGCAGGTACACGGCCATGGACGAGTAGATGAGGACGTTACTCGTGTGCGCCAGGTTTTCGTTGGTTGCGGCGGCGAGAGTCACTTCTCAGCCCCTTCGGCGGCGGGAACGGCAGTGGGTGGTTCGGAGGTCTTCGTGGGGTCCGGGGCAGTGGGTGCCTGCGGATGCAGCTGGTCGATCAGATTGCCCAGTTCCTCGGGGAGTTTCGCGGACTCGCTGCGGCCGAGGCCCGCCATCTCGACGACGGTCACTCCGTCGGGGCCTTCGACGGCGCGCACCCAGACGCGGCGGCGCTGGATGAACAGCGAGCCGGCCAGACCGAAGATCGCGGCGACCGCACCGCCCAGCGCCCAGGTGTCACCGGGCTGGTGGGAGATCTGGAAGGTGACCCATTCCTTGACGTCCTTGTCGAAGGTGATGGAGCCCGCCCCGTCGGGGAGCTTCATCGTCTCGCCCGGCAGCAGGCGCGACTTCAGGGCCTTGCCCTTCGAGTCCTTGAACGCCTTCATGTGGGAGGAGTCCAGTTGGTACACGTTCTGCGGGAGACCGGCGTCGACGCCGAGGTCGCCGTGGGTCGCGTTGAGCGCGAGGACCGGGAAGTCGAGTGCGGGGAACTGGGAGAACATCGTGCCCTTGCCCGCGCCCGCGAAGGTGGGGACGAACCAGGCGCTGAAGCCGAGCTGCTCCTTCTCGCCCTTCGCGTTGCGGTAGCCGTCCATCACCTTGATGGCGCCCTGCGAGGAGATGTTGGAGTCGATGGGCAGCATCGGCACCGTCTGCTGCGAGACGGTCTTGCCCTTGCCGTCGCGGACGGTGACGTTCACGGCGTAGCCGTGGCCGTTGAGGAAGATCTTGGTGCCGTCGATGTCCAGCGGGTGGTTGGACTTGATGACGGTCTTCTTCGCCTTGCCGTCGGCGCCCTGGCTGTAGCTGACGTCGGCCTCGAAGGTGCGCGGGGTGCCCTTCTCCGGGCCGGTGCGCGCGTAGGTCGCGGTGAACTTGTCGAGCGTGAAGCTGAACGGCGACAGGTCGCGGTCGCTGTCGAAGAGGTTGCCGGACTTGAAGTCGTCGTACTGCGGCAGCACGTTGGCGAAGCCGTCGCCCTCGATGACGAGCTTGCCGCCCTCGAACTTGAAGAGCTGCCCCCAGGCGAAGGCGACCAGCATCACGATCAGCGCGATGTGGAAGGCCAGGTTGCCGACCTCGCGCAGATAGCCCTTCTCGGCCGCCACCGCGTTGCCCGCGGGGTGCGCGCGGTAGCGGCGCTTCTTCAGCATGGCGAGCGCGGCGGTGCGCACCTGCTCGGGGTCGGCCTCGGTGCGCCAGGTCGCGTACGCGGGCAGCCGGTCGAGGCGCTTGGGGGCGCCCGGCGGGCGGCCGCGGAGCTGGCCCACGAACTGCCAGGTGCGCGGGACGATGCAGCCGATGAGGGAGATGAACAGCAGGATGTAGATCGCGGAGAACCACACCGAGCTGTAGACGTGGAAGAGGCCGAGCTTCTCGTAGAGCGGCCCGAGTGTGGTGTGCGCCTTCTGGAAGTCGGTGACCTTGAGCGGGTCCGTGCCGGCCTGCGGGATCAGCGAGCCGGGGATGGCGCCGAGCGACAGCAGGAACAGCAGGATGAGGGCGACCCGCATCGAGGTGAGCTGCCGCCAGAACCAGCGGACCCAGCCGACGACGCCGAGTCGGGGCAGGTTCGGGGCCTGGTCCTCCACCGGGGCCGTGCTCAGCTGGGCGCCGGCCTCCTGCTCGGTGGTCTCCGAGCCTTCAGAGCTTGCAGGGGTGTGCGTCTTGCTCATAGTTCAGATTCCCACCTGGAAGCCGGTGGACCAGGTCCGCATCTGTCCCACGAGGCTGTCCCAAGCACCCGTGAGCAGGAGGATTCCGGTCAGGATCATCATGATGCCGCCGATGCGCATCACCCATGTGTAGTGCTTCTTGACCCAGCCGAACGCACCGAGCGCCTTGCGGAAGGCGATCGCCGCGAGCACGAAGGGCACACCGAGGCCGAGGCAGTACGCGACCGTCAGTATGGCCCCGCGCCCGGCGCTGCCCTGATCCTGGGACAGGATGATCACGGAGCCGAGGGTCGGGCCGATGCACGGGGTCCAGCCGATGCCGAACAGGGCGCCGAGCAGCGGTGCGCCGACGAGCCCCGCGGCGGGCTTGCGGTGGATGCGGAACTCTCGCTGCGTCATCCAGGGCATCAGCCCCATGAAGAACACGCCCATGAGGATCATGAGTGCGCCGAGCACCTTGTTCAGGACGCCCTGGTACTCCTGCAGCGTCTGCCCGAAGTAGCCGAAGAGCGCGCCGCCCGAGACGAACACCGCGGTGAAGCCGAGGACGAACAGGCCGGCGCCGGCCGCCATCCGGCCCCGCCGCCGGTCCATGAGGTCGGTGCCGGTTATGCCCGTCACGTAGGAGAGGTAGCCGGGGACGAGCGGCAGCACGCACGGGGAGAAGAAGGAGACGAGGCCGCCGAGGAGGGCGATCGGGACGGCGAGGAGGAGCGCGCCGTCCGTGACCGTGTCACCGGCGGCGAGGGTGACGAGTGTGGGGGACACCGTCGCTCACTTCTCCGCGACGACCGGGTCGAGCATGTCGCGCAGGCTCTCCTCGCTGAGCGGCTTCAGCGAGCGCGCGGCGATCTTGCCCTCCCGGTCGACGATGATCGTGGACGGGATGGCCTGCGGGTTGAGCGTGCCCTTCTCGAACTTGAGGAGCAGCTTGCCCGTCGGGTCGTAGTAGCTCGGGTACGTGACGTCGAAGCTCTTCTCGAACTCCTTGGCCGGGCTGGTGCTGGTGTCCCGGGTGTTGATGCCGAGGAACTGCACGTTCTGCTTCTCGGTGGCCTTGGCCACCTTGACGAAGTTGGGGGCCTCGGCGCGGCAGGGCGGGCACCAGGAGCCCCAGACGTTGAGGACGACGACCTTGCCCTTGTAGTCGGCGAGGTCGAGCTGCTTGCCCTCCAGGTCCTTGCCCGTCAGGTCGGGGGCGTCGTGCCGCTCGCCCTTCTTGACCGTGGCGATGCCGCCGGAGTTGGTCACGAAGTTCGTGTTGTTGCCGCCTCCGGACGTGCCGCCGGAGGCGCACGCCGTCAGTGCGAGGGCCGCGACGGCGGCTCCCACGGTCAGCGTGGCGGCGCGGCGCGGGGTCGCGGAGTTGCGCGGGGTGCGGCTGGCGGCACTCATGTGAAAAGTTTCGCATGTCTGTTTAGGGGATCTTCCGCACCCCCCTCATGTACGGAAGATCCCTTTTCAGGAGGGGCTTTCCGCGGGGTTCGCGAGGAACTGGCGCCAGCCTTCGGCGGGCTGCCGGCCCACGTCGAGCGTCCGGAGTTTTTTGAGCACCTTCGGGTCCTGCGCGTCCATCCAGTCGACGTACTGCCGGAAGGAGACGAGGCGTACGTCGCCGTGCTTATCGGCGGTGGACGCGATGTGCTTGAGCGCTTCCTCCACGGCGTCCATGTAGATGCCGCCGTTCCACTCCTCGAAGTGGTTGCCGATGAAGAACGGCGCGCGGTTCGTCTCGTATGCACGCTTGAAGCCCGATATGTAGGCGTCGGCGGCCTGCTTGCGCCAGCCCGGGTAGTTGTGGGCGGGCGCCTTCGTGGAGTTGAGGGACTGGTTGGCCAGCATGTTGTAGTCCATCGACAGCACCTCGAAGGTGTGCCCGGGGAACGGGACGGCCTGCAGCGGCAGGTCCCAGATGCCCTGCTTCTTGTCGGGCCAGCGCTGCCGGCCGCCGGGCGAGGAGGCGTCGTAGCGCCAGCCGAGCTCACGGGCGGTGGGCAGCAGGTTCTCCTGGCCGAGCAGGCAGGGGGTGCGGCCGCCGATCAGTTCCTTGTCGTAGTCGAACGGGAGCGAGGGCAGGTCGTGCCAGCCCGAGTTCGTCCGCCACCGCTTCACGAAATCCTTGGCCTGGTCGATCTCGCTGCGCCACTGGGCGGGCGTCCAGTGGGCGACGGTGCCGGTGCCCGTGCAGAAGTGCCCGTTGAAGTGCGTGCCGATCTCGTGCCCGTCGAGCCAGGCCTGGCGTACGTGCTTGAGGGTCGCCTTGACGTGCTCGTCGGTGAGGTAGCCGATGTCGGAGGCGCCCACCGCGTTGTTCGGCCCGTGGTAGAGGCGCTTCTTCGACTCCGGGAGCAGGTAGAGGCCCGACAGGAAGAAGGTCATGTGCGCGCCGTGGTCCTTGGCGAGCTCGAGGAAGCGCGGGAAGAGTCCGTTGCCCACCTCTCCCGCGCCGTCCCAGGAGAAGATCACGAACTGCGGTGGCTTCTGCCCCGGTTCGAGCCGCTCGGGCGCGGCGGGCTGGTGCGGCTGCTTGCCGGTGTACGAGGTCGAGCCGTCGCCGATGGGCTTGGCGGCCGGCTTCTCGGGCCTCCCGGAATGTCCGGAGTGGCCGTGTCCGCCCGGAGAGACCGTCGGGGCAGCGCCCGATCCGCACCCGGCGAGCGCCGCCGCGGCCGCCGTCCCGGCCCCCAGACCGAGAAGTCCCCTACGACTGACATCGCGCATTCCGTCACCATTCCTCACGCTGTGCACCCATTCATGGCGGGCACACAGTTAGAGGGCTCGACGAAGACGCGGGTTCCGACAAGTCGGAGGTATTTGCGGTGCTTTGGGAGAGCGGGCTGCGGGCCGCCGGTGGACGGCGGCCCGCGGTCGGGACTGCGGAGAACCGGGAGCGGTCTCTCAGGCGCCGAAAGCCTTGCCGCCGCCCTGGGCGCCCTTCACCGGCTTCGCGCCCGCCAGCAGATGGGCCGGTACGAGATCACGCGCCGGCTCGGTGTAGCCGACCGACACGATCTTGTCGCCCTGGTACGTGAACGTGGTGAGCGAGGCCAGCGTGCACTGCCGCTTGCGCGGGTCGTGCCACAGCCGCCGCTTCTCGACGAAGCTGCGGACCGTCCAGATCGGCAGCTGGTGGCTGACGCACACCGCTTCGTGCCCGCGCGCCGCGTCCTTGGCGGCGTCGAGCGCGCCCATCATCCGCACGACCTGCTCGACGTAGGGCTCGCCCCACGACGGCTTGAACGGGTTGACGAGGTGCTTCCAGTTGTCCGGGTTCTTCAGCGCGCCGTCGCCGACGCCGAAGGTCTTGCCCTGGAAGACGTTGCCCGCCTCGATGAGCCGACCGTCGCTGTTCAGGTCGAGACCGTGCACCTTGGCGATCGGCGTGGCCGTCTCCTGCGCCCGCTCCAGCGGGGAGGCGACGACGTGCGTGATGTCCCGCGAGGACAGGTGCTCGGCGACCCGGTCGGCCATCTGCCGGCCCAGCTCGGAGAGGTGGTAGTCGGGCAGCCGCCCGTACAGGATCCCCTCCGGGTTCTCCACCTCGCCGTGCCGCATGAGGTGGACGACGGTGATGTCGTCGTCGCTCTTGCCGGGGACGCTGTTCTTGGTGCTGTCGCTCATGCCGTGGCCTCCGCGGCCGCGCGCGCGGCGGTCGGGAGCGCGGCCGCGATGCGCTCGATGGCCTGCTCGTCGTGGGCGGTCGAGACGAACCAGGACTCGAAGGCGGAGGGCGGGAGGTAGACACCCTGCGCCAGCATCGACTGGAAGAACGCGGTGAAGCGGAAGGACTCCTGCGCCTTCGCGTCCTCGTAGTTGCGAACCGGTTTGTCGGAGGTCTCGGTGAAGAACACGGAGAACATGTTCGAGGCGTTCTGCACGCGGTGCGCGACGCCCTCCTTGGTGAACGCCTCGGAGACCAGGGCGCGCAGCTGCTCGCTGACCGCGTCGACCTTCGCGTACGCGGCGTCGTCGAGGAGGCGCAGCTGGGCGAGGCCCGCGGCGGTGGCGACCGGGTTACCGGAGAGGGTGCCCGCCTGGTAGACCGGTCCTGCCGGGGCGAGGTGGGCCATGACGTCGGCGCGGCCGCCGAACGCGGCGGCGGGGAAGCCGCCCCCCATGACCTTGCCGAAGGTCACCAGGTCGGGGACGACACCGTCGACGCCGAACCAGCCGGCCTTCGACGTACGGAAGCCGGTCATCACCTCGTCGGAGATGTACAGCGCGCCGTTCTCCTGGCAGACGGCCTTCAGGCCGGCGTTGAAGCCGTCGCGCGGCGGCACGACGCCCATGTTGCCGGGCGAGGCCTCGGTGATGACGCAGGCGATCTCGCCGGGGTGGGCGGCGAACGCCTCGCGCACGGCCTCCAGGTCGTTGTACGGCAGGACGATCGTGTCCACGGCCTGGGCGCCGGTGACGCCGGGGGTGTCCGGCAGGGCGAACGTGGCGACACCGGAGCCGGCGGCGGCCAGCAGGGCGTCCACGTGCCCGTGGTAGCAGCCGGCGAACTTCACGACCTTCGCCCGGCCCGTGAAACCGCGGGCGAGCCGGATCGCGGACATGGTCGCCTCGGTGCCGGAGGACACCAGGCGCACCTGCTCGACCGGCGCGATCCGGTCGACGATCTCCTCGGCGAGCGCGACCTCGCCCTCCCCGGGCGTGCCGAAGGACGTGCCGCGGGCGACGGCCTCCTGGACGGCCGCGATGACCTCGGGGTGGGAATGGCCGAGGATCATCGGCCCCCACGAGCAGACGAGGTCCACATAGCTGCGGCCGTCGGCGTCCGTCAGATACGGGCCGGTACCGGACACCATGAAACGGGGCGTACCGCCCACGGCTCGGAACGCCCGCACCGGGGAGTTCACGCCACCGGGCGTGACCTTGGCCGCGCGGTCGAAGAGCCCCTGAGAAACAGGTGCCTCATAGGGATAGGGGGTGTTGTTCGCCTCTGCCATGCCTCTCAGCGTACGGCCCGCTTCCCCGCGCCCCCTCGCGCGGACCCCGGGCGCCCTAGACTCAGGCTGTCAGGGCGCTGTACAGCATCTGTACAGCGGCGGGGCCCGGCCACTCGCGCAGTTGTTTCACTCGGACGTTTCGGCGGGTGACCGTGGGGGAGGTCACTGACACGATGATCGGGTTGCGCGTCGGCGGTCGCGCGGCCTAGAAAAGGGCCTGGCGCCCTGAGAACAGCAGTCGGGTGGAGATATGCATCGCGGTGGCGGCGGACTGGGCGAGGGGACCGACGGCCTGGGTCCCCGGCGTGCCCGGCGGGGGAAGCACCGGCGCGAGGGCCACGACGAGACGGTGGCACGGGTCCAGAGAGCGACAGGCGGCGGGGACAGCGGGAATGGTGGCCGGGTGGGGGTGACGTACAAGTACTTCGGCGCGCCCGACGGCGCGACGGCCGCCCGCGTACCGATCTCCATGCGCCCCGAGGAACTCGGCGGCGACGAGCTGGGCATGGGCGGCATGTTCACGAAGATCAAGCCGGAGACGATGGCCGCGATGGTCCTCACCGGCATCCAGGGCATACCCCTGCACAAGGTTCCCCCGCTGGAGCTCGTCGTCCTGCACCCCGACTACGCGGTCGTGAAGCTGCCGATGACGGTCGTCGACCCCCTGCGCGGGGTGGGCGAGGAGGCCGTCGGCGCCGCGGCGTTCATCTGGTCCACGGTCCCCGACCGCGGCGGCCCGCGCGACGCCTTCAACGTGTACCAACTTCTGCACGAATGGCAGGACTTCAGCCACCGTCTCCACGATGCCGGACATCAGGCCTACTGCCTGGTCTGGCCCTGAGCTGCTCAAGCTCGAACGGACGGCGAGCCGGTCACAGCAGCGGCGGGCCCGCTTCGATGCGCCGCAGCACCGCTTCGTAGGAGTCGACGGTGCCGCCGGTCTGCAGTTGCCGCTCGTCCCACCAGGTGGCGCCCGCGTCGGCGAGCGGGCCGATGAGGTCGAGGGCCTCCGCCTTGCCGGCCGGGCTGCGTCCGCCGATCACGATGTCGAAGGGGTCGGCCGGGAACTCCCGGTGCCGCTGTACGTACGCGACGAGTTCCGCGAGTTCGTCCGGGCGGGGCGGGACTCCGTGCAGGGCGGTCGTGAACAGGGGCGCGGCGCCGTCCCAGCGGGCCGCCCGGCGCATGGGCCGGCGGTGCGGCCAGAAGCCCCCGATCCACACGGGCGGGCGGGGGCGCTGCGTGGTGGCGGGCAGCAGCGCCGTGTCGTGCACGCGGTAGTGGGCGCCGGAGTGCTCGACGCTCTCGCCGGTCCAGTACCGGGTGAGCAGATCCAGTGACTCGTCGAGGCGTTCGGCATGCACGGCACGGTCGACGGTGTCGCCGAAGCTGCCGTACTCGTCGTCCGCCGGCCCGCCGAGCCCCGCGCCGAGGATCACCCGGCCGCCGCTGAGCGCGTCCAGCGTGGCGACCTGACGGGCGAGCTGTTCGGGCCGGTAGCGCGGCACCGCGGCGACGAGCGGGCCCACCTTCAGCCGGGACGTGGCGAGCGCTGCCGCGGTGAGCAGCATCCAGGGGTCACCGAAGGGCTTGCCGTGCTGTTCCCGCTTGTCGTGCACGACGTGGTCCCAGACGAACAGGCCGTCCCAGCCCGCCTGTTCGGCGGCGACCGCCGTGCGGGCGACGGTGTGGGCGTCGGCGAAGTCACCGAAGTTCGGGATGTTGACGGAGAAGCGCATTACGGCATCCTGCCGGGGCCGGCCCGGGGCGGCCAGTGGATTGTCGGTCCCTGTCGGTCCTTGTCGGTCCTTGTCCGTGGCCGTCCCCCGCCCGCCACCGTGCCCGGCGGCCGTCGGCGAGCCCGGCCGGGTACCCGGACACCGCTCCCCCACCCGCCCGACCGCCCCCGTCCCCTGATCGGGTGTCGGCCAATGGGCTTCTTACCCGCATGTCACCCGGCGCGAAAGAGCGGCTTACCTGCTCCCGGCAGCCCGGGCCGGTACATCAAAGGGTGTGCGGGCCCGTGCCAGGCGCTCGCCGGGGAAGGCGCTACGTATGAAGATCGTGTTTTTGCTGCACAACGTGTACGCCGTCGGCGGCACGGTGCGCACCACCCTCAACCTCGCCACGGCGCTCGTGGAGCACGGCGGCCACGAAGTGGAGATCGTGTCGATGTCACGGCACCGCGAGGAACCCCGGTTCGCGGTCGACCCGCGGATCTCCCTCGTACCCCTTGTGGACACGCGGGCCGACGCCGCGGACACCCGGCAGGCGGCGTACGCGGAACCGTCGCGCGGCTTCCCGGCCGCCGAGAAGCGGTACCGGCAGTACTCGCTCCTGCACGACGAGCGGGTCCGCGCATATCTGGAGGAGCGCTGCACCGCCGACGTCGTGGTCGGCACCCGGCCCGGCATCAACGTCTACCTCGCCCTGTGGGGACCGCGGCGGGCGCTGCGGATCGGGCAGGAGCACCTGCGGCACGACGCGCACGGCAAGAAGCTGCGCACGCAGCTCGCCCGGCACTATCGGCAGCTCGACGCGGTCGTGACCGTGACGGAGGCCGACGCGGCGGTGTACCGGGCACGGATGCCGCTGCCGGGGGTGCGGGTCCTGGCCGTGCCGAACATCGTGCCGCCCGTTCCCTGCCCGCCCTCCGACGGCACCTCGAAAATCATCGCGGCGGCGGGACGGCTCGCCCCCGGCAAACGCTACGACCTGCTCCTGGAGGCGTTCGCCACGGTCGCCGCGGAGAATCCCGGGTGGGAGCTGCGGATCTACGGCGGCGGCGCGCAGGAACCGCATCTGCGGGCGCTGGCCGGCGAGCTCGGACTGACCGGCCGGGCGCGGCTGATGGGCACGGTGTCACCGATCGAGCCGGAGTTCGCCGCGGCGTCGATCGTGGTGAGCGCCTCCGACGCCGAGTCGTTCGGGATGACGCTCGTCGAGGCGATGCGCTGCGGGACGCCCGTCATCAGCACGGACGCGCCGCTCGGCCCCGCCGAGATCATCACGGACGGCGTCGACGGACGCCTCGTCCCGGTCGGCCAGGTGCGGCCGCTCGCCGAGGCGATGACCGAACTGATCGAGGACGCGGACCTCCGCGCGAGGATGGGCGAGGCGGCCCTCGACTCGGCCCACCGCTACGATCCCGCGCCCATTGTGGCGCGATATGACTCCCTTTTCATGGAACTTCGGGCCTCACGCCATCGTCGAGCATGGCAAAGGCTCCGTGCCCGGGCCGGTAACTGGGCGCGCAGGAAGGTCCGTTCGCTGCGCGCCGCGCGGCCGGGCGACCCAGGGGGGACACCGCATGACCGCCGACGCAGTCCTACGCATGGCACGGCGCAACCCGGACGTTCCTAGGGCTCGCGCGATGCCTACGCCACCTACCCGGCAGTCCGCGCCGCCGGCAGCCCCCGCGCCCCCGGGGCTCCCGTGGTGGCGGACGGTCACGGCGCGGGAGGAGAGCGCGGGCCCGCGAGGCGGGCGGGGCCCCGCCGCCCGTCCCGGCCCGGGCGCCGACGTCTGGCTCGCGATCGTCGCCGTCCTGTACTGCATCGCCCAACTCGCTCTGGTCGTCACCCAGTTGGGGCACGGGCTCGGCTGGGACGAGTCCGTGTACGTGTCGCAGTACGACCCCCGCAACCCGACCGTCTTCTTCAGCGCCCCGCGCTCCCGCGGCACCAGCCTGCTCACCGCGCCGCTCGTCGCGGCGACCGACTCCACCGTCGTGCTCCGCATCGCCCTCGCCGTGCTGTCGTCGGCCGCGCTGTATGCCGCGTTCCGCGTGTGGCGGCCACTGGTCGGGGCACGTACGACGGCCCTCGCGGCGCTGCTGTTCGCCGGGCTGTGGATCACGATGCTGTCCGGCGCGATGGCCATGCCGAACCTGTGGGTGGCGTTCGGCGCGGTCGGCGCCGTGGGCTGGTTCCTGCGCGACACCGGCCGGGGCCGCCACTGGTGGCTGGCCGGCTGCGTCGCCGTGGTGGCACTGTTCCGGGCACCGGACGCCGTCTGGCTGGTGCTGCCGCTGGCCGCCGCCACCCTGCTGCTCCGCGAGCGGCGGCGCACCCTGCCCTACCTCGCGGCGGGCCTCGTCGCGGGTCTCGCCCAGTGGGTCGTGGAGGCGTACATCCGCTGGGGCGGCGTGCCCGAGCGGCTGCGCGTGTCCAGCGCCACCGAGGGCGACATGGGCCTGCACCTGAACCTGGGCACGGCCTGGCGCGCGGTGAACGGCCCCCTGCTGTGCCGACCCTGCACGGCGGGCAGCCCCATGTATCCCGGACTCGCCCTGTGGTGGCTCGCCCTGCCCCTGCTCATCGCGGCCGCCGCCTACGTCGCGCTGCGCGGGCGCCGCCCCGCTGCCCCGACCGTCGTCCCGCTGGCCTGCGCCGTCGCGCTGTCCGTCCCCTACCTCCTGCTCATCGGCTACTCGGCACCGCGCTTCCTGCTGCCCTCGTACGCGCTGCTGTCCCTGCCGCTGGCGGTGCTGCTGCGCAGGCTGCGCCGCCCGCGCCCTCTCGCGATCGCGGCCGTGGCCGTCCTCGCGTTCCAGCTCACCTCGCAGTTCGTCGTGCTGGACAGCCAGGTCGCCTCGACGGCACGCACCGAAGCCCGCTACGTCGCTGCCGCCCGGGGCCTGCACGCGATGGGCCTGACACCGCCCTGCCTGGTCACGGGCCCGCGCGCGCTGCCCATCGGCTACGCGGCGGGCTGCGCGTCGGCGCAGACGAAGGGCAACAACCGCTCCACCACCCAGGCCGAACTGCTGCGCCGCGCCGCGCGGATCCCCACGGCCGTCCTCACGGAGCCCGGTCACCGGCCACCGAAGTTCGCCCGCGACTGGACCCCGTACGAACTGCCGCACACCCGCGGCTGGACGGCGTGGAAGGCACCGGTCCCCTACCGCCTCGAACTGCTCGGCCCGTAGGGGTGCCGGCCGGCGCTCGAACGGCGCTACTCGGCCCGCAGGGCCGCCAGCCGCTGCTCGAACGGGGTCACCTCGAACCCCTCCGCCGGGTCCACCGACGTGATCGCCCCCGTCAGCGAGCGGGGCGCGATCGCGGCGGTCGTGTCGACGTCCGGCGCGGCGTCCACGACGGCCGGCGCCATAAAACGGGCCAGCTCGCCGCCCGCGCGGGCGATACGCCGTTGCAGGCCCTCCTCGCCCCAGTCCTCCGACGCCGCGAACACCGCGGTCGGAAGGACGAGGGCGCGCAGGTAGGTGAAGAGCGGGCGCAGCGCGTGTTCGGTGACCAGGGAGTGCCGGGCCGTGCCACCGGTCGCGCCGACGAGGACGGGCTTGCCGGTCAGCGCGTCCTTGTCGATGACGTCGAAGAACGACTTGAACAGTCCGCTGTAGGAGCCCGCGAACACCGGGGTCACGGCGATCAGACCGTCCGCCGCGGCCACCGCGTCGAGCGCGGCGGCCAGGCGGGCCGGCGGGAACCCGGTCACGAAGTGCTGGGCGATCTCCGTGGCCAGGTCCCGGAGTTCGACGACCTCCACCTCGGCGTCCACCTGCCGCACGGTCGCCGCCGTGAGCCGGTCGGCGAGCAGCCGGGTCGAGGACGGGGAACTCAGCCCCGCCGAGACGACGACGAGCTTCATCACGAACTCCCTTACTTGCTCTCGGCCGTGTTCGACTTCTCGGACTTCTCGGACTTCTCAGCGACGCGGGCGGCGTGGGTCGGCGCGTCCGGCACGTTCGCCGGGCGCTTGTTGGCGAACTCCTTGCGCAGCACCGGCACGACCTCCTCGCCGAGCAGGTCGAGTTGCTCCAGGACGGTCTTCAGCGGCAGGCCCGCGTGGTCCATCAGGAACAGCTGGCGCTGGTAGTCACCGACGTAGTCGCGGAAGGACAGGGTCCGCTCGATGACCTCCTGCGGCGAGCCGACGGTCAGCGGCGTCTGCGAGGTGAACTCCTCCAGCGAGGGGCCGTGCCCGTAGACCGGCGCGTTGTCGAAGTACGGGCGGAACTCGCGCACCGCGTCCTGGGAGTTCTTGCGCATGAACACCTGGCCGCCGAGCCCGACGATGGCCTGCTCCGGGGTGCCGTGCCCGTAGTGGGCGTAGCGCTGGCGGTACAGGTTCACCATCTGCTTGGTGTGGGAGGCGGGCCAGAAGATGTGGTTGTGGAAGAAGCCGTCGCCGTAGTACGCGGCCTGCTCGGCGATCTCCGGGGAGCGGATGGAGCCGTGCCACACGAACGGCGCGACACCGTCCAGCGGACGCGGCGTCGAGGTGAAGGACTGCAGCGGGGTGCGGAACTTGCCCTTCCAGGTGACGACGTCCTCGTCCCACAGCCGGCGCAGCAGCGCGTAGTTCTCGATCGCGAGGTCGATGCCGTCCCGGATGTCCTTGCCGAACCAGGGATAGACCGGCCCGGTGTTGCCGCGGCCCATCATCAGGTCGACGCGGCCGTCCGCGACGTGCTGCAGCATCGCGAAGTCCTCGGCGATCTTCACCGGGTCGTTCGTCGTGATCAGCGTCGTGGACGTGGACAGGATCAGCTTCTCGGTCCGCGCGGCGATGTAGCCGAGCATCGTCGTCGGCGAGGACGGCACGAACGGCGGGTTGTGGTGCTCACCGGTCGCGAAGACGTCGAGACCCACCTCCTCCGCCTTCTGCGCGATGGCGAGCATCGCCTTGATGCGCTCGTGCTCGCTCGGCGCGCGTCCGGTCGTCGGGTCGATCGTGACGTCACCGACGGTGAAGATTCCGAACTGCATGATGCTCACCCTCCCGGGGTTTTTGTTGATGGTTCAACTATACCCCCAGAACGGCAGCCCCTGCCCCGCTATTCCCGCTGCAGTTCCCAGCCCCCTACGCCCGGCGCGGGTCCCGGCCCGTCGCCGCCAGCAGCCGCTCGAACGGCGACGCGTCCGGCCCTGCCACCACCGGCTCCCCGAACACACCCATCGCCTTCGCCGTCGGCGCCAGCTCCGCCACCGCCTCCGACAGGCGGCCCACCACCTCCGGCGGCGCCTCGTACGGCTGACCCGTCGCCCGCGCCAGATCCCACGCGTGCACCGTCAGATCCAGCAGCGCCATCGAGCCGACCAGCGGCGCCGGCATGTTCATCGAGCCGCTCGTCCCCTCCTCCGCGCCGGGCGCCGACCACGCGGCCACCAGCGCCCGCGCCTCGACGGCGAACCGCTCACGCCAGTCGCCGCCCTCCCCCACCCGGTCCACCGTCCCGGTGAAGTCCGAGTCCTTCTTCACCGCCAGCTTCTGGAACTCCACGACCACCTGAAAAAGATGGTTGACCAGGGATTTCACGTCGTAGTCCGCACACGGGGTGGGAGCGGTGAGCGCCGCGTCACCGATACCGGCCACGACCGGCACGGCCCGCGCCGCCGCCACCTCCATCAGCTCCCCGACCCCGTACGCCTTCTGCTGCATCTGCTGCTTCTTCTGCTGCTCCTGCATGCCGTTTTTGTCCATACCTCGACGCTAGGAGCCCGCCGCCCGCCCCGCTTGAACAAACGCGACGTGCACCGACGCGACGCCGCGTCGCTGTCAGTGGCCCGCCGTACGATCCGGAGATGGAACGGGATCAACCCTCACCCCGCCGCGACACCCGCGGGATCCTCGACCCGGCCGCGCTGCTGACCCGCGTACGGCTGCGCCGGCACGAACCCGCCGAGGCGCTGCGCCCGTACATCGAGACGTACTGGTTCATCGACTGGGACCTGCCCGCGCCCTACGCCTCCCACCTCGTGCCGCACCCCTCGGTGAACCTCACGTTCCAGTGGGACGAGTACGACCGGGGGACAGAGCCGTACGGGGAGTTCACCGGGGTCGCCGCACCCGGGCTGTACACACGCAAGATCAGCGGCCTGGGGAGAGTGTGCGGGGCGAAGTTCTGGCCGGGGGCGTTCCGGCCGTTCGTGCCGGACGTGCCGGTCGCCGAGTGGACGGGCCGCGTGCTGCCGTACGAGGAGGTCTTTCCCCGCGTGGACGTGGCGGCGCTGCTGTCGGGCGGGCCCCATGGTTACGGCGGGCCCGACGTCTCCGACCGCGACCGGGTCGCCGCCCTCGACTCCTACCTGCTGGCTCTCGCCCCGGCCGAACCCGATCCGGCGGCCGAGCTCGCGCGCGGCCTCGTCGCCCGGATCCGCGCCGAGCGCGGCGTGCGCCGCGTAGCCGATCTCGCGCGGGCCGAGGGGATGTCGGTGCGCTCGCTGCAACGACTGTTCCTGGGACACGTCGGCGTCAGCCCCAAATGGTGCATCCTGCGCTACCGCATCCACGAGGCCGTCGAGGCGGCCGGCTCCCGCACGGACATCGACTGGGCCGCCCTCGCCGCCGACCTCGGCTACGCGGACCAGGCCCACCTCGTCCGCGACTTCACCGCCACGGTGGGCGTCCCGCCGACCGCGTACCCGACCGCCTGAGGCGACCGGCGACGGCCGCTGCTACTTCGCGTGATGGATCGCGTAGATCATCACGAACGCGACGATGTGGATGCCGAAGAGGAAGTAGCCCAGGTACCACCACATGTACCGCTCGCCCTTCCTCTCCTGGGCGAGGCGCCGTTCGTCGTACTCCCGCTGCAACACGTCCAGCGGATCGGGCGCCGGCACGTCACTGCTCACGGTGCACCTTCGTGTTGGACGCCTGGGCGCGCGGCCGGACGACCAGCAGGTCGATGTTGACGTGGCTCGGCCGGGTGACCGCCCACGTGATCGTGTCCGCGACATCGTCCGCCGTCAGCGGCTCCGCGACGCCCGCGTACACCTTCGCCGCCTTCTCCTCGTCCCCGTCGAACCGGGTCAGCGCGAACTCGTCCGTCTTCACCATGCCGGGTGCCACCTCGATCACCCGGACCGGCGTGCCCACGATCTCCAGGCGCAGCGTCTCCGCCAGCACGTGCTCCGCGTGCTTGGCCGCCACGTAACCGCCGCCGCCCTCGTACGTGCCGTGCCCGGCGGTCGAGGACAGGACGACGACCGTGCCGTCGCCGGACGCGGTGAGCGCGGGCAGCAGGGCCTGCGTGACGTTCAGCGTGCCGATGACGTTCGTCTCGTACATCTGCCGCCACTGCTCCGGGTCACCGGAGGCCACCGGGTCCGCGCCGAGCGCGCCGCCCGCGTTGTTCACCAGCACGCCGACCGTCTTGAACGCCGTCGCGAACTCGTCCACGGCCGCCCGGTCCGTGATGTCCAGCGCGTACGCGGCGGCCTGGTGACCCGCGCCGTTGATCTCCTCCGCCAGCGCCTCGATGCGGTCCTTGCGGCGGGCCGTGAGCACCACCCGGTACCCGGCCGCGGCCAGCTGCCGCGCGGTCGCGGCGCCGATACCGCTGCTCGCGCCGGTGACGACGGCGATACGGGAAGACGCGGCGGGGGCCATGAGCTACTCCTCGAGCAGGACGGGACTGAACAGGGCGGTACTGCGGGGGCGAACGATCGACTCCGTCCAGCCTACGACCCGGATCCCCGCGCCCTTCCCCGAACCCTGGCAGCCCTCAGTCACCCCGGGGCGCGTACATGATCACGGCCATCCCGGCCAGGCAGATCAGCGCGCCCACCACGTCCCAGCGGGTCGGCCGGTACCCGTCCGCGACCATGCCCCACGCGATCGAACCCGCCACGAACACCCCGCCGTACGCCGCCAGGATCCGCCCGAACTCGGCATCCGGCTGCAACGTCGCCACGAACCCGTACAGGCCGAGCGCGATCACCCCCGCGCCGATCCACGCCCAGCCGCGCGCCTCCCGCACCCCCTGCCACACCAGCCACGCACCACCGATCTCGAACAGGGCGGCCAGGACGAACAGGGACACGGAACGGGCGACGAGCATGCGCCACAGGGTGCCACGCGGGCCCGTACCGGTGTCGCACGCACCGGCGCGTGGGATAGATCGGGCGCTCATCCCTACGTCCGGAGGCCACGTTGAAACGCGCACTCGCACACGCACTCACCCCCACCGCCCTCGCCCTCGCCCTGACCGCCACCCTCACCGCATTCACCGCACCCACGGCCCTCGCGGCACGGCCCTCCCCCGCCCCCTCAGCTCCCGTCGACGGCGACCCGCCCGAGGCCGATCTCGCCTACCACGGCCACGCCACCCTGGCCGGCACCCGCGTCACCGTCGTCCTCACCCCGCAGAACCAGGGCCCCTACGACATCCCCGACGCCACCCTGACCCTGACCCTGACCAGCCCGCTGGCCGACGCCCAGACCCTGCCCGCCGGCTGCCTGCGCAGCGGCCCGCGCTCCGTCGACTGCCGCACCGGCGCCCTGCCCGCCGCGACCCACGGCGCCCGCGTCACCGTCCCCGTCCGGCTCGCCGCCTCCCCCACCGAGGTCACCGTCGAGGTCACCACCGCCTGGAGCGGCGGCCCCGCCGACCGCAACCCCGGCAACGACCGACTCGGGGTCCTGGTCCTGGACACCGGTGACACGTACTACTTTTGAGCCGTACGCCCGACCAGCCGTACGCCCGACCAGCCGTAGGCCCGACCAGCCGTACGCCCGACCCGACGAGGGGACCCGCCAGTGCCCGCCAAAGCCAGGAAAACGGCCGAGGCCGCCACCCGCCGTCCGGCCCTGCTCGCCGAGCTGTCCACCGAGTCGCGCCGCTACATGGCCTCCTACGCCCTGTTCAACCAGGCCGTCGCCGACCACATCGGCCTGCACCCCACCGACCTGCAGTGCCTCAACCTCCTCACCCTGGAGAAGGCCCCCGTCACCACGGGCCGCATCGCCGAACTCACCGGCCTGACCACCGGCTCGGCGACCCGCCTCGTCGACCGCCTCGAAAAAGCGGGCTACGTCGTACGGGAACGGGACACGGCCGACCGCCGACGCGTCCTGGTCGTGCCCGTGCCCGCGAAGGTCGCCGAGTTCGGCCGCATGTGGGACCGGCTCGGCACCGGGTGGAGCGCCCTCTTCGACGACCTCGACGACACCGAACTCGCCCTGTTCATCCGGCATATGAAGCGCACCGTCGAGTTCAGCGCGGGCCAGGTGGAGCGGCTGCGCTCCGGCGACGGCCTCGACTGACCGCCGCGACGCCCTCGCCGTAGCGCCCTCGTCGTACGCCGCGAAGATCCGCCGGAGGTGTTCTAGCGCCCGTGGCTCTCCTGCGCCTTGCGCGGCAGCAGCGGGACGACTCCGCAGCAGGCCAGCGCGACGCAGCCGACGACGGCGAGGCTCACGACGGCGGCGTGGGCCGTGCCGTGTCCGTCGGCGGTGTGGAAGTACACGGTGGTGACGAGCGCGGCGCCCACCGCGTTGGACAGCTGCTGCACGGCCCCGAGCGCCCCGCTCGCGCTCCCGGCCTCGTCCGGCGCGATGTCGCCGATGGTGACGTCGTACGTCGACCCGAAGCAGGTGCCCATACCGAGGCCGACGACGAGGAGCGCGGGCGCGAGAGCCCAACCGCCGGTGTCCGTGCCGCTGTTGGCGACGATGGCGAGCAGCGCGACGATTCCGGCGACGGTGAGCGCCAGCCCGGCCAGTACGAGCGTCCTGCCGTACCGCCCGATCAGCCGGTAGCAGGCCACCGAGGCCACGACGATCCCGGCGGACAACGGCAGCAGTGCGACGGCGGCACCAGTGGGCGACCTGCCGAGCCCCTGTTGCAGGAACAGCGACACGACGTACAGCAGGCCGGAGACCGCCGCGAAGAACACGACTCCGAGCAACAACCCTGACGTGAAGCCCCGGTTGTGCAGGAGCGAGGGCCGGATGAGCGGGCTGGAGGCGACGCGCTGACGCAGGCAGAACGCGGCGAAGCAGACGGCCCCGGCGGCCAGGAGGACGAAGGGGACCGTGGTCCACCCCTCCCCCGCGCCCTCGATGAACCCGGCGAGCAGCCCGAGCATGGCGCACCCGAGGAGAACCGAGCCCAGCGCATCGACGACGGTACGACGGTCCCCGCGGTCCCGGGGCAGCAGCCGCACGGCGGCGAGGAACGCGGCCCCGCCGAGCACAAGGTTGATCAGGAACATGGAGCGCCAGCCGAGCCCGCCGAGATCGGCGTCGATCAGGAACCCGGCGAGCACCGGCCCGCCGACGGCCGAAAGGCCCATCACCGGTCCGAACAGGCTGAACGCCTTGCCGATCTGCTCGCGCGGCCAGGTGGCACCGAGGATGCCGAAGCCCTGCGGGATGACGAGCGCGCCGCACGCGCCCTGCAACAGCCTTGCGCTGACGAGCAGTTCGGGGTTCGGAGCGATCCCGCAGGCCACCGAGGCGACCGTGAACCCGCCGAGCCCGGCGAGGAACAGCCGCCGCCTGCCGAACTTGTCCCCGAGCCTGCCGCCCAGCACGAGCAGCACCCCGAGCGCGAGCGCGTACGAGTCCCCGAGCCACTGCACGAGTCCGGCGCCGCCGCCGAGGTCGCGGGCGATGGTCGGGGCGGCGACGTTGGTGACGGTCCCGTCGACGAGGTCGAGCACATCGGCGGCGAGCACGACCCCGAGCACGGCCCAGCGCCGCCGCGCACCGAACCCGGGTGAAGCCTCGGCCGCAGCGGCCGGAAGCGTGGAAGTCATGGGCGATCCCCAAAAGGTACGTACGGAAATGCAGCCGCGACGCCGGCACTGTGTCGAACTCCATCGGCGTCGCGCAGAAGCTGCGTGACGCAGATAAATATGCGAGCGGGGCGGCGCGCTTGTCAAGCCACTCCCACGGGTGACGCTGATCGATTGCGTGCGCGGCGGAGGAACGGGCTGGCTAGGTTCGCGATCAGACAACCGCACATAGCGCGGCCCCCGGCGGGATTGCCGTCCCGACCGAGGGCCTGACCATCAAGGAAGGAACAGCTTCCTCATGGCTGAACGCGAGCCTAGCGTCCCGCTCGAACTGGCATCGGGCATTGCCCACCCAACGAAAAAGATCACTCCACATCCCTGGGCGCAGCGCGCCGTGGAGGACCTCCGCGGGGTTCCGGCCGAGGCCCCGTCCGTGCAGACCGCACTGGCACTCAGGGGCAGGGGACACCGGCTGGTCGTCGCCTACTGCAGGGTCTCCACCGACGCGCACAAACGCGACGGGCACGCGGCGAGAGACCAGACATGGCACTGCACGCGCATCGCGGCCGCCCACAACCTGATCGTCGTCCACCGGTACATCGACAATCACAAGTCAGCCTCCAAACCGGGCATTTGGCGGCCCGACTTCGAGGAAATGATCGACGCACTCCGTCGCGATGGCACAACGGCCGGCTATCCCGTCGACGGCATCGTGTGTGTCGCGGACGACCGGCTCTACCGCGACCCATACACCTATGAACGCCTCCACAGCGCCTTCGTCGCCCACGGGCACCGGGTCTACGTCGACGCTCTGGGCATACATGACCTCTATGGCGCGGAAGGCGCCTCACGCGGGGCGGAAGCTGCCCTCGCCGCACGCTCCGAAAGTCTGAAGCAACAGCAGCGCGCACGGATGAATCACCGCGCACGTGCCGAACGCGGCGATCCAGTCAGCGTGCACCGTCCTTTCGGCTGGAATGAAGACAAGATCACCTTGCACCCAGGCGAGTCACCCGTAGTACGAGAAGGCGTACAGAGCCTGATCAACGGGGCCAATCTGAGCGCCGTCACCCGGGATTTCGTCGCCTCCGGCCTCCCGACTTCTCTCGGGAATCCATGGCAGCTACAAACGGTCAAACAGATCCTCAGGAACCCGCGCATTTGCGGCTATCGCAAGTTGCAGGGCGAGTTGCTCGCTGACAGTGCAGGTGTTCCCGTCCTTGGTCGGTGGGAGCCCATCGTCACCCCGGAGGCGTGGCGAACAGCGGAAGCAATGCTCACGGGGAACCGACATGCTGGAGGCTGGGACAGAAAGGGGCTCACCCCGGGCGCTCCCGGAAGGTACCTGCTGACGGGACTCGTCCGACGCGGGGCCGGCCTGCCTGACGGAAGCCGGTGCGGAGCCCAGATGTACGGGGCTCCGTACGGTTCTTCTCACGTATACCGCTGCCGCACGAGCGTGGACGGTGGATGCGGGCGTACCAGTCGGCAGGGAGAAAACGTTGACCGGCAGGTCACTGAATGGGCGATCGCCAAACTCATTGAGACCGGCCGGCTAGGAACTGGGCAATTGCCATGGCCCCATGAACGCAACCTGCAACTTACGCGCCGCCGCCGCGCCGCACTCGAACAACGCTGGCACTCTCAGGAAATCCCGGACACGGAATACTTCGAGTCGCTCGGCGCGCTGGAGAGCGACATCAAGCATCTCGTCACCGCACGCAAGGATTGGTGCGCCCGGCTAGCCGTTCACCGACCACAACCGCTGGGCGAACTCCCCACAGCATGGCAGGCGTTGCCACAGAACGTGAAGCAGGACATGCTGCGCGGCCTCTTCGCAGCAGTCGTGGTACTGCCCGCGGTCAAGGGATCGCACCGCTTCGACCCGACGCGACTCGTGCCGGTCTGGCGCACCGACGCATAGCGTCAGCGCCTTGAACGTCCCGCCTGGCATCGGGACCGCCGCCACGGTCCGGTCCCGATGCACACTCGACGGTCACCCTTTGACACAAATGACCTGCTTCAGCTTCGCCACGACCTCGACCAGATCCCGCTGCTGATCGATGACCTGCTCGATCGGCTTGTACGCGCCCGGGATCTCGTCCACGACGCCGCTGTCCTTGCGGCACTCCACGCCCCGCGTCTGCTCCTCCAGGTCGCGCGTCGAGAAGCGCCTCTTGGCCGCGTTCCGGCTCATCTTCCGACCGGCGCCGTGCGAGGCGGAGTTGAAGGACGCCGCGTTGCCGAGGCCCTTCACGATGTACGAGCCCGTGCCCATGGAGCCCGGGATGATTCCGTACTCACCCGAGCCCGCGCGGATCGCGCCCTTGCGGGTGACCAGCAGGTCCATCCCGTCGTAGCGTTCCTCGCTGACGTAATTGTGATGAGCGCTGATCTCGGGCTCGAAGGTCACCTTCGCCTTCTTGAACTCCCTGCGGACCACGTCCTTGAAGAGCGCCATCATGATCGAGCGGTTGTACTTCGCGTACTCCTGCGCCCAGAACAGGTCCTTGCGGTACGCGGCCATCTGCGGAGTCTCGGAGATGAACACGGCGAGGTCGCGGTCGACGAGGTTCTGGTTGTGCGGGAGCTTCTGCGCGATACCGATGTGGTGGTCGGCGAGCTCCTTGCCGATGTTGCGGGATCCGGAGTGCAGCATGAGCCAGACCGCACCCTCGGAATCGCACGTAAGTTCGACAAAGTGGTTGCCCCCGCCCAGTGTCCCCATCTGCTTCTGCGCCCGCCCCTCCCGGAACTTCACTGCATCGGCCACACCCCCGAACCGCCCCCAGAAGTCATCCCACCCCGCCGTACCGAACCCGTGCAGCCGCGTCGGGTCCACCGGGTCGTCGTGCATGCCGCGGCCCACCGGGATCGCCTGCTCGATCTTCGAGCGGAGGCGGGAGAGGTCGCCCGGGAGGTCGTTCGCCGTGAGGGACGTCTTCACGGCGCTCATGCCGCAGCCGATGTCGACCCCGACCGCCGCCGGGCACACCGCCCCCCGCATCGCGATCACCGAGCCGACCGTCGCGCCCTTGCCGTAGTGGACGTCGGGCATGACGGCGAGGCCCTTGATCCAGGGCAGGGTCGATACGTTGCGGAGCTGCTGCATCGCCCCGTCGTCGACGGACGCCGGGTCCGCCCACATACGGATGGGCACCTTGGCGCCCGGTACCTCTACGTACGACATGAAATCCCCCGAAAGTAGGCCTGGTTGGAGAAATGGGAACTAGTGGTGCTGGAGTCGGGAAACGCAAATACCGGGGCCAAGGTCGACGAAAGGGATGACGGACCGGCGTCCACGGCAATGCGTGCGATAGACATTGTCAGCACTGGTCGCCTCGTGGCGGCAACCGAATAACCAGGCGTAACCCGCCGAGAGGAGCCCTTACGGTGCAGCGGAAGTCGTACGCGTGCGTGCCGGGTGTCGCCGTACTCCTGACGGCGCTGCTCGCCGGGTGCTCCGGCAGCTCCGGCTCCGACGGCGGCGCGGGCGACGCGAAGCCGGGCGAGGTGAGCGCCTCCGCGTCGACGGCGAAGCCCGGCAAGTACCAGTCGCTGCCGGAGCCGTGCGCCCAGCCCGAGCAGGGGACGCTGGACACGATGCTCCCCGGCATCAAGGAGCTGACGGACGTGCGGCAGCGGGAGAAGGCCTACCAGGGCACGGCGACGGCCACGTACGACACGGACCGCCGGGCGGGATGCAAGTGGAAGGACGATTCGGCGGCGGGCGGCATGCACCGGCTGACGCTGGATTTCGAGCGGGTGGTGTCGTACGACGCCGCGGTCAGTGACGACTCGCGGGCGCAGGACGTGTTCGCCGCGAAGCGGGAGAAGGCGCACCTGCCGGTGCCCGCGCCGACGGACTCGGTCACGGACCCGGCCACGGAGTCCAAGGGCTCCGACGGCGGCGGCAAGGACGACCCCGACAAAAAGGGCGGCGACGGGGAGACCGGGAGCGAGGCCGGGAGTGAGGCCGACGGGGGTGAGACCTCTTCGCCCGCGTCTCCCTCGTCGTCGGTGTCGCCGGCCGAGTTGCAGCCGCGGTTGCTGGAGGGGCTGGGTGACGAGGCGTTCATCGATGACGAGCTGTCGGGTCCCGAGGCGTCCCGGAGCCGGACGGTGACTGTGGTGTTCCGCACGTCGAACGCGTTGGTGACCGTCCAGTACGTGGCCCAGTCGACGACGCCCGGCGAGGCGCCGGACAGCAAGGAATCGCAGGACACAGCGCAGGAACTGGCGCAGACGCTGGTCGGGAAGTTCGGCGAGTAGGGGGTACAAGGGGGCCGTCGCGGCTGTGGGGAAGTCGAGGCGTGCGGGTCGGCTACGGCGTACGGTGGCCCATCGGACCCGGGTTCGTGGTGGCTTCGTGAAGAAGCCGTCGTGTTTCCGGGGCCGTGCTCCTGCCAGCGTCCTAGTGAAGGAACCATGCACCGTCCGACCAAGCGACTCACCCGCACCCTCGTCTGCGCAGCCGCCGTGCCGGTGGTTCTCGTCGTAGCCGGCTGTTCCTCCGACTCCGGTTCCGGCTCGGGCTCCGGCGACAAGGCGGAGAAGGGGTCCGGGGCGCAGACGTCCGCCTCGACGGCCGGGGATGCGGCGAAGAAGGTGGCTCCGGCGACGTACAAGTCGCTGCCGCAGGCGTGCTCGGCGCTCTCGAAGAAGACGCTGGGTGATCTGGTTCCGAAGGGCGACAGCAAGGCGGGCGCGTCGGACGACGAGTCGACGCGGGAGAGCTGTTCCTGGTCGAGCCTGGAGAACAACGGGGTCAAGGGTTCCCAGTTCCGCTGGCTGAATGTCTCGTTGATCCGTTTTGAGTCGGATGTGAACCGGGGCAGCGGCGAGAAGCTGGCGTCGGCGTACTACGCGAAGCAGATCAAGGACGCGCAGGCGACGGACGGCGCGAAGAGCGTGAAGACGCAGCCCGTGTCGGGTACGGGTGACGAGGCGACGCTGGTGCGCTTCGACAGCACGTACAAGGAGAAGAAGAAGGACGTCACGTCCAAGCAGCAGACGGTCGTCTCGCGCGTGGACAACGTGGTGGTGACGGTCAACTACAACGGGTCGGGTCTCGCGGGCGAGAAGACGCCGGACGCGGACGATCTGTCGAAGGACACGGAGAAGGCGGCGAAGGAGGCGGTGGCCTCGGTCGTGGACTCGGCGAAGAGCAAGCCGTCGGCGTCCCCCTCCACGTCGTCGTCGGCTTCCCCCTCCAAGTCCTCGGACGCGAAGCCCTCGGCCTCCGCGTCCGCCTCCGAGAAGGCTGACGCCAAGGACGACTCGAAGGACGACGCCAAGGACAAGTAGCCGCTGAATTCCGCGGTTTGAGGAGCCCGG
>NZ_BAAATS010000002.1:352456-375820 GCF_039533535.1 Streptomyces kunmingensis
GCTCCGGGCGTACCGGCACACGGCTCTGCGTACGCGTGTGCCAGTCTGTTGGGCGCAACATGCCGAACTGGGAGGGGAACTGGAGTGGCCGCGCCACTGAAGCTGACACGGACGCACCGGATACTCATCGGCCTGGTGGTGGCCGGTGCGGTCGTCATCGCGGGGATCGGTTTCGCCGGTTCGTACGCGGCCGTGCGCGAGCTGGCCCTGCAGAAGGGCTTCGGGAACTTCAGCTACGTCTTCCCGATCGGCATCGACGCGGGCATCTGTGTGCTGCTCGCGCTCGACCTGCTGCTGACGTGGATGCGTATCCCGTTCCCACTGCTGCGGCAGACGGCGTGGCTGCTCACCGCGGCGACGATCGCGTTCAACGGCGCGGCGGCCTGGCCGGACCCGCTGGGTACCGGAATGCACGCCGTCATCCCGATCCTGTTCGTGGTCGCGGTCGAGGCGGCGCGGCACGCGGTCGGCCGGATCGCGGACATCACCGCGGACAAGCACATGGAGGGCGTGCGCATCACGCGCTGGCTGCTCTCCCCGCTTCCCACGTTCCTGCTGTGGCGGCGGATGAAGCTGTGGGAGCTGCGTTCGTACGACGCGGTGATCAAGCTGGAGCAGGAGCGGCTGGTGTACCAGGCGCGGCTGCGGTCGCGGTTCGGGCGGGGGTGGCGTCGTAAGGCTCCGGTGGAGTCGTTGATGCCGCTCAGGCTCGCGAAGTACGGGGTGCCGTTGGCGGAGACCGCTCCGGCGGGGCTGGCCGCGGCGGGGATCGAGCCGCAGTTGCTGCCTCCGGCGCCGGTGGCCCAGGGCCGGGAGCCGGTGCCCGAGCTGGAGGTGTCGGCCGGGCGGACGGCTGCCGGGCCCGCCGGTCCGGGACAAGGTCAGGGGCAGGGCCCGGGGCAGGGCCAGGGTCCGGGGCCGGGTGAGGCGCCGAGTCAGTGGTTCGCGACGCCGCGCGAGGTGGCGTACCAGGGGGACTACGACCCGAACTTCGAGCCGCCGACGTTCGTGCCCGAGCAGGAGCACCAGGACTGGTACGAGGGGCAGCCGCAGCAGATCCCGGTGCCGGTGCCGCGGCCCCGGGCGGCGGAGCCGCAGCCCGCGCCGCAGCCCGCGCCCGTGCAGCAGCCCGAGCCGGAGTTCCCGGTGCCGAACGGGGCCGGCGGCACGCGCCCGCTCGGCGACGGAAACCAGGAGGTGGAGGCCGCGGCGCCCTCGGAGGAGGACCTGTACCGGGTCTACCGCCAGGGCATACAGGGCGAGGGTGTGCCGTCGCCGGGGGCGTTCGCCGCGGACGTCGAGGACTCGTTCGGCATCCAGTTGCAGCCGCGTGACGTCAACCGGTACGCGGAGCAGTTCGAGGCCCGTTACAGCGCGGAGCTGATGGAGGACCACATCGCCTGAGGCGTGGTCATGGGAAAGGGGCGGCACCGGATCTCTCCGGTGCCGCCCCTTTCCTGTCAGCGCATTTACGCGCCGAGCAGCTTGCGCACCCGCTCCGCGCCGACGGCGAGGAGCAGCGTGGGCAGGCGCGGGCCGGTGTCGCGGCCCACGAGCAGGTGGTAGAGCAGCGCGAAGAAGGTGCGCTGGGCCACCTTGATCTCGGCCGGGAGTTCCTTGGCGGTGGCGTCGGCGGGGAAGCCGGCCTGCACCTTGGGGACGCCGTAGACGAGGTGGGTGAGTCCGTCGAGCGACCAGTGCGAGTCCAGGCCGTCCAGGAGGAGGCGGAGGGACTTGCGGCTGTCCTCGTCGAGGGCGGCGAGGGCGTCGGTGTCCGGCTCGGAGCGGACGACGGTGCGCGATTCGGCGGGGACGTACTTGGTGATCCAGGTCTCGGCCTTGTCGAGCCGGGGGCGGACGACGGACAGGTCCGTGACCGGGTTCTCCGGGTCGAGTTCGGTGAGGATGCGCAGGGTCTGCTCGGCGTCCCCGGCCGTCACGTCGGCGACGGAGGCCAGCGTGCGGTAGGGCAACGGGCGGTCGGTGCGCGGGAGTTCACCGGCGGCGGTGCCGACGGCGCGGCTGTACGCGGCGGCGTCGGCGGGCAGCACCGAGCCCTCGGCGACCTTTCCGGCGAGCTTGTCCCACTCGTCGTAGAGCCGCTGGATCTCCTGGTCGAAGGCGATCTTGAAGGACTGGTTGGGGCGGCGGCGGGCGTAGAGCCAGCGCAGGATCTGCGGCTCCATGATCTCCAGCGCGTCGCCGGGGGTGGGGACGCCGCCCTTCGACGAGGACATCTTGGCCATGCCGGAGATGCCGACGAAGGCGTACATCGGGCCGATGGGCCGCTCGCCGCCGAAGATGCCGACGATCTGGCCGCCGACCTGGAAGGAGGAGCCGGGGGACGAGTGGTCGACGCCGGACGGCTCGAAGATCACGCCTTCGTAGGCCCAGCGCATCGGCCAGTCGACCTTCCACACGAGCTTGCCGCGGTTGAACTCGCTCAGCCGGACGATCTCGGTGTAGCCGTCGAGGGTGCAGGTGTAGGCGAGCTCGGTCGTCTCGTCGTCGTACGAGGTGACGGTGGTGAGGTCCTTGCCGCACTGGCCGCAGAACGGCTTGTACGGGTAGTAGCCGCCCGCGCCGCCGCTGCCGTCGTCCTCGGACGCGGCGCCGGAGCCCTCGGCGGCCTCGACCTCGGCCTCGTCCTGCGGCTTCTGCTGCTTCTTGGCCGGGGCCTTCTTCGTGCGGTACTGCTCGAGGATCGCGTCGATGTCGCCGCGGTGCTTCATGGCGTGCAGGATCTGCTCGCGGTAGACGCCCGAGGTGTACTGCGCGGTCTGGCTGATGCCGTCGAACTCGACACCGAGCTCGGCGAGGGCCTCGACCATGGCGGCCTTGAAGTGCTCCGCCCAGTTCGGGTACGCGGAGCCGGCGGGGGCGGGGACCGAGGTCAGCGGCTTGCCGATGTGCTCGGCCCAGGAGGTGTCGGTGCCGGGTACGCCGTTGGGGACCTTGCGGTAGCGGTCGTAGTCGTCCCACGAGATGAGGTGCCTGACCTCGTACCCGCGGCGGCGGATCTCGTCGGCGACCAGGTGCGGGGTCATGACCTCGCGCAGGTTGCCCAGGTGGATCGGGCCCGACGGGGACAGACCGGAGGCGACGACGACCGGTTTGCCCGGGGCACGACGCTCGGACTCTGCGATGACATCGTCCGCGTAGCGCGACACCCAGTCGGCCTGCTGGGCGCTCGGAGCGCTGCTGTCAGCCACGGTCGGCACGTCCTTCTCTCCTCGTTCGTCTCATACGGAGTACCCGCCCATTGTCACCCGCCGTGGTTCGTCCCGGAAAACGGATAGCGCCGCCGTACAACCCCAGGGGCCCCATGTGTGTCCTCACTGCGTGATCACAGACAGATTCCGCACCGGGCTGCGCCTGGGGGCCGCCGGGCTCTCGATAGCCCTGCCGTCGGCTTGCGTCGTCCTCGCGGCGCCCTCCGCGGCGGCCGCCGTGACCTGCGGCGACACCACTTTCAAGCGGACGTTCTACAGCAATACCTCCTTCTCCGGGACGCCGAAGAAGACGGACTGCGACACCACCGTCGACCAGAAGTGGACCGGAGCACCGCTCTCCGGGATGGCGACGAACAACTTCTCGGTGCGCTGGTCGCTCACCCGTGACTTCGGTTCGGGCGGCTGCTTCACCTACCGTCTCGCCGGTACGGACGGGCTGCGGCTGTACGTGGACGGCACCCGCAAGGTGAACAAGTGGACGAACACCGGGGACGGCGGCAACAGCGTCCCGGGCACGTTCTGCATCGGCTCGGGCAAGCACACCGTCCGCGTCGACCACACGAACTGGACGGGTCTGTCCCGGGTGAAGTTCACGTGGCCGGCGTCCTCGGACAGCAAGGCGCCGCTGGCCCCGACCGGCATCACCACCTCGTACTCCACGTCGACCGGCAAGGCGACCGCCCGCTGGACGAAGAACCGCGAGCTGGACATCGCGCACTACCGGGTCTCGGTGGAGACGTCATCGGGCGGTGTGTCGCGGTGGACGACCACCGGCACCTCCGCGTCGTACGCGCTGCCGAAGGACGGCCGGAAGTACCGGTTCTGCGTCCAGGCCGTCGACAAGTGGACGAACTACGGCGCGACCGCCTGCGGCCCGTACGTCACCCCGCCGGACACGACGGCCCCGCCGGTCCCGGACGTACGCGCCTCGGACGTCACGGTCTCGGAGCTGCTCGACGGGCCGCGCGTCAACGTGTGGCTGGGTCAGGTGCAGCCGTCCGAGGGCCCGGTCTTCGCGCTGTGGCGGGCCACGGCCGCGGCGGGCCCGTTCACCGAGGTCGCCACCATGGATCTGCGCAAGACGCCGGGTGAGCAGTACCTGTACGACGAGGCGCCCGGCGAGGGGAAGACGTACTACTACGCGGCGACGGCGGCCGACGCCGCGGGCAACATCTCGGCGCGCACCACGCCCGTCAAGGTGAGCACGCCGGACACGACGGCGCCGGGTGCGGTGACGGGTCTGGCGGCCGAGGCGGACACCGACAGGACCGTGCTGACGTGGAACGTGTCGTCCGACGGCGCGGTGCGCTGGGAGGTGTACGGCGCGGAGGGCGGCGCGGCTCCGGCTCTGCTGGGCACCGCCTCGGCCGCCGAGTACCGCGACACGACGGCGAAGCCGGGCGTGCGGCGCACGTACACGGTGTACGCGCTCGACGCGGCGGGGAACCGGTCGAAGCCGGTGACCGTCACCGGTCAGCGGGAGGTGGCGCCCGCGATGCCCGTGGCGCTGCGGCCCGACGCCGAGGGCCGCCCGGAGCTGCACATCCGGGTGGCGGCGAACAACGACCACAGTGGCGGCTTCCGGGTCTACTCGGGCTCCAGCGCGTCCACGGTGCGCACCACGCTCCGCGCCTGCGCGCCCGAGGAGGTCTTCCGGACGTCCCTGTACGTCGAGTACACGTGCGCGCTCACCGATTTCGGCGGCTCGACGGACCGCTACGTCACGGTCGTCGCCGTCGCCGGGAACGGGGTGACGGCCGGCTACGCCAAGGCGGTGCGGTACGACGACACGGTCGCGCCGCCGGTCCCGGCCGGCCTCGCCGCGGCCCCCGAGCCGTGGGGCACGACCCTGCGCTGGGGAGCCCCGGCCGTCGCCGACCTGCACTCCTACTGGCTGCGCGCCGGCCGTCCGGAGACGGTCGACGGGGTGCGGACCTGCGCGGGCGGGAGCTCGGAGACCCTTGCGGGCGGCGCCACGTCCTTCCAGGACACGACGGGCGTGCCGGACGGCGAGGAGCGCTGCTGGGAGCTGCGTGCCGTGGACGGTGCGAACAACTACAGCGAGGCGGTCACCGTCTACGCGGCCGAGCAGGACACCCGTCCCGCCGAGGTGACCGCGCCGGGCTCCCCGGTGACGGGCCTGGAGGCGGCGGAGAACGCCGGTGACACCGTCCTGAACTGGGACACGCTCGACGGCGCCACCGGCTACCGGGTCTACCGCTGGGACCGGGCCGCGGGCTCCTACGAGCGCATCGCCGAGGGCGCCCTCGAGAACCCGTACTCGGAGGAGTTCCGGCACTTCCGCGACGAGCACGCTCCGGCCGGTACCGCCGTCTACTACCGCGTGAGCGCGGTGTACGCCGACGGCACCGAGTCGGCCCCGGCGCTCGCTGCCGTGGCGCTGGCGCCCACGCTCTGACGTGGTGGCCCGCGGGGGCGGGCGGGAATCCATGCGACCTCCCGTTCGCCCCCGTGGGAGACTGGAGGCGTTTTCCGTACTGGACACTCAGTACTCCTGACTCCTGTCTCCTGACACCTACGAGCGGAACGGCATCTACTCCATGGCCTCGGTCACGTCCCTCACGTCCTCCGTCAACCAGCGTCTCGCCGATGCCCTCAGCGCCGCCCTCCCCGAGGCCGGTGCGGGCGCGGACCCGCTGCTGCGACGTAGCGACCGGGCCGACTACCAGGCCAACGGGATCCTGGCCCTCGCCAAGAAGGCCAAGGCGAACCCGCGGGAGCTGGCCGCCCAGGTCGTGGGGCAGATCGTCCAGGGTGATCTGCTCCTGGAGGTCGAGGTCTCCGGGCCCGGCTTCCTGAACGTCACGGTCACCGACCGCGCGATCATCGAGACCCTCGCCGCGCGCGCCGCCGACGGTGACCGGCTCGGCGTGCCCGTGAAGGAGCACCCGGGCGTCTCGGTCATCGACTACGCGCAGCCGAACGTGGCGAAGGAGATGCACGTCGGGCACCTGCGCTCGGCGGTCATCGGTGACGCGCTGCGCGGCATGCTCGACTTCACCGGTGAGCGGACGATCGGCCGGCACCACATCGGCGACTGGGGCACCCAGTTCGGCATGCTCATCCAGTACCTGATCGAGAACCCGGGCGTGCTGGCTCCGGCCGCGGACGTCGACGGCGAGCAGGCCATGTCGAACCTGAACCGGGTGTACAAGGCGTCGCGGGCGGTCTTCGACTCGGACGAGGAGTTCAAGGAGCGGGCCCGTAAGCGGGTCGTGGCGCTCCAGTCCGGCGACAAGGAGACCCTGGACCTGTGGCAGCGGTTCGTGGACGAGTCGAAGGTCTACTTCTACTCGGTCTTCGAGAAGCTCGACATGGAGATCCGTGACGAGGAGATCGTCGGCGAGTCGGCGTACAACGACCTGATGCCGGAGACGGCGCGGCTCCTGGAGGAGTCGGGTGTCGCCGTGCGTTCGGACGGCGCGCTCGTCGTGTTCTTCGACGAGATCCGCGGCAAGGACGGCGAGCCGGTGCCGCTGATCGTGCAGAAGAAGGACGGCGGCTTCGGGTACGCGGCCTCCGACCTCTCGGCGATCCGCAACCGCGTCAAGGACCTGGACGCGACGACGCTGCTGTACGTCGTCGACGTGCGGCAGTCGCTGCACTTCAAGATGGTCTTCGAGGCGGCCCGCCGGATGGGCTGGCTCGGTGACGAGGTCACCGCGCACAACATGGGCTACGGCACGGTGCTGGGCGCGGACGGCAAGCCGTTCAAGACGCGTGCGGGCGAGACGGTGAAGCTGGAGGGCCTGCTCGACGAGGCGGTCGAGCGGGCGACCGCCGTGGTGCGGGAGAAGGCCGAGAAGATCGGTCTGTCCGAGGCGGAGATCGTCGAGAACGGGCGGTACGTCGGGATCGGCGCGGTGAAGTACGCGGACCTGTCGACGTCGGCGAACCGGGACTACAAGTTCGACCTGGACCAGATGGTGTCGCTGAACGGCGACACGAGCGTGTACCTCCAGTACGCGTACGCCCGTATCAAGTCGATCCTGCGCAAGTCCGAGGGCGACACCGCCACCGCGCACCCCGAGCTGGAACTGGCCGCGGCGGAGCGCGCGTTGGGCCTTCACCTGGACGCGTTCGGTGATCTCGTCTACGAGGCGTCGGCCGAGTACGCGCCGCACAAGCTGGCCGCGTACCTGTACCAGCTGGCGTCGCTGTTCACGACGTTCTACGACCAGTGCCCGGTGATCAAGCCGCGTCCGGCGCAGGACGTGGTGGAGAACCGGCTGTTCCTGTGCGAGCTGACGGCCCGGACGCTGCACCAGGGCATGGCCCTGCTGGGCATCCGGACCCCCGAGAAGCTCTGACGCGCGGACCGAGGGCCCCGGCACGAAAGTGTGCCGGGGCCCTCGGCGTGCTCAGAGCCTGTCTTTGACAGGCCCTCAGGCGTAGTAGTGGATGGTGCCGCGCATGGCGGCGGTGCCGCCGTCGCAGCGCTGGACGTAGGTCGCCGCGAACGCCCGCACGGCGCCGTCGTCACCGCGCTCGATCTTGGTGACGGTCAGTTCGCCCTCGTTCTGGCCGCAGGAGCGGCCGTTGCCGAAGATGTCGAGTCCGGCGACGCCGGGGCCGTGGGAGCCCTCGGTGCGGTAGGTCGTGCCGGCGGTGAACTGCTCGCCGTCGGGCGGCGTGATGAGCGCCGTCCAGTACTCGCGCTTGCCCGAGACGGAGTACTGGACGCCGTCGCCGTAGTCCGACAGGCCGAAGGTGCTGGTCGATCCGGTGTGCGTCTGGGCCGCGCCCTGGCCGACGTAGTCTCCGGAGTCACTGGTGTAGGCGTAGGAGAGCGGGTACGCCTGGTACTTGACCGTGCCCTTGAGCGCGGGCGCGTCGGCGCTCTCGCAGTGCTGGGTGTAGCTGGCGTCCAGCAGGGTGATCGCGCCGGAGTCGTCCGTCGCGATCTGGTGGACGGAGAACTGGCCGTAGAGCTCGTTGCAGCCGCGCCCGTCGCCCGAGACGTCCAGGCCCGGTGAGCGGCCGGTGCGGAAGGAGGCGCGCTCGGCGTTGCGGTACACGCCCGGGTGGAGCTTCTCCCCGGTGGGCGCGGCGAGTTCGACGTCCCACCACGTGGTGTCGGTCGACACCCGGAAGCGGACGTATTCCGCGGTTCCCCCCGCGGTGACGGTGGCATTCCGCGGCGTGAACGAAGCCGAGACCCCGCCGCCGATGTAGTCGCCGGCCTCACTGGTGTAGCTGTACTTCGTGACCGCGACCGGCGCCGCCCCGGCGGCACTCGCGGGCGCGGCGAGGGCCGTGGTCAGGCCGATCGTCGTGGCGAGTCCGGCGAATCCGGCGAACAGTCCGGTCAGTGCGCGGCGCCATCCTGTGCGTCTGGGCACGGATGCCTCCCCCTTCACATGAGTACGGGCGTCCCCGGTGGCCACCCGCACCACACATAACCACGAACACCTGCTCGATTTGCTGAACTCGAAACGAATTGGCGGGACTTGATCCCTGTCACGCCTCGCTCGGACGCAGCGCCCGCGCGAGTCTGCGCAGCCCCTCGCCGATCTCCGGCTCGGTCTGGGTGACGAAGCAGAGGCGCAGCGTCGCGGGGTCGGGCGTGACGGCGTAGAAGGGTGCGCCGGGCACGTAGGCCACCTCGTGCGTCACGGCGCGCGACAGCAGGGCGGTGGCGTCGTGACCGTCGGGCAGCCGGGCCCACAGGAACATGCCGCCTTCGGGCCGGGACCATGTCGAGCCCTCGGGCAGTGCGCCGGGCAGCCCGGCGAGCATGGCGTCGCGGCGGGCGCCGTAGACGGCGGCGACTTCGGCGACGTGCGCGTCGAGGTCGCACGTGGCCAGATAGCGTGCCGCCGCGAGCTGGGTGACGGTCGGGGTGTGCAGGTCGGCGGCCTGTTTGGCGACGGCGCAGGCGCGGCGGAGTTCCTTCGGTGCGCGCAGCCAGCCCAGGCGCAGTCCGGGCGCCATGACCTTGGAGAAGGAGCCGAGCAGGACGGTGCGGTCGCGGGCGCCTTCGTAGGTGGCGATCCACGGCACCCGTTCGCCCTCGAAGCGGAGTTCGCCGTACGGGTCGTCCTCGACGATCCACACTCCGCGGCGCCCCGCGACCTCGGCGACGGCGGCGCGACGCCCGGCGGGCAGGGTGCGGCCGGTGGGGTTCTGGAAGGTCGGCACCGTGTAGAGGAGCTTGGGGCGGTGCTCGGCGACGAGTGCGTCGAGGGCGGCCGGGTCGATGCCGTCGTCGTCGCAGGGGACGCCGATGACGCGGGCCCCGGCGAAGCCGAAGGCCTGAAGTGCCGCCAGATAACAGGGGCTTTCGACGAGGACGGTGTCGCCGGGTTCGAGCAGCGCCGTCGCGAGGAGGGACAGGGCCTGCTGCGAACCGGTGGTGACGAGCACGTCGTCGGCGTCCGTGGGCAGCCCGCGGGCCGTCGTGCGCTCGGCGAGCGCCTCGCGCAGGGCGGGTTCGCCCTCCGTGGTGGCGTACTGCAGGGCGCGCCGCGCGTCGTGCGTCAGTACGTCGTCGAAGGCGGCCGCGATGCCCTCGGTGTCGAAGAGTTCGGGCGCGGGCAGGCCACCGGCGAAGTTGATGATCTCGGGGCGGGCGGTGACGGCGAGAATGGAGCGGATCGGGGAACCGCCGATGGCACTGACACGGGTGGCGAACGGCGGCACCGGAGCCGCGAGTTGACGATCGGAGGCGGCGTCGGTGGCGGTCATGTCAGGTCGGCTCCTTCTCGGCGGACGGCTCTCCGCGACCCTAAAGAAGCGGATGCCCCGCGCACATACCTTTTTCGCGATACGGACGGGTTTCGCGACACGGACGAGGGCCCGATCCCCGACTGCTGCTCCTCTACTGCTGCTCCTCCCGCTCGATCCACTCGCTGTAGCCCAGCGGGTAGTCGTAGCCGGGGCGGCCGGTGGCGGCGCTCGTACGGAACGGGCTGCCGTTGTTGTCGATGTGCGCGGTGCCGTGCCGGGAGCCGCTGGACCACTCCAGGGTCAGGTCCCAGCGGACGTCGTGCGCCGTGGTGTGGGCGGTGACGTAGAAGACCTCCGGGTCGGACTCGCTGACCTTGTACGGAAAGTCGCGCTGACCGCCCTTCACCGCGACGGTGGGGCTGCCGTTGTCCAGGTCGATGTCGAACGACTTGGTGTCCACGTTGCCGCCGCAGCCGACGCCCATCGAGTAGTCGTTCCAGGCGAGCGGCGCGGCCCTGCCGAGGATGCGGACGTACATCTTCTCCAGGACCACGGTGTCGGAGCCCGTGCCCTGGACGGTGAGGGCGACCTTCTGCTCGTCGGCGGAGACGGCGCCGTACGCGGCGGCCCACTTCGGGGCGTCCTGTTCGGTGGGGGCGGGCGGGCCGACCTGGGCGGGTGCGCTGTCGACGAGGAAGTGCTGGCTGCACGGGCTGTCGTAGACGTAGGGCCGGGTGGCGACGTTCAGCGAAGCGGCGCTGCGGTCCGGTCCCTTGGCGGCGCCGCCCTTGCCCGATGCCGGGGCTGACGGGGCCCCCGAGGCGCTCGCCGACGGTTTCGACGAGGCACGTCCCGGCTTCTCGCTCGCCGGCTTCGAGGCGGAGGCGGAGGCGGACGGCGCCCTGCCGCTCTCGGTGGCGCCGGCCCCGGCCACCTTCTTCCGGTCGTCCGCACCCCCATGGCCCCCGCCGGAGTTCACATTCACGGCGAGCACGACGGCCCCGAGGACGGCGGCGACGGCGACACCGGCGATCAGTACGGTGCACCGTCTGCGCGGACCACCGGCAGCCTGCTCGCCCCTGTCGACGACGAGCGGTTCACGGTCATCATCGCCTCCCCCTGCCCCGGCAACAGAAGGCACTGGAACCGGAACGGGAGCCGGATCGGCAGCGGGATCGGGAGCCGGAACGGCAGCCGGATCGGCAGCCGGATCGGCAGCCGGATCGGGAGCGGGAACGGGAGCGGGAACGGGAGCGGGCTCCCCCTTACGCGCCCGGCCCGCGTCCGCCAGGATCCAGCGGCGATGCAGCTCCACCAGTTCCTCGGGGGTCGCCCGGCAGGCCCGCGCGAACCGCTCCACCGGGGCGTACTCGTTCGGTACGGCCGTGCCGTTGCAGTACCGGTGCAGGGTCGACGTACTCATGTGCAGTCGCTTGGCGAGCGTTCCGTAGCTCAGCCCCGAGCGGTCCTTCAGCTCCCGCAACAGCTCCGCGAAGCCGTCCGCCGTGCCCCCGGACAAGTCCCCAGACACCTGTTCCTCCATCCCCCGCGTCCCATTCGGCCATTCCAGGGCGACCGCGTTTCCCCAGCTCAGGAACCGTTTCAGCGTTCCAGTGTCCCCAACTCCCCGCCGGTTGTGGCGGTGGGGACGGATCACCCCACAAGCTCCGGTCATCCAAGCACCACACGGACCGAAACCTCCAAGGGGCTCCACGACATGAACCGCAACCGCGCCTCCCGCACCCGCCTCCTGACCGCCGCGGCGACCGTCGCACTGGCCGCGCTCTCGCTGACCGCGTGCAACGACGGATCGGGCGTCAAGGACGAGGGAGCGTCCTCGGGTTCGTCCACGACCGTCTCGCCGACCGCGTCCCCCACCGCGGGAGAGCGGACCGACGACGCGAAGCCCGCCCCGGACACCCCGGCCGCCTCGGACACCGCGGACACCGCGAACGCCCCGGCCGCCAAGAGCCCGGCCGCGAAGGCCCCCGCCAAGAACGCCCCCGCCGCCTCCACCAGGACGGTCACGTGCGAGGGCTCCACCACCAGGACGGTCGCGGCCCCGCTGACCCGTCCCGTCAACCACATGCTGCTCACGGTCACCAACACCGGCAGCAACACCTGCTACCTCTACGGCTACCCGGCCGCCCGCTTCGGCGAGGCCCAGTCCGTCCCCCCGGTCGACGAGGACACCAAGCCGCAGGCGGTCGTCACGCTCAAGCCCGGTGAGTCCGGCTACGCCTCCGTGCGGCTCTCCGCCGCCGACGGCAGCGGCTCGAACGGCTACACCGCGAAGACCCTGTCGGTGTACTTCCAGGGCCGCTCGGGCAACGAGAGCGTCGGCTCCGGCGCCACCCCGGCGCTCCCCGCGAAGGGCCTCTACGTGGACGACTCCCTCGAGGTGACCTACTGGCAGCAGTCGATGGACTCCGTCCTCGGCTGGTGACCCGTCTGGCAGGCTCCGTACATGTCCTACGTCGATGAACTGGCCGCCCGCGCACGATCCCTGGCAACCCCGGGCGGCCCGCGCCGGATCCTCGGCATCGCGGGCCCGCCGGGAGCCGGGAAGTCCACGCTCGCCGAGGCCCTGGTACGGGCACTGGGGGAGGCGGCCGTGCTGGTCCCGATGGACGGCTTCCACCTGGCCGACGCCGAACTGGCCCGGCTGGACCGGGCCGGCCGCAAGGGCGCCCCGGACACGTTCGACGCGTACGGGTACGCGGCGCTGCTGGCCAGACTCCGTACCCCGCGCACCGGGGAGACGGTGTACGCGCCGTCGTTCGAGCGGGAGCTGGAGCAGCCGCTGGCCGGAGCGCTTCCCGTGGCGCCGGAGACACCGTTGATCGTGACGGAGGGGAACTATCTCCTCCTGGACGAGGAACCCTGGTCCACCGCGGTCCGCCCGCTCCTGGACGAGGTGTGGTGGGTGGCGCTGGACGACGCGGTCCGGGTCGAGCGGCTGATCGCCCGGCACGTGGAGTTCGGCAAGCCCCCGGCCGCCGCCCGCGCGTGGGTACTGCGCTCGGACGAGACGAACGCCCGCCGGGTCGCCTCCGGCCGGGAGCGGGCGGACCTGGTCGTCACCGCCGGGAACCCGCTGGACACGTAGGACACGCAGGACACGCAGGTGCGCGTTCCACGTACGTGACCGGCACCGGCGTCACCTACTGGCCTCCGCCGGATCACCGGGTTCGTCGAGTTCGTCGAGTTCATCGGGTTCGCCGCGCGAGCGTGACGCGCCCCGCGGATCACGTCGTGGCCCGCAGCTGCCCCTTGACCACCTTCCCGCTCGCGTTGCGCGGCAGCTCGCCCACGAACGTGACCTCTCGTGGCACCTTGTAGTTGGCCATCTCCCGGCGCGCCCAGGCGATGAGGTCGTCGCCGGTGAGCACCGCTGCGGCCCGCCGGACCACGTACGCCCTGCCGACCTCGCCGAGCCGTCCGTCCGGCACTCCGACGACGGCCACGTCGGCGACGTCCGGGTGCAGGCCCAGCAACTGTTCTATCTCGGCCGGGTAGGCGTTGAAGCCGCCGACGATGAACATGTCCTTGATGCGGTCGGTGATCCGCAGATATCCGTCGGCGTCCAGCACCCCGATGTCGCCGGTGCGCAGCCACCCGTCCTCGGTGACCACCTCCGCCGTCGCGGCCGGGTCCTCGAAGTACTCGCGCATGACGTTGAAGCCGCGGACCAGCACCTCTCCCGGCTCCCCGGGCCCCGCCGACTCCACCCGGATCTCGGTGCCGGGGATCGCCCGCCCGGAGGTCCGGGCGATCAGCTCGGCCGGGTCGCCGCGCCGGCACATCGTGACGATGCCGCCGGCCTCCGACAGCCCGTACGCGGTGAGCACGGTGTCGATGTGCAGTTCGCCGCGCAGCCGCTCGACCAGGCGCAGCGGCACCACGGCCGCGCCCGTCACGACGAGCCGCAGCGCGGAGAGGTCGTGGCTGTCGCGGCCCGGGTGGTCGAGCAGGGACTGGTGCAGGGTGGGCGGTCCGGGCAGGACGGAGATGCGCTCGGCGGCGATGTTGGCGAGGACCGTGTCCACGTTGAAGACGGGCTGCGGGATCATCGTGGCGCCGCGCGTCAGGCAGGCGATGATGCCTGCCTTGTAGCCGAAGGTGTGGAAGAACGGGTTCACGATCAGGTAGCGGTCGCCCTCGCGCAGGCCCGCGAGGTCCGACCAGATCTCGTAGCCGCGCAGGGTCTGGGCGTGGGTGATGACGGCGCCCTTGGGCCGCCCGGTCGTGCCCGACGTGAAGATGATGTCCGAGGCCGAGGACGGGGCGATGGCGTCGGAGCGTGCCCGTACCTCCTCGCCGGTCACCGCGTCCCCGGCGGCCAGGAACTCCTTCCAGGTGCGGTATCCGGGTACGTCGGGCGCGGTGTCGCCGAAGACCACCACCTGTTCCAGGCACGGGAGTTCGGCACCGGCCTGGTGGGCGCGGCGCAGCGAGGCCACGTACGAGGTGCCGAGGAAGGTGCCCGTGACGAAGAGGAGCCGGGCGCGGGAGCGGGCGAGGATGTCGGCGGCCTCGGCGCCTTTGAAGCGGGTGTTGAGGGGGACGAGGACGGCGCCCGCGCCGACCGCGCCGAGCGCGGAGACGATCCAGTCGAGGGTGTTGGGGGCCCAGATCGCGACCCGGTCGCCGGGCCGGACGCCGGTGGCGAGGCAGGCCGCGGCGGCCCGCTCGACGCGCTCACCCAGCTCCGTGTACGTGATCCGGGTGCGACCGTCGACGACGGCCTCCCGGTCGCCGTACCGTTCGGCGGCTGCCCGTACCAGCTCCGGGATCGTTCCCCACTCGCCATCCGTACGCATCGCGCGACCTCCCACGGCACCCTAGCTGACTATCCGTCAGATTAGCTGTAGCCTGACGCGCTGTCAGCACACAGGGATCCAGGTGGGGGTGCCCATGGCGCATGCGACAGCAGGCATCACGACCGGCGTGACGTCCGGCATCACGTCCGGCATCAAGGACGCGACGGCCATCGTCGGCATAGGCCAGACCGGCTTCGCGAAACAACTCCCCGAGTCCGAGAAGACATTGGCTTGCCGGGCGATCCTCGCCGCACTCGACGACGCGGGCATCGCACCGTCCGAGGTCGACGCCTTCGCCTCGTACACGATGGAGGAGACGGACGAGGTCGAGATCGCGAAGTCCATCGGCGCCGGCGACGTCACCCACTTCAGCAAGGTCGGCTACGGCGGCGGCGGTTCGTGCGCGACCGTCACCCACCTCGCCTCCGCGATCGCCACCGGACAGGCCAGTGTCGGCATCGCCTGGCGCTCCCGCAAACGGGGCAGCGGCCCACGTCCGTGGAAGAACACCGCCGTCCAACTGCCCACGCCCGCCCAGTGGACCCGCCCCTTCGGCCTGCTGCGCCCCGCGGACGAGATCGGCATGCTGGCCCGCCGCTACATGCACGAGTACGGCGCCACCCGCGACCACCTCTTCAACGTCGCCCTCGCCTGCCGCAACCGGGCCAACCAGAACCCCGCCGCGATGATGTACGAGCGCCCTCTCACCCGGGACATGTATATGACGGCCCGCTGGATCAGCGAGCCGCTCTGCCTCTTCGACAACTGTCTCGAAACGGACGGCGCGTTGGCCTGCGTAGTCGTCTCCGCCGAGCGGGCCCGCGACTGCCGCCAGAAGCCCGTCTACGTGCACTCCGCCGCGCAGGGCCTGCCCGCCCAGCACCACGGCATGGTCAATTACTGGAACGACGACCCGCTCACCGGGCCCGCCTGGACGGCCGCCCGCCACCTGTGGAAGAACGCCGACCTCACACCCGAGGACGTCGACGTGGCGCAGATCTACGACGCGTTCACCCCGCTCATCCCGCTCTCCCTGGAGGGCTACGGCTTCTGCGGGCGCGGCGAGGGCGCCGCGTTCACCGAGGGCGGCGCCCTGGAGATCGGCGGCCGCCTGCCGATCAACACGGGGGGCGGCGGCCTCTCCGAGGCGTACGTCCACGGCTTCAACCTCATCAACGAGGGCGTGAAACAACTGCGCGGCACCAGCACGGCCCAGGTCCCGAACGCGAGCACCTGCCTGGTGACAGCGGGCGAGGGAGTCCCGACATCGGCGGTACTGCTCCGGGCGGCTTAAGGGGCGCCCCGTCAGGGGCGCGGGGCTGTATCGACATGCGGCTCCGCCGCGTGAGCGCGACCAGCCACGACGAAACCCGCACCCGACAAAGGACACCCACATGGCAGACGCGCCCTCCGCAACAGCAACCGCCCTGCTCGCTCCGACCCCCGACGACGACGGCGCCCCCTTCTGGGACTACGCCGCCCGAGGCGAACTCCGCATACAGGCCTGCGCCAACCCCGACTGCCAAGAACTCCGGTTCCCGCCCCGCCCGTGCTGCCCCCACTGCCACTCCTTCGACTCCGAGTGGCGACGGATGACCGGCCAGGGCCGCATCTGGTCCTACGTGATCCCGCACCCGCCCCTGCTACCGGCGTACGCGGCCCAGGCCCCCTACAACGCGATCATCGTCGAGCTCGCGGAAGCCCCCCGCATCCGCCTCGTCGGCAACCTGGTCACCTCCGCGGACGCCCGCCTCGACTCGGTCGACCCGGACCGCATCCGGATCGGCGCGAAGGTCCAGGCCGTCTTCACCCAGGTCGACGGTGTCACCCTCCCCCGCTGGGTCCTGGAGCGGCCATGACCCTGCGCACCGAGACCGACAGGGCGACCGGGGTGGCCGTGGTCACCCTGGACCGCCCGCACCGCCACAACGCCATCGACCTGGAAACGGCCCGCGAACTGGCCGCCGCCTGGCGAGGGTTCCGCTTCGACGACGACGTACGGGCGATCGTCCTGACCGGCGCCGGGGACCGCGCGTTCTGCACGGGCATCGACCGCGCCGCCGACGCACCGCAGCCGAACTCCCCGTTCTCGACGGACGATCCGCTGCTCACGATCGGCCCGAAGGCCAACGACCTGTGGAAGCCGGTGATCGCCGCCGTATGCGGTATGGCCTGCGGCGGGGCGTTCTACCTGCTGGGCGAGGCGGAGTTCGTCATCGCGGACGAGACGGCCACGTTCTTCGACCCGCACACCACATACGGCATGGTCAGCGCGTACGAGTCGGTGTATCTGGCGCAGCGCATGCCGCCCGGCGAGGTGGCGCGGCTCGCGTTGATGGGTTCGGCGGAACGCCTGTCGGCGCGGCGGGCCCTCGAGACGGGCCTGGTCTCCGAAGTGACGGCCCCCGGCGGCGCGTTGGAGGCGGCGCTGCGCTGCGCCGGGACGATCGCGGGCCATCCGACGGAGGCGGTCCAGGGCACGGTGCGGGCGGTGTGGGCGGCCACGGAGACCGCCCGCACCCACGCCTTCGCCCAGGCCCCACACCTGATCGCCCTCGGCAACCTGCCGTCCGCCGAGCAGGCGGAGCTGTTCAACTCCCGTAAGCCGGGCGGGTTCCGGATGCGGTGAGGATCAGGCCGGGGCGGCGTCCCGGTCGACCACACAGTGGTCCACCATGCGGGCCTGGCCGGCACCGCGGACCGGCACCTTCGCCGTCACCTTCCCCTTCGCGGGGACCTTGACCTCGTGGTACGTCGCCTCCAACGTGTCGTCGTACTCGTCGGCGAAGGAGACGTGGACGGCGAACCGCACGGACTTGTTGTTGGGGTTGCGGACCTCGACGGTGGCGTAGGCCGTGTCCGCGTCGGCGCACCTGATCAGGCGCACGATGCCGTCCTTCGTCGAGGTGCCGCCCCCGGACGAGGACGACGTCGGCGTGGATCGGTACCCGGGCCGCCGGGCGTTGCTGCTGCCGCCCGACGTACCGCTCCCGTACAGATCGTCGTCATCGTCGTACGTGGATCCGGAAGAACCGGAAGAGCTGGACGAGCCCGAAGAACCAGAGGAGTCGTAACCGCCCCCGGAACTGGACGAGTTCGACGAACTCCCATGGTTCTGCGAGGAACTGCTGCACCCGCCCCCGCCCCCGCTGCTGCTGTGTCCCCTCGAATGCCCACGGCCGGTGGAGAAGCCCGTCAGGGCCAGTACCACCATCGCCGCGACTGCCGTCAGTTTCATTCCCCGTTTCATCACGCCGGGGACCCTACCGCCAAGGGAGTTGCCGCGTGGCACCGCCCGCGTACCCGGCGTAGCGTCGGAAGGGAGACCGAGGAGGCAGTGGATGCTGCGCAACATCGTCGGATCGGTCCTGGCCCTCATCGGAGCGGCGGCCGTCGTCTGGAGCCCCTTCCGTGTCTGGTACGACGGCCGTCACGGACGCGACTACCGCCTCGGGGAACAGTTCCGCGCGGGCGTCACGGACGCCCGCGCGGAACTGTTCGGCTCGCTGTTCCTGCCCTTCGTGATTCTGGCGCTGCTCGCGCTCCTGGGCCTCGTGCTGCGGTCGCGGCTGCTGATCGCCCTCACCGGGGTCGTCGTCCTGGCGGGCACGGTGCTGTGGTTGGTGCGCGTGGCCCAGGCCGAGGACGAACTGGTCCTCACCGCGGACGGGCACGGCGTCGGCGACGGGGTGGCGGCCGCGCTGGGCGGCGGCCTCCTGCTCGTCGTGAGCGCGCTGGTCATGAGCGGCCGGGGCCACCACAGACACCGCCGTCCCGCACCGGCACCCGCCCACGACCCCCAGGCATGGGAGAACACCGGGCACGAACAGCCGCATACGTGGGACGCCCCGGAACAGGAGCGGGCCCCTACGTGGGACGGCGCCGGGTACGACCAGCCCCGAACGTGGGACGGCACCAGGCACGACCAACCCCGTACGTGGGACACCCCGCCACAGGGGCAGCCCCGAACGTGGGACACCCCGGAGCAGGAGCAGGAGCAGACCCTGACGTGGGGCACCACGGACGCCCCGGGGTACGGCCGGTCACCCGACCGGCCCCCTACGTGGGGAAACGTTCAGCCGGGCACCGACCGAGCGGACGGGAGCGACGGCAGCGACGAGACCGGTCCCTCCGGCGGCAGCACCCGGCGCGGCGGCCCCGCCTGACCACCGGCCCCGCCTGACCACCGGCCGCGCCTGACCACCGGCCGCGCCTGACGACCGGCCCCGCTCAACGGCCGGCCCCGCCTATCGGCTGGTCCCGGTCCCCTTCTCCGCGTCCAGCGCGTACACGCAGCGGTCCTTGCTGCACGCGTACACGACCCCGTCCCGCACGACCGGCGTCCCGGTGATCTCACCACCGGTGGCGAGCTTCCACCGCAGCCGGCCGTCGTCCGCCTTCAGCGTGTACAGCAGATGGTCCGTGGAGCCGAAGTGCACCCGCCCGTCGGCGACCACCGGCGAGCCGACGATCTCCCCGCCGGCCTGGAAGCGCCACTTCGGCGTCCCCGTCACGGCGTCCAGGGTGTACAGCCCCTTGCCGCTGCCGATGTGCACATGGCCGTGCGAGACGAGGACCGGGTCGATCGTCGCGGGCCGCGACTCCGTCGCGATGCGCCAGCGGTCGCGGCCGTCCGCGGCGTCGAGCGCGTACACCGTGCCGAGGTGGTCGGCGAGGTAGATGCCGCCGCCGGTCACGGCGGGGCCGGGCGCGAACGCGGGCGGGGACAGGAACACCGCGGGCGCCTCGAAGTGCCAGCGGAGACGGCCGGTGCCGACCTCGAGGGCCAGCACGCGGGTGCCCGCCGACACGTACACGTAGCCGTCGGGCGCCGGGGTCATCCGGACGGGGACGCCGCCGCAGGACGCCGCGTCGCCGATCGGGTACGACCAGCGCTCCTCGCCCGTGCGGGCCTCCAGGGCGCGCAGCCGGGCGTCCTGCCACACGTAGACCGTGCCGTCGTGGACGACGGGGCCCGCCTCGGGGGCCTCGAAGTCGGTCTGGCAGCCGGTGATCTCCCACAGTTTGTCGCCGTTGGCGGCCTCGCGGGCCTGGACGCCGCCGCCGCGGGTGCCGGTGACGACGGTGCCGCGGTCGGCCCGCAGCGCGTACACCCAGGCGTCGGTCTGCACCCGCCACAGGTCGCCGCCCTCGCGGGCGTCGAGCGCCCACAGGGTCGGGCCGTCGGAGGCGTGGATACGGCCGTCGGCGACGGCCATGGACCAGGCGACGTCACGGGTCTTGAAGCGGCGCCGTCCCGTGGCCACGTCGAGTGCGTGGACCTCGAAGGACGTGACGTAGACCAGGTCGCCCGCGACGTTCGGAGTGCCCCACACGTCGTTCGACATACGGAACCGCCAGGGCCGCCAGGCGGAGCCCTCGGCCGGGGCGGGCGGGGGCACGACCGGGTCCGGCGCGCCGTTCCTGGTCGCCGTGGTGGTTCTCGCGCGGGACCAGGACGCGACGAGGCCGGACTCCGCGGGCGGCGCCTTCACCGCGGCGGCGCGCGCGTCGGCGACCCGCGGCCCGGGCCCGATCGGCACCCGCGCCCCGGCCAGATGCACCGGGCCGTCGGCGGCGGGGCCCGTCCCGGCGAGAGCGGGCGCCGGACGCAGCCCGTCGGAGGAGACGGGGCCCGGCGGCTGCGCCGGCATCGCGGGCACCCGGGCGCCCTGCCCCGGGGTGCGGCCGGCCGGGGGCTTGGCGACGGTGCGGCCGCCGCGACGGGTCTCGATCATCGCGACGGACCGCTCGGGCAGCCAGGCCGACGCCGTGCCGCTGTCGTCGCTGCCGGGGCCGAACAGGTGCGGCGCGAGCTGTGCCTGGAGATCGGCCGGCGAGGGGCGCTGGGTCGCGTCCATCTGCATGCACGACTCGATGAGCGGCCGCAGCTCCGCGGGCAGGCCTTCCAGGTCGGGGCCTTCGCGCAGCAGCATGAAGACCGTCTCGACGGGGTTGGCGCCGTGGAAGGGGGCGTGCCCGGTCGCGGCGAAGACGAGGGTGGAGCCGAGCGAGAACACGTCGCTGGCGCCGGTGACGCTGCGCGAGTCCTTGGCCTGCTCGGGCGACATGTAGGCGGGCGTACCCACGGCCACGTTCGTCATGGTCAGGCGGGTGTTGGAGACGCCGGACGCGATGCCGAAGTCGATGACGCGCGGTCCGTCCTCGACGACCAGGACGTTCGACGGCTTGAGGTCGCGGTGGACCAGGCCGGCGCCGTGGATGGACTGCAGCGCCTCGGCGACGCCCGCCGCCAGCCAGCGCACCGCCTGGGCCGGCAGCGGCCCGCACTCATTCACTATCTCCTCGAGGGAGGGCGCCGGCACGTACGCCGTGGCGAGCCACGGCACGGCGGCGCGCGGGTCGGCGTCGACGACGGCGGCCGTGTAGAAACCGGACACCGCCCGGGCCGCCTCGACCTCGCGGGTGAAGCGCACCCGGAACAGCTGGTCCTCGGCCAGTTCCGTACGCACCGTCTTGATCGCCACGCGCCGGCCGGACGCCGAGCGTGCCAGATAGACCAGACCCATGCCGCCCGCACCGAGCCGTCCCAGGACCTCGAACGGGCCGATCCTCCTCGGATCGTGCTGCGTCAGCTGATCCATCACTTGCCTGCCACCTCCCCGTGCGATGCCGGAACCCCCGGGTTTCCGAGTCCATCGCACATACGGCCCCCGTCAGCCTCTCACCACCGCAGCGCTACGGCGGCACGCACCCTGATTCTTCCTGTCCGAGGCGCCGGTGGCGAACCTGGGGGCAAATCGGGGTGTCCCGGACCACTCTCGGACCGTCCCCGGACCGTCCCCGAGCCGCCCCTGAGCCGTCCCCGGGCTGATCGAGGGGCTGATCGAGGGGCTGATCGAGGGGCTGATCGAGGGGCTGATCGAGGGGCTGATCGAGGGGCTGATCGAGGGGCTGATCGAGGGGCTTCTCTCAGGCGGCACACACCGCGAAGACGGCGCCCTGGTCGTCGACGAGGACCGCGGCCGGCCCGTACGGGGTCGAGTGCGGCGCCACCCGGACGTGTCCGCCGAGCCGGACGGCTTCGGCGCACGTGGCTGCCAGGTCGGCGGTGCCGAAGTGCAGCAGGAAGCGGGCGTTCCACCCGGAGACCGCCCGGCGGCCCACCTCCGGCGCTCCGGGACCGGCTCCGGCAGGGCTGCCCATCCGCCATATATGCAGGTCAGATGTGTTGCCATCGCCGAGGTGGGGCGCCGGGTACCCGAACACATCCGTATAGAAGGTGTCACTGAGCACCGCGTCCGGGGTCCGTAACTCGGCGCGGCAGAGCGCGCCCGGCGCCCCGGTCCGCTCGAAGCCCTGGTGGCTGCCCGCCTGCCACAGCCCGAACACCGCGCCGTCAGGGCCCGCGGCGAGCGCGACGGTGGCCACGGCGCCGTCCGACACCGGCCCGGACACGAGGTGCCCGCCGGCCGCGGCGACCCGCTCGGCGGCGGTGTACGCGTCCCGCACCGCGAAGTGCACGGTCCAGCCCCGGGCGCCGGGGGCGAGGGCGGCGACGGCCCGGTCCTCGCCGTACGCCCCGGTGTAGAAGCCGCGCTCGGCGCCGGCGCCCTCGTCGAAGGTCCACCCGAAGAGGTCTCCGTAGAAGCGCTTGCCCGCCTCGACGTCGGGCAGCCGGGCGTCGGCCCAGCACGGGGCGCCTTCGGGGTAGTCCGGGTACATGAAGTAACGCTAGCCACGGCGGCCACGGACCTGTGGTTCGGATTCGAACGTCTGGCCAGATTCCGGCCATGTGCCACCGCTTTTGTCCGGCGACCGGCCCTGCCCGCCCTCCTGCCCGTACTCCCGCCCGCTCTCCGGCCCGTACGCGCGCGCGGAACGGCCCCGTCCTGGGGGCCCAACCCCATTTGCAGTCGGCCAGATCGCGCTCCGATCACCCCTCGGTAAGCTGACGGCATGACAGGACAAGTACGTACCGTCGACGGCCGTGTGGCCGGACGGCGTGGTCAGGCGACACGTCAGAAGCTGCTCGACTGCCTGGGCGAGATGCTCAGCTCCTCGCCCTACCGGGACGTCAAAGTCATTGATGTGGCCCGGAAGGCGGGCACTTCACCCGCGACGTTCTACCAGTACTTCCCGGACGTCGAGGGCGCCGTCCTGGAGATCGCCGAACAAATGGCCACCGAAGGTGCCGGGTTGACCGATCTGGTCGCCGACCGCTCCTGGGTCGGCAAGGCCGGCTGGGCCACGGCCCAGGACCTCGTGGACGGATTCCTGGAGTTCTGGCGCCGCAACGACGCGATCCTGCGCGTGGTCGACCTCGGTGCCGCCGAGGGCGACAAGCGCTTCTACAAGCTCCGTATGAAGATCCTGAACTCGGTGAACAACTCCCTTGCGGACGCGGTCAAGGAGCTCCAGGACAAGGGCAAGGTCGACAAGGACGTGAGCCCGGCGGCGGTGGCCGGTTCCCTGGTCGCGATGCTCGCGGCGGTCGCCTCGCACCAGAAGGGCTTCCAGACCTGGGGCGTCAAGCAGGCCGAACTCAAGCCCAATCTCGCGCTGTTGGTGCACCTCGGAGTCACCGGAAAGAAGCCGACGAAGTAGCACTTTCCCCCTCTCCTGCCCTCTTTCCTGATCCTGTCGTGCGGCGGGGG
>NZ_BAAATS010000002.1:375837-419422 GCF_039533535.1 Streptomyces kunmingensis
CAGTTGCGGGTGCCGCCGGCGCCCTCCCCCGCGGTCAGCGTCTTTCGAGCCGGAAGAGTCTGATCTCGCGTTCCACCCGTGCCTGATACGCCGCGTACGGCGGCCAGAACTTCAGCGCGGCGGCCCACGCCTCCTCCCGCTCGGCGGAGTCGAGCAGCCGGGCCGTCACCGCGATGTTCTCGCCCCGCCAGTTGATCTCGGCGTCCGGGTGGGCCAGCAGGTTCGCCGTCCACGCCGGATGGCCCGGCCGCCCGAAGTTCGACCCGATGAGCAGCCAGCTGTCCTTCCCCTCCTCGGGCATACAGGCCAGCGGGGTGCGCCGCACGATCCCGCTCCTGGCGCCGCGGGCGCTGAGGATGACGCCGGGCAGCATCCGCGCGCTGAGCAGCACCTTGCCGCGGGTCAGCCGGTGGACGGCGCGGTCCAGGGCGGGGACGACGTGCGGGGCGATACGGGCGAAGATCCGGGTCGAGGAGACTTTCTGGACGAGCCGGACGCCGGGCGGTGCCATCAGACGCCCGCTTCCGCGGCCTGCGCGAACAGCTCGGCGGCCTGCGCCGCGCGGGCCCGCAGCAGATGGACGGGCCCGAAGAGCAGCTCGTCGCCGGTCGCCCGCTTCAGGTAGAGGTGCGCGTCGTGCTCCCAGGTGAAGCCGATTCCGCCGTGCAGCTGGACGGCTTCGGCGGCGGCCGTGCGCAGCGCTTCGAGGCCCTGGGCGAGGGCGAGCCCGCCGACGCGTTCGCCGCCGGGGACGCTCGCGGCCCAGGCGGCGTAGTACGCGGCCGAGCGCGCCGCCTGTACTTGTACGTACACGTCGGCAAGGCGGTGTTTGACGGCCTGGAAGGAGCCGATGGGCCGCCCGAACTGTTCGCGCTGCTTGACGTGCTCGACCGTCCGCTCCAGGGCCCGGCCGGCGGCGCCGACGGCTTCGGCGGCGAGCAGGGTGGCGACGCTGTCACCGGCGGCGGCGAGCGCGCCGACCACGTCGGCACCCTCCTCCCCCAGCAACTCGGCGCGCACATGGCGCAGTTCGATCCGGGCCTGCGGCCGTGTCTCGTCGAGGGTCGTCTGCCGTGTGCGTACGAGGCCGGGGGCGTCGTCGCGGACGAGGAACAGCAGCGTCCGGGAGCGGGCGAAGCCGCCGGTGTGCGCGGCGACGAGGAGCAGGCCCGCGCTGTGCCCGTCGAGCACCTGCCCGGCCTGCCCGTAGAGCTGCCAGCCGTCGCCCTGCCGGGTGGCCTGCACTCCGCCCGCGCGGCCCCCGCCGGCCCAGTCGCCCGCGTTGTCGGCGATGAGACCGAGGGCGGTGGCGAGCCCGGTGCCGGGTACGGCGAGGGCCGCGGTCAGGCCCCCGCCCGCGATCCGCGGCAACAGCCCGGCCTGCTGCTCCTCGGTGCCGAGGGCCGAGATCAGCGGGGCGGCGAGGCCGCTGGTGGCGAAGAGGGGGGTCGGCGCGAGCACGCGCCCCAGCTCCTCCTCCACCAGCGCCAGCTCAACGATCCCGGCGCCGACGCCGCCCCGCGTCTCGGGCAGGGCGAGGCCCGGCAGTCCGAGTTCGACACCGAGGGTGCTCCACAGGGCAGGGTCGTGGCCGGCCGGGGTGCGGACCGCGGCTTTGACGTCGTCCGGGGAGCAGCGTTTGGTGGTGAGTTCACGCAGCGTGCGGCGGATCTCCTGCTGTTCCTCGGTGAACCTTGCGTCCATGCGGGCCCCTTTCTGACGGGCCGTCATGTTAGGACGGGGGGCGGCGGATGCCCAGAGGCGGGCGCACGCGTTCACGGATGCCCGGAGGCGGGGCGCACGCGTTCACGGATGCCCGGAGGCGGACGCGCCCTTTCACGGGTACCGACACCCGGAGGCGGACGCGCCCTTTCACGGGTACCGACACCCGGAGGCGGACGCGCCCGTTACGAGCAGCCTTATCTGATGTACCGTCAGATTTATGACTGGCCCCCACCGTAAGGCCGCCATCACGGGCATCGCCCTCTCCGACTGCGACCGCGTTGACGAAGCCACCCCCTACGCCCTGCACGCCCAGGCCGCGCGCCGCGCGCTCGCCGACGCCGGGCTCACCCCGGACGCCGTCGACGGGTTCGCGAGCGCGGGCCTCGGCACGCTCGCCCCGGCCGAGGTCGCCGAGTACCTGGGCCTGCGGCCCCGCTGGGTCGACTCCACCTCGGTCGGCGGCGCCACCTGGGAGGTCATGGCGGCCCACGCGGCGGACGCCATCGCCGCCGGGCACGCCCGCGCTGTCCTCCTCGTCTACGGTTCGACGGCCCGCGCCGACATCAAGGCGAAGCGGCGTACGGCGAACCTGTCGTTCGGCGCGCGGGGCCCCCTCCAGTTCGAGGTCCCGTACGGGCACACGCTGATCGCCAAGTACGCGATGGCGGCCCGCCGCCACATGTACGAGTACGGCACCACGCTCGGCCAGCTCGCCCGGATCGCCGTGCAGGCGCGGGAGAACGCGTCCCGCAACCCGGACGCGATGTTCCGCGACCCCATCACCGTCGACGACGTCCTGTCGGGGCCGATGATCGCCGACCCGTTCACCAGACTGCACTGCTGCATACGCTCCGACGGCGGCGCCGCCGTGCTCGTCGTGGCCGAGGACCTGGTGCCGGACTGCGCGAAGCCGCCGGTCTGGATCCTGGGCTCGGGCGAGTACGTCTCCCACACGACGATGTCGCAGTGGGACGACTTCACCGTCTCGCCCGCCGCCGTCAGCGGCCGCCTGGCCTTCGAACGGGCCGGGGTCACCCCCGACGAGATCGACATCGCCGAGATCTACGACGCGTTCACGTACATGACACTGGTGACGCTGGAGGACCTCGGGTTCTGCGGCAAGGGCGAGGGCGGCCCGTTCATCGAGAAGAACCGGCTGCGGCACGACGGCGAACTGCCCACGAACACGGACGGCGGCGGCCTCTCCGCCCAGCACCCGGGCATGCGCGGCCTCTTCCTCCTCGTGGAGGCCGTACGGCAACTGCGCGGGGAGGCGGGCGGACACCAGGTGCACCGGCCGGACGGCTCCCCGCCCGCGCTCGCGGTCGCGTCCGGCACGGGGGGATGGTTCTGCTCGGCGGGCACGGTCGTACTCGGCCGCGACTGACGCGCCGCGGCACAGGTATAAGTACGGACACGGGCACGGTCCGGTCTCGGGCGAGGCGGAACCGTTACCCGTGCGGCGGCTGAGGCCCTGCTGAGCCGACCATTCCGGAGCTAGCGTCGGACGCTATGCGGGAACGTCTGCTCAGCGGCCGGTACCGGCTCATCGAGACCATCGGCTCCGGCGGCATGGGGCAGGTGTGGCGCGCCCGCGACGAGGAGCTGGGGCGGTTCGTCGCGCTGAAGGTGTTCGCGCCGCCGGACGACATCGAAACGGCCGAACGGCAGGAGCTGCTGCGCCGCTTCCACCGGGAGGCACGGGCGGTCGCGGCCCTCTCCACCCCCTACGTCGTGACCGTCCACGACCACGGGACCGACGAGTTCGACGGCGCTCAAGTCCCCTACCTGGTCATGGAGTTGATCGGCGGCGAGTCGTTGCAGGAGGTTCTGCGGCGCGAGGTCCGGGTCCCCGTCGACCGGGCCCTGGAGTGGGCGCGGCAGACCCTGCTGGGTCTGGCCGCCGCGCACGGCGCCGGGATCGTCCACCGGGACGTCAAGCCCGCCAATCTCATGGTCACGCCCGCGGGCCCGGACGCCCCGCACGGCACCGTCAGGATCCTCGACTTCGGGATCGCCGCGTTCGTGGAGGGCGCCGAGGCCGCGACACGGCTGACCAGGACGGGCGCACTGCCGATCGGAAGCGTGCTCTACATGGCGCCCGAACGGTTCCGGCAGGAGCCGGGCGACGGGCGTATCGACCTGTATGCACTGGGGTGCGTCCTCTACGAACTCCTCGTCGGCCGCCCGCCGTTCACGGGCCCTGCCGCCGGGGTCATGTACAACCACCTGAACGACACACCGATGCGCCCGAGCCGCATACGGGCCGAAGTCCCGCCCTGCGTCGATGACTTGCTCTCCTCGCTGATGGCCAAAAAGGCCGCGGACCGCCCGGCGGACGCGACCGCGGCGCTGGCGGCACTGGACGACATACTGGACGACGTACGGGACGACGCCGTACGGGAAGAGACGTCACGGAGCGTGGGCCCGACCCTGCTGCCCGCGAAGCAGCCACCCCCGACGCCCGCCCCTCCCCCCGTCCCTTCCCTCGTCCTTTCGCCCGTCCCTTCGCCCGCTCCTTCCCCGGCCCCTGCCTCCGCCCCACCCCCTGCCGCCGCTACGAAGAAGGCGCCCGCCGCCCCGGCCCCGCGCGCGCTCGCCCTGAAACGCGTACCGCGCCGCCGTCTGCTGCTCGGCGCGGTCTCCCTGATCTGCGTCGGAGCCGGGATCGCCGTGCCCGCGGTGCTGCGAGGCGGGGAGGGGGCGCCACCGGCCTCGCCCGGCATCATGCGCCCGGTCGACCGGCCGGTTTTCCGGATCGCCGTCACGAACCCGGGCGCCGACGCCGACGCCAACACCCATACCGATACCGATACCGGCACCGGCACCGGCACCGGCACCGAGGCCGTGCGGCAGGCCCTGGACGACTACGCGGGCCGGCTCCCGCTGGACGTGGTGGCGGTGCCGCGGGCCCACCGCATGACAGCGCGCGAGTTCGCGCGGCAGTACCCGGATGTCGTCGCCCGCGTCGGGGCCGCGGCGGACCTGCCCGACTTCCTGCGCGACCTCCCCGGACCGAGCACCTGCCAGGACCGCACAGGCCACCCCACGAGGGCGGCCGACCCTTCCGGCCTCGTCGAACAGTTCGCCTCGTACCTCGAAACCGGCCTGAAGACAGGGAGGTTGCTCGTCCCGGACGGCCCGGGGCTGAAGCCGCTGGCCGACCGGTTCGGTGCGGACCGGGGACCCGGCTACCGCTACACGACGTACGGGAAGCCGCTCTCCTCCCTCGAGCGGGACGAACTGCGCTCCCTGCTCGACCGGGCCGGGCCCGACACCGTCTACCTCGCCGACCGGTCGAACCGGCGGTTCGACGTGGAGGCGTTGCGCGACGCCGGCTACCAGGGACGTGTCGTCCTCGCGCCGGACCGCGATGACGGCTGCACGAGCACCGCTGCCGATTCCGGGACCGAGGACGGGACCGAGGACGTGGCCGAGGGCGTGGCCGAGGACGTGGCCGACGGCGTCTACCGCTTCCGCAGCGTCTCGAACGCCCCGTTCCGCGCGGGCGAGTGCCTCCAGGAGGCGTCCTGGTGCGACCGTGTCCGGCCGTTGATGACGCGGCCCGGCGCCCTGGAGGAGTACGAGGCGACGCAGGCGGTCGTCGCGGCGTTCCGGACCGCCGCGGCCGACGACACGACGGCGGCCGACGTCCGCGCACACCTCAAGGCCGCGCTCCCCACCACACGGGTCAACGGTCTTCAGGGCGACTACACCCTCGGTTCCCCGGACAGCGCCGTCACCCGCCCCGCCTGGGTGGAGCGGCGTACGGACGGCGCCTGGACGACGCTCGGCACGGTGGCGGCCCTCACCCGTACGTGATCAGCCGACACCCCTGCACCCCGAGGCTCCCCGGCCCGCCCCGCCCACCAGCCACAATCGCTCCATGGACACCGAACCGGACACCGGACCGCACAGCGCACCGCACGCCGAAACGGACAGCGCACCGCACGCCGGACCGCACAGCGCACCGCACTCGGAACCGAACAGCGAACTGGAGACCCTGCTGAGGTCCCTGCGCGTCTGGGACACCGAGCTGCCCGCCTTCGACCCCGAGGCCACGCCCGAAGCGCCGCTGCCCCTGTTCACGCAGTGGTTCGCGGCGGCCGTGGCGGCCGGGCAGTCCGAGCCGCACACCCCGTCGCTGGCGACCACGGACGCGGAGGGCCACGCGGACATCCGTACGGTGATGCTGCACGGCGCCGACGCCCGCTCCCTGCATTTCGCCTCGCACGCGGGCAGCGCCAAGGGCCGCCAGCTCGCCGCCCGGCCGTTCGCGGCGCTCGGCTTCTACTGGCCGGTGCAGGGCCGGCAGATCCGGCTGCGCGGCACCGTCCGCACGGCCCCCGCCGAAGTCGCGCACACCGATCTGCACGCCCGCTCGACGGGCGCGCTCGCCGCGGCCCTGACCGGCCGCCAGAGCGAACCGCTCGCTACGTACGAGGAGTTGGCCCGCGCCTCCGAGGCCGCCTGGGAACGGGCGCAGCGGGAGCCGGACGCGCGTGTGCCGTCCTGGACGGTGTACGAGCTGGAGCCGGACGAGGTGGAGTTCTTCCAGGGCGACGCGCGCCGCAGGCACGTACGCCTCAAGTACACGCGCCACGAAGGCGGTTGGGCCAAGGAGCTCCTCTGGCCGTGAGCCGGCCGGCACCGTGAGCCAGCCGGCACCCGGATGCCGTCGCCTCACATGCCTTCGGCGGGCCGGAACACCGGTATCGCGTACCCGGCCCCGTCCTGGCGGAAGGCGACCTGGAGGTCCATCCCGGTCCGCAGACCGGCCTCCGCGCAGTCCACGACCTCGGTCATCATCCGGGGCCCTTCGGCGAGGTCGACGACGGCCGCGACGTACGGGGTGCGGTGGCCGAAGGGGGGCAGGTCGTTGCGGTGCACGACGGACCAGGTGTAGAGCACGGCGCGCCCGCTCGCGACCCGCCACCGCACGACGTCGGGGGCGTCGCTCCAGCAGTACGGGCAGAACTCGCGCGGGTAGTGGTGGGCGCGCCCGCAGGCGGCGCACTGCCGCAGCAGCAGGCGGCCTTCGGCGGCCGCGTCCCAGTAGGCCCGGGTGAAGGCGTCGGGCTCGGGGACGTCGAACCGGGCGCCGGCCCCGTCCGCGGCCATCAGAACAGTCCGATCGCGTGGTCGAAAGACCAGGTCTGCCAGGACATGGCGAACAGTGCGACGACGGAGATCAGCGCCATCATCGCGTTCTGTCCCTGCTCGGCCCAGTCGTGGATCATGAGCGTGAGGTAGAGGAGATTGAGCAGCAGTCCGCCGATGAGCGCGACGGGCGTCAGGAAGCCTGCGACGAGGCCGAGTCCGAGGGCGAGTTCGGCGTAGACGACGACGTACGCCATGGTTCTCGGCCGCGGCCGGACCACCACGTCGAATCCGCTGCGCACGGCGTTCCACCGGTGTTTTTCCGCGATGTCCGCGGCCCACGCGATGCCGGTGCCGCGCTCGAACCAGGCCTTCCTGTCCTTGTGCCGCCAGCTCTCCAGCCACCACAGGCCGAGCCCGATGCGCAGTACGGCGAGCCATTCGGCGCCGTTGAGCCCTATCGCGTCCATGCGCTTCAGCCGCCTCACGATCGTCGCGCCGCAGGTTTCTGACGGTACGTCAGTTCAGCGCATACGGCGACACCCGCGCAAGAGCCCGGGCCTACGGCGACACCCGCGCAAGAGCCCGGGCCTACGGCGACGCTCGCGCAAGAGCCCGTACGACCACCGAGCCACACACGGGCGCGACCGCGAACCGCACTCGGGCCGCGACCGCGAACCACACACAGGCGCGACCGCGAACCACACCAGAGCAGCCGCGCTCCCGCGAACGCACCCGTGATCAATTCGCAACCGGATCCGGCCTTGACCGAGACCCATCAAGTGAGGGCGCGATTACGCTCCCGCACATGACCGCCCCGATTCCCTCACCGGCCGCCCGCAGCCATGAACGTCCGCCCGTGTACGTCATCGGCGGTGGCCCCGGCGGCCTCGCGGCGGCCGAGCGGCTCAAGGCGCACGGTGTACGGGCCGTCGTCCTGGAGAAGTCCGACCGGGTCGGCTCCTCATGGCGCGGCCACTACGACCGCCTCCACCTGCACACCACGCGCCGTCTCTCGTCCCTGCCGGGCCTGCCGATACCGCGCCGCTTCGGCCGCTGGGTCTCCCGGGACAACGTGGTGCGCTACCTGGAGAAGTACGCCGAGTACCACGATCTGGAAGTGGTCACCGGGGTCGAGGTCACGCGTATCGACCGCGCCCCGGACGGCGCCGGGTGGCTGCTGCGGGCCACCGGCGGGCGGGAGCTGACGGCCGCCGCGGTCGTCGTCGCCACCGGCTACAACCACACCCCGCGGCTGCCCTCCTGGCCGGGCTCCGCCTCGTACACCGGGCGGCTGCTGCACGCGAGCGAGTACCGCGCGCCCGGCCCCTACGCGGGCCGGGACGTCCTCGTCGTCGGCGCCGGGAACACCGGTGCCGAGATCGCCGTGGACCTGGCCGAGGGCGGCGCCGCGCGCGTCCGGCTCGCGGTGCGCACCACGCCGCACATCGTGCGCCGCTCCACGCTCGGCTGGCCGGCCCAGCGCACCGGCATCCTCTGCCGCCGCCTGCCGGTGAGGCTCGTCGACCGGCTGGCCGTCCCACTGGGCAGACTGAGCGTGCCGGACCTGACGGAGCGGGGGCTGCCGCGCCCCGGCACGGGCCTGTACTCACGGGCCCGCGCGGGCGCCATCCCGGTGCAGGACGTCGGCCTGATCGCCGCGGTGCGCGCGGGCACGGTCGAGCCCGTGGCGGCGCTCGCGTCCTTCGAGGACGCCGAGGTGGTCCTGGCCGACGGGACCCGCCTGACCCCCGACACGGTGATCGCGGCGACCGGCTACCGGCAGGGCCTGGAACACCTGGTGGGCCACCTCGACATCCTCGACCCCGCCACGGGCCGCCCGCGCTCCCACGGCGCCCGCACCCTGCCGGCCGCCCCCGGTCTCTACTTCTCGGGCTACACGAACCCGATCAGCGGCATGCTGCGCGAGCTGGCCCTGGACGCGGACCGGATCGGCAGGGCACTGGCCAGGTCACTCTGACGCGGGCCGCTCCGTCACTTCATCTCCGTAACTTCGTCTCCGTCACTTCATCTCCGTCACTTCGCCGGGTTCAGCACCACCTTCGCCGTGTTGTTGCCCGGCCTCGGGTCGAACGGGAAGCTGTCGCCGTAGGCAGGCCGGACGGTGACCGCACCGGTCGCGTTGCGTACCACCTTGTCCACGTGCAGCGAGAAGGCGAAGTCGCGCACCGCGTCCGGGGCGACCCACATCGGCGTCGAGCACGCATAGCGCGGGGCGCCCGTCGTGCCCTCGAAGTACCCGCCGTCCAGGGTGGTGGGGTGGCACTCCTCGGGGTAGGCCGTGACGGTCGAGCCCCGCGGCACGACGAGGGCGACCTCGGCGACCGGGTCGCCCGAGCCCAGGTTCGCCACCCACGCCGGGCCCGCGTTGCGGAAGCGCAGGCTCGCGGTGACGGTCCTGCCCGCCCCGGCCCGTATCGTGGCGCCGCGGGCCCGGAAGTCCGCGGTGTTGTCGGCGGTGATGTCCGCCTGCGCGTAGTCGTTCCCGGTGTCGATGTCGGTGGCGCCGCCGCCGACCGTGACGCTCACGTCGAGCCGCTCGTACAGGGCGTGCTCACGGACCGCGAGCCGCACACCGCCGGGCAGCGCGAAGGACTCACCGGGCTCCAGGGTCCGGTCGAAGACGCAGGTGGCGAACGTCATCGGCGCGTACTCCTCACCCTCCGGCGTGCGGTACTCGCACTCCGCGGGCCGCGCGACGAAGTCCAGGCCGTACGGGGCGGTCATCTCCAGGGTGAATCCGTGGGCGGCCTCGGTGCCCTTGTTCGTGACGGTCAGCGGCTGCGTCAGCGTGGAGCCGGGCACGGCGTGCTCCACCTTGTTCACCCCGCTCAGGGCGAGATCGGGGCCGGAGGCCACGGTGACGGCGGTCTCCTGGTCGAACGCGGTCAGTGTGCCGTCGGGGCCGCCGGTCGCCGTGGCGGAGTAGCGGACCGTGCCCTGGGCGCCGGCCTCGGAGCCCGCCGCGGCCCGCACCGTGAGGTGCACGTCGTCGGGATCGGCGCTGCCGTCGACGACGGGCACCGAGCACACGGCCGTCGTGCCGCTGGGCGTGCAGTTCGCGGGCCAGTCGACCTGTGCGAAGGAGGCGATCCCCGAGACGTCGACGCTCACGCGGCCGTCGGTCACCTCGAAGTCGGTGTCGTGGTGGTAGAGCCCGATGCTCACCTCCCGTAAGTCACCGGGGCTCTGCGCACTCGCCGCGGGAAGCACGAGGTCGGAGGGGGCGTTCATCCACAGCTGATCGATCTCGGGCTCGTCGGCGAAGGCGGGCACGCCCGCCGGGCCGAGCCCGACCAGTCCGATCACCACGGCCGCGACGGCGGCGCGAGCAGAAAGTCTCATGTCGTCCTCTGAGGTGGTGTAAGTGGTGGAAGTGGCACAAGAGGCGCGGCCGGAGACGACCGCTTGCGAACCAGACAATCCAGGCGCCCCCAGGGTTGTACGCCCCTCCCCCGTTCCACCCGCCCCCGGAGTGGGCAGGAAAGGGCCACGGGAGAGCGCGTCCCACATCCGCCCCAGGCTTTGCGTGCAGCCCTGTTCCTGACGGAGCGTCAAATCAGTAATCTGACAGTGCGTCAGTTCACGTACGGCGCCGATCGACACACCGCACAGGCAACAGTTGTCGCTGTCACACAGGAGCGGGGCGGACCGATGCTCGGATCGACTTACGGCACCCTGACCACCGACTCCCGCCGGGCCCGCGTGATCGCCTGCGGCGAGCAGCCCGGTCCTGCCGTGCACGGCAGGACCACCGCCGACGAGCGCGACGTCAGCGGACGCCCACTGCACGCCGACGTACCCGACCTGGACCGGTTCTTCCGGCCGGAGTCCGTGGCCGTCGTCGGCGCCTCGGACGCCGAGGGACGGCCCAACACGGGCATCACGCGCCAGCTCCTCGCCTGGGCGGAGCGGGTCGGCGCACGCCTGTATCCGGTGCATCCGACCCGGGAGTCGGTCTTCGGTCTGCCCTGCTTCCCGTCCGTCCCCGACCTGCCCGAAGAGGTCGATCTCGCCGTCCTCCTGGTCGCCGACCCGCTGCGCGTGGTCGAACAACTCGCTGAGACGAAGGTGAAGTTCGCCGTCGCCTTCGCCTCCGGGTTCGCCGAGACCGGCGACGCGGGCGCGGCCGCGCAGCAGCGGCTCGCCGAGACCGTCGAGGGCTCCGGGCTGCGCCTGCTCGGCCCGAACACCAACCTCAACGCCTTCGAGCGCTTCCGCGACGACCTCGACGGGCCCGCCATCGCGCTCATCACCCAGTCCGGGCACCAGGGCCGCCCGGTCTTCTCCCTACAGGAGCTGGGCATCCGTCTCTCGCACTGGGCTCCGACGGGCAACGAGGCCGATCTGGAGACCGCCGACTTCATCTCGTACTTCTCCGGGCGGCCGGAGGTCGGCGCCATCGCCGCCTATGTCGAGGGGCTCAAGGACGGCCGGTCCTTTCTGCTCGCCGCCGACCGGGCCGCGCGCGAAGGCGTGCCCGTCGTCGCGGTGAAGGTGGGCAGGACCGAGACCGGCGCACGCACCGCCGCCTCGCACACCGGGAAGCTGACCGGCGCGGACTCCGTCGTGGACGCGGCGATGCGGCAGTTCGGGGTGATCCGGGTCGACGGCCTCGACGAACTCCAGGACACGGCGGCGCTGCTGGCCCGCGCCAGGCCGCCCCGGTCGGACGGCGTCGTCGTGTACTCCATATCCGGCGGCACGGGCGCCCACTTCTCGGACCTCGCGACAACGGCCGGCCTGTCCCTGCCCACCCTCTCCGAGGCCAGGCAGACCGAACTGCACCAGTGGATCCCCGACTATCTGAACGTCGCCAACCCGGTCGACAACGGCGGGCACCCCGTCGGCGACGAGCGCGGCCGGAAGATCATCGACGCGATCCTCGCCGACCCGTCCGTCGGCGTGCTCATCTGCCCGATCACCGGCCCCTTCCCCCCGATGAGCGACAGACTCGCGCACGACCTGGTGGACGCCGCCGAACGGACGGACAAGCTGGTCTGCGTCGTATGGGGCTCTCCGGTCGGCACCGAGGCCGCGTACCGCGAGACGCTCCTCGGCTCCTCCCGGGTGGCCACCTTCCGCACCTTCGCCAACTGCATCACCGCCGTCCGCGCCTACCTCGACCACCACCGCTTCACCGCCGCCTACCGCTCGCCCTTCGACGAGGCGCCGCGCACCCCCTCCCCCTCGTTCCGCAAGGCGCAGGCACTGATGCGCCCGGGCAAGCAGCTGAGCGAGCACGCGGCGAAGCAACTGCTGCGGGCGTACGGCATCCGCGTACCGCGCGAGCAGCTGGTGACCAGCGCGGCCGCCGCGGTGCGCGCCGCTTCGCTCGTCGGCTATCCGGTCGTCATGAAGGCGTCCGCACCCCAGCTCGCCCACAAGTCCGAACTCGGCCTGATCAAGATCAATCTGACGTCGGCGAGCCAGGTCAGGGACGCGTACCGCGAACTCACCGACATCGCCCGCTACGAGGACATCGACCTCGACGGCGTCCTCGTCTGCCAGATGGTCGAGCGGGGCGTGGAGATGGTCGTCGGGGTCACGCACGACGACCTGTTCGGCCCGGCCGTGACCGTCGGCCTCGGCGGCGTGCTCGTCGAGGTCCTCCGCGACACCGCCGTCTGTGTGCCCCCCTTCGGCGAGCACCAGGCCCGCGCCGCGCTCGACCGACTGCGCGGCCGTGCGCTCCTCGACGGGGTCCGGGGGGCGCCCCCGGCGGACATCGAGGCGCTGGTCGAGGTGGTCCTGCGGGTCCAGCGCATGGCGCTCGAACTCGGTGACGACCTCGCCGAACTGGACATCAACCCGCTGATGGTGCTGGGCCGCGGCCAGGGCGCGGTCGCCCTCGACGCGCTGGCCGTCTGCCGCTGAGGGCCCTTCACCGAACCAAAACCGGAGCCATCCCCTCATGACGCTGCCCCCGCCCTCCCCCGAGACCGAACCTTCCTCATGGGTACTCCACGCCACTGACAATCACGTCTCCTGGATCACGCTCAACCGCCCCGAGGCGATGAACGCCGTCACCTGGGACCAGCGGGAACGCGTCATCGCACTCCTCGACGCCGCCTCCGCGGACCCGGACGTACGGGCCGTCGTCCTCACGGCCACCGGAAAAGGTTTCTGCGCGGGCGCGGACCTGCGCGGCGCGCCCGCCGCCCCCGGGGAGCGGATCGCGGGCGACGTCTCCCGCACGATCCGCCTGGGCGCCCAGCGCCTCGTCTCTGCCGTACTGGACTGCGAGAAACCGGTGATCGCGGCGGTCAACGGCACGGCCGCGGGGCTCGGCGCGCACCTGGCCCTCGCCTGCGACCTGGTCCTCGCATCGGAGTCGGCCCGCTTCATCGAGGTGTTCGTCCGCCGCGGCCTGGTCCCCGACGCGGGCGGCGCCTATCTGCTGCCCCGCCTTGTGGGACCGCAGCGCGCGAAGGAGCTGATGTTCTTCGGCGACGCGCTGTCCGCGGCCGACGCGGAGCGCCTGGGTCTGGTCAACAGGGTCGTGGCGGACGCGCAGTTGGCGAAGACGGCCAAGGAATGGGCCGACCGCCTCGCCACCGGCCCGACCCGCGCCCTGGCCCTCACCAAACAGCTGGTGAACGCGTCCCTGGACACCGACCGGGCCACCGCGTTCGCGGCGGAGGCGACGGCGCAGGAGCTGAACATGACCACGCACGACGCGAACGAGGGAGTCACCAGCTTCAGAGAACGCCGCGCACCGCACTACCGGGGCCGCTGAAGCCCCTGACCAGACCTCACGAGGGTCATGACCTTCATGACCTCCATGACCCTTCCCATCTGACGCTCCGTCAGCTTCACTGGTGGACATGATGGGACACGCAGGGATGGCGGCCACCGTCGTCCGGTACCTCAGGTCGGTCGGCGCCCCCACCTCGGCGGGCCCCGTGGAGCCGCTCCCGCGCCCCGAGCTGCGGGCGGTCGGGGACGACGAGCGCGCCCCGGTCGACCCGGCCGAGTTCCGCCGCGTACTGGGCACCTTCGCGACCGGAGTCACCGTGGTCACAGCCCCGCCGTCCGCGCCCGGCGAAGGCCCGGCCGGGTTCGCCTGCCAGTCCTTCGCGTCACTCTCCCTCGACCCGCCGCTGGTCGCGTTCATGGTGGCCCGTACGTCGACGACGTGGCCGCGGATCGCGCGCGCGGGGGCCTTCTGCGTGAACGTACTGGGCGAGGACCAGGGCGAGCTGTGCCGCGGTTTCGCGGTCAGCGGGGCCGACAAGTTCGCGGGCGTCGACCACACCCCGGCACCGGTGTCCGGCTCTCCCCGCCTGGACGGCGCGACGGCGTGGATCGACTGCGCGATCCATGCGGTCCACACCGGCGGCGACCACTTGATCGTGGTGGGCAGGGTGACGGCGCTGGGCACCCCGGCCGCCGACCGCCGACCGCTCCTCTTCCACAGGGGCCGCTTCACGAAACTCGGCGACCGAACCCCGTAGTCACTCAGACGGCGACGCTCGGAGCCCCCACGTTCCCGGCCTCACCGGCCTCCCCGGTGCGCCCGCGGCGGATCACCAGCGACATCAGGGCGGCGACGGCGCACAGGGCTCCGGCCGCGTACCAGACCACGTCGTACCTCCCGAAGACGTCCCGCGCCAGACCCCCGAGGAACGCCACCACCGCGGCCCCCACCTGGTGGGAGGCGAGCACCCAGCCGAAGACGATGGCGCTGTCCTCGCCGTAGTGCTCACGGCACAGAGCGATGGTCGGCGGAACCGTGGCGACCCAGTCGAGGCCGTAGAACACGATGAAGAAGACCATCGGCGGGTGGACACTCGGCGCGAGCAGAACGGGCAGGAACAGGAGCGAGATCCCGCGGAGCGCGTAGTACCCGGCCAGCAGCCGGCGCGCCTCGAACCGGTCGGTGAACCACCCCGAGGCGATCGTCCCGATGACATCGAACACACCGATGACCGCGAGCAGCGAGGCGGCGGCGGGAACGGGCATGCCGTGATCGTGGGCGGCGGGCACGAAGTGCGTCTTGACGAGCCCGTTCGTGGAGGCGCCGCAGATCGCGAACGTACCGGCGAGCAGCCAGAAAGGCCCGGTGCGGGCGGCCTTCACCAGCACGGTGACGGCGCGCCGGGCGGCCCCGGTCACGGGCGCGGGCTTGGGCACGAACTCCTGGGCCCCGTACGGCGCGACACCCACATCGGCGGGGTGGTCCCGCAGCAGCAGCCACACGAACGGCACGACGGAGAGCGCGGCGAGTGAGACCGTGACCGCGGCGGGCCGCCACTGGTGCTCCTCGACGATCCACGCGAGCAGCGGCAGGAAGATCAACTGTCCCGAGGCGCCCGCGGCGGTCAGCAGCCCTGTGACGAGACCGCGGCGGGCGACGAACCACCGGTTGGTGACGGTGGCGGCGAACGCGAGCGCCATCGACCCGCTGCCGAGCCCGACGAGCACGCCCCAGTACAGGACGAGCTGCCAGGCGGCGGTCATCCACACGGTGAGCAGCGACCCCAGCGAAATCACCAACAGCGCGACCGCAACGACTCTCCGTATGCCAAAACGATCCATCAGCGCGGCGGCGAACGGGGCGGTCACGCCGTACAGCGCGAGGTTCACGGAGACGGCGAACCCGATGGTCCCGCGGGACCAGCCGAAGCCGAGGTCCGGGTCGTGCAGCGGTTCGATGAGCAGTCCGGGCAGCGAGGCGAAGGCCGCGGCGCCGATGATCGTCACGAAGGTGACCGCGGCGACGGCCCAGGCGCGGTGCGGGCGTCTGCGGCCGTCGGTGCGGGGAACGGGATGCTGCGTCTGCGTCGTCACACCAGAGAGCATCCGGCAGCGGCCCGGCCCGATCGACTGGCCCGAATGCCAATGTTCGCTACGATCGGGCCATGACCGCGCACCCGTACTCGCAGCCTCGGCCGCAGCCGCACCGGGTCGCCGTACTCGCCCTCGACGGGGTCATCCCCTTCGAACTGGGCATCCCGCAGCGCATCTTCGGCCGCGCGCGCACCAAGGATCACCAGCCGCTCTACTCGGTCGTCACCTGCGGAGTCCGCGGGCCGGGCCCGGTCCATACCGACGCGGACTTCTCGATCCTCGTCGAGCACGGCCCCGAAGCGCTGGCCACCGCGGACACGGTGATCGTCCCGGCGTCGTACGAACTCGGCCCGGTCTACGAGGAGGGCCGCCTCACGCCCGACCTCGCCGAGGCCCTGGCCCGTATCCGCCCCGGCACGCGCCTGGTCTCGATCTGCACGGGCAGTTGGGTACTGGCCGCGGCCGGCTATCTCGACGGCCGGCCCGCCACCACACACTGGGCCGACGCGGCGGCCTTCCAACGGATGTTTCCGGCGGTCCGGGTCGACGCGGATGTCCTCTTCATCGACGACGGTGACGTCCTGACCTCCGCCGGGGTCGCCGCGGGCATCGATCTGTGCCTGCACATCGTGCGGCGGGACCATGGTGCGGCCGTCGCCAATGACGTGGCCCGCCGCACCGTGGTCCCGCCGCACCGTGACGGGGGCCAGGCCCAGTACATCCGACGCCCTGTCCCCGAGCCCCAGTTGGCGACCACGACGACGGCCCGCGCCTGGGCTCTGGCACGCCTCCACGAGCCCATCCAGCTCCGCGACATGGCTGAGCAGGAATCCATGTCCGTACGTACCTTTACGCGCCGCTTCCGGGAGGAGGCCGGCGTCAGTCCCGGGCAGTGGCTCACGCAGCAGCGGGTGGAGCGGGCGCGGCATCTGCTGGAGACCTCGGGGCTCTCCATCGACCAGGTGGCTCGTGATTCCGGGTTCGGGACGGCGCAATCGATGCGGCAGCATCTTCAATCGGCCCTCGGGGTGACGCCCACCACCTACCGCCGAACGTTTCGCTCCGCGGGTTGACCGGCCGACCCCGAGCGGTTCCTTTTCCCCCCAGAACACGGACCCCGCGCCGGCCACACTCCCCGGGGCTCCGCCCCAGCCCCCGCTGCCTCTCGTCCGCAAGGCGGGGCTTGATCGGGAACAGCCGGAGTGGGGGAGATTGCCACGCGCCCGGCGCTGGGGCGAAGCCCCGGGGCTCTGCCCCGAACCCCGCTCCTCAATCGCCGGCGGGGCTTGGATGGCGACAGCCGGAGCGGTGGGAATTGCCAGGCGCCCGGCGCTGGGGCGAAGCCCCGGGGCTCTGCCCCGGACCCCGCTGCCTCTCGTCCGCAAGGCGGGGCTTGAGTGGGGGCCAGCCGCAGGGGCTGCAGAAAACGACGTCGGCGGACAGGTAGGGGACAACGGGAGGGGGTGGGCGGGGTATGTCCGCGCGCAGCACCCCTGCCCCCAACCGCGGCAGCCGAAGCAAGCAGCGCTGACACCGAGATGGCGAGCACGGACATACCCCGACCGCCCCCGCCCCCACCCACACACCTGCCACAACGAACCCGACAGCCGCCAGCGATACCGCAACCAGCCACCCTCCATTCATCGCGACAGCGAACCCACGGCCTAAAACGTCAGAACCCCCCGCGCAACCCGCCCCGCCCCCGCATCCTCAACCGCCTTGCCGAACTCCTCCACCGGATACGTCCGCGTCACCAACTCGTCCAGCAACAACCGCCCCTCCCCATAGAGATCCGCATACAGCCGAACATCCCGCTGCGGCCGAGAAGACCCGTACCGGCACCCCAGCACCGCCTTGTCCAAGAACAACGAGGCCGGCACAAAAGACGCCTCCGCATCAGCCGCCGGCATCCCGAGCAGCACCGCCTGCCCACGCCGGTCCAGCAGATCGATCGCGGCCCGGATCAACTCCACCCGCCCCACGCACTCAAACACGTGATCGGCCCCCTCCGGCAGAACCCCCCGCACCTCCCCCACCCCGGTCAAAAAGTCCGTAGCCCCGAACAGCCGGGCAACCCCTTCCTTCCCCGCATTGGAGTCAACCGCAACAACCCTCCCCGCCCCAGCAATCCGCGCCCCTTGCAACACATTCAGCCCCACCCCACCCGCCCCGATGACAACAACCGAATCCCCAGGCTCAACCCGCGCCCGATTGAGCACGGCCCCCACCCCCGTAAGCACCCCGCACCCGAGCAACGCGGCAGACGTCAGCGGAATGCTCCGAGGAATCCGTACGGCCTGCACGGCCTTGACCACGGTCCGCTCGGCGAACGCAGAGTTCGACGCGAACTGATAGACCGGCTCCCCGCCCCGCGAGAACGGCTGCCCGGGCCGCCCGATGGCCCGCCGGCACATGGTCGGCCGCCCCCGGTCGCACTCGGCGCAGGCCCCACAGTTGGCCAGCGTGGACAGCGCCACATGATCCCCGGGGACCACATGCGTCACCCCGTCCCCCACAGCCTCCACAACCCCCGCCCCCTCATGCCCGAGCACCACGGGCCGCGGAAACGGAATGGTCCCGTCGATCACGGACAGATCCGAGTGACAGAGCCCGGCGGCGGCGACGGCGACAAGCACCTCACCGGCCCCCGGAACACGAACCTCCAGGTCGTCCACAACGCCAACCTTCTGCCCATCGAACAGAACACCTCTCATGACCTACGCCTCCGCCCTGGGAAGGCCGAGCACCCGCTCGGCGATGATGTTCCGCTGGATCTCGTCCGAACCGCCATAAATGGTGTCGGCCCGACTGAACAGAAAAAGACGCTGCCGAGCATCAAGTTCGTACGGGGAGTCGACACCCCAATCCGCCCCGCTCACCGCTCCCCGGGCCCCACGAACCCGCAGAGCGACCTCCCCCAGCCGCTGATGCCACCCACCCCACAGCAACTTGGCAACACTGGCGGCACCCACCCCCTCCGCTGCTCCTCCCCCCTCCCCGCTCCCCTCCCCGCCCCGCTCCCCAAGCGTCCGCAAGGCGTTCCACCGCATCACCCGCAACTCGGCCCACAACCGCACCAGCTCCCCACTCAGCACGGAATCACCCAAGGCCCCCGTGGCAACGGCATCCCGTACGACTCCTCGCAGCTCCTCCTCGAACCCCACCTGCTGCGCCAGCGTCGACACCCCCCGCTCGAACCCGAGCAGCCCCATGGCGACCCGCCACCCGTCGCCGACGCCGCCGACGACGTCCGCGGCGACGGCCCCGTCGAAGAACACCTCGTTGAACTCACTGGTCCCGGTCAGCTGCCGGATGGGCCGTACGTCGATGAGCCCCGGCTGATCCATGGGCACCAGCAGAAAGGACAGCCCCCGGTGCCGCACGGACCCGGCCTCGGTCCGGGCGAGCACGAAACACCAGTCGGCTTCGTGGGCGAGCGAGGTCCACACCTTCTGCCCGGTGACGCGCCAGCGCCCGTCGCGGCCCGGCTCGGCGGAGGTCCGCAGCGAGGCCAGGTCCGACCCGGCGCCGGGTTCGCTGTACCCCTGGCACCACAGTTCCTCGCCGCGCGCGATGGGCGGAAGGAACCGCTGCCGCTGCTCCTCGGTGCCGTGGGCGAGCAACGTGGGGGCCAGCAGATTCTCACCGATGTGCCCGCACCGGCCGGGTGCGCGGGCGCGGGCGTACTCCTCGGCCCAGACGACCTGCTGGGTCAGACCGACCGAACGGTTCCCGTACGACGACCGACGACCGCCGCCACCACCGCCACCATCGCCCCACCCCAACCCGATCCACCCACCACTGCCCAACTCCCGCTCCCAAGCCCGCCGTTCCCCCACCCCCACATGCTCACTACCGGCCCCGCCCTTCCCCACAACACCCGAGAACCGCCCGCCAAGGCGCTCCCGCAACCACTCCCTGGCCTCCTGCCGAAACACGGCATCCTCAGCCCCGAACCCGAACTCCACGCCGACCCCCTCCCCCTCCCGCACCCGCTCCCGCTCCCGCTCCCCCTCCAACGTCACTGATTCGGCCGCTTCTTGGCGGCGGCGGCCCTCGCCATCTCCTCCACGGCGGCGAGCAGCGGCATCGGATCGACCCCGACGGTCCCGGGAAGGAAGTCGGCGATCCGCTCGGGCGTCCAGGGCCCGTCCGCGTATCCGGCCCGCAGCTCCCGCGGCTGGGCCCAGACGGCGATCTTCGGCCCGGCGACGGTGTAGACCTGCCCGGTGATGCGCTCGTCCCGGGCCCGGTCGCTCAACAGGTAGACGACGAGGGCAGCGACATCCTCGGGCTCCCCGATCTCCTTGAGCTCCATGGGAACGTTGGCCGACATCCGCGTACGGGCCACGGGCGCGACGGCGTTGGCGGTCACCCCGTACTTGTGCAGCCCCAGGGCGGCGCTGCGCACCAGCGAGATGACTCCGCCCTTGGCGGCGCTGTAGTTGGCCTGGGCGACGGACCCCTGATGGTTGCCGCTGGTGAACCCGATCAGGGTGCCGCCCCCTTGCTTCCGCATGACGGCGGAAGCGGCGCGGAACACGGTGAAGGTCCCTTTCAGATGCGTGGCGACGACCGGATCCCACTCCTCCTCGGCCATGTTGAAGAGCATCCGCTCCCGCAGGATCCCGGCGACGCACACGACGCCGTCGATCCTTCCGAACTCCTCCACGGCGGTGTCGACGATCCGCTGCCCACCGCCCATGGTGGACACGTCATCGGCCACGGCCACGGCGACGCCCCCCGCGGCCTCGATCTCCTTCACCACCCCCAGCGCCACCTCGGACGTGGGCTCGGCGCCTTCCATGGAGACCCCGTAGTCGTTGACGACGACCTTCGCGCCCTCGGCGGCGCACGCGAGCGCCACGGCGCGCCCGATGCCGCGCCCCGCTCCCGTCACGGCGACGACCTTGCCTGCCAGGAAGTTCCCCACACCCGACCCCTTACGGCGCTATCTGACGGACCGTTAGATTTGCCTGTGATACGGATTCTACGGCCCGTCAGATACCGGAACACAAGACCCGGGAGACCTCCGATGCCGCTGCCCGCCGAGTTCCACGACATCGCCAAACGCGTGAACAACTGGGGGCGTTGGGGGGAGGGCGACGAGATCGGCACGCTGAACCTGATCACGGACGAGGTGGTCCGCGTGGCCGCGTCCGAGGTGCGTACGGGCCGCCGCGTCCCTCTCGCGCTGCCGCTCAGGGAGGACGGCGTCCAGGTGGGCCTGATCCCGGGCCGCATCAATCCGCTGCACACGATGGTCCAGATCAACCAGCAGATCTTCGGCCCGGACACGGTCGCGACGAGCGACGACGCGGTGACGATGGGCCTCCAGGCGGCCACGCACTGGGACGCGCTCACGCACGCCTCGCATTCGGGCCGCCTCTACAACGGCCGTCCGGCGGACACGATCACGGCACACGGCGGTGCCGAGTTCAGCGGCATCGACAAGGCGCCGTACATCGTCTCGCGCGGTGTCCTGCTGGACGTGGCGGCGGCGAAAGGCCTGGACCGGCTCCCCGGCGATCACGCGGTGACGCCCGAAGACCTGGACGAGGCGGCCGAGTTCGGCCGTGTCACGCTCCGCGCCGGGGACATCGTGCTGGTCCGCACGGGCCAGATCCAGGTCTTCCTGGCGGGTGACAAGCACGCGTACGGCTATCCGTCGCCGGGCCTGTCGGTCCGCACCCCCGAGTGGTTCCACGCCCGTGACGTGGCGGCGGTGGCGAACGACACCTTGACCTTCGAGATCTTCCCGCCGGAGATCGAGAACCTGTGGCTGCCGGTGCACGCGCTGCATCTGGTGGAAATGGGCATGCTTCAGGGCCAGAACTGGAATCTGGAAGCGTTGTCCACAGCCTGTGGAGAAGAAGGCCGTTACTCGTTCCTGCTCTCGGCGATGCCCGAGCCGTTCAAGGGGGCGACGGGCACACCGGTGGCACCGGTGGCAGTGCTGTAGAGAAACCGCCCCATCCACAGCAGGCCACGCCAGGGCGACGAACCCGCCACCCCCTCGGCAACGATCCGGATTGTCGCCGAGGGCCCCCGTCACAAGGGCCCTCGACGTCCCCTCGCAGCGAATCGCTGACCCCAAGCGTGATCAAACGGACACTCCACGTCAACACCCGTCCGGGTATTTGCGGTTAATGGGCCTATTGTCCAGGCGCGCACTGAAGCATCGCGCGGGAGCGGACCCGGCGCGTCGCCCCAGAACCCCGACGACGTCACACGGCCCGGCAGAGCCAGGCAGCCCGGCAAAACCAGGCAGCCCAGCCAGGCCGCACGGCCACACGCCCACGCGACCCCACGAGGTCACACCGCCTCGAAGGCGGCCCCGTCATAGACGGCCACGCCCGCCGAGGCGGAAGCCGCGCACCGGTCGATCTCGCACCAGATGGCCTTGCCCGCGCCCTCGGGCCGCCAGCCCCAGCGGTCGGCGAGCCCGTCGACGAGTTCCAGACCCCGCCCGTTCGTCGCCTCGCCGTCCGCGTGCCGGGGCGCCGGCGGCCGGGCGCAGGAATCGGACACCTCCACGCGCACGGTGCCGGGACACTGCTCCTGCGTACCGGTCAGCACCATGCGCAGCACCGCCGGATGCCCGGTGTGCACCACGGCGTTGGTGACCAGTTCGGAGACGAGCAGGATCAGCGTCTCGGCCAGCGGCTCGTCGGCCTGTATCCCGGAACCGGCGAGGCGCGTGCGCACCCACCTGCGGGCCCGTCCCACTTCCGCGGGGTCGGCCCCGACCTCCAACTGAACCTGAAGCACCTGCACCGCTCACACCATCCGAACCGGCGGACACGTCGCCTCGCGCCACTGACCATCCTGGCCACTGCCGGGGATCACGGTCCGTGATCCCGTTGCTGCACAGCATGGTTGACGTACAGTCACCCCAACAAGCGCTTCGGGCATATTCCAGCGCGAAGGAGTACGCGTGCGGCATACTGTGCGACGCGTCTTGTGGGGGGTCGAACAGGCGGGCGTGCTGCACCGCCCTGCGCCGCGAGCGGCAGACTTCCCCGGCCCCGGGGCCGCCTCGGAGGCAACACCGGCACCTTCGCCCGGGCTCAGCACCACTCGCATCTGCCACAAGGTACCGGAGCCGGACGCCGACTCCGCGCCGTGACGAGCGTCCCGAAGGACACAACCCGGTATCGACGCACGGTCACTGTCCGTGCACCTTTCCACAGGACATCCGTGCCCCCTACCGCTGTTCTCCTCACAGCGCGGCGGCGAGCACTTCCTCCGCGGCCCTGGCGCTGCCGCCCAACTCGGCGCGCACCCAGGCCCGCTTCAGGTGCAGATGGACGTCGGACTCCCAGGTGAAGCCCATACCGCCGTGCACCTGGAGGCAGTCGCGGGCACCCCGCACGGCAGTCTCGTCGGCGAGCAGTTCGGCGGCGGCGACCTCGACGGGGTCCCGGGTGACGGCGGCCGCGTAGACGGCGGCGCGGGCCACCTCCGTCCGTACGAGCATCTCGGCGCACAGGTGCTTGACGGCCTGGAACGATCCGACGGGGCGGCCGAACTGTTCGCGTTCCCGGGCGTGTTGGACAGCGAGTTCGAGAGTACGTCCGGCCGACCCGAGCTGTTCGGCGGCGTACAGAAGGGTCGCTTCGGCCGAAGGCGGTGCCGCCGCCGCGCCGGGCACGGCATGCAGAGGCGTGAGCGGGTCGACCGAGGCGAGCGGTTCGGCGTCCGTGACCTCCCCGCGCACCACGTCGGCCGCGTCGAGGCAGGGCACGAGCCCACCGAAGGGCCGGGTGACGACCGTGTCGCCGGAGGCCGCGCCCGGCACGTCCCCCGCCGCGAGGAACGTGGCCACCAGCGGCCCGGGCAGCAGGGCCCGGCCGCACTCCTCGAACACCACGACGGCCTCCGGCAGGCCGAGCCCGAGCCCGCCCGCCGGCTCCGGCAGACAGAGCGAGAAGAGGCCGGCCGCCCCGAGCTCCCGCCACAGCGCCCGGTCGACCCCGGGGGGACGCTCGACCGCGTCGCGCAGCGCGTCCCGCCCGAACCGCCCGGCGAGCAGCTCCCTCGTGCCGTCCCGCAACGCCCGCTGTTCGACGCTCAGTTGGAAATGCACGCCCGCCCCCCTTCAGCCTTTCGGCAGGCCGAGAACGCGCTCGGCGACGATGTTGCGCTGGATCTGCGACGTACCGGCCGCGATCGTGTAGGACAGCGACGAGAGCCGGTCGAGGGTCCATTCCTGGCCGGTGTCCAGCGCACCGGCTCCGCCGAGGACCCGGGCGGCGGCGTCGTAGAGCCGCTGCCGCGCGTGCGAGTACCGGAGCTTGAAGACGGATCCGCCGACGCCCGGCACGCCACCGCTCGCCTGGGCCTCGCTCACGTTCCACTGGGTGAGCCGCCACAGCGCGCTGAACTCGGCGTTCAGCAGCCCAAGTTCGCGTCGCAGCACCGCGTCGTCCCAGCGCCCGCTCTTGCGCGCGTGGGCGGCCAGTTCGCCTAGGACCCGCCGGCAGGCGACGACCTCCCCGACGAAGGCGGTGCCGCGCTCGAACGACAAGGTCACCATCGTGACGCGCCAGCCGTCGTTCTCGTTCCCGACCCGGTTGGCGACGGGTATCCGTACGTCGTCGAGGAACATCTGCGCGAACTCCGTCGACCCGGCGAGTGTGCGCAGCGGGCGCACGGTGATCCCCAGGGCGTCCATCGGCATGGCCAGCCACGAGATGCCGCGGTGCTTGGGCGCGTCCGGGTCCGTCCGTACGAGCAGCTCGCACCAGTCGGCGACCTCGGCGTGCGAGGTCCAGATCTTGGCGCCGTTGATCACGTACTCGTCGCCGTCGCGCACCGCGCGGGTGCGCAGAGCGGCGAGGTCGGAGCCCGCGTCCGGCTCGCTGAACCCCTGGCACCAGACGTCGTCGCCGCGCAGGATCGGCGCCAGCCAGCGCGCGCGCTGAGGTTCGCTGCCCTCGGCCGCGACGGTCGGCCCGGCGTGCAGCAGTCCGACGAAGTTCGCGCCCACATACGGGGCGCCCGCCTGCTCCGTCTCCTCCAGGAAGATCAGCCGGGTGGTCGGCGAGGCGTCCCAGTGGACCTCCCCGTACCCGGCGTCGTGGAGCCGGCGCTGCCAGCCGGTGTCGTACGCGCGCCGTCCGGGCCAGTCGCCGGGCGACGGCTTGGGGGGCAGCGTCGGCAGCACGCCCACGAGCCATTCCCGCAGCCGGGCCCTGAACGCCTCTTCCTCGTCGGTGTACGTGAGGTCCATCCACCACCCCTACTGGTCGAGTCCGAGGCCTGGCCCCCCCTGGGACCTCAGCCAGACCTGACGGCCCGTCAGGTGCAGGCTAGCCCCGCACCTCTGGACCGACAAGAAGCGCGGACTTACGCTTCCTTTCTGAAACTGACGCTCCGTCAGCTCTGCTTGCGGCGGCGACGGCGTGCCCGGGTACTCATTGGGGGTCATGGCATGACGCAGAGCACCGCACACGCCCTGGGCGCGTCCCGCACGCTCTGGGAGCTGGTCGAACGCCGCGCCGAGCTCACCCCCGACCGCCCGGTCCTGCTCCAGGGCGACCGGGCCCTGGCCTTCGGCGAGCTGCGCCTGCGCTCCGAGCGGGTGGCGGCGGCCCTGTACGAACGCGGCGTCCGCCCGGGCACGGTCGTCGCCTGGCAGCTGCCCACGCGCATCGAGACGGCCCTGCTCACCTTCGCGCTGGCCCGCATCGGCGCCGTGCAGACCCCCGTCATCCCGTTCTACCGGGACCGCGAGACCGGCTTCGCGCTACGGGAGTCCAAGGCCGACTTCTTCGCGACGCCGGGGACCTGGCGCGGCTTCGACCACACCGCCATGGCGCACCGGCTCGGCGCCCGCGGCGTCTTCGAGGCGTACGAGAACCTGCCCGAGGCCGATCCCGCCGTCCTGCCGCCCCCGCCCGCCGACGGCACGGCGGTCCGCTGGATCTACTGGACCTCCGGCACGACCTCCGACCCCAAGGGCGTGCTGCACACCGACCGTTCGCTCCTCGCGGGCGGCTCCTGCCTCGCCCACGCACTACACCTGTCGTCCTCCGACGTCGGCTCCATGGCCTTCCCCTACGCGCACATAGCGGGCCCCGACTACACCGTGATGCTGCTCCTGTACGGGTTCCCGGCGGTGATGTTCGAGCAGTTCGCCCTGCCGGACGCCCTGGACGAGTACCGGCGGCACGGCGTCACGGTGGCGGGCGGGTCGACGGCGTTCTACTCGATGTTCCTGACCGAGCAACGCAAGACCCCGGAGCGGAAGTTGATACCGACGCTGCGGCTGCTCGCGGGCGGCGGGGCGCCCAAACCGCCCGAGATCTACCACGCCGTGGTGCGCGAGATGGGCGTGCAGCTCACCCACGGGTACGGCATGACCGAGGTACCCATGATCACGATGGGGGCGCCGGACGACACGGCCCACCATCTGGCGACGACGGAGGGGCGCCCGCCCGAAGGCATGGAGATCCGGATCGTCGACGAATCCGGCACGCCCGTCCCCGCCGGGGTCGACGGCGCGGTGCGGCTGCGCGGGGAGGCCGTCTGCCAGGGGTACTCGGACCCGCGGCAGAGCGCGGACGCCTTCGACGCGGACGGCTTCCTGATCACCGGCGATCTCGGCCACGTCCTGCCCAGCGGCCATCTGGTCCTGACCGGCCGGGCCAAGGACATCATCATCCGCAAGGGCGAGAACATCTCCGCGAAGGAGATCGAGGACCTGCTGCACCAGCACCCCGCGGTACAGGACGCGGCGGTCATCGGCCTGCCCGACGCGGAGCGCGGGGAGCGCGTCTGCGCGGTCCTCGAACTACGAGAGGAACAGGGCCCGTTGACGCTGGACACGGTCACGGCGTATCTGCGCGGTCAGGGCCTGTCCACGTTCAAGCTCCCCGAACAGCTGGAGGTGGTCGACGCCCTCCCCCGCAACGAGACGCTCCGCAAGGTCCTCAAGTACAAGCTGCGGGAGCGCTATGCGGGCGAGGGCGGCGGCCTCAGAGCCTGTCTTTGAACCCCCTCCCCCAGCTAACGCTGGGAGGTGCCCCCAGCGCCCCGACGCCCGGTGCGCACGTTCGCCGCGCGGACGACGGGGGTTCAAAGACAGGCTCTCACTCCGGGACGGTGAAGTACCGCGCGAAGCCCTGGACGGCCTCGTCCTCGGAGATCCGGCCGTCCCCGTCCGCGTCCAGCGCGGCAGCCGCCGCCTCGGCGACCTCGGCCTCGACGCCCAGCGCCTTCAGCACCCGCTGCGCCGCGTCCGCGCCGACTCCGGCGCCGTCCGGGTCGGCGATCGCGATGGCGGCCCGCAGGAACGGCCGGGCGATCTCGGCGAACCGCTCCGGGCTGTCCCGCAGCCGCTTCACGGCCCCGGTCACGAACTCGCCCCGGGTCACCCGCTGATCGCCGTCCACGTCCGCGATCCCGGCCATGCCCTGCCAGAACGCCTCCGCGCCGGCGAACAGCGCCTGGCCCTTGTCGCAACGGGCCGTCGTGGAGAACTCGGCGAGCAGCGCCTTCGCCGCGACGTAGAAGTCCTCGCGGTCGATGTATCCGTTGCCGTCCTGGTCGAAGCCGGCGAACCGGGCCGCGATCCTCCGCTCGTCCATGCTCATGAGCCGCCTCTCGCATCAGTGGGTCCTACACCTGGGAGCGTACGTCGGACAGGACCGACCAGGGCCGGAAGTACGGCTGTTGTGGCAGGACTGGAAGAATTCCGGTCCACGGACGGGGTCCTGGGCCGGCGGTCGGAGCCTGCACATGACACAGGCTCCGGCCCTCAGGCCGACATCGGCTCCGCCTCGTCGTCCACGGCCGCCGTGACATCCGGATAGACCTCGAAGAGGCGGCGGACGCCGAGGGCGGCGAGCACCCGGTTCACGTGCGAGCCGTCCTCCGCGCCCTGGGCCGGCAGGATCACCCGGAGCCGGCCCTGGCAGGAGCGCATCAGACGGCGGGAGGCGATGAGCACGCCGACGCCGCTGGAATCGCAGAACAGCACGTCGGAGAGGTCGAGCACGAGGCTGCGCCGGCCGTCGGCGACCGCTTCGTGAACCTGCTGGCGCAGCGCCGGGGAGGTCACGAGGTCCATTTCCCCCGACACCCGCACAACGGCCCAGTCGCCCTGTCCTGTCTCGCTCACCCTGAGCGTCACGCGCCACGCCTCCTCTCGCTCACCGATGGCCCGCATCCGGAACCTGTCACTACGCTTGCACTGCGCGGCTGCCCGGCAGCGACACGCTGAAACACCCCCGCAGACCTATCACATATGGCCCGGTTAAGGCCGACCCGGTCATAATCGGTCGCTTCCGGTCGCGGTCCCGGCCGTTCTTTATCACCTGCTACCGCACCGGCGCGCACAATGCGGTAAAGGAGCGTGCGTTCCCGGGGCCTCGGTCTACATTCGGGTACTAGGCAGAACAGTTCAGCAGTTCAGCACTCAGCAGCACGGGCGGTCGGAGAGGGGGCCCCATGCCCAAGGACACTCCGTCCCGCTGGGACCGGAACATGCAGCAGCGCCTCGCGCACGGCGAGGCCGCCGCGCTCGGCGAGCTGTACGACCGGTTCGCCTCCCTCGTGCACGGCCTGGCCCACCGCGTCCTGGACGACGAGGACGCCGCCGACCAGATCACCCGCGAGGTCTTCACCCGGATCTGGGAGAACCCCGAGGCGTACGAACCCAAACAGGGCCCCCTGCGCTCCTTCATCGCCACGCTCACCCACCACCAGGCCGTCCAGCGGCTGCGCCAGACCGAGTCCGCCGCCCTCGTGCGCACCGGCCTCGGCACCACCGAGGAACTGGAGCGCAGGGTGCGCCACGCCTCCGCCGCGGCCCGCGCCGACTACATCGTGACGTCGATGCCCGCCCCGCTCCGGGCCGCCCTGGAGCTCGCCTACTTCCAGCGCCGCGACTACCGCCAGACCGCCGCCGACCTCGGGGTCACCGAGGACGAGGCGCGCCGCCGGCTCCGCCTCGGCCTGCAACTGCTCTCGACGGCGCACGACAGCGGCACACCGCCCGGCCGGTTCGGGAGCCAGGCGTGAGCGGGGCGCAGGGGCCCGACCGCTACGGCCCGTACGACGGCGAACCGGACCGCGGCGCCCACGACGGCGGCCCGGCGGACGCCCTGCGCATACCGACACCCCGCACCTCCGTCGAGGACACCGGCCGCCCGCTGCCCGACCTGCCCGCGCCCCTCGTCCTGGAACACCGCGTCCTCAAGTCGCTGCTCGGCGCCTGGGCCCTCGCGGCCTGCTCGCCCGAGGAGTCCGCCGCCGTCGACGACCACCTCGGCGACTGCGGCGCCTGCGCCGAGGAAGGGCTGCGGCTGCGCGACGCCGTCGGGCTGCTGCACGCCGAGGAGACCCTCGACCTCGACCCGATGCTGCGCGCCCGCGTCCTGGAGGGCTGCCTCACCCGCCGCCCCGCGCGCGTCCCGGTCCCCGGCTGGGCCACCCCGTACGACGCCGAGACCGCCCGCCTCGACGCGCTGCTCCAGGACATCGGCGACGGCGAATGGCAGGCACCGGTGCGGCTGCGCTGGTACGAGCACGAGGAGCAGGTCAGCCGCCGGACCACGGTCGCCGGCGTGATCGCCCACCTCACCAGCGTGGACGGCCTCGTCGCCCGCGCCCTCGGCCTCGAAGACCCGGGCGAGCGGGACTCCGCGGCCGCCGGCGCGCTGGACGGGCTCGGACCCGCCGAGCGTACGGAGGCGTACTGGCAGGCCTCCGGGTTCTCACCGACCCGGGCCGTGCGCGCGCCCTGGCGGGAGCAGTCCCACGCCCTCATCCGTACGGTCTCCTTCGCCGGATCGGACGCGGTGGGCCCCAGCGGCTCGGGGCGGCTGCCCGTCCCGTACGGCGACTGCGACCTCGCCCTGCGCGACGCCATGATCGACCGGGCCTTCGAGTGCTGGATCCATGCGGGGGACATCGCCGACGCGGTCGACTACCCGTACGAGCCGCCGGCCCCGCGCCATCTCAACCGCATGATCGACCTCGCGGCCCGGATGCTGCCCGCCTCCCTCGCCGCCCGCCGCGACAGCGGCCTCGCCGCCCCGGCCCCGGCCGACGGGCCCGGCCGCAAGCTGCGCCTCGAGGTCGAGGGGGCGGGTGGGGGTGAGTGGCTGATCTCCCTCGACGGGGGTTCCGCCGGGCGGGAGGTGGCGCATGTCGCCCTGGACGGGGTGGAGTTCTGCCGTCTCGCGGCGGGTCACGTATCGCCTGACGAGGCGGCGGCGGGGCAGGTCGGTGACCGGGAGGCGATCCGGGACGTCCTGTCTGCGACGGCAGCGCTGAGCCGCTTGTAGCGGGGCCGTCGCCAGGTGCGGGTGGGTGCTACCCGCTCGCGCAGTTCCCCGCGCCCCTCAATGGGTTGATCTACGACTGCGGCTCTCGTCGTGGCTAGTCGCGCAAGTTCCCCGCGCCCCTGGAGCATGCGGCTTCGCCGCAGCCCCATGAGAGGCGCGCTTCGCGCGCCCCTTGAGGTGGCGCACGCAGTGCGCACCTCAGGGGCGCGGGGAACTGCGCGAGAAGCCCCACCGAGCCCGCGGACAAAGAACAACCCAGGGGCGCGAGGAACTGCGCGACCAGCCACAACGGCGCCGCACCCACAAAACGGCAGCGCACGGCACACGCCCAGGGGCGCGGGGAACGGCGCGAGCAACCACGACGAGAGCCGCACCCGCCGAACAAGCCGGCAAGGGGCGCGGGGAACTACGCAACCAACCCCACCGGGCCGCACCCTGTGACGAGAACGACCCCGGCAAGGGGCTACGCGAAGACGACCGTGCGCCGCCCGTTCAGAAGAATGCGCCGCTCCGCATGCCACTTGACGGCCCGCGCCAGCGCCTGGCACTCCACGTCACGCCCCACAGCGACCAGCTGATCCGGCGTGACGTCATGCCCGACCCGCTCGACCTCCTGCTCGATGATCGGCCCCTCGTCGAGGTCGGCGGTGACATAGTGCGCGGTCGCCCCGATCAGCTTCACACCCCGCGCATGCGCCTGGTGATACGGCTTCGCACCCTTGAAGCTCGGCAGGAACGAATGGTGGATGTTGATGATCCGCCCGCTCAGCTGCTTGCACAGGTCGTCCGAGAGCACCTGCATGTACCGCGCGAGCACGACGAGCTCGACGCCCTCGTCCCGCACCAGGTCGATGACCTGCTGCTCGGCCTGCGCCTTGGTGTCCTTGGTGACCGGGATGTGGTGGAAGGGGATGTCGTAGGAGCCGACGAGCTCGCGGAAGTCCGTGTGGTTGGAGACGACGGCGGCGATGTCGACGGGCAGCGCCCCGATCCGCGCCCGGAAGAGGAGGTCGTTCAGGCAGTGCCCGAACTTGCTGACCATCAGGACGACCTTCATCCGGTCCGAGGCCCGGTGGATCTGCCAGTCCATCTGGAACGAGTCCCCGATCGCGGCGAAGCTGGCGCGCAGCTTCTCCACGGTGACGGGCGAGTCCGCGCTGAAGTGGACCCGCATGAAGAAGAGCCCCGTGTCGTGGTCACCGAACTGCTGGCTGTCCTCGATGTTGCAGCCGGTCATGAAGAGATAGCTCGACACGGCGTGCACGATGCCCTGCTTGTCGGGGCAGGAGAGGGTGAGGACGTACTGCTCGGAGCCGGTGGCGACAGGTGCGGGCGCGTTCATGCGAAAAGGTTCGCACATCGGCGGCGTCCGGCGACCGCACGTCTTGGGAACCGGACGCCCGACGGCACGGAGAGCCGCCCGGTTCTACGCGGCCCGCGTCATGATCTGCAGCACTTCCAGGGTCCGGGGCGCCTCGTCAGGGTCCTCCCCGTCGCTCGTGGCGAGCCTCACATGCGCGTCCCGCGCCGACCGCACGGCATCCGGCCACCCCGGATCGTCCAGATAGGCGGAGACGGGCGCGTCGGGGCCGACCTGGTGCATGATCCGCAGCACCCGCAGCACGGCGGTGTCGACGAGGGCCGCTTCCTGCGAGTCCCTGAATATCGTCCCGACGTATTTCTCGGCGGACCAGTTGTCCAGCCAGGTGTCCTCGACGAGGCGGTACACGGCGTCGGTCACGTCCCCGTACCCGTCCACGCCGGCCAGCCAGACGTTCCGCTGGAAGGAGGGGTCGGAGAGCATGTGCAGCGCGGAGCGCACATTGCTGCGCCAGCGCCACCACGGCATGTCGTTGAGTGGCATGCCGCCCATCTTTGTGGAGCGACGGCCGCGGCGGGAAGAGTTCTCCGAGCTTTGCACGGTCATCGATCGTACGTCCCGTCCCGGAACGCCCCGACCTCCCCCCGTAATTCACCTCCGCGTCACCACGTGTTGACCACGGGTCACTCGGCGATTCGGGATGCGGGGGAATCGTGCAGGTCCATGACCGGTCGGCGCCACACCAGTAGCAAGAGCACCTTCCGCATCGCAGCCGTCGCCCTGGGCGCGGCCCTGGTGGCCGGCTGCGGCCTGGTCCCCGGGTCGGCGGAGAGCGCCGGGGACGGGACCGTCACGGTGATGACGTGGGCGCCGGAGAAGACCGACGCGACGAACATGCCCGGCATGCCGGCCATGGCACAGGCGTACGCGCGCTGGGTCAACGCGCACGGCGGTCTCGGCGGCCGGGAACTGAAGATCCTCACCTGCAACGACCGGAACGACAGCGTGGGCGCCGCGAAGTGCGCGCGCTCCGCCGTCGACCAGGACGTCGTCGCCGTCGTCGGCTCCTACAGCCAGCACGGCCGCGCGTTCCTCTCACCGCTGGAGTCCGCCGGCATCCCCTACATCGGCGGCTACGGCGTCAGCGACGCGGAGTTCACCAGTCCGCTCTCCTACCCGGTCAACGGCGGCCAGGCCGCGCTGCTCGCGGGCAACGGCGAGCAGCTCGCCGGGGCCTGCGACCGCACGGTCCTGGTCCGCCCCGACACCATCGCGGGCGACGAACTCCCGTCCCTGCTGAACAGCGGTCTCGCCCTGCGCGACCGTTCCGCCGCGACCGATCTGCGGGCCGCGGAGAACGCCACCGACTACGGCGGCCAGGCCCTTCAGGCGCTGACCACGGCGAGCGCGGCGCCCGCCGGCGAGGGCTGCGTCGCCGCGGTGCTCGGGGACCGTACGGACACGTTCTTCGACTCGTTCCGGCGGCTGCGCGCGGACTATCCGGCGGTGCGCACGGCGACCGTCCTCGGCAGCGTCGACCAGACCGTCATCAACCGCTCCGGCGGCGCGGGCAGCCCGTACGAGGGCGCGTACGTCACCGGCTGGTACCCGGCGGCCGACGACGCGCGCTGGGACCCGATGCGCAAGGCCATCAACGAGCAGGCCTTCGGCGACAACCGCATCGACCCGGCGGACGCGGGCGTGCAGACCACCTGGATCGCGTACACCGTCCTGAAGCAGCTCGTCGAGGCCCTCGGCGACCGTGAGGTCAGCGCACGCGCGCTGCGCATCTCCCTCGACCAGGGCAGGAAGGTCACGACGGGCGGCCTGACGCCTGCGCTGCGCTGGGGCTACGACCACATGTCCGCGGCCGGCGACTTCCCCCGCCTGGTCAACGCCCGGGTCACCTTCCAGCAGGTGCGCCAGGGCCGCCTCGTCGCGACCCGCAAGGGCTCGGTGGACGTGACGGACACGCTGGCGAAGGCATCCTGAGCAGGGCGCCCGCCCGGCCCTCCTACAGCTGTACGGCCGACCGCTGGGTCAGCTCGTACTTCGAGGCGATCGTGTTCCACAGGCCGGAGGCCTTCGTCTTCTCGGTGGACGCCGTCTGGCTGGACGAGTCGCCCGCGTGCCGCTGGGGCGTCACCTTGGCGTGCCCCTTGTGGCAGCCCTTCTTCCCGGCGGCCTGGTCGCCCCACGCCGCGTAGTGGGTGTCCGCCGACGCGGACGCCTTCCACGCCTTGGTGAGGGCGTCCTTCAGCGCGACGTTGTCGGGCAGCTGGTCCATGGTGAGGGCGTTGAGCCGCGTCACCAGGTTGTTGCGCTGGGTCGCTGCGTCCCGCAGGGCCTGGGAGGCCGGGCCGAGCTCTTTGCAGGCGCCGATGTTGGCGACGGCTCCGACGACCGCCTCGCGGCTGTTGCCCGAGTCGGCGAGCAGCTTGTCGAGGGCGACGGCCTGCTCCTTGGCCGGGTCGGCGGCCGGCGAGGACTGGTCCGAGGCGGCGGGCGAGGAGTCCGAGACGGTCTTGGTGGCGTCGGTCTTCGGGTCGTCGTCGCCGCCGCTGAGCAGGGTGCCCGCGCCGATGCCGACGACGAGGAGCCCGACCCCGACCGCGGCGATCAGCGGCACCTTGGAGCCGGTACGCGACTTGCGGCGCGGCGGCTCCGGCTCGTACGCCTGCTGCTGCGGCGGGGTCTGCGGTCCGCGCCCGCCCGGCCCGCCCGGCATGTGCGGGGCGTGCTGCTGCGCCTGCTGGGCGCGCGGGTCGAAGCGCGGCATCTGCTGCGTGGAGCCGGCCTCGCTCTCCGGCTCCGTACGGAACAGGGCGTCGAACTCGGCCGGGGGCTGGCGCTCGCCCGGCTCGCCGGGGCGCATGTCGTAGGAGGCGTTCTGCGGCGGCGACGGCTGCGCGGGCACCGGCGGTATGTACTGGGTCGCCTCGCTGTCCGGGCCCCCGGGTACGGCGTCGGGCAGCGCCCCCGGCATCGGCTGACGCACCGCGCGCCCCAGGTACTGCGTGGCGTCAGCGGCGGGCGCCTCGGGCGGCAGCAGAGCGGCGGCGTGCTGCTGAGGCTGCTGCTGATACGGCTGCGGTTGCTGCTGATGCGGCTGCTGCTGGGCGACCGGCGCTATGTACTGCGTGGCGTCGCCGTCGTAGGAACCGGCGTACGGAGCACCGTAGGCACCGCCCTGCGACGCGTCGTAGCCGGTGGGCGCGGCGGGCGGCAGCGGTGCCGCGCCGCCGTGCGGCGGCAGCGCCTGGGTGGGCGCCTGCGGCGGCAGCGGGGCGCCCGCCTGCGGCTGGCCCCACTCGTACGTCGGCATCGGCCCCGCGGCCTGTGCCTGCTGGGACTCGGGCCCCCACGGCTGGCCCCACGGGGAGGCGCCCGTGGGTCCTGCCTGGTCGCCGAACGTGCCCGGCAACAGGGGCTCTCCGCCGTCGGCGGGCAGCACGATGCCTTCATGTGCCTGCCGTGCCGCGGGAAGATGCGGATCTTCTCCGTGTCCGCGCTGCTGCGTCACCGGGACTCCTACGTATGGGGGACCTTCGGAATCGTCGGCTCACGCTACCGGGTCCCCGCACGCCCGTGCTACGCACCTCAAATCTCGGGAGCCTCCCCCGTGGCGGGAGTAACAAAACAAAGCGGTCGGGCGCTGTTTACACGACCCCCCTCCGGATCACGCGGCCTGCAACTCCACCCGCGCCCCGAACTCCCGTACCACCGGCTCCTCTCCGAACGGTTCGAGCCGTTCCTTGAGGTCCTCCAGATACTCCGCGCCCCGGTTGGAACGCAGCGTGCCGAGCAGCTCCACGGCCCGAAGTCCCGTGGCACAGGCCTGCTCCACCTCACGCTGCTGCACCTGGGCCGTGGCAAGGAGCACCAGGCCGATGGCGCGCCTCCTGGCCCGCGACTCCGGATGCCCGTCGAGCGACTCCTGCGCACATCGCGCGGCGTCCCTCGGCTGCCCCAAGTCCCGGTGACAGTGTGCGAGTTCATCGGCCAGATAAGCGTGGTCGAAATGGCTGATCCACGCCGGGTCGTCCCCGGAACCGCCCAGCCCTTCGGCGCGCTCCATCGCGGTGACCGCCGCACCGGAAGCGGCCTGCGCGGCGCGGGCGTCCCCGAGAAGAGCGTGGCCGCGCGCTTCGGCCGCGTGGAACATCGCCTCCGCGCGCGGTGTCACGCGCCCGCGCGCCCCCTCCTGAGCCGCGCGGGCGAGCTGGGCGATCTCCCGCGGATTGCCGAGCTGCGCCGCGAGATGGCTCATGGAAGCGGCCAGGACGTACCCGCCGTATCCGCGGTCCCCCGCGGCCTGGGCCAGCCTGAGCGCCTGGATGTAGTAGCGCTGGGCGAGCCCCGGCTGTCCGGTGTCGACCGCCATGTATCCGGCGAGCTCCGTCAACCGGGCGACGGCCGCGAACAGTTCACGCCCCACGGACTCCCGGTAGGACCCGGCGAGCAGCCCGCTCACCACACTGTTCAGGTAATGCACGACCACCGGGCGCACATGCCCGCTGCCGTACTGGTGGTCGAGATCGGTCAGCGCCTTCGTCATCGCCCGCACCGCCGCCACGTCCGACGGGCCGACCCGCGGCCCGGCGGCCCGTCCGACCTGCGAGTCGGGCACGGAGATCAGCCAGTCACGGCTGGGCTCGACGAGCGCGGACGACGCGACGGAGGACCCGGAGAGGAAATCTCTGCGTCCTACGTCACTGCGCCACAGCTCACACACCTGCTCGATGGCGCCGAGCACGGTCGGCGAGAACTGCAGACCGACACCCGAGGCCAGGTTCTTCCCGTTGGCCATGCCGATCTCGTCGATCGTCACCGTGCGGCCGAGCTTGCGGCCCAGCGCCTCGGCGATGATCCCCGGCGCCCGGCCGCGCGGCTGCTGCCCGCGCAGCCAGCGCGCCACCGACGTCTTGTCGTACCGCAGATCGAGACCGTGCTCGGCTCCGCACATGTTGACCCTGCGGGCCAGGCCCGCGTTCGAACAGCCCGCCTCCTGGATGAGTGCCTGCAGCCGTTCGTTGGGCTGTCGCGCGACGAGTGGCCGTGCGGCCATGGCATACCCCCTGCTGTGCCCGTCTCCCGGTGGCCGGCCGCGAATGACAGCCGGTTCGATGGATCACTGCCCGGCGGAGAAACGGAAGATGCACCACAAACGGGTAGCAAACCGCGCGCTCGGCGTGGCGCAACCCGACGGGGCCTCCTGCCCGGTCTCCCCCTCGTTCCCTCACCGCACTACCCATCCCCCGCTGCCGCCTCGCGCGCGCGCCCCCACCCATGCATCCATGCGCCCCAGATGCGGGAACGATGCTCCCGTCCCGCCCGCGTGTACACCCGTAACCCCGGGTGGCGGCGGGAGTTGAGAACGTCGTGGAAGAGACCATCGCAGGCACCTCGGACGTCACCTCACCCGTCACCGCTGCCGGACAGATCCCCCAGCAGCGCGGCGACTCCCTCCTCGACACGGCCGTGCGCTATGCGGAAGAGCGGCACTGGGACGTGGTCCCCGGCACCTGGCTGGAGTCCGACGACGGCGTCCAGCGCTGCTCGTGCGGCGACGTCCGCTGCCCGGCGCCCGGCTCCCACCCCGCGCGCCCCGACTGGGCGACGCAGGCCACCGGCAGCGCGACGGGCGCCCGCCGCCTGTGGTCGAAGCAGCCGAAGGCGTCGATCCTGCTCCCCACCGGCCGTACGTTCGACGCGATCGACGTGCCCGAGACCGCCGGGTTCCTCGCGCTGGCCCGCATGGAGCGCATGGAGCTCACCCTCGGCCCGGTCACCTGCACCCCCGACCGCCGCATGCAGTTCTTCGTCCTGCCCGGCGCGACCCTCAAGGTCCCCGACCTCGTCCGCAAACTGGGCTGGCCCCCGGCCTCCCTGGACCTCGTCACCCTCGGCGAAGGGGCCTACGTCGCGGCGCCCCCCACCCGCTTCGGCAACCAGGGCGCCGCCCAGTGGGCCTGCCGCCCCACCGCCGCCAACCGCTGGCTCCCCGACGCGGAGGAACTCATCTCCCCGCTCGCGTACTCCTGCGGACGCGAGGGGCGGCGCGGCTGAGGCGTGTCACCGCGCCCGGGCGGCGGCCACGTATCGTGCCCAGACGCACGACCACGCCGACGAAGGGAGCGCGCCCAGGTGGCCTCGACCGGGGAAGCAGCAGCCGTACGCGTACACGACCTCTGGAAGACCTTCGGGCAGCAGGCCGCCGTCGCCGGCATCGAACTGACCCTCCCAGCAGGCAAGTTCATCGGACTCGTCGGCCCGAACGGGGCCGGCAAGACCACCACCCTCTCCATGGTCACCGGACTGCTGCGGCCCGACCGCGGCACCGTGCACGTCGCGGGCCACGACGTCTGGGCCGACCCGGCCGAGGTCAAGGCCCGCATCGGCGTCCTGCCCGAGGGCCTGCGTCTCTTCGAGCGTCTCTCGGGGCGCGAACTCCTCGCGTACACCGGCAGACTGCGCGGCCTGCCCGGCGCCGAGGTCGACAAACGCGCGGCCCAGCTCCTGGACGTCCTCGACCTCTCCTCCGCCCAGCACAAACTCGTCGTCGACTACTCGACCGGCATGCGCAAGAAGATCGGCCTCGCCGCGGCGCTCCTGCACAACCCCGAAGTCCTCTTCCTGGACGAGCCGTTCGAGGGCGTCGACCCCGTCTCGGCGCAGACGATCCGCGGCGTCCTGGAACGCTTCACCCGGGGCGGCGCCACCGTCGTCTTCTCCTCCCACGTCATGGAGCTGGTGGAGTCGCTGTGCGACTGGGTCGCCGTCATGGCGGCCGGCCGCATCCGCGCCCAGGGCCCCCTCGCGGACGTGAAGGGCGACGCGGCCTCCCTCCAGGAAGCGTTCCTGAAACTGGTCGGGGCCGGCGGTCGGGACGGCGGCGGCACCCTCGACTGGCTGGGCGGCAAACGGTGACCCGCGTCCTCGTCCAGCTCAAACTCGCCCTGCTGCGCAACGGACTGCGCCAGTCCGCCGGACGCCGCGCCGCGTACATCGCCTCGGTCGCCGCCGTCCTGCTGGTCACGGCGCTCCAGCTCCTCGGCCTCGTCCTCCTCCACGGGAACACGCACGCCGCCACCGTCGGCACCCTCCTCACCGCCCTGCTCGCCCTCGGCTGGGCCGTGCTGCCGCTCTTCTTCCCCAGCGGCGACGAGACCCTCGACCCGACCCGCCTCGCGATGCTGCCGCTGCGCCCCGACCCGCTGGTCCGCGGACTGCTCGTGGCCTCCCTCGTCGGCGTCGGGCCCCTCTTCACGCTCTGCCTCGCGGCGGGCGCCGCGTACGCCGCCGCGCGCGGTCCCGCCGCCGCCGTCGTCGCCGTGCTCGCGGTGCCCCTCACCGTCCTCACCTGCGTCGCGCTCGCCCGGGCCGTCGCCGCCGCCAACATCCGGCTGCTCACCAGCCGCAAGGGCCGCGACCTCGCCGTCCTCAGCGGCCTCGTCGTCGCGATCGGCGCCCAGCTCGTCAACTTCGGCGCCCAGCGCCTCGGTTCGGCGGGCGGGGTCGCGGCGCTCGACCCCGTGGCGGACGTACTGCGCTGGATCCCTCCGGCGTCGGCGATCGGCGCGGTCGACGCGGCGGGCAACGGCGCGTACGCCACGGCCGCGGCCCAACTCCTGCTCTGCGCGGCCGGATTGGCGGCGCTCCTCACCGTCTGGCGTCGTGCCCTGACCCGCCTGATGACCTCCCCCGACGGATCGACGATCCAGGCCGCGGAACCCACCCGCCGCCGCACCGGCAGCGGCCGCCGCCTGCTCCCCGACGGCCGCACCGGCACCGTCATGGGCCGCACCCTGCGCTACGTGTGGCGCGATCCGAAGACCAAGGCCGCCTGGATCACGTCCCTCGCCATCGGACTGATCATCCCGGTCTTCAACGCCCTCCAGGGCACCGGTTCCGTCTACTTCGCGTGCTTCGCCTCCGGGATGCTCGGCATCCAGATGTACAACCAGTTCGGCCAGGACACGTCCGCGTTCTGGATAGTGGCCATGACGATCGCCTCACCCCGCGACGCCTACCTCGAAATGCGTGCCCGGGCCCTGGCGCTGCTCCTGATCACCGTCCCCTACGCCACGCTCGTCACCGTCGTCACCACGGCGATGCTCGGCGCGTGGGCGGACCTCGCGGAGGTGCTCGGCCTGTCCTTCGCTCTGCTGGGCGCGATGCTCGCGACGGGCGCCTGGTCCTCGGCCCGCTTCCCGTACTCGATCCCGCAGGAGGGCTACAAGAACGTCGCCCCGGGCCAGGCCGGCCTCGCCTGGATCTCCATCTTCGGCGGCATGGTGGCCGCGGCCCTGCTCTGCGCCCCCGTCCTCGCGCTCACGATCACCCTGCACGCGCAGGGCGCCGACGCCTGGTCCTGGACCCTCCTCCCGATCGGCGCGGCCTACGGCACGGCGGCCACCTTCCTCGGCCTGCGCCTGGTGGCCCCGCGCACGGCGTCCCGTCTGCCGGAGATCCTGACGGCGGTGAGCAAGGGCTAGCCGCCCGTAGAACGCAGGCGACCCGCGAGCCATGGTTCCTCCCGTACGAGACGGTCGGAAGCCGGCCGGACGTACCGGCGGCTCGCGGGTCGGGTGACTGCTTGGGAATAGGGCCGGCTGCACGCACCACTCACGTGCTGGTCCGGCGCCGAATTCGAGATGCGACGTCGGGCCGCTAGCCCGCAGTCACCTCAGACGTCCGGCGTGCATACATGCTCCGAACCACCTCCTCTCCTCTGTGCAACACAGCCTACGAATCGACGCGGCGGCCCTCAACCGGTTTTTCGAGACCTTGGGAACACGGCAGGAACGGGGCGGCCGTCGGGTGGTGGGGGCGTAGGGGGCATGCTGGAGGGGTGCGGTTATGGGATTTCGCGAAGTTGACCGAACTCCGTGTGGGATGCGTCACGTTCGAGTTGAATGATCTGAAGCAGTACGCGCAGTACGAGGACCGCGCGGTATTCGTAGCGCCGACACAGCCTGCAGGGGGTGCCAGGTGAGTGCTTCCCGGCGTAGTGGGACCACCGACGCGCTCGGGCCCGATGAGCCGGAGCGGGACGGGGCCGATCTGCTGGCCGCGTTGCTGGACGGGATGGACGCCGCGCTGTGCGCGTTCGACGCCGATGGGGTCGTGACCCATTGGAACCGGGAGGCCGAGCGGATCCTGGGCTGGTCGGCGGGGGAGGCCGTGGGGCGGACGGGGTTCGCGGGGTGGGCCGTGCGGTCCGCCGACGCGGACGAGGTGCAGGGGCGGCTGCTGGCCGCGATGCACGCGCCGGGGCGCCAGGTGAACGAGTTCGCGCTGGTGACCAAGGACGGGGGCCGGGTCCTCGTACGGACCCAGTCCGCCGTCGTGCGGGGGGCCGACGGGAAGCCCGCCGGGGTGTACTGCGCGTTCAGCGAGGTGCACGCGCAGATCGACCTGGAGCGGTCCATCGCGCTGAGCGAGGCGCTGTTCGAGGACGCCGCGTGGGGTGTGGTCCTGGTCGACGCCGACCTGCGGCCCGCCGTGGTGAACGCGCATGCCGCGCGGGCCCTGGGTTCCGGCCGCAGCGCCGTGCTCGGGCGGCCGCTGGGCGATCTGATCTCCCAGGGTGTGGAGGAGCTGGAGGGCGCGCTCGGCCATGTGCTGGCGGAGGGGGCGCCGCCGTCGCCGACGGAAGTGTGGGTGACGCTGCGGCTGCCCGGCGAGGACGGTGCGCGCCAGGAGCGCCGGTGCTGGCGGAGCGGGTTCGTGCGGCTTGCGTCGCCGTTGGCCGAGGAGCCGGTGCCGCTGGGCGTCGGATGGCTGTTCCAGGACGTGACCGAGGCCAAGCTGATCGAGCAGGAGGCCGCTCAACTCCGCTTCCGGGCCAACCAGTTGCACCGGGCCGCGCGCGCCGCCGCGGAGTGCGAGGATCCGGCGGAGGCGGCGACCGTGCATCTGGACTTCGCACTGGCGGGGTTCGCCGATCACGCGGTGATCGACCTGCTGGTGAGCGAGGAGCCGCCGCGGCTCGTGCGCGGCGCGGCGACGCCGTCGGGGGCGCCCGGCGCCAGTCTGCTCGTGACGCGGGGCGCGCTGCCGGTGCGGTACGCGGAGGGGCACCCGGCGTTGCAGTGCGTGGACCGGGCCGGTTCCGTGCGGGCCGGCGCGCCGGAGCCGACCGGTGCGGCGGCGGCGCAGTGGGCGGCGGCCCGGCAGTGGCCGGGGGGGTCGGTGTTCGCGTTGTGCGCGGCGCTGCGCAGCCGGGGGCGCACGCTCGGGGTGGTGACGTTCCTGCGCGGTGTCAGCCGCACCCAGTTCGAGCGCGGGGACGCGATGTACGCGGAGAGCGTGGCGGTACGGATCGCCGGCGCGGTGGATCTGGCGGCGCTGGGTTCGGCCTAGAAGCCTTCTCGCTGTCCGGGCCGCCGCTCAGTGCTGGTAGAAGATGCGGTCGCGGTACTCGGCGAAGACCTTGGCGTTCCAGTCGTGGCCGCCGTCGACGTTGCCGGAGCGGAGCAGCGGTGGCTGGATGCCGCGGTCGGCGAGGGTGGCGGCGCAGGTGGCGAGCGTGGCCTGCATGAGGGCGCTGGTGGTGACGGTGGAGGCGGAGGCGAAGGGGGCGTCGACGCCTTCGTGGTCGAGTTCCGCGTCGCCCACCGCGATCTTGGAGTCGAGGACGATGTCGCAGTGGTCGCGCAGGTACGTGCCGGAGGCGTGGCGGGAGCGGGGGGCGTCGGGTCCGCTCGCGTACGCGAGGGAGGTGACGCCGATGACCTTGAGGCCGAGCGCCCGGGCGTTCATGGCCATCTCGACGGGCAGCGCGTTGCGGCCGGAGAGGGAGATGATGACGAGGGCGTCGCCCGCGGTGGCGGGGCTGGAGTCGAGGACCGCGGCGGCCAGGCCGTCGACGCGCTCCAGGGCGGAGCCGAGGGTGGCGGGCATGACGTCGACGCCGACGGCGCCGGGGACGGCCAGCAGGTTCATCAGGGCGAGGCTGCCCGCGCGGTAGACGACGTCCTGCGCGGCGAGCGAGGAGTGGCCGGCGCCGAAGGCGAAGAGGCGGCCGCCCGCGACGACGGTGTCGGCGAGGAGGGTTCCGGCGGCGGTGATGTTCTCCGTCTCCTCGTCGCGGACCCGCCCCAGCAGGGCGATCGCGGTGTCGAGGTACTGCGTGGCCGGCTTGCTCTCGCGCATCGGCGTAGCCCCTTGAGTCGTGGTGTCGCGGATCACGGTGCGGTCTGGACCAGGCTTGTGTCAATACGCTTCGGGACCCTGCCCTGGGCGCCGTTCTCCCGGTGCGGGACGGTTGTCAGCGGTATGCGTCAGAATTGAGGGCAGGGCCAGCGACACGAGCGACGCGGCGAGCCAGCGGGGCCGCCGCGGAGCAGAGAGCTACACGAGGGGCACGTATGTCCGGACTGATCGACACCACGGAGATGTACCTCCGCACCATCCTCGAGCTCGAAGAGGAAGGTGTGGTCCCCATGCGCGCCCGGATCGCCGAGCGGCTCGACCAGAGCGGCCCGACGGTCAGCCAGACCGTGGCCCGTATGGAGCGGGACGGCCTGGTCGCCGTCGCCGCCGACCGGCACCTGGAGCTGACCGACGAGGGGCGCCGCCTGGCGACGCGCGTGATGCGCAAGCACCGGCTCGCCGAGTGTCTGCTGGTCGATGTGATCGGCCTGGAGTGGGAGCAGGTGCACGCGGAGGCCTGTCGCTGGGAGCACGTGATGAGCGAGGCCGTGGAGCGGCGCGTCCTGGAGCTGCTGCGGCACCCGACGGAGTCGCCGTACGGGAACCCGATCCCGGGGCTGGAGGAGCTGGGCGAGAAGGACGGGGCGGACCCGTTCCTGGACGAGGGCATGGTCTCGCTCGCCGATCTGGACGCGGGCGCGGACGGCAAGACGGTCGTCGTGCGGCGGATCGGTGAGCCGATCCAGACGGACGCGCAGCTGATGTACACGCTGCGCCGGGCGGGCGTGCAGCCCGGTTCGGTGGTCAGCGTGACGCAGTCGCCGGGCGGGGTCCTGGTGGGCAGCAGCGGTGAGGCGGCCGAGCTGGAGGCGGACGTCGCCTCGCACGTCTTCGTGGCCAAGCGCTGAAAGCCTGACCGGTGACTCAACTGCCCCGCCGCGCGGGGCAGTTGCCACGCTCTTGTGCGCGCGGCACATTCGCGCAGAAAGCAAGATTCACTGTGCGGAATCGCAGCGGTGGGGCGCGCTACGTGCAAGGCTGTCGCGTGAGGCATATGACCGGAGGGGGCCTGGTATGGACCTGCCGTTCGGGATGCGTCGGGACCCGGGTCGGGGCCGAGGAGCGCGGGAGACACTCGGAGCGACTTCTGAAGCAGAGGGCCCCGGCG
>NZ_BAAATS010000002.1:419454-444556 GCF_039533535.1 Streptomyces kunmingensis
GGCCTGTCCTCCCCTGTGCTGACCCGGAGCCCCGAGCTCCCAGGGTCATCCCCTTCGGACCTCTTTCCCCGAGCGGTCCGCCTCCCGAGGAAGAGATCCCCTCGGCGGCGCGGGTCATTCCTTGAGCCCTGTCACTCAAATGAGGGGTGTTATCCGAGAGCACCGCGCTTTCGAAAGAATGTTCGATAGCGTGCGCGGGTACGCGACTGCAGGCGCGACCACTTAGGGGGTGCCGAGGACCATGGCGCGGCGCATCGACGTGACCGGAGCGGGCGGGGTCCGCCTCGCCGCCTGGGAGTTCACCGACCCGCCCAAGACGGGCGACGGCGGTCGTACACCCGGGGTCCTGTTACTGCACGGCCTGATGGGCCGGGCGTCCCATTGGGCCGGTACGGCACGCTGGCTGGCCGAGCGGCACCGGGCGGTCGCCCTGGACCAGCGCGGACACGGCCGGAGCGAGAAGCCCCCGCAGGGCCCGTTCGACCGCGAGGCGTACGTGCTGGACGCGGAGGCCGCCCTGGTCCAGCTCGGCCTCGGGCCCGCGGTGCTGATCGGGCACTCGATGGGCGCGCTCACGGCCTGGCAGCTCGCTGCCCGCCGCCCGGATCTGGTGCGGGGCCTCGTCATCTGCGACATGCGGGCCTCGGCGCTCGGGGCGGCCTCCCAGCGGGAGTGGGAGGACTGGTTCAGGTCGTGGCCGCTGCCGTTCACGACGCTCGCGGACGTACGGAAGTGGTTCGGGGAGGACGATCCCTGGGTGGAGCGGCCCAATCCGGCGCGCGGGGAGTTCTACGCCGAGGTGATGACCGAGTGCACGGACGGCTGGCGGCCGGTGTTCTCGCAGTTCCAGATGCTCCAGGCGCGCTCGACGTGGGTGTTCGACGCGCACTGGGAGGAGCTGACCGCCGTCCAGTGCCCGACGCTCGTCGTACGGGGCCTGGACGGGGAGCTGGGCCGCGCGGAGGCGCAGGAGATGGTCCGGGTACTGCCGCGAGGAGAGTACGCGGAGGTGGCCGACGCCGGTCATCTCGTCCACTACGACCAGCCCGAGGCGTGGCGCGCGGCGATCGAGCCGTTCCTGGACGGAGTACTGGCGGAGCTGTGACCCGCCTTGGTGGCCGGCGGGGCTACGGGCTGAGGCGCTCGACCCGCCAGGCGCCGTCGCCCGCCGCGACGTACCGCAGCCGGTCGTGCAGCCGGTTCTCGCGGCCCTGCCAGAACTCCACGGTCCGCGGCGTGACCCGGAAGCCGCCCCAGTGCGGCGGCACGGGGACCGCAGAGCCCGGCGGGTAGCGCTCCGCCAACTCGGCGTAGGAGGCGTCGAGTTCGGTCCGGTCCGCCAGTACGGAGGACTGCGCGCTGGCCCAGGCTCCCAGCTGGGAGCCGTGCGGCCGCGAGTGGAAGTACGCCGCCGTCTCCTGCCGTGACGTACGCGCCGCCGTCCCCGTGACGAGGACCTGCCGGCTCATCGGGTGCCAGGGGAACAACAGCGCGACCTGGGGGTTGGCCGCGAGGTCGAGGGCCTTGCGGGAGCCGTAGTTGGTGTAGAAGACGAAGCCCTCGTCGTCGTAGGACTTCAGCAGCACGGTGCGGGAGCTGGGCCGGCCCTCGGCGTCGGCGGTGGAGACGACCATCGCGTTCGGTTCGGCGGTCGGGGAGCCGGGGGCCGCGGCCTGCTTGAACCAGCGCGTGAACTGTTCCATCGGGTGCGTGGGGAGGTCGGCCTCCAGCAGGCCGCCGTCGTGGGTGCGGTACTGCTCCCGCATGGCGGAAGGGTCGGGTACGCGGCCACCGGCCTCGTCGTGGTCGGCGCGGCCGACGCGGTCTTCTGGGGCGCTCACGGCGTCATCCTGCCGCACTCGGGGCCGGCGAAGCGTTAGGTGGCACTCAGTGCCGCAACCTCTCGCCATTTGTGGCACTGAGGGTTATCGTCCAAGGGCCGAAACGATGCCGAAACAGACCCCGGTTCGGTTGGGTGACCCCATGCCATTCGGGGCATCACCGGGGTGAACCACCGGAGCGCGAGTCGCGTACGACCGCGTATCCCCGCCCCCCGCGCACAAAGTAGCCCCACAGCACCGCTACCCACCCCACGCATCAAGAGGAGCCGCCAGATGTCTGACCCCGGCTTTGTACCCGGCCTCGAGGGAGTCGTCGCGTTCGAGACGGAGATCGCCGAACCGGACAAGGAAGGCGGCGCCCTGCGGTACCGGGGTGTCGACATCGAGGATCTGGTCGGCCACGTCTCGTTCGGGAACGTCTGGGGGCTGCTCGTCGACGGCGCCTTCGATCCGGGGCTGCCGCCGGCCGAGCCCTTCCCGATCCCCGTCCACTCCGGCGACATCCGCGTCGACGTGCAGTCGGCGCTCGCCATGCTGGCGCCCGTCTGGGGGCTCAAACCGCTGCTCGACATCGACGCGGAACAGGCCCGTGACGACTTGGCCCGGGCCGCCGTCATGGCCCTGTCCTACGTCGCGCAGTCCGCGCGCGGGCAGGGCGTGGCGATGGTGCCGCAGAGCGAGATCGACAAGGCGCAGTCCGTCGTCGAACGGTTCATGATCCGCTGGCGCGGGGAGCCCGACCCGAAGCATGTCGCGGCCGTCGACGCGTACTGGACGAGCGCCGCCGAGCACGGCATGAACGCCTCCACGTTCACCGCCCGGGTCATCGCCTCGACCGGCGCGGATGTCGCGGCCGCGCTGTCCGGGGCCGTCGGGGCCATGTCCGGGCCGCTGCACGGCGGCGCACCCTCGCGTGTGCTCGGCATGATCGAGGAGATCGAGCGGACCGGTGACGCCCAGGGGTTCGTCCGCAAGGCGCTCGACAAGGGTGAGCGGCTGATGGGCTTCGGGCACCGGGTGTACCGGGCCGAGGACCCTCGCGCGCGGGTGCTCCGCAGGACCGCCCGTGAGCTGGGCGCCCCGCGGTTCGAGGTCGCCGAGGCGCTGGAGAAGGCCGCGCTTGCCGAGCTGCACGCGCGGCGGCCGGACCGGGTGCTGGCCACCAACGTGGAGTTCTGGGCGGCCATCGTGCTGGACTTCGCCGAGGTGCCGGCGCACATGTTCACGTCGATGTTCACGTGTGCGCGGACTGCGGGGTGGAGTGCGCACATTCTTGAGCAGAAGCGGACGGGGCGGCTTGTCCGGCCCTCCGCCAGGTACATCGGGCCCGGGTCCCGGCCCCCTCGGGACATCGCCGGGTTCGACGGTATCGCTACGCGGTAGTGCCCGGATTCAGGCCCCCTCGGGATGGTGGGGGCCTCGCCGGTATCGCCGCCCAGTAGCCCGGCGCGGACGGTTCGTTCGCGGCTGCGGGTGCGGGTGCGGGTGCAGTGGGGCTGGTCCCGGCCCCCGCGGGATATTGAGGGCCTCGCCGGTATCGCCGCCCGATAGCCCGGGGCGTCCGGTTCGTTCGCGACTGCGGGTGCGTGGGGGCTGGTCGCGCAGTTCCCCGCGCCCCTGAAGCCTGCGACTCCGCCGCAGCCCCAACAGGACGTTCGCGGCCGCGGGTGCGTGGGGGCTGATCGCGCAGTTCCCCGCGCCCCTGGAGCATGCGGCTGCGCCGCAGCCCCATAGGGCCGCGCTCCACGCGCCCCCTGAGACGGCGCACGATGTGCGCCTTCCAGGGGCGCGGGGAACTGCGCGAGAAGCCCCGCCGGGCCGCAGACGGACAACAACCCAGGGGCGCGGGGAACTGCGCGACCAGCCGCGACGAGAGACGCACCCGGCGATCGGCAGCCGCCCCTACGGCGAGGGCGCCCGCCGCACGGACCCGCACGGCGAAGACCCCCGCCGCTCAACACCCGCCCTGTCGCGACAACGCCCGGTCCACGATCCCGGCCCACTCGGAGACGACCCGCTCGCGCCGCGCCCCGTCATCCGTCAGGAGATGCGCAAGGCCGAGCCCCCGCCCCATGTCGAGAAGACCCTGCACAACCTCCCGCACCCCGGGCACGGACTCATCCGCGTCGAGGAGCCGGACGGCGATCCGGTGGGTCTCGCGGCCGACCCGCGCCTCCAGTTCGGCGACCCGGCCGCCCAGGGCGGGCTCGTTCGAGGCGGCGACCCACAGGTGCAGCGCGGCCCGGAACAGCGGACCCGTGTAGAGGTCGACGAGGGCCGCCACGGCTTCCGCCCGGCCCTGCGGACGCAGCCCGCGCAACGCCTCGGACCGTTCCTCGGCGACGTACTCGACGGCCGCCGTGAACAGGTCCTCCCGGGTCGGGAAGTGGTGCTGGGCCGCGCCGCGCGAGACCCCGGCGTGCTCGGCGACGACGGAGACGGTGGAGCCGGACCAGCCGTGTGCGGCCAGGCAGGCCACGGCCGACTCGAGGAGCTTCTGCCGGGTGGCGCGCGAGCGGTCCTGCTTCGGCGAGGTCACGGCTCGGGGGGTCACAACACCCATGCGGGGTCCCGTCGTTCGAGAAAGGCGGTCATCCCTTCGCGGGCCTGGGAAGAGCCGAACAGGTGCGCCGACAGCGCCGTCAGTGACTCCGCGTCCCGGTCGAAGGCTTCCAGGACCTTAACCGTGAGCAGCCGTTTCGTCTCGGCCAGGCCCTGCGGGGACGCCCGTCGCAGCCCGTCGAGGACCGGTTCGAGGACCTGGTCCACGTCCACTCCGGCGACGGTCACGAGCCCGGCCCGCGCCGCTTCCGCCGCGTCGAACCGCTCCCCCGTCAGGTAGTAGCGGGCCACGGCGCGCGGGTCCAGGCGGGGCAGCAGCGGCAGGGAGATCACGGCGGGGGCGACCCCGATGCGTACCTCGGTGAAGGCGAACGACGATGCCGTGGACGCCGCCGCGATGTCGCAGGCGCCCAGCAGGCCGAGTCCGCCCGCGCGTACGTGCCCGTCGACCCGGGCGAGCACGGGCTTGCGCAGCTCGACGACCGCCCGCAGCAGGGCGACCAGTGCGTCCGGGTCCGGCGGGTCGCGCAGGTCCGCGCCCGCGCAGAACGTGCCGCCGGTGTGGGTGAGGACCACGGCCCGTGCGTCGCCGTCCTTGTCGGCGTCGGCGAGCCGCCCGGCAAGTTCCGCGACGAGGGCGGACGACAGCGCGTTGCGGTTGGCGGGCGAGTCGAGGGTGAGCGTGGTGACGCCGCGCCGATGCGCAGAGAGGATCAGGGGGTTCTCGTCGGGCATCAGCTCTCCCTCAGTTCTCGGCGCAGGATCTTCCCCGACACGGCGCGCGGCACCCCGTCGATGAAGGTGACGCGGCGGACCTTCTTGTACGGGGCGACGCGTTCGGCGACGTAGGCCATGACGGACTCGGCGGTGAGGTCCGCGCCCTGCCCGGAGCGGACGACGAACGCCTTCGGGATCTCGTTGCCGTCGTCGTCGAGGACGCCGATGACGGCGGCGTCGGCGATGCCGTCGTGGGTGAGAAGCAGTGCTTCGAGGTCGGCGGGGGCGACCTGGAAGCCCTTGTACTTGATGAGTTCCTTGACCCGGTCGACGACGAACAGCCAGCCGTCCGCGTCGACCTGGCCGACGTCGCCGGTGTGCAGCCAGCCGTCGCGGTCGATCATGTCGACGGTGGCCTGGGGCCGGCCGAGGTAGCCCTTCATGATCTGCGGGCCGCGGATGAGGACCTCGCCGGGTTCGCCGGGGGCGGCGTCCTTCGCCGGGTCGTCCAGGGAGACCAGCCGCATCTCGGTGGAGGCGATGAGCTTGCCGACGGTGCCGGGCGGGGCGTCCTCGGCGTTCAGGGGCACGACGTGGGTGCCGGGCGAGAGTTCCGTCATGCCGTAGGCCTGGCCGACGGGCGGCAGGCCGAGGCGGCGTGAGCAGGCCCGGGCGAGTTCGGCGTCCAGGGGCGCCGCCGCGCTGATGACGTACTCCAGGGACGACAGGTCGTAGCCCTCGACGGCCGGGTGCTTGGCGAGGGCGAGGACGATCGGCGGGGCCACGTACAGGGCGTTGATGCGGTGTTTCTCGATCGCGGCGAGGAACGTGTCGAGGTCGAAGCGGGGCAGGACGACGACGGTCGCGCCCTGCCGCAGCGGGGCGTTCATCAAAGCTGTCAGGCCGTAGATGTGGAAGAAGGGCAGGACGGCGAGGATGCGGTCGCCGGGGCCCATCGGGATGAGGGGTTCGAGCTGGGAGAGGTTGGTGGCGATGTTGCGGTGGGTGAGCATGACGCCCTTGGGGACGCCGGTGGTGCCCGAGGAGTAGGGCAGCGCGGCGACGTCCTCGGCCGGGTCGAGGGTGACCGCGGGTTCGGCGGCGCCGGTGGCGAGCAGGTCGAGCAGCGAGCGGTGGCCGCTGTCGCCCGCCGGGTCGCAGACGAATATCTCCCGTATGCCGCCCGCGAGTTCGGCGGCGGCGCGGGCCGGGGCGAGCAGCGGCGTCACGGTGACGATCCAGGCCGCCGCGGAGTCCCGTAGCTGCTTCGCGAACTCCTCGGGGGTGGCGAGGGGGTGCACCGTCGTCACGGAGGCGCCCGCGCGTGTGGCTCCGTAGAACGCGACCGGGTAGGCGACCGTGTTGGGGCTGTGCAGGGCGACGACGTCACCTTTGCGGACACCGGCCTCGGCGAGACCGGCGGCCACTCTGCGGTGGAACTGGTCGAGCTGGGCGTACGTGATCGTCGTTCCGGCCACTCCGTCGACGAGGGCGGGGGTGTCACCGCGGGCGGCGGCTCCCCCGAGCACGGCGTCGTGGATGGGCTGGTCGACGACGGTGATGTCCTCGTACTCGCTCCGGTACACCATGCTGGACTCCTCGTCTTGCAGGCGTTCTCGGGACAGGTGAGTGGCTCAGTACGACTTGGGCAGTCCCAGGGTCTGGTGGGACACGTAGTTGAGGATCATTTCCCGGCTGACCGGGGCGATCCGGGCCACGCGTGATCCGGTGATGAGCGAGGCGAGGCCGAACTCGCGGGTCAGGCCGTTGCCGCCGAGCGTGTGCACGGCCTGGTCGACGGCGCGTACGCAGGCTTCGGCGGCGGCGTACTTGGCCATGTTGGCGGCTTCACCGGCGCCGAGGTCGTCGCCCGCGTCGTACAGGCGGGCCGCTTTCTGCATCATCAGGCGGGCCAGTTCCAGTTCGATGTGGACCTGGGCGAGGGGGTGGGCGATGGCCTGGTGGGCGCCGATGGGGTCCTTCCAGACCGTGCGTTCGCGGGCGTACTCGACGGCGCGGCGCAGCGCGTAGCGGCCCATGCCGATGGCGAACGCGGCGGTCATCACGCGCTCCGGGTTGAGCCCGGCGAACAACTGGAGGAGCCCTGCGTCCTCGTCACCCACGAGAGCGTCGGCGGGCAGCCGCACGTCGTCAAGGGTCAGCTCGAACTGTTTCTCGGGGGCTTGCAGCTCCATGTCGATCTGGCGGCGCTCGAAGCCGGGGGTGTCGCGTTCGACGATGAAGAGGCAGGGCTTGAGCTTGCCGGTGCGGGCGTCGGATGTGCGGCCCACGATCAACGTCGCATCGGCGATGTCGACGCCCGATATGAAGACCTTGCGGCCGGTCAGGAGCCAGGAGCCGTCGTCGTCCTTGCGGGCGGTGGTGGTGATGCGGTGCGAGTTCGATCCGGCGTCGGGTTCGGTGATGCCGAAGGCCATGGTGCGGCTGCCGTCGGCGAGCCCCGGCAGCCAGGCCCGCTTCTGCTCCTCGGTGCCGAAGCGGGCGATGACGGTGCCGCAGATGGCCGGCGAGACGACCATCATGAGGAGGGGCGAGCCCGCGGCCCCCAACTCCTCGAGGACGATGGAGAGTTCGGCGATGCCGCCGCCTCCGCCGCCGTACTCCTCGGGGAGGTTGACGCCGAGGTAGCCGAGTTTGGCGGCCTCGGCCCACAGCTCCTCGGGGTGGCCGTCGGCGGCGGTGATCCGGGTCATGTAGTCGCGGCCGAACCGCTTGCCGAGCGCGGCGACGGCGGCGCGCAGCGCCTGGTGCTCTTCGGTCTCGAGAACGGGGCTGTTCACGACGGATCCTCCTGGGCTACGGCGGCTTCGGCGACTACGGCGAGCAGGGCACCGACCTCGACCTGGTGGCCGACGGTGGCGTGCAGGGCGGTGAGCGTGCCGGAGGCGGGAGCGGAGATCCGGTGCTCCATCTTCATGGCCTCCAGCCAGATCAGGGGCTGTCCGGCGGTGACGGCGGCGCCCTCGGCGAGCCCGTCGGCGACGCGGACGACGGTGCCGGGCATCGGCGCGAGCAGGGAGCCGGGGGCGCGCTGCTCGCTGGGGTCGGTGAAGCGGGGCAGCGCGGTGAGGGCGGTGCCGTTCACGTACACCCGGTCGCCGTACGTCGCGACGGCGAACTTCCGCCGCACACCGCCCACTTCAAGGACGACCCGGTCCGGCGAGGCGTGTACGACGTGCACCCCGTCCGCCGCGAGTCCGGAGCGGGTGTGCCGGTAGCGGGCCTCGTGCTCGGTGCCGTCCGGTTCGGTGCGGTAGCGCTTGACCTGGGGTTGCGAGGGCACGTTGCGGAAGCCGCCGAACCGGTGGCCGCGGGCGCTCGCGAGTGCGGCGGCGAGCGGGGCGTACGGGTCGGGTTCCGGGGTGGTGAGGCCGTCGAGGTGCCGCTCGTAGAACCCGGTGCCCATCCGGCCGTCCGCGAACTCGGGGTGGCGCAGGGAGCGGACGAGCAGGCCGCGGTTGGTCACCGGGCCGTGCACCTCGGCGCGCTCCAGGGCTCCGGCGAGGGCGCGGACGGCGGCGGCGCGGGTGGGCGCGTACGCGACGACCTTGGCGAGCATGGCGTCGTAGTGCACGCCGATGGTGTCGCCGTCGGCGTACCCGGTGTCCAGACGCACTCCATCGGGTACGGACAGCCGGTGCAGGGTGCCGGTCTGCGGGGCGAAGGAGGCGGCCGGGTCCTCCGCGTACAGGCGGGCCTCGACGGCGTGCCCGCGCGGTTCCGGCGGGGCCTTGTCGAGCGCCTCGCCCTCGGCGATCCGCAGTTGCAGAGCGACGAGGTCGAGCCCGAACACGGCCTCGGTCACCGGGTGTTCGACCTGGAGGCGGGTGTTCATCTCCAGGAAGTGCGCGGTGTCGCCGTCGACGAGGAACTCCACGGTCCCGGCGCCCACGTATCCGGTGGCCCGCACGGCGCGCTCGGCCACCTCGTACAGATGACGCAGGAGGTCGTCGGTGAGCCCGGGGGCGGGCGCCTCTTCGATGACTTTCTGGTGCCGTCGCTGGAGCGAGCAGTCCCGGGTGCCGAGCACCCACACGGTGCCGTGCGTGTCGGCGAGCACCTGCACCTCGACGTGGCGTCCGCCCTCGACGTACGGCTCGACGAACACCTCACCGTCTCCGAACGCGGACAGCGCCTCGGCACGCGCGGCCTCCACCTCGCTGTCCATCGCGCCCAGTTCGCGCACAATCCGCATCCCGCGTCCGCCACCGCCGGCCGCGGCCTTCACCAACACCGGCAGATCGCGTTCGGTGACCTCGCCGAGCGGCGCGATGCCCATCAGTTCCTTGGCGCGGGTCTTGGACGCCATCGCCTCGATCGCCTCGGGCGGCGGCCCGATCCAGACAAGCCCGGCGTCGGTGACGGCGCGCGCGAAAGCGGCGTTCTCGGAGAGGAACCCGTAGCCGGGGTGGACGGCGTCGGCGCCCGCGTCCAGGGCCGCCTTCACCACGAGGTCGGCGCGCAGGTAGGTCTCGGCGGGCGTGGCCCCCGGCAGGCGTACGGCGAGGTCGGCCTCGCGGACGTGCAGCGCGCCCGCGTCCGGGTCCGAGTGCAGGGCGACGGTACGGATGCCCAGGTCACGGCAGGTGCGGAAGACGCGGCAGGCGATCTCGCCACGGTTGGCGACAAGAACGGAGGAGATCACGTGAGGCTCACATCCTGAAGACGCCGAAGCCGCCGCGGGCGCCCTCGTACGGTGCTGTGTGGACGGCGGACAGGCAGATGCCGAGGACGGTGCGGGTGTCGCGCGGGTCGATGACGCCGTCGTCGTAGAGCCGTCCGGACAGGAACATCGGCAGCGACTCGGACTCGATCTGCTGCTCCACCATGGCGCGCAGCGCGGCGTCCGCGTCGTCGTCGTAGGGCTGTCCCTTGGCGGCGGCGGACTGCCGGGCCACGATCGAGAGGACGCCCGCGAGCTGCTGCGGCCCCATGACGGCGGATTTGGCGCTGGGCCAGGCGAAGAGGAAGCGGGGGTCGTAGGCGCGCCCGCACATGCCGTAGTGCCCGGCGCCGTACGAGGCGCCCATGAGGACGGAGAGGTGCGGTACGCGGCTGTTGCTGACGGCGTTGATCATCATGGAGCCGTGTTTGATGATGCCGCCCTGCTCGTACTCCTTGCCGACCATGTAGCCGGTGGTGTTGTGCAGGAAGAGGAGCGGGATGTCGCGCTGGTTGGCGAGCTGGATGAACTGGGCGGCTTTCTGCGACTCCTCGCTGAAGAGGACGCCCTGGGCGTTGGCGAGGATGCCGACGGGATAGCCGTGGAGGGTGGCCCACCCGGTGACGAGCGAGGCCCCGTACAGCGGCTTGAACTCGTCGAAGTCGGAGCCGTCGACGATGCGGGCGATGACCTCGCGCGGGTCGAACGGCACCTTCAGGTCCTCGGGGACGATCCCGAGCAGCTCCTCGGGGTCGTACTTGGGAGCCTCCACAGGCTGTGGATCGGCGTACGCCTTGAGGTGGTTGAGGCGGGCGACGACGCGGCGGGCCTGGCGGATCGCGTCCTGCTCGTCGAGGGCGAAGTAGTCGGCGAGGCCGGAGGTGCGGGCGTGCATCTCGGCGCCGCCGAGCGATTCGTCGTCGCTCTCCTCGCCGGTCGCCATCTTCACAAGCGGCGGCCCGCCGAGGAAGACCTTGGCCTTCTCCTTCACCATGATCACGTGGTCGGACATGCCGGGGATGTACGCGCCGCCGGCCGTGGAGTTGCCGAAGACGACGGCGACGGTGGGGATGCCGGCGGCCGAGAGCCGCGTGATGTCGCGGAAGATCGCGCCGCCCGGGATGAAGATCTCCTTCTGGGACGGCAGGTCGGCGCCGCCGGACTCCACGAGTGAGATGCAGGGCAGCCGGTTGGAGAAGGCGATCTCGTTGGCGCGCAGGGCCTTCTTCAGGGACCACGGGTTGCTGGCGCCGCCGCGCACGGTCGGGTCGTTGGCCGTGATCAGACACTCCACACCCTCCACCACCCCGATGCCGGTGACGAGGGAGGCGCCGACGGTGTAGTCGCTGCCCCAGGCGGCGAGCGGCGACAGTTCCAGGAAGGGCGTGTCGGGGTCCAGGAGCAGCTCGATCCGCTCGCGGGCCAGCAGCTTGCCGCGCTTGCGGTGCCTCTGTACGTACTTCTCGCCGCCCCCGGCGAGGGCTTTGGCGTGTTCGCCGTCGAGTGCGGCGAGTTTGCCGAGGAGGGCCGCGCGGTGGGCGGCGTAGTCGTCGGACCGGGTGTCCAGGGCGCTGGCCAGGACGGTCACAGCAGAGCCTCCGGTATGTCGAGGTGGCGGGAGCGCAGCCATTCGCCGACGCCCTTGGCCTGCGGGTCGAAGCGGGCCTGCGCGGCGACGCCCTCGCCTAGGAGGCCCTCGACGGTGAAGTTCAGGGCGCGGAGGTGGGGCAGGACGTGCCGCGTGACAGCCAGGTCAGCCGTCTCCGGGAGGAGTTGCCGCAGGCGGTCGACGGTGAGGGTGTGGGCGAGCCAGGGCCAGGCGGCGTCGCTCGTGGCCCAGACGCCGATGTTGGCGTCACCGCCCTTGTCGCCGCTGCGGGCGCCGGTGACGCGGCCGAGCGGTGCGCGGCGGGTGGGCCCGGCCGGTGGCTTCTGCGGGAGGGCGGGTTCGTCCACGGGGGCCAGGGCGCGGGTGGGCCCTTCGTGCGGCGGCACGGGCCGGCGCTCTCCGTCCGGCAGGACGGCGATGTGCGGGACCTCGTCGCGGGCGATGTACGCGGCCTCGAAGACGCCGTACGGGGAGCCCTTGCCGGGCGGCGCGGTGACGTGGAACCCCGGGTAGGAACCGAGCGCCAGCTCCACGGCGGCCCCGCTCAGCGCGCGTCCGACGGCGTCCTGGTCCTGGTCGCGTACGACGAGCCGGAGCAGGGCACTGGCGGTCTCCTCGGTGTCGGCGTCGCGGTGATCGGTCCGGGCCAGCTCCCAACGGATGTTTTTAGGCCGGGACTTGGAGGTGTCGAAGGCCTCGTCCATCTGCCGCCGCACGAGAGCGGCCTTGGCCTCGATGTCGAGCCCGGTGAGTACGAAGACGACCTCGTTGCGGAAGCCGCCGAGCCGGTTCAGGCCGACCTTGAGGGTGGGCGGCGGCGCCTCACCGCGTACGCCGTGGATACGGACGCGGTCCTCGCCCGCGTCCTCGAGCCGGACGGTGTCGAGGCGGACGGTGACATCGGGCCCGGCGTACCGGGCGCCCCCGGTCTCGTACAGCAGCTGGGCGGTGACGGTGCCGGTGTCGACGAGGCCGCCGGTGCCGGGGTGTTTGCCGATGACGGCGGTCCCGTCCTCGTGGATCTCTGCTAGGGGGAACCCGGGCTTTCGCAGCAGTTGCGCGCCGTGCCGGGCGAACTGGGAGTAGTTGCCGCCGGTCGCCTGGGTCCCGCACTCCAGGACGTGCCCGGCGACGACGGCCCCGGCGAGCCGGTCGTACGCGTCCGGCGCCCATCCGAAGTGCCAGGTGGCGGGCCCGCTGACGAGGGCGGCGTCCGTGACACGGCCCGTCACCACGATGTCGGCGCCCGCGTCCAGGCAGGCGGCGATGCCGGCGCCGCCGAGGTAGGCGTTGGCGGTCAGGGCGCCGGGGAAGCGGCCGGTGCCGAGCAGGTCGTCGCCCTCGACGTGGGCGACGCGCACGGGCATCTGAAGCTTCTGCGCCAACTCCCGCACAGCAGTGGCCAGTCCGGCCGGATGGAGTCCACCGGCGTTGGCGACGATCCTGACTCCACGGTCGACGGCGAGCCCGAGACACTCCTCCAGCTGCCGCAGGAAGGTACGCGCATAGCCGCGTCCCGGGTCCTTGAGGCGGTCGCGGCCGAGGATCAGCATGGTCAGCTCGGCGAGATAGTCCCCGGTGAGTACGTCGAGCGGGCCGTCGCTCAGCATCTCCTTCATGGCGTCGAACCGGTCGCCGTAGAAGCCGGAGGCGTTGCCGATACGCAGCGGCGGCTTCCCGGCAGGGCCGCTTCCGCTTCCGGAGGGGCCGCTCATGTGGCGGCGCCCTTGGGTGACCGGCCCTGCCCCGGCGGCCCGGCGAAGGCCTGCGCGATGCCGAGCCAGCGGTCGGCGTCCGGCCCTTCCGCGCGGACGGCGAGGTCGTCGCGGTGGGCGCGCTGGGTGACGAGGAGGCAGAAGTCGAGGGCGGGCCCGGTGACACGCTGGACGGCATCCTCAGGCCCATAGGCCCACAACTCCCCGCTCGGCGACACGAGTTCGATACGGAACTCCGCGCCCGGGGCGGGGAGCCCGTGCACGGCGAACGCGAAGTCCCGGGCGCGTATGCCGATCCGGGCGACGTGCCGGAGCCGGTCGCTGGGCGGGCGTACGACACCGAGCGCCTCGGCGACGTCCTCGCCGTGGGCCCACGTCTCCATGAGGCGGCCGGTGGCCATGGACGCGGCGGACATCGGTGGCCCGTACCAGGGGAACTTCGTCTTCGTCTCGGCGGCGCCCCGCAGCACCTTCTGCAACTCCTCGCGCCCGTCCCGCCAGCGGGCCAGCAGGACCGCGGGTTCCTGGGCGGCGCCCTCGTCGGCCCCGTCGTCCACGAACGACTCCGGCGCGGCGATGGCCTTCTCCACCTCACCGGCGAACGCGTCCGGGTCGCCCATCGCGAGCAGCGCGGCGCGGTCGGTCCAGGCGAGGTGGGCGATCTGGTGGGCGACGGTCCAGCGGGGGGCGGGGGTCGGTGCGGCCCACCGCTCCGGCGGCAGATCCGCCACCAGGGCGTCGAGTTGCAGGCTCTCGGCCCGCAAGTCGTCGAACACGACCAGCATTTCGGACACGGTGCGCTCCCTGGGGGCACGGCGGCGTGCGGCGTGCCTGGAGCATGACAGCGAGCCCAGAAACAATCAAGCGTGCTTGCATGGAAAGTCGGGGGCCCCGATCTGCCTGGCCATGCGCCACGCTCCGACAGACCGGGCTCCTACATCTCGGGCCATGCGCCCCGGTCCGCCAGATCGAGAATGAGGGCGGCGATGTTCCACGCGTCGTCCTCGCCGCGGTGGTGGCGCCCTTCGAGCGGGAGTCCGGCGATCTGCAACGCCTGCGCCATGCCGCATTTCCTGCGCAGTTCGTGGGCTTCGGCGAACACGGCCTTGGCATTGGTATGGGTGCGCTCCGCCGGCAGACCGAACGGGTAGGCCACCGCGTCAGCCCGGCTCTGCCGGGCGAACTGCCGGCGGTCGTACTCGCCCCAGCTCGCCCAGGGCCGCTCACCGGCCGCGTACTCCTCGACGAGGATCCGGCACGCCTCGGCGAAGGTGGCGCCTTGTGCCACTTCGGCCTGCGTCAGTCCGGTCAGTTCGGTGCAGAAGTCGCTCACCGTCGAGCGGGCCGGGCGGACCAGGACACGGTGCCGGGACACGCGGCGCCGGGCCGACAGGTCCACGACGGTGAGACCGATCTCGATGATCTCGTGCACGGAGCCGGGCGGCGGCTGCCCGTCCCAGCAGGTGGCTTCGACGTCGATGACGTTCAGGAGGGCGGATCGGGGACGCATGGGCCGAGGGTAGGGAGGCGGGGTCGTTCCCGGCATCCCGATTTCCCGGACGCAAGGCTTGCTCACGCTGGTCCGAGGTGACTGTCTGCGCAGTAGGTCATCTGTCAGCGACCGGCTTGGAGGTCTGTCAGGAAGAGCCGGGCGCCTCGGAGGCAGTCGACGGACGCCGCAGCGCCCGGAGCGCCGACAGCCGAGCGGCATGGATCAGCCCAGCGATGCGGCTGCCGCACGCAGGTCTTCCAGGGCTGCCAGTGCATGTGGCGCGAGCCCTTCTGTGTCATCGCGATCGCTTTCGGACCACTGGGCATATCCCCGCTTGAACGCGAGGACTCCCAGCTCGCCCGCGAGGTGCGCGGTCGGGTCGGGGACGCCACGGGCGATGAGCGCGGCTGTCATGGCGGCCGCGAGACCGACGCTCTTGAGGGCGTCGCGCTCCTGAAGTTCGGTGCTGGCCGCCACGGCTGCCGCGAGGCGGGGGCCGAGTTCGCGGTTCGCCGGCCCCATGGCGCTCGACGCGCGCTCGAGACCCGCCGCCACCGCCTGGAGCGGGCCGGCGCTCGCCGGGGCCTCGGCGATGCCGTCGGCGAGCAGCCTGCTGAGCGTCTCCTGACCGGCGACCAGCAGCTCGCGCTTGTCGGAGAAGTGCCGGAAGAAGGTGCTCTTGGTGACGCCGGCACGCTCGGCGATCTGCGCCACCGTGGTCGCGTCGTAACCCTGCTCGGTGAACAGGTCGACGGCCGCGACGACGAGTCGCTGAGTCGCTCCTGGTTGCCATCTAGCCATGCGACCAGGATAAGTGATGGGACTGTTGTCCCGTCACCAGGTGTATGGTCGGTGATGGGACAACAGTCCCATCACTTTCAGGGAGAGCTCATGCATGTCTTCGTCACCGGCGGTACCGGCACCATCGGCTCCGCCGTCGTCGCCGAACTCCTCGGCAACGGCCACACCGTTCTCGCACTGGCTCGCTCGGACGGCTCCGCGCAGGCCCTTGAAAGCGCTGGTGCCAAGGTGCTGCGAGGAGACCTGGCGGACCTCGACGTCCTGCGGTCCGGCGCAGCGCAGTGCGACGGCGTGATCAGTCTGGCGTTCGGACGCGACTACAGCAGTCCGGACGCCCTCGCGCAGGCCATCGCCGAGGAGAGCGCCGCTCTCGCCACGCTGGGGCAGGAACTCATCGGAAGCGACCGCCCGATCGTCACGGTCTCCGGGACGCCCTGGGTGCCGGGACGCGCCTCCACCGAGGCCGATCCGCTGCCGACCGACGGACCGGTGGGCGGTCGGGGCCGTTCGGTCAATGCACTGCTGGACCTCGCCTCGCGCGGGGTGCGCGGCACGGCTGTCCGCATGCCGCGCACGGTCCACAACGAGGGCCAGGGCGGATTCGCCGGCCTGTTGACCGATCAAGCACGCCGCACCGGGGTGGCCGGCTACCCGGGCGACGGCACCCAGCGCTGGCCGGCCGTGCACGCGCTCGACGCAGCCGTCCTGTTCCGGCTGGCCCTCGAATCGGCACCGGCCGGGACGGCCTGGCACGCCGTCGGCGACGAGGGCGACGCGGTGCGGGACATCGCCACAGTCATCGGCCGGCGACTGGGCCTGCCGGTCGAGGAGGTTCCGCAGGAGAACTTCGGCCCGTTCGGCCCGATCTTCGCCATGGACCAGCCGGCGTCCAGCGCCCACACCCGCGATGCCCTCGGGTGGCAGCCGACCCACTCCAGCCTCCTCGAGGACCTGGAAAACATTCAGCCCTGACGCACACCGGTTCCAGGGGGCCGGACGGGGGCCGGCCCGATGGGTCACTGGCAATGGGCCAGTCCGCCCGGCACCGGGACACTCCAATTCGCCGTGGGCGACTGCCTGCAAGCGTGTTGGCTTAAAGCATTCGCTACTCCACTCCGCACGCATCCCGCTACGCTCTGTAGTGACGCCACAAGAATGGAGTGCCGCGCATGGCCAACATCCGCTCACTCGACCCCAGCGCTTCCCCGCTCGACTTCTACGGTTCCGAGCTGCGCCGGCTGCGGGAGGAAGCGGGCCTGAGCCAGGATCAGTTGGGCTCCTGCATCTTCTGTACGGGCTCGCTCGTCGGCCAGATCGAGACGACCAAGAAGGTCCCGACCCGCGACTTCAGCGAGCGAGCCGATGCCGCGCTCGGCACAGGAGGTCTGTTCTCCCGGCTGCTGGGCCTGGTGCTGCGCAGTCAGCTGCCCACGTGGTTCCAGCCGTACGCGGAACTGGAGGCGCGGGCCGCGTACATCTCCACGTACCAGTGCCAGTTGGTGTACGGCCTCCTACAGACCGAAAAGTACGCGCGTGCCCTGCTCGGCGTGGACCACCCCGAGCGGGTCGAGGAGCAGGTGGCGGCCCGCATGGAGCGCCAGCGCGTCCTCGAACGGGGCACCCCGCCCGCCCTGTGGGTGGTGCTCGCCGAGGCGGTACTGCACCAGGAGGTCGGCGGCCGTGAGGTCATGCGGGAGCAGTTGCGGCACCTGGCGGGCTTCACCCGCGACCCCTGGGTGAAGATCCAGGTCCTGCCCTTCACGGTGGGTCAACACACGGGAATGATGGGCTCGTTCAACCTCCTCCGTTTCGACGAGGACCCTGACCTCTTCTACGCGGAGAGCTACGACCAGGGGCATATGACGGCCAACCCGCAAGTGATGAGGGAGCGTTCGGTCGGTTACGCTCGCTTGCAGGCCTGTGCCCTCTCACCCGAGGAATCGGCCCAGTTGATCGTTCGTGTCACGGAGGAACGCTATGGGCAGGGCCCCGAACCCGAACCGGACGGACGCACAGTGGCGTAAGTCGTCCTACAGCGGTACCAGCGGCGGTGATTGCGTCGAGGTGGCCACGCTGCCCGCGACGGTGGCGGTCCGCGACTCCAAGAACCTGGGCATCGGTCCCTTCCGCGTCGCACCGACAGCCTTCACCGCATTCGTGGCGGCGGTCTCGCAGGACCGGATCTGACCCTGCCCCCTGGGCGTCGGTGGACCGGACCGTGTCGGAAGCGGATCACTTCATGGCCGCGAGTTCGATGAGGTGGCGGGCCGTGCGAGCAGGTTCGACGATCTGGTGCAGGTGCGCACCGGGCAGGTGCGCCACATGCCACCCGCGTTCGCGCGCCTCGGCGGCAAGGTCGTCGTACGGAGGGCCGAACAGCAGGTAGGAGCAGGGGTGGTCGTCCCAGCCGTCGGGCACCGGGATGTGCTGCTCGTAGTACGACAACGGCAGGGTGGGCTGCTCCTCGACGACGGTCCGCCGCACGATCGCATCGGAGAACATCGGGGCGATGTCGGCCTCGTCCCACCAGTCGGTCCAGCGCGGCAGTCTGCCGTTCACCGCCATCGGGCGGAGGAAGTCCAGCAGTTCGGGAGGGGCGGCCGGGGTCGGTCCGGTCCGGGCGGGCAGCGCGGCATCGACGAAGATCGAGCCGGCCACCGGGTGGTCGAGGCCCGAGCGGATCGTCGGGAGGAACAAGCCCGCGTTGCTGTGGGCCACCAAGGTGACAGGGCTGTCGGCCGGGACCTGCCGAAGGTCGTCGCGGACGGCCTCGGCGACACGGGGCCAGAACGGCGGAACGCCAGAGCCTATGTGCAGCAGTGAGGGGATCCGCACCTGATATCCCGCCGCTGTCAGGCATTCGGCGACCGCGTGCCAGGTCGAGGGGCCTACGGACGGGCTGTGCACGAGAACGAAGGTCGGCTGCATGGGTCGATCCTGTCGACCACGTCACTACGGGCGCGCCCGGCTCGGCCGAGAGCAGAACACCCGCCTCGGCACAGCGTGTGCGGCACAGCGCATCCGCCACCGTGCCATCGCCGCTACGGTCGCTCGCCGATCACCGCAGCGGGCAAGGCGGGCCACCTGTTGTGGGCCCACCCGTTGTGGGCCTGAACAGGAAGGGTCACCCCTTCCGTTTCCGGCCCACCTGCGTCCGCACCGCCCCCATGCTCGCCGCGATGACCAAGGCGATCGCCAGGGCCTGGAGCCAGGTCAGGGCCTGGCTCAGGATGAGGAAGCCGGCGAGGGCCGCGAGGGCCGGTTCGAGGCTCATCAGGACGGCGAACGTGGACGCGGGCAGGCGGCGCAGGGCGATGAGTTCGAGGGTGTAGGGCAGCACCGAGGAGAGGATCGCGACGGCCGCGCCGAGGCCGAACGTCACCGGGTCGAGAAGCCGGGTGCCGGCGGACACGATGCCCAGCGGCAGGGAGAGGATCGCGGCGACCGCCATCGCGAGCGCGAGCCCGTCCGCCTGCGGGAAGCGGCGGCCGGTGCGGGCGCTGAAGATGATGTACGCCGCCCACATGCCGCCCGCGGCGAGCGCGCAGACCACGCCGACCGGGTCCAGGCCACCCAAACCGTCCCCCGCACCGCCGAGCAGGAACACGCCGCACAGCGCCAGCCCCGCCCACAGGAAGTTCACCGCGCGGCGCGAGGCCAGGACGGAGAGGGTCAGGGGGCCCAGGACCTCGAACGTGACGGCGAGGCCGAGCGGGATACGGGCCGCGGCCTGGTAGAAGATCATGTTCATGCCGCCCATGGCGACGCCGAACGCGAGGACCGTGCCCCAGTCCGCACGCGAGTGCCCGCGCAACCGGGGCCGGCACACCACCATCAGGACCAGCGCCGCCACCACTAGGCGCAGCGTCACGACCCCGACGGCGCCCGTGCGCGGCATCAGGCTCACCGCGAGCGCCCCGCCGAACTGCACCGAGACGCAGCCGGTGAGGACCAGACCGACCGGACCCAGGGCTCCCCAGCGGCCCGTGTCCGCCGACGCCGCGCCGTCCCTGTCGCCGTCGCTCCCGACGAGGACGGCGGCGTCCGGTACGGGCAACTGCTGTTCGGTGTGCGAGCCGCTCACTGTGCCTGCGCCCTTCCCTCGACCTCGACCTCGACCCGGAGGGCCGTATCCGCCCCCACCCTCGATCGAGTCCACTATGTTGGACTCGACTGTCCACCGTACTGCACTGAAGGGGCCGCGTGAACGCCCACGCTAGAACCTCCGGGCGCGGCCTGTGAAATGCCTTCTGTGCTCCCGTTATGCTCCGCGGACATGAGCCGGGACCGCGACCACGCCAGCGAACGCACCATCGAGCTGCGCCACCTGCGCTGCTTCCTCGCGATCGCCGAGGAGGGCGGCGTCACCCGTGCCGCAGCCCGGCTGCACCTCACGCAGCCCGCCGTCTCCCGGACCCTCGCCGCGCTGGAGGCGGCGCTCGGCGTACGACTCGTCGACCGCTCCACACACCACCTCGCCCTCACCCCCGAGGGCCGCGCGTTCCGCGAGAAGGCGGCCGTCGCCGTCACCGCGTTCGAGGACGCGCTCGCCGCCGCCCGCACCGTGCGCCGGCCCCTGCGCCTGGGCCACGCCTGGTCGGCGGCGGGCGACTTCACGACCCCGCTTCTGCGCCGCTGGCGGCAGACCCACCCGGACGTGCCGCTGGAGCTGCTGCGCATCGACGACCGCACGGCCGGCCTCACCCGCGGCGCCGTCGACGTCGCCCTGCTGCGCGGCCCGGTCGACGCGCCCGGCCTGGTCACCGAGCTGCTGCACCGGGAGACGCGGGTGGCGGCGCTCCCCTCCGACAGCCCGCTCGCCCGGCACACCGCGCTCACCCTCGCCGACCTGCGCGACCAGGTCATCGCCCTGAACACGGTCTCCGGCACGACCTCGCTCGACCTGTGGCCGACGGGCGCCCGGCCCACCGTGACGCTGCCGGTCGCCAACACCGACGACTGGCTCGCCGCGATCGCCGCGGACCAGGCGGTCGGCGTCACCTCGACCGCCACGGTACGGATGCACCCGCATCCCGGCGTCGCCTACGTCCCGCTCACGGACGCCCCGCCGCTCCCGGTCCGCCTGGCCCGGCGCGAGGGCCCCGGCCACCCGTCGGCCCCGGCCCTCATCGCTCTGGCCCACGAGGTGGCCGGGGAGTCGTAGTGCCGTGGGCGCCTTGGGTGGTCTCGACTCCTCGGCGGGCGCGGGCCGTCACCCCTTGCTGCGCGACCAGCCACGACGGCGTCGCACCCGCCGACGAACCGAGACCACCCACGGCGCATCAGCGTGACCGGCCTCCGCACGAGCCCGCGTCAGCCGAGCCCCCGTCGCCCGAGTTCGTCCGCGAGGACCTCCGCCAGGTGTCGCGCCCGCACCCCCGCCAGCTGCTCCACCTGCGTCCGGCACGAGAACCCGTCGGCCAGCACCACCGCGTCGTCCCCGGCCGCCCGCACCCCGGGCAGCAGTGACTCCTCCGCGCAGGCCACCGACACCTCGTAATGCCCCTTCTCGAAACCGAAGTTGCCCGCGAGGCCACAGCAGCCGCCGCTCAACTCGCCCGCCAGTCCGGCACGTTCACGTAGTCGCCGCTCGGCCGCATCGCCCAGCACCGCGTGCTGATGGCAGTGCGTCTGCCCCACGGCCGGCCGGTCGATCCGTGGCGGCGTCCACTGCGGAGCGAACCGTTCCAGCGCTTCGGCGAAGGTGACCACCCGGTCGGCGAGCCGGCGCGCCCGTGGATCGTCCGGCAGCAGTTCCGGCAGGTCCGAGCGGAGCGCCGCCGCGCATGACGGCTCCAGGACGACGACCGGCCGCTCCCCGGCGAGCACCGGCTCCATCAGGTCGAGAGTGCGGCGCTGCACGGCGCGGGCCCGGTCGAGCTGCCCGGTCGAGACATACGTCAGCCCGCAGCAGACCCGCCCGCGCACCACCGGCGACCGGCCGTGCGTCCGCGTCGGCGGCAACGCCACCGCGAGCCCGGCCGCTTCCAGGACCCGCGCCGCGGCCCGCGCCACCTGCGGTGACAGATGGTCGGTGAACGTGTCCGGCCACAGCACCACCTCCCGGCCGTCACCACCACCGGCCCGCGCCGCCGCGAACCGCCGCCCGAGCCCGCGGTGCCAGGCGCCGCTGAACGTCCCCGACGCCACCCGGGGAATCTCCCGCTCCCCCGCGATCCCGCCGACCCGCTTGGCCACAGCCGCCAACACCCCCACCCGACCCAGGTAGTTGACGATCCCGGCCGTCCGGGTCCGCTCGACCAGGCGGAGCCACCGCGGCAGCCACCCCATCGCGTAGTGCGCCATCGGCCGGCCCCGACCCTCGTAGTGGTGGTGCAGGAACTCCGCCTTGTACGTGGCCATGTCGACGCCCACCGGACAGTCGCTCCGGCACCCCTTGCAGGACAGGCACAGGTCGAGCGCGTCCCGTACCTCCGTCGACCGCCAGCCGTCGGTGACGATCTCCCCGGCCAGCATCTCGTGCAGCAGCCGCGCCCGCCCGCGCGTGGAGTGCGCCTCCTCACCGGTCACCCGGAAGGACGGACACATCACTCCGCCACCCGAACCGGCCGACTCCGTACGGCACTTGGCGACCCCGACACACCGGCGCACGGCGGCCGAGAAGTCCCCGCCGTCGTGCGGGTAGCCGAAGACGACGTCCACCGGTTCGCGCGGCAGCACGGCGAACCGCAGGTTCTCGTCCAGCCGGGCCGGCCGCACCAGCATCCCCGGATTCAGCACGTCCGCCGGGTCCCACACCCCCTTGACCCGCTCGAACAGCCCCACCAGCTCCTCGCCGTACATCGTCGGCAGCAGCTCGGCGCGCGCCTGCCCGTCCCCGTGCTCACCGGACAGCGACCCGCCGTGCGCGGCGACCAGCACGGCCAGCTCCTCGGAGAACCGCCGGAAGCGCCCGATCCCCGCCTCCGTCAGCAGATCGAAGTCGATCCGTACGTGAATGCAGCCGTCACCGAAGTGCCCGTACGGGGTCCCGCGCAGCCCGTGCTCCCGCAGCAGCCCCCTGAACTCCCGCAAGTACGCGCCCAGTCGGGCGGGCGGCACGGCGCAGTCCTCCCAGCCGGGCCACGCCTCGCTGCCGTCCGGCATCCGCGTCGCCGTCCCGCTGGCGTCCTCCCGGATCCGCCACAGCACCCGCTGCCCGGCCGGATCGTCGACGACCAGCGCGTCCCGCACGTCCGCCGCCCGCACGATCCGCTCGGCGGCGGCCCGCGCCTCGCCCGGCGTCGCGCCGCCTGTCTCCACGAACAGCCACGCCCCGCCCTTCGGCAGCCCCGAATCCGCCGGTACGAGGTCGGCGGCCATGCCCTCCACGGTCAGCGGCCCGAGCGGCAGCAGACCCGCGGCGGCGTCCGCGGCCGCGCTCTCGTCCTCATAGGCGAGCACGGCGAGGGCCGTCGCGCGCGGCGCCCCGACCAGCTTGACCGTCGCCTCGGTGACGAGTCCGAGGGTGCCCTCGGTGCCGCAGAAGAAGCGGGCCAGGTCGGTGCCGTGCTCGGGCAGCAACGCGTCCACGGCGTACCCGGAGATCCGGCGGGGCAGTCCGGTTAACGGGGCGAACCCGGTCCTGATCGTCGCCGGCTCCCGCTCCACCAGGGCCCGCAGCCCCTGTGGTGCGCCGTCCCAGCCCTGCCCGAGCCGGTACGCGGCGCCGTCCGCGCCCGCGACGTGCAGCGCGGCGACGCTGTCGGCGGTCGTGCCCCAGGCCACGGAGTGCGAGCCGCACGAGTTGTTGCCGATCATCCCGCCGAGCGTGCAGCGGCTGTGCGTCGAGGGGTCGGGCCCGAACCGGAGCCCGTGCGGGGTGGCTGCCGCCTGGAGCCGGTCCAGTACGAGGCCGGGCTGCACGACGGCGGTGCGTGTCGCCGGGTCGAGGTCGAGGACCCGGTTCATGTACCGGGTGAAGTCGACGACGACGCCCGTGCCGGTGGCCTGGCCGGCGATGGAGGTGCCGCCGCCTCGGCCGACCACGGGCACGTTCCGCTCCGCGCAGAGGGCGAGGACGGCCCGGACGTCGTCCGTGTCCTTCGGCGCGACGACGCCGAGCGGGGCTCTTCGGTAGTTGGACGCGTCCATCGTGTGCAGCGCGCGGGCACTGACGCCGAAGTCGACGTCGCCCCGGATGACTTTTCGTAGTGCCCTGCCGATGTCATCAGCCATGCCCTTCAGGATGCCCCCGCTCGCATGCTCGGCGGGGTGGTGATGCGGGTGTGGCGTCCACGGGCCCGGCGGGGGCTGGCCGCGCAGTTCCCCGCGCCCCTGGAGCATGCGGCTTCGCCGCGGCCCCATGGGAGGCGCGCTTCGCGCGCCCCTTGAGGTGGCGCACGCAGTGCGCACCTCAGGGGCGCGGGGAACTGCGCGAGAAGCCCCACCGGGTCGCAGACGAAGAACACCCCAGGGGCGCGGGGAACTGCGCGACCAGCCACGACGGCGCCGCACCCGGCACCGCGGCCCGCCCCCTCGCACGAGACCCGTTATCTCAGACGCCGGACACCTCCCAGCCCCGCCATATCCACCCGCTACCCTCCAAGACGTGGCTGAGATCCAGATTCCCGCTGACATCAAGCCCGCCGACGGACGTTTCGGCGCTGGCCCCTCCAAGGTGCGTACGGAGGCGTTGGACGCCCTGGCCGCCACCGGTACCTCCCTGCTCGGCACCTCCCATCGCCAGGCCCCGGTCAAGAACCTGGTCGGTCGCGTCCGCGAGGGCGTGAAGGACCTGTTCCAGCTCCCCGAGGGCTACGAGGTCATCCTCGGCAACGGCGGCTCCACCGCCTTCTGGGACGTGGCGACGCACGGCCTGATCGAGAACAAGTCGCAGCACCTGAACTTCGGCGAGTTCTCCTCCAAGTTCGCGAAGGCGTCCAAGCTGGCCCCGTGGCTGGCCGAGCCGACCGTGATCGCCTCCGACCCGGGCACCCACCCGGAGGCCCGCGCCGAGGCCGGTGTCGACGCCTACGGGCTGACGCACAACGAGACCTCGACCGGTGTCGCCGCCCCCATCAAGCGTGTCGCCGGCGCCGACGAGGGCGCGCTCGTCCTGGTCGACGCGACGTCCGGCGCGGGCGGCCTGCCCGTCGACATCGCCGAGACCGACGTGTACTACTTCGCGCCGCAGAAGTCCTTCGCCTCCGACGGCGGCCTGTGGATCGGCGTCTTCTCCCCGGCCGCGATCGAGCGCGCCGAGCGCATCCACGCGTCCGGCCGCCACGTCCCGGAGTTCTTCTCGCTCCCGACGGCGATCGACAACTCCCGCAAGAACCAGACGTACAACACCCCGGCCCTCGCCACGCTCTTCCTGCTCGGCGAGCAGCTGGACTGGATCAACGGGCAGGGCGGTCTCGCCTGGTCGACGGCGCGTACGAAGGACAGCTCGACCCGCCTGTACTCGTGGGCCGAGGAGTCGAAGCACGCGACGCCGTTCGTGACGGACGCGGCCAAGCGCTCGCAGGTCATCGGCACGATCGACTTCTCCGACGACATCGACGCCGCCGCCGTCGCGAAGGTGCTGCGCGCCAACGGGATCGTCGACACCGAGCCGTACCGCAAGCTGGGCCGCAACCAGCTCCGCGTAGCCATGTTCCCGGCGATCGCCCCCGACGACGTCCAGGCCCTGACGACCTGCATCGACTACGTCATCGGCCAACTCTGACCCACCCCGGG
>NZ_BAAATS010000002.1:444622-543117 GCF_039533535.1 Streptomyces kunmingensis
GGGGCATGGGGCAGAGCCCCAATTCCAGCCTCTCCGGCAATTGAGGAGCGGGGCCCGGGGCAGAGCCCCGCAACCTCAGCCCCCACCCCGCCGCACCTACACCGGCACCGAAACTGTCAGCGACTCAACCGCTGAAACCGCCGCACAGCCAACGGCACAAACACCAGGGTCAGCACCAGAGGCCAGACCACCGCCATAAGCACCGCGTGCTGCTCCACCCACGAACCCCCCGCCCCCACAGGCGTCCCGAACAGCTCCCGCGCCGCCCCCACCGTCGAGGACAACGGGTTCCACGCCGCGACCACCCCCAGCCACTCCGGCATCAACTGCGGCGCGACGAAAATGCTGGAGATCATCGTCAGCGGGAAGGCGACCGCGAACAGGCCGCCCGCCGCCTCCGCATTCGGAACGAGCAGGCCCAGCCAGACGCCCAGCCAGATCAGCGCGAACCGCAGCCACAGCAGCAGCGCGAACGCGGCGAGCCCGCCGCCGAGACCGCCGGACGGCCGCCAGCCGATCGCGACCGCCGTCAGCATCAGGATGACCAGCTCGGCGCAGGCGACGACCAGATCGGTCACCCCGCGCCCGGACACCACCGCCGAAGGCGCCATCGGCATCGAGCGGAACCGGTCGATGACCCCCTTCGTGGCGTCCAGAACGACGAGCGTGGCCGTGTTGATGAAGCCGAACGCCATGGTCATCGCGAACATCCCGGGCATCAGGAAGTCCCGGTAGTCACCGCCGCCCGGCACCTTCATCGCGCTGCCGAAGACGTACCCGTAGAGCAGCACGGACAGGATCGGGAAGCCGAGCTGCCAGGCGACGTTGACCGGCTGGCGCTGGTAGTGGATGAGGCCTCTGCGCACCACGGTCCAGCAGTCCGCCACGGCCCAGTACATCGACGCCCCCATCAGGCGGCCCTCCCCGTCAGCCGAAGGAACACATCGTCCAGGCTCGGCCTGCGCAGGCCGATGTCCTCGACCGCGACGCCCTCGTCCTGGAGGGTCCGCGCGGCGTCGGTGAGCGCGGCGACCCGGTCGGCGACCGGCGCGTGCACCCGGCGCTCCGCCTCGTCGACGACGGGCTCCGCCCCGCCCCGGGCGACGATCTTCGCGGCCCGCCCCAGATCGCCGGCCTCGGCGACGACGACCTCGATCCGGTCCCCGCCGACGGCCCGCTTGAGGCCCTCGGGGGTGTCGTCGGCGATGGCGCGGCCCTGGTCGATGACGGTGATGTGCGAGGCCAGCCGGTCGGCCTCCTCCAGGTACTGGGTGGTGAGCAGGACCGTCGTGCCCGCCGCCACCAACTCCCGTACGCTCTCCCACACTTCGCCGCGTCCTCGCGGGTCGAGCCCGGTCGTCGGCTCGTCCAGGAACAGGACGTCGGGGGTGAGGATCATGGACGCCGCGAGGTCGAGACGGCGGCGCATGCCTCCGCTGTACTTGCCCACTCCCAGGTCGCCCGCGTCGGTGAGCCCGAACTGGTCGAGCAGTTCGCCCGCCCGCGCCTTCGCCCGGTCTCTGCCGAGGTGGAAGAGGCGGCCGAACATCTCCAGGTTCTGCCGGCCGGTGAGCACCTCGTCCACCGCCGCGTACTGACCGGTGAGCCCGATGCGGCGGCGCACCTGCCGCGCCGCGCGCGTGACGTCCACGCCGCCGACCTCGGCCCGGCCCTCATCGAGCCCGAGCAGTGTGCTCAGCACGCGCACGGCGGTGGTCTTCCCCGCCCCGTTCGGCCCGAGCAGTCCGTGCACCGTGCCGCGCCGCACCGTCAGATCGAACCCGTCCAGCGCGCGCTTGTCCCCGTACCGCTTCACGAGCCCCTCGGCCCGCACCGCGTACCCCCCGCCGTCTTCCCCGTCGTCGATTTCCGTGCCGCTCACAGCCGTCACCCTCCACGCCCTTCCGCACCGAACGAACTGAGTACACCGTACCCAAATGAGAGTACACCGTACCCAGTTTCAGTCCAGCGGTTTACGCTGACTCCATGAGCAGTGGCACGGGTGGCGCGAAGAGCAGTACCGAGACCAGCGGCAGCGGCGACATACAGCGCACCATGGAGCTGCTCTGGGGCACCGCGGCGCGCCCCAGCCGCGGCCCGAGACCCGCGCTCACCCTCGACCGGATCGTCACGGCCGCGATAGAGGTCGCCGACGCCGAGGGGATCGCCGCCGTCTCGATGCGCCGCCTCGCGCAGGATCTCGGCACCGGCACCATGTCCCTGTACCGCTACGTGCCGGGCAAGGCCGAGCTGCTCGACCTGATGCTGGACAAGGTGCAGATGCCCTACGAGCCGGGCGAGCACCCCGACGCCCTCGACGCGGACGGCGACTGGCGTGACGCGGTCGCGACGATGGCCCGCGAGACCCTCGCCCTCTACCAGCGCCACCCCTGGCTGCTCCAGGTCAACCAGGCACGGCCGGTCCTCGGCCCCGGCGCCCTGGCCGGCATGGAGAAGATGATGGCCCGCATCCGGCCGATGGGGCTGACCGACCCCGAGCTGCTCTCCGTGCTGGTCATGATCGACGGGTATGTGTCCGGCGTCGCCCGTACGCGGATCTTCGAGCAGGAGGCGGAGAAGACGACGGGCCTGACGGACGCCGCGTTCTGGGCGGCGCAGGCCCCGGGTCTGGAGGCGGCCATGGCGAGCGGTGTCTACCCGGTCATGGCGTCGCTGTCCGAGGACACCTTCGCCGCCGGCTTCGACCACTTCGAGTTCGGCCTTCAGCGGATCCTGGACGGCCTCGACGTACTCGTCACGGCACGCGGCAAGGAGTGAGAGCCCGTCCGGCCGGAGCCGTCACTTCGCCTTCGGTCGCCGCACCGTCCGTCCGATCCCGATGACCGCGATCAGTACGACGGCCGCCCCGACGGCCCCCGCCTTGCCGGTGAACCCGCCGCCGCCACCACTGTCGTCCGAACTCCCGCTTCCGCCCCCGGAGTTCCCGCTGCCGCCCGCGCCCTCGACCTCCACGGCCTTGACCGAACTCCCCTTGCCCTCACTGCCGTAGAGGAGGGTCTTCCCGTCGAGGGTGTACGTCACCGACTCGCCCTGCGTCTGCAACGGGACGCTCAACTGGCCCTGCCGTTTCGGCTTCCCGTCGTTCCAGGAGTAGGCGATGCCGCCGAAGTAGCCGCGCAGGGCGAGCTGTTTCCCGTCGGGGGAGAAGGCGCCGTCGGTCACCCACAGGTCGATGTCGGCGACGCGCTTGAAGACGTTCGTACCGGAGGAGCTCATCGGGTCGGGGCCCTCGTAGAGGCCGCCGCCGTCCTCGCCCTTCTCCACGATGTAGACCCGGCCGGTCTTGGGGTGGACCATCATCGCCTCGGCGTTGCGCGGCCCGTCCGCGTACTTCACGACATACTGCGTCGCCCGCACGGTCTGGTCACGCAGCTCCTTCGGCTCGGGCAGCTTGTAGATCCACACGTGGTCCCATTTGCCGCCGAGGTTGTCCCCGATGTCGGCGACGTAGATATTGCCGTCGGGGCCTACGGAGATCGCCTCGACGTCGCGCGGGGAGCCGATCCCGGTGAGGGTCAGCGTGGCGACGGTCTTCCCGGTCCGCCCGTCGACGGCGAACAAGTACGCGCCGTCGTCGCTGTCGTTGTGGGTCCAGTAGACGCCGGGGTGGGCGCGGGAGGCCGCCAGGCCGCTGGACTCGGTGATCCGCGGGTCCTCGATGGTGAAGCCGTCGGAGCCGGCCGGCCGGTCGTCGGCGAGCGCGGGACCGACCGCGAAGACCGACAGCAGCACGGCGGCGGCCGCGACCCCACCCACACGCGACGACGCCTTGTACGAACGCATGCCCCCAGCTTGCCAGGCGTGTTCGGACTCACACGCACGCGGCCCTGGCGATCGACGATGATGAGCGGATGCTCAGGTTCATGTTCGTCGGCGACTCGATGACGATAGGCAGCGCGGGCGAGCACACCTGGCGCCACCGCCTGTGGCAGCACCTGCGCGCCACCGGCACCGACTGTGCGGTGACCGGCCCCCGCACCGCCCTGTACGGCGGCAGCCACGACTACGCCGACCCGGACTTCCCGCAGCACCACTTCGCCGGCTGGGGCGAAGGCTGGCTGCACATGGCCCCGGCGATCGCCGACGCGGTCACCGAGGCCCGCGCCGACGTCCTCCTCGTCTCCCTCGGCCTGATCGACCTCGGCTTCTACACGAACGCCGAGCAGACCGCCGCGAACGTCCGCCGCTTCATCACCGGGGCCCGCACCGCCAACCCGGCGCTGCGCATGATCGCCCTCCCCGTGATCCCGAACGTCCGGGCCGAGACCGACGCCCCCTTCGCGGCGCAGGTCGCGCACTTCAACACCCTGCTGGCGAAGGCGGTCGCGGACCTCGACGAGCCGCGCTCACCGCTCCTGCTGGCCTCGGTCCCGGAGTCGTACTCCATCCACACCGACACCTACGACGGCACGCACCCGAACGCCTCCGGCGAGCACAAACTGGCCGCAGCGTTCGCGGACGCACTGCACCAGGCGTGGGGCATCGGCGCCCCCTACGCCGCCCCGCTCACCATCGTGTGATCCCCGCGTGCTCTGGTGACCGTGCGTATCGTTGTACTGCGCGGCTGCCCGTTTCCGTCGGGGGGCCGGGGAGGAGCGCCAGGATGACCGCCGAGGCAATCGACAGGATCGACATGGCGACGGTGAACGAGCAGATCTTGGACGAGCTGTTCGAGCAGATGACCATCCCCGAGGGCTACAAGGCCGAGATCGTCGAGGGGAACGTCTACATGGCGCCGCAGCGGAGCACGCACTGGGAGATCATCCTGGGCATCGTCGAGCAGCTGCGGGTCAAGTACCCACGCAAGCGCATCATGTCCGATGTCCGCATCGACTACCCGGGCCACCTGAACGGCTTCGCCACGGACGTGACCCTCATGTCGGAGACCGCGGCGAGGAACGCCAAGGGCCTGTGGCTCTGGCACGACGTCGTGTTCGTCGCCGAGGTCATCTCCCGAGGCACCGGCACCAACGACTACGGCCCCAAAAAGACCGCCTACGCCACCGCCGAAGTCCCCGCCTACCTGATCGCGGACCCCTATCAGGGCAAGTGCCACCTCTACACCCAGCCCAAGGACGGCGACTACCTCACGGAAACCTCGGTGACCTTCGGGACAGAGGTCGACCTCACCAACACCCCGGTCGGCCTAACCCTCGACACCGCCGACTTCCCCCGCGACTGACACGAGATCCACGTCCTGATCCACTTGCCTAGAGCGCACTCCACGTCCTTGGCTGGTGAACCATGAAGTACACGCAGCTCGGACGCACGGGACTCAAGGTCAGCAGGCTCGTCCTCGGCACGATGAACTTCGGTCCGCAGACCGACGAGGCAGCCAGCCACTCCATCATGGACGCGGCGCTGGCCAGTGGCATCAACTACTTCGACACGGCGAACGTGTACGGCCAGGGCGAGAACAAGGGCCGTACCGAGGAGATCATCGGCAGCTGGTTCGCCCAGGGCGGCGACCGGCGCGACAAGACGGTCCTCGCCACCAAGGTCTACGGCAACATGACGGCCGACAACAGCAACGTCTGGCCCAACCACGACCGGCTCTCCGCCGTGAACATCCGGCGCGCCGTCGAGGCCAGCCTCAAGCGGCTCCGGACGGACTACATCGACATCTACCAGTTCCACCACATCGACCGGGCCACCCCGTTCGAGGAGATCTGGCAGGCGGTCGACGTCCTGATCCAGCAGGGCAAGATCCTCTACGCGGGTTCCTCGAACTTCCCCGGCTACAAGATCGCCCAGGCCAACGAAGCGGCCGCCCGCCGGGGCCGCGTCGGCCTCGTCAGCGAGCAGTGCCTCTACAACCTCGCCGAGCGCCGCGCCGAAATGGAGGTCATCCCGGCCGCGCAGGAGTACGGCGCCGGCATCATCCCGTGGTCCCCGCTCCAGGGCGGCCTGCTCGGCGGCGTCCTGAAGAAGGAGAGCGAGGGCAAGCGGCGCAAGGGCGGGCGCAGCGCGAGCTCCCTGGAGAACAGCAAGGTGCGCGAGCAGGTCCAGCGGTACGAGGACCTGCTCGACAAGCACGGCATCGAGCCCGGCGAGGCGGCCCTGGCGTGGCTGCTCACCCGGCCCGGCGTCACCGGCCCGATCGTCGGCCCGCGCACCCAGGAGCAGCTGGACTCGGCGCTGCGCGCGGTCGAGCTGGAGCTGAGCGAGGAGGTCCTGACGGAGCTGGACGAGATCTTCCCGGGCCCGGGGCCGTCACCCGAGGCGTTCGCCTGGTAGCACACGCGGCGCACGCGTACGTGGCGGCGGCCCGGGTCGGTCAAGCGCCGACGGCCGCCGCCACGGCCACCACGACGAACATCAGCACAAGCACCCCGGCCATGATCCGGTTCCGCGTCTTCGGGTCCACACCCCGAGCCTAACGCGCACCCGGAAACTCCGGAGCGGCGACCTGCTCGTAGCGCGGGCGCTCCCCCGCCACCCCGGACACCGGCAGATTGCTGCGGACGAGCGCCAGCCGGGCCACCGTCCACGGCGTGCCCGCGAAGGTGTCGAGGGCGGTGACGTACGGCGTGAGGTCCGTGGTGGTGCGGGCGCGGGCCAGCGTGAGGTGCGGGCGGTAGCGGCGGTGCTCACCGGGCAGCCCGCACTTGCGGCCCGCCGCCTCGGCCCGGTCCGCGAGATGTTTCAGGGCGGCCGTCTCCCCGCTCACCCCGGCCCACAGCGCCCGCCCGCCGAACTGTCCGCCGCCGCGCAGCGCCAGCTCGAACGGCTCCGTGCGCCGCGCGGCCCGCGCGAGGCGCTCCGTCAGCTCCGGCACGGTCTCCTGCGGTACGTCCCCGTAGAACGCCAGCGTGAGGTGCCAGCCGGGCCGCCCGGTCCAGCGCAGCCCGTCCCGGTCCGCCAACCCGTCGACCGCGCGGCCGAGTTCGGTGAGGGCGGGGGCGGGCGGCAGCACGGCGGCGAAGAGTCTCATGGGGTGAGTTTCGCTCGCGGGTGCGGGCCGGGGGCTGGTCGCGCAGTTCCCCGCGCTCCTGAAGCGGGCGCTGCGCGCAGCTTCCCCAGGGGCGCGGGGAACTGCGCGAAAACCCCCACCGGCCGGCAGACCGCGAACAACCCGCGCCCGCAACGGCGCGACGACGGCGACAGCCCCTAGGCCACCGCGGCCAGCTCCCGCGGATCGCGCGGTACGAACTGCAGGTGCCGTTCGCCGCGCCGCAGGTCGACCTTGAGGCGCAGGTTCGCCGCGCGGGCCAGCATCAGGCCGACGCCGACCGCCGCCGCGGCGCAGATCACACCGCCCAGCGTGAAGCTGACCCGGACGCCGTACTGGTCGGCGAGCCAGCCGAAGAGCGGGCCGCCCAGTGGCGTACCGCCGGTGAAGACCATCATGAACAGGGACATGACGCGGCCGCGCATCTCGGGGTCCGTGCCCATCTGGACCGTGGAGTTGGCCGTCACGTTGACCGTCAGGCCGAGGATGCCGAGCAGCACGATCAGCGGGGCGAACGCCCAGACGCCCGGCGCCCACGCGGCCAGGAGCTCCAGGACACCGAAGCCGATCGCGGCGCCGACCAGGACCCGCAGACGGGTCGAGCGGCGGCGGGCCGCGAGCAGCGCGCCGGCCAGTGAGCCGACCGCCATCAGCGTGTTGAACAGGCCGTACTGGCCGACCCCGCCGTGGAACACGTCGTCCGCGTAGGCGCTGAGCCAGATCGGGAAGTTGAAGCCGAAGGTGCCGACGAAGCCGACGAGCACGATCGGCCAGATCAGCTCGGGGTGCGCGGACACGTACCGCAGTCCCTCCCGCAGCTGTCCCTTGCCGCGCGGGGTCCGCTTGATCTCGCTCAGTTCGCCGGTGCGCATCAGCGCCAGGCCGGTGAGCGGGGCGAGGAAGGACAGCCCGTTGGCGAGGAACGCCCAGCCGGGGCCGACGGCCGCGGTCAGCGCGGAGGCGACGGCGGGGCCGATGAGCCGCGCGGACTGGAAGTTCGCGGAGTTCAGGGAGACCGCGTTGCGGACCTGGTCCGGGCCGACCATCTCGGAGACGAAGGACTGCCGCGTCGGGTTGTCGACGACGGTGACCAGGCCGGTGAAGAACGCGGCGACGTAGACGTGCCACACCTGCACGTTGCCGGAGAGCGTGAGCGCGGCCAGGAACAGGCCGGACAGGCTCATCGCGCCCTGGGTGCAGAAGAGCAGGCTGCGCTTGGCGAAGCGGTCGGCGATCACGCCGCCGTACAGCCCGAAGAGCAGCATCGGCAGGAACTGCATCGCCGTGGTGATACCGACGGCGGCGGAGGAACCCGTGATGGACAGGACCAGCCAGTCCTGGGTGATGCGGGCCATCCAGGTGCCGGTGTTGGAGATGACTGCCCCGGTCGCGAAGAGGCGGTAGTTACGCACCTTCAGGCTCGCGAACATCGAGGTCTTGCGGGGGCGGGCGGTCGAGTCGTGGGCGGTTGGTGCGGGGGCGGAGTCTGCTCCGGATCCCGTACTCAAAGTGGGTTCGCCTCCTCGGCGGTCGTCGGACAGGGCGGTACTTGTCAGAGGTGGGCGAGCTTCTCCAGGACGGGTGCGGCCGCGCGCAGCTTGGCCCACTCGTCCTCGTCGAGGCCGACGGCGAGGTCGGCCAGCCACGCGTTCCGCTTGCGGCGGGACTCGGCGAGCATGGTCTCGGCCCGCTCGGTCGAGGTGACGACCTTCTGTCTGCGGTCCTCGGGGTGGGGCTCGAGCCCGACCAGTCCCTTGGCTTCCAGGAGCGCGACGATGCGGGTCATCGACGGCGGCTGCACATGCTCCTTGCGGGCCAGTTCGCCCGGGGTCGCCGAGCCGCATCCGGCCAGGGTGCCGAGCACCGACATCTCGGTGGGGCTCAGCGATTCGTCGACCCGCTGGTGCTTGAGTCGACGGGACAGGCGCATCACGGCGGAGCGCAGAGAGTTCACGGCGGCTACGTCATCGCCATGGGAGAGGTCCGGCATGTTCGTTAGCGTAACTCATTACTGTGTCTAACGACTACCGGGTGAGGCGCAAGGTGCCCGTGATTCGCGCCACCGAACCCGATCATCACCCGTACGAGTGAGTCAGTTCCAGAAAGTGACACGCCGGGCGGCGCGGGGCGAGGACCCTGGTCCGTATGGGATCGACAGTGCTCAGCCTGCGGATAGACGGTGAGCTGCTCGACCGGCTCAAGGGGCATGCCGCGAAAAGAGGTATGAGCGTCCAGGACTATGTGGCCCGGACGCTCGTTCGAGACGACTTCGACGAACGCTTCAAATCGGCGGTCGAGGAGACGGAGAGGTTCTACGGGGCGGCCTGAGCCGCCCCGTAGCGGGGGATCAGGCCGCCCCGAAGCGGGGATCAGCGGATCACGTGAGGCCGAGCGCCGGCATCAGGTAGTAGAAGGCGAAGACCGCCGAGACCGCGTACATGGCGACCGGCACCTCCTTGGCCCGGCCGGCCACGACGCGCAGCACGGTGAAGGTGATGAAGCCCATGCCGATGCCGTTGGTGATCGAGTACGTGAACGGCATCATCAGCATGGTCACGAACGCCGGGATGGCGATCGTGTAGTCGCTCCAGTCGATCGCGCGGATGCCGCCGGACAGGATCAGGAACCCGACCGCGAGCAGCGCGGGGGTGGCCGCCTGGGAGGGGACCATCGTGGCGATCGGTGTGAGGAACAGCGCGACCGCGAAGAGACCGCCGGTGATCACGTTGGCGAAGCCGGTCCTGGCGCCCTCGCCGACACCGGCCGTGGACTCCACGAAGCAGGTGGTGGCGGAGGCCGAGGAGGCACCGCCGGCGGCGACCGCGATGCCGTCGATGAACAGGACCTTGTTCATGCCGGGCATCTGGCCCTGCTCGTCGGTCAGGTGCGCCTCGTCGCTGATGCCCATGATCGTGCCCATCGCGTCGAAGAAGCACGACAGCAGCACGGTGAAGACGAAGAGGATGCCGGTCAGCACGCCGACCTTGTGGAACCCGCCGAAGAGGCTGACGTCGCCGACGAGCCCGAAGTCCGGGGTGGAGATCGGGTTCCCGGGCCACTTCGGGGAGGTCAGACCCCACGAGGGCACCTTGGCGACGGCCTCCACGATCACCGCGACGACGGTCATCACGACGATGGAGATCAGGATCGCGCCCGGCACCTTGCGCACCAGGAGCGCCAGCGTGAGCAGCACACCGAGGACGAAGATCAGTACCGGCCAGCCGTTGAGGTGACCGTCGGCGCCCAGCTGGAGCGGCACGGTGGTCTGCGCGACGTCCGGCATACGGGAGATGAAGCCGGAGTCGACGAGGCCGATCAGCATGATGAAAAGGCCGATACCGATCGCGATGCCCTTGCGCAGGCCGAGCGGCACGGCGTTCATGACGCGCTCGCGCAGGCCGGTGGCGACGAGGAGCATCACCACGAAGCCCGCGAGGACGACCATGCCCATCGCGTCCGGCCACGACATGCGCGGCGCGAGCTGGAGGGCGACGACGGTGTTGACGCCGAGACCGGCGGCGAGCGCGATCGGCACATTGCCGATGACACCCATGAGCAGCGTGGTGAACGCGGCGGTCAGCGCGGTCGCGGTGACCAGCTGGCCGTTGTCGAGCTGGTGCCCGTACATGTCCTTCGCGCTGCCGAGGATGATCGGGTTCAGCACGATGATGTAGGCCATCGCGAAGAAGGTGGCGAAGCCGCCGCGGACTTCACGGCCGACCGTCGAGCCGCGCTCGGAGATCTTGAAGTACCGGTCGAAGCCGTTCTTCGGGGCCGACGGCGGCTGATCGTTGACATCGACCGGGGTGGTGGCCGAAGTGGACATGGGTGACCTCAGCGGTATTCAGAGCGGTGCCATCAGAGCGCAGCTTCCAGCGGTGCTTCTGCGGGCGGGAACGGGACGGGGACGGGAACGAGTCTGATCCTCGCGTGATCGCCACCCGGTTTCCCCGATGTTCCGTTGGCGTTTCGTACGAACAGAAGTGGCCAGACTCAGGCCGTTTCAGTATGAACATATGAGGCCGAATTCGCTATCTCCGCGCGTAGACCCTTGCGACGCCTGGCCGACACGGGGTTGAGGTGAGGCCCGTAAGTGAATCCTCGTAAACTAGGTGCATGGCGAAGTGGACCCCGACGCACGAGGCACCGGAACCCCTTGAGGGTCCCGTGGTCGCCACCATCACCGGCGGCACGATCCTGTGGTTCGTCCTCTTCCTCGTACAGCTGCCGTTCTACGGCTGGTTCGACGACCGCGGGCAGACGTGGTGGGTCTGGACGTGCCTGGCCGGGGCCGGACTCGGACTCATCGGCATCTGGTACGTCCGCAAGCGCGACGCGGCGATCAAAAGGGCCGCGGCGCAGGCTTCCTAGCGAGGGCCTCCCAGGGGTCGCACACGGGGGCGTACGCCCGCCGGACGAGGCGGGCCCCGGTGGGTCCTCCCCAGGTCGGATCTTTCGACCGGTCGAGGGGTGAACGCCCTGATTCGCCCGTACTGTCGAATCCATGACGCACATCGACGCGGGCGCCGAGCTGGATCCGGTGCACCCGGTACCCGTTCCGGGGCGGGCGAGGGGACTGACCGGCGCCGAGGTCGCGGAGCGCGTCGCGCGCGGCGAGGTCAACGATGTGCCCGTGCGCAGCTCGCGCTCGCTGTCGGAGATCGTCCGCGCGAACGTCTTCACCCGCTTCAACGCGATCATCGGCATCCTCTGGCTGATCATGCTGTTCGTCGCGCCGATCCAGGACAGCCTCTTCGGCTTCGTGATCCTCGCCAACACCGGCATCGGCATCGTCCAGGAGTGGCGGGCCAAGAAGACCCTGGACTCCCTCGCCGTGATCGGCGAGGCACGCCCCACGGTGCGGCGCGACGGGGTGGCCACGCAGGTCGCCACCTCCGAGATCGTGCTCGGCGACCTGATCGAGACAGGACCCGGCGACAAGATCGTCGTGGACGGCACCTGCGCCGAGGCCGACGGCCTGGAGATCGACGAATCGCTGCTGACCGGTGAGGCCGACCCGGTCGTGAAGCAGCCCGGCGACGCGGTCATGTCGGGGTCGTTCGTCGTCGCGGGCGGCGGCGCGTTCACCGCGACGAAGGTGGGCCGCGAGGCCTACGCGGCGCAGCTCGCCGAGGAGGCCAGCCGGTTCACGCTCGTCCACTCCGAGCTGCGCTCCGGTATCTCCACCATCCTCAAGTACGTGCAGTGGATGATGATCCCGACCGCGATCGGCCTGGTCATCAGCCAGCTCGTCGTCAAGGAGCACGGGTTCAAGGACTCCGTCGCCCGGACCGTCGGCGGCATCGTGCCGATGGTCCCCGAGGGTCTCGTCCTGCTCACCTCGGTCGCCTTCGCCATCGGTGTCATCCGCCTCGGCCGCCAGCAGTGCCTGGTGCAGGAGCTGCCCGCGATCGAGGGCCTGGCCCGCGTCGACACGGTCTGCCTGGACAAGACGGGCACGCTCACCGAGGGCGGCATGGACGTCGCCGAGCTGCGTCCCCTCGACGGCGCCGACGAGAGCCACGTACGCGATGTCCTCGGCGCGCTGGGCGGCTCCGACCCGCGGCCCAACGCCTCGCTCCAGGCCATCATCGACGCCTACCCCGAGGACCAGGGCTGGCGCTGCACGCAGGCGCTGCCGTTCTCCTCGGCCCGCAAGTACAGCGGCGCCGCCTTCAGCGAGAGCGACGGGACGAGCAGCGCCTGGCTGCTGGGGGCGCCCGACGTCCTGCTGCCCTCCGACGACCCGGCCCTCACCGGCGTCGAGGAGCTCAACCAGCAGGGTCTACGGGTCCTGCTGCTGGTCCGCGTCCACACGGACCTGGAGGACCCGAAGGTGAAGGAGGGCGCCGAGCCGGCCGCGCTCGTCGTCCTGGAGCAGCGTCTGCGTCCCGACGCCGCCGACACGCTGCGCTACTTCGCCGAGCAGGACGTCAGGGCCAAGGTCGTCTCCGGCGACAACGCGGTCTCCGTCGGGGCGGTCGCCGGAAAGCTCGGCCTGGACGGCGCCGAGCACACCGTCGACGCCCGCTCGCTGCCCGAGGACCGGGCGGAGATGGCCGACGCGCTCGACGCGGGCACCGTCTTCGGCCGCGTCACCCCGCAGCAGAAGCGGGACATGGTCGGCGCGCTCCAGTCCCACGGGCACACGGTCGCGATGACGGGCGACGGCGTGAACGACGTACTGGCCCTGAAGGACGCCGACATCGGGGTCTCGATGGGTTCGGGCTCGGAGGCCACGCGCGCGGTCGCCCAGATCGTGCTCCTGAACAACTCGTTCGCGACGCTGCCCTCGGTCGTCGCCGAGGGCCGGCGCGTCATCGGCAACATCACGCGCGTGGCGACCCTGTTCCTGGTCAAGACCGTGTACTCGGTGATCCTGGCGCTCCTCGTAGTCTGCTGCCAGGTCGAGTACCCGTTCCTGCCACGGCATCTGACGCTGCTGTCGACCCTGACGATCGGTGTCCCGGCGTTCTTCCTCGCCCTCGCCCCGAACAAGGAGCGCGCGAAACCGCACTTCGTGCAGCGCGTGATGCGGTACGCGATCCCGGGCGGCGTCGTCGCCGGACTCGCCACGTTCCTGATGTACATGATCGCCCGGCACTTCTACACGGGTTCGGGCGCGCTGGACGCCGAGACCAGCTCGGCGACGCTTACGCTGTTCCTGATCTCGATGTGGGTGCTCGCCATCGTCGCCCGCCCGTACACGTGGTGGCGGGTCTGCCTGGTGGCGGCGATGGGACTCGGCTTCCTGCTGGTCCTGGTCGTGCCGTGGCTCCAGGACTTCTTCGCGCTGAAACTGGTCGGCACGAGCATGCCGTGGACGGCGGTGGGCATCGCGGCGGTGGCGGCGGTCGTCCTGGAACTCCTGTGGAAGTGGGTCGACCGCCGCTACCCGGACTAGACCGGGCCTGTCGTCAGTCGAACCAGCGGTCCCGCGCCAGCTCCTGCGTACGGGACGGGTCCTCCAGGAGCGCCGCCACCTCGAAGCGGCGCGGCCACTGCCCCGCCGCCCACGCCAGACCGGCGGCGACGCCCTCCAGGGTCGCCGCGTGCACGGTCCCGTCGGGGGTGCGTCGCCAGTCGGCCTCGGTCCCGGCGACGTACAGCTCCTCGTACTCGACGTACGAGTGCGGGGCCGCGGGTCCGAGGAGGGTGCGCACGGAGTCGGGCACCGGGTGTTCGGTGCCGTCCCCCGTCACCTCGGCGTCCACGGCCGCGCTCAGGCGGCGCACCTGGAACAGCTCGGCGAGGTGCGCGGCCCCGGCCGGGGCGACGGGCAGCAGCGCGCGCCCGGCGGCGAGCGGCAGCAGATCGGGGGCGTCGGCGACGAGGGCGTCGGCGGCGTCCACGACGACCACCTCTCCGTCGCGTACCGCACGCAACTCGTCGGGCAGCGTCACCTGTTCGGGTTCCAGCTCGGTCAACTTGCCGTAGATGGCGTGCAGTTGCGACGCGCTCACCGGGCGGTCCGGGTCGGCGAGGCGGTCCAGGAGTTCGGCGGCGCCGCCGGGCTCGTCGAGCAGCGCGGCGACGGAGGTGCGTACGCCCAGGGTGCGCAGCACCTGCTCGTCGTCGAAACCGCCGGCGTCGGCGGCCTCGTACAGGCCGACGAGGAGCGGATCGGAGCCCTCGGCGCGCAGCCCGGCGGGGCGGCGGCCGTCCAGGACCGGGTTGCCGCGCAGCCACCACGCCGTGTACGGGCGGACCAGCTCGTGGGTGCCGTCGGGCAGCAGCACCCGGACGGGCTGGGTGAGGGCGTCGCGCAGCGGCGGCTGCGACAGCAGGGCGAGCGCCTGCGGCCAGCGGTCCTCGTCGACCAGGTCGAGGTCGCGTACGGCGATCAGCTCGGTGGCGACGGGCGGCACCGGTGTGTCGGGCAGCCGGTCGAGGACGTCCTCGCACCACACGTCTACGGCGTCGAGCAGGCCCGGGTCGTCGGGCTCGGGGAAGTCGCTGTCGCGCGGGTCGAGTTCGTCGGGGTCGAGGACGACGTCGGTGGTGCGGACGAGGGCGAAGGTGGCGAGCACCCCGCACGCGGCCAGGGGCTGTTCACCCCACCGCTCGGCCAGCTCCTCGTCGACGTACGGCAGCTCGCCCTCGCGCAGGACGGCGGCGATGGGGCTGCCCGGGAGCAGCAGCTCGGCGGCGGGGGCGAGTTCGCCGTGCTCGTCGGGGAGGGCGAGGGCGCCGAGCCACGGCTCGTCACCGGCGTCGAGGTGGGCGTCGCGCACCAGCGTGAGGACGACCTCGGCCAGCTCGTCGACGCTCAGGGTGCCCTCGTCGTCCCAGGCGGGCTCGTCGTCCAGGGACGCGGCGACGGCGGCCCGCAGCTGCGGCGTCAGCAGGACGGCGCGGGGCGTGGCGGGCAGGGCGCCCAGCTTCTCCAGGAGCGGGTGGGCGGCGTCGGGGTGGGCGACCTTGAGACCGAGCCGGGCCAGAGCGTCGCCGGGCACCGCGGACGCCTCACCGGTGGGCAGCAGCACCTGGCGCGGCCCGATGACGGTGCGGCCCCCGGCCAGCGGCACGGGCAGCCCGGAGAGCCGGTCGGGGTCGACGCCGGCCAGCGAGTCGTAGAGCCGCCGCCACCAGCCGGGATCCTTCTCCAGTCCGGCAAGCCGGTCGATGGCCTCGGTCAGCGGGACGCGCGCGACACCCACCGTCCGCAGCTCGGAACGGCGTTCGAGCCCGGCGGGCAGCAGGCAGGGCAGCACCTCGGCGAGGACGCGCACGGTGTCGGCCCCGACACCTTCGACGACCTCGGCGTCCCGCGGCTTGAGAGCGACGGGCCGCGCGTCGTCGTCCTCGCCCTCCGTCTTCGACTCCAGCGCGGGCGGCAGGAAGGCGGTACGGGGCAGCCGCTCCAGGATGGCGGCCCGCAGCGCACCGTCCAGCTCGCTCTTGCCGAGCGGCCCGGGCACGAGATCCAGGATGCCGGGCCCCACGGGCCGCCAGTCGCCGAGCAGTTCGGCGTACGCGTCGGCGGCGCGCTGCACGAGATGGTCGGTGAGCGGGCCCGGCGCGACGTGCCGCCGGGCGGTGTCGAGCGGGAACGAGCCGATGAGCAGCGCCGGCACCCCGAGGGCCTCGTCGCTCGGGGTCGGCGCGTGCAGCACGGGCGCGCTGCGGGGCCGCTGCGGGGCGCCCGCGTCGTCGACGGGCACGGCCCAGGTGACGGACCAGTGGGGGCGCAGGCGCTCCTCGACGGGCCGGTCGGTGAGCAGGTCCGGGGCGAGCGCCCCGGCCCGTTCGACGGTGCGCCAGCGCAGCTCGGCGGGCTCGCGGGCGTCGTCCGAGATCACCGTGTACGGGTCCGCGGCGCGGCGGCGCAGCACGCGCGTCCCGGCGTCCGTGGTGACCGTGACCTCCGAGAGGCCCGGCAGGGCGAGCAGCAGCGTGTCGTCGACGTCCGCGAGGAGACGGGCGGCGAGCGCCTCCGCGGCCTGGTCGCGCAGCGGCAGGATGACGACCGTGTCGTACGAGTCCGGGGCCTGGCCCTCGGCGGCGAACGGGAGCCGCAGGAGCGGCACATGGCCGTCCCGGCGGCGCAGTTCGTCCCCGAGGGCGGGGCTGTGCAGGGCGATCTCGGCGGCGGCCATGCGGGCCTCGCCGAGGGACCAGCGCACACCGCCGGTCCGGCCGACGACGGCGGGCTCGTCGCTGACGGCCAGCACGGCGGCGAACCCGACGCCGAACCGGCCCACGGCCGTCCCGGAGTCCTCCCGCTTGGCGGACGCCCGCAGCGTCGACAGCGACTCGACGCCGGTGGCGTCCAGCGGAGCGCCCGTGTTCGCGGCCGCGAGGGTTCCGTCGCGCAGGGTCAGCGCGAGGCGGCCCTCGGTTCCGGCGCGGGCTGCCGCGTCCGCGGCGTTCTGGGCCAGTTCTACGACCAGTCGGTCCCGGTAGCCGCCGAGGGCGAGGTCCTCCTCCGCGTTGGCGTCCTCCCGGAACCGGGCCGCGCTGCCGGTCCACGCGTCCAGCACCCCGCGGCGCAGCCTGGCGGTGCCGAACGGGTCCATGCCCTCGGGTGCCGCCCAGGGGGATCGGCTGACGCTCACGGGTGTCTCCTCACGGGGCGGCTGATCGGTCGGCCCGAACGGTATCGCGGCGCTGGCCTCGGCCCGGATGGGGTGGCCCCGGGTCCGCCCGATCGGGCCGAACGCGCAGTTCCCCGCGCCCCTAGGAGGTGCGTTGTCCGGTACCGGCCGGTGGAGCTTCTCGCGCCGTTCCCCGCGCCCCCAAGAGAGGTGCGTTGTCCGGTGCGGGCCTGTGGGGGCCGTTCGCGCAGTTCCCCGCGCCTCTGGGGGGGCGGCTTTGCCGCGGGCCCAGGGGCGTCCCATGAGATCGCGCACGTAGTGCGCATCTCAGGGGCGCGGGGAACTGCGCGAGAAGCCCCACCGGGCCGCGGACGTAAAACCACCCAGGGGCGCGGGGAACTGCGCGAGAAGCCCCGCCGGACCGCAGCCGCACCCCGCAGCCGCAGCCCCAAAACCAGCTGGGCCCTAGGGGCGCGGGGTGCGCTACGAGTGGCCGAGATCTTCCGCGCCGTCGGCGGGCGCGGCCCCCACCGACCCCGCATCAACCTCCAAGCGAAGCGGCATCGCATCGACCAGCGTCTCATCGATCACCGGCGGAGCCGGCCGCGGCGGCGTAGGCATGACCGCCGCCTCCGAGTGCCCCCCGCACCCGTACGCCAGCGAGACCACACGACCATCCGCCGGCGAGAACTCATTCGCGCAGACGCCGAAGGCCTGGCCGAGAGAGCCGCCGACCGGCTGGAGGAAACCGCAGGAGACGCAGGTCGCGGGGGCGGCCTGAGCCATGGGGGTCTTCGCGCCGTAGGAGTCCTCCCAGCGGTCGGCCGCGACATGCAGCCCGTACCGCGAGAGCACCCGCGCCCGCCTCATGCCCAGTTCCTCGGCGACCGCCGCGATCGAACCGCGGGCCGGGGCGACGGGCAGCTCGGCCACCGGCCCGGCGGTGATCTCGGCGTCCTCCGCCTCGACCAGCTCGAACATCTCGTCGGACAGCGGCGAGTTCGGCGGGGGCACGTCCTCGCCGGTGTAGCCGGGTTCCAGACGCAGATCGTCGGCCTCGGTGGGCAGCAGATCGCCGGGCCCCATGTCGCCGGGCCGCAGCCGCTCGCTCCACGGCACCCACTCGGGGGCGAGCAGCGCGTCCGGTCCCGGGAGCAGCACCGTCTCGTCGAGGGTGACGTACTTGGCCCGTGAGGCCCGGGCCACGGTGACGGCCCAGCGCCAGCCCCGGTAGCCGAACTCCTTGCACTCGAACAGGTGCGTGACGACGCGGTCGCCCTCGACGACCATTTCGACATGCTCGCCGACCACACCGGGCGCGGCGGCCTCCTCGGCCGCGGTGCGGGCGTAATCGACCGCCTCGGCGCACAGACGGTCAGGGGTGCGGCTTCGCGTTGTCGCTGCGCTCACAGGTATCGCTTCTCTCCTACGCCGTCTCTCGAGTGCGCCATCCTGTGTGCGGGAGCGCGGACGGAGCGGACCGGAGGGCCGCGTCGACGTCCGCACCCGACGTTCCGGGCGCACCTACGTCATCCATTCTGCGGGATGGCCGAGAGGCGCGCGGCCGATAACAACCGCCGCGGGCGCGCTACGCACGCTACCTCGTCCTGCGCCCTGCGCCCACACCGACGTACGAGCCGCACCCGACGCGAAAGCCGACCCGCGTGCTCATATCGGCACTAGTACGCCCGTTCACGGGGCACTATGACTGGGTGGCAACCGCACGATCGGCGTACGCACAGAGCGGTTCGGGCCCGGTGCGCGGGGCCGTCCGCAAGGTCGGGCGTGCCCTGCATCTGCCGTTCACGGGCACGGCGCGCGGTATCCGGAAAGCGACCCATGCGCACGGCGCGGGCGAGTCGGGCCTCGGAAAACTCATCGAACTCCATGCGGTGAACGGCGCGGGTGACGTCATGGTCACCGTCGCCCTCGCCTCGACGGTCTTCTTCTCCGTACCCACGGACGAGGCACGCGGGCGAGTCGCCCTGTACCTGGCCATCACGATGGCCCCCTTCACGCTGCTCGCCCCGGTCATCGGGCCGCTCCTGGACCGGCTGCCGCACGGGCGGCGGGCCGCGATGGCCGGGTCGATGCTGGCCCGGGCGCTGCTCGCGCTGGTCCTGTCGACCGCGGTGGTCACCGGCGGCATCGAGCTGTATCCGGCCGCGCTCGGTGTCCTTGTCGCCTCAAAGGCGTACGGAGTGGTCCGTTCGGCGGTCGTGCCGCGGCTGCTCCCGCCACGCTTCTCCCTGGTCAAGGCCAACTCCCGGGTCACACTCGGCGGGCTGCTCGCCACCGGGGCCGCGGCGCCCGTGGGGGCGGGTCTGCAGGCGCTCGGGCCGCGCTGGCCCCTGTACGGCGCGTTTGTGATCTTCGTTGCGGGGATGTTCCTGTCGTTCTCGCTGCCGCCCAAGGTCGACTCGGCCAAGGGCGAGAGCAAGGCGCTGCTCGCGGCCGACGAGGCGCATGTGCACGGCCCGGGCAAGAAGCAGCGCAAGCCGGGGCTGCGGACCGTGGGCACGGCCGTGACCCACGCCCTCGCCGCCAACGCCGCGCTGCGCTGTCTCTCCGGGTTCCTCATCTTCTTCCTGGCGTTCCTGCTGCGGGAGCATCCGCTGACCGGGCAGAGCGCGGCCGTGTCGCTCGGCCTGGTCGGGGTGGCCGCCGGGGCGGGGAACGCGCTGGGCACGGCGGTCGGGGCGTGGCTGAGAGCGCGGGCGCCCGAGGTCATCATCGTGACGGTGGTGGCGGTGGTGCTCGGCGTCGCGATCACCTCCGCGGTGTTCTTCGGGGCGTTCATGACGGCGTGTCTGGCGGCGTTCGCCGGGTTCGCGCAGGCGCTGGCGAAGCTTTCGCTGGACGCGACGATCCAGCGGGATGTACCGGAGGTCGTACGCACGTCCGCGTTCGCCCGCTCCGAGACGTTGTTGCAGATGGCGTGGGTGGTGGGCGGGGCGATCGGGATCGCGTTGCCGCTGGTCGGGTCCTTGGGGCTTTCTGTGGCGGCGGGGATCGTGGCGGTGGGCTGGCTGACGACGGCCCGCGGCCTCCTCTCGGCCGCCCGCCACAGCGGCCCCGCCAGGGCCCGGGTGGCCTGAAGCGTCTGCCATGTCCCGCCGTCTTGAAGGCGCACCACCGTCGTGGTTGCTCGCGCAGTTCCCCGCGCCCCCTGGGGCTGCATGAGATGGCGCACGCAGTGCGCATCTCAGGGGCGCGGGGAACTGCGCGAGAAGCCCCACCGGCCCGCACCCGCAGACCACGCATGCCCAGCGGCGCGGAGAAGCGGCCACGCCGACGGACGACCCACCCCCGACCCCCCCGGCGGAGCCAGATAGCCTTCGGCCATGACCTCCCAGCGTTTCGTAGTGCGCCACAGGCGCACCGTGGCCGCCGTCGGTGCCGTCGGCGCCGGACTGCTCGTCCTCTCCGCCTGCGACAAGCCGACCCCGCTGGCCACCGTCACGGTGGGCCGCGACACGGTGAACTCCGAGGCCTCCTGCCACAACGACGGCAAGGCGCTCGCCGCCTCGTCGCTCGAGGGCTGCCTGAAGGACAAGGACGCCAAGTCCATCAAGGTCGATCCCGACGAGACGGTCCGCTTCGGCGTCGACCCGGAGATCGCGGAGAAGGGCTGGACGATCCTGATGAACGGTCAGCCCCTCACCGACGCCAGCAAGAAGACGTACCGCACGGTCCCGGGCAGCGTCTTCTTCAACCAGCAGTACGGCGCCACCGGCGGCTCGACCACCGTGACGATCCTGGAGGGCGGCGACTCCAAGGCGTACGGCCTGTGGTCGTTCAAGCTCAAGAAGGACTCCTGACGGATACGGACACCGGCGCGCAGCCCGGCACCGCGCACGCCCGCGTACTGATCGCCACCGCCGTCCCGGCCGAACGGGACGCGGTGGCGCGTGCGCTGCACGACCGCCCGGCGATCGACGTGGTCGCGGTCGGCGTAGGCCCCGCGGCCGCCGCGGCCGGCACCGCCACCGCCCTCACCACGGCCGAGCTGGCGGGCGACCCGTACACGCTGGTCGTCTCGGCCGGTATCGGCGGCGGCTTCAGCACCCCGCCCGGCACGGTCCTGATCGCCGACGCGATCACCGTGGCCGACCTCGGCGCCGAGACCCCCGAGGGTTTCCTGCCGGTCACCGAACTCGGCTTCGGCACCGTCACCCACCGTCCGCCGGCGTCCCTCGTACGAGACCTCGCCGCGGCAACCGGCACCGCGCCCGCAGCCGTCGGCACCGTCCTCACCGTCTCCACGGTGACCGGCACCGCCGACCGCGCCGCGCTCCTCGCCCGGCGCCACCCCGGCGCCGTCGCCGAGGCGATGGAGGGCTTCGGGGTCGCCGAGGCCGCCGCCGCGCACGACGTGCCCGTGGCGGAGATCCGCGCCGTCTCCAACGCCGTCGGGCCCCGCGACCGCGCCGCCTGGCGCATCGGTGACGCGCTGGCCGCACTCACCGACGCGTTCGGGAAGTCGGCGCCCGTACTGGAGAGTTGGAAGAACACATGACGACGAACCCCACGGCAGCCACGGGCCCCGACCCGGTCCGCATCGCCTTCTCGCCCTGCCCGAACGACACCTTCGTCTTCGACGCCTGGGCCCACGGCCGCGTCCCCGGCGCCCCGGCGCTGGACGTGACGTTCGCCGACATCGACATCACCAACGGGGTCGCGGAGCGCCGCGAGGACACGTACGACGTCCTGAAGGTCAGTTACGCGGTGCTGCCGTACGTCCTCGACGACTACGCGCTGCTGCCGTGCGGCGGCGCGCTCGGCCGGGGCTGCGGCCCGCTGGTGCTCACCCGCGAAGCGGGCGTCGACCTCTCCGACAAGCGCGTCGCCGTGCCGAGCGAGACCTCGACCGCCTATCTCCTCTTCCGGCTGTGGGCGGCCGACACGGTCGCGGGCGGGCAGGTCGGCGAGATCGTCGTCATGCCGTTCCACGAGATCATGCCCGCGGTGCGCGACGGGAAGGTCGACGCCGGCCTCGTCATCCACGAGGCCCGCTTCACGTACCAGAACTACGGCCTGCACAAGCTCGCCGACATGGGCGAGCACTGGGAGGCCACGACGGGCCTGCCGATCCCGCTCGGCGCGATCATCGCCCGCCGCGACCTCGGAACGGAGACGCTGCGCGCATACGCGGACGCGATCCGCACCTCCGTCCGCCAGGCCTGGGACGACCCCGAGGTGTCACGCCCGTACGTGATGGCGCACGCCCAGGAGATGGACCCGGCCGTCGCCGACCAGCACATCGGCCTGTACGTCAACGAGTTCACGGCCGATCTCGGCGAGGACGGGTACGCGGCGATCCGGGGTCTGCTGACGCGGGCCGCGGCCGAGGGCCTGGTCCCGGCGCTCGCCCCGGACGCGCTGAAGTTCCCGTAGATCACCTGCTCATGGGCCGGCGGCGGCTCAGACGTCCAACTGGTCCGCCACCGCCCGCAACAGGCCGGCGATCTTCGCACCGGCGGCCTTGTCGGGGTAGCGGCCGCGCTCCAGCATCGGCGTGATGTTCTCGAGCAGCGTCGTCAGGTCCTGGACGATGGACGCCAGTTCGTCCGGCTTGCGGCGCTGGGCCGCGGCGACGGACGGGGTCGGGTCGAGGATGGTGACGGAGAGCGCCTGGTCGCCGCGCTGGCCGGCGACCACACCGAACTCGACGCGCTGGCCGGGCTTGAGGGCGTCGACACCGTCGGGAAGTACGGAGGAGTGCACGAAGACGTCACCGCCGTCGTCGCGGGAGAGGAAGCCGAAGCCCTTCTCGCTGTTGAACCACTTGACCTTGCCGGTAGGCACGTGAAGTCCTCGTCCTCGTACTAGAAAGAAAACGCTCTGGATAGCAGTACAGCGGGTCGTGGTACGACCCGCTGCCACCAAGACTATGGGTCCCGGGGCCGGTGACAAGACGGCGCCGGAAGGTTCGTTTGCTTGTCCCTACGGCCTGGGAACTACCCTTGCTGGGTGCGCGACAAAACCCAAGTCAATTCCAGGGCGACCGAGCCGGGGCCCGGTGACGGCCTCGTGAAAGCGGGCGGCATCGTCTTCATCGTGGGGGCGATCGCCACCCTGGTCACGGTGGCCCCGCTGTTCCTCGACACCGACCCGTTCCCACCTCTCGCCTATGGCGTCTGCATGCTCATGGGCGTCGGTTTTCTGCTGGCCGCGGCCGGCGTACTGCGAGGCGTCTCGGCTCAGCGGCGGGCGGCACGCTCCACGTAGTCCGACAGCCAGGCCGGGAAGCCGGTCAGGTCCGCCAGCACCACGTCGGCGCCCGCGGCCCGCAGTTCGCCGGCGGAGCACGGACCGGTCGTGAGGGCCACCGAGAACGCGTCGGCGGCGCGCGCCCCGCGCACGTCGCCGACGTGGTCTCCGACGTACACGCTCGCGCCGTGCTCGCGCAGCGCCTCCGCCTTGCCCTCCGCCCACAGGTTGCCGACCACGACGTCCGCGTCGATGCCCAGGTGCGCCAGGTGGAGCTTGGCGTTCGGCTCGTACTTGGCGGTGACGACCATGGTGCGCCCGCCCGCGGCGTGCACGGCGTCCATCGCCTCGTGGACGCCCGGCAGCGCCAGTGTCGGCTCGATGGCGTATGTGGGGTACATCTCACGGTAGAGATCGGCCATCGCCGGGATCTCCTCCGCGGGGAACCACTCGGCGAGCTCGTCGACCAGCGGCGGACCGAGCCGGGAGATCGCCAGATCGGCGTCGACGTACGTGCCGGTGCGCTCGGTCAGGGCCACCCAGGTCGCCCTGATCCCGGGCCGCGAGTCGATCAGCGTCATGTCGAGGTCGAACCCGACGGTGGGTCCGGCGGGGGCGGGGTCTATGTGGGCAGCCATGGGCCCCATTGTGCCCGGCATACGATGACGGCCTCACAGCCCACACTTAGCCAAGCCTTACCCACCGCCCAGCCAGCTCATCGGGAGCGTTATGCCTGTCAGACGCCGTGACGTCAGGGTTTTGGCGATCGTGGCGGCGGCCGCGGCGCTGGCCCTGGCGGTCCTGCTGAGCCTGGCGGTGGGGGCCCGCGCGATCGCGCCGTCCGCCGTGTTCGACGCCCTGCTGCACGGCGGGCACAGTGACGCGGCCGAGGTGATCAGGGGCCTGCGGCTGCCGCGTACGGTCGTCGGCCTGATGGTCGGCGCGGCCCTGGCGCTGGCCGGCACGGTCCTTCAGGGCATCACCCGCAACCCCATCGCCGACCCCGGCATCCTCGGCATCAGCCAGGGCGCGTCGGTCGGTGTGGTCCTGGCCATCGCGTACCTGGGCATCCACACGCTCACCGGGTACGTGTGGCTGGCGTTCGCCGGGGCGGGTATCGCGTCCGTCGCCGTCTACGCGATCGCGTCGAGCGGCAGAGGCGGCGCGACACCCGTCAAACTGGCCCTGGGCGGCGCGGCGATCAACGCACTCCTCGTCTCGGTCACCACGGCGATCCTCACGACCAAGGCCTCGGCGCTCGACGAGTTCCGCTTCTGGCAGGTGGGCTCGCTCTCGGGCCGCGACGCGCAACTCCTCCACCAGATCTGGCCGTTCCTCCTGGCCGGCACGGTCCTGGTGCTCTCGGTGGCGCGCGGCCTGGACGCGCTGGCGCTCGGCGAGGACGTGGCGAAGGGCCTGGGCCAGCGGGTGGCGACGGTACGTATCGTCGGCGGCCTGGGCGCGACCGTCCTCACGGGTGTCGGGGTGGCGGCGGCGGGCCCGATCGCGTTCATCGGCCTGGCGGTGCCGCACATAGCCCGCGCGCTCGTCGGCTCCGACCACCGCTGGCTGCTGCCGATGGCGGCGCTGACGGGCCCGGTGATGCTGCTGGTCGCGGACACGGTGGGCCGGGTGGTCTTCCCGCCGAGCGAGGTGCCCGCGGGCGTCATGACGGCACTGATCGGGGTCCCGTTCCTGGTGACTCTGGTGCGCAGGAAGGCGGTGCCCGCATGAGCACGATTCCCGGGGTGCGCCCGGCCGGGTACACGGTGCTCCGCGCGGGCCGGGCCCGCTTCCTCCTGCACCGCAGGGCGACGACGGTGGCGGCGATCCTCACAATCGCCCTCCTCACCGCCTGCCTGGCGTACCTCTGCGTGGGCGAGACGTTCACGAGCCCGGCAGAGGTGTTCAAGGTCGTCACAGGGCAGCCGTCCCCCGACGAACTGGTGGTCGGCACACTGCGTGAACCCCGCATGGTGGTGGGGCTCCTGGTGGGTGCGGCGTTCGGCGTCGCGGGCGCACTGATCCAGACGGTGGCGCGCAACCCGCTCGCCAGCCCCGACATCATCGGCATCAGCCAGGGCGCGAGCGCGGTGACGGTGGCGGCGATGACCTTCGGCCTCACCTCCTACACACTCCTCCCCTACGTGTCCGTGGCGGGCGGAGTCATTGCGGCGGCCCTGGTCTACGTCTTCGCATGGCGGGGCGGCCTGCATGCCACCCGTTTCGTCCTCATCGGCATCGGCTTCGCTATCGCGCTCCGCTCGATCACCACGCTCTTCATGACGAAGGGCGACTACCTCGTCGCCCAGCAGGCCCAGATCTGGATGACGGGCTCGCTCAACGGCCGCGGCTGGCCCGAGGCGCAGCCCCTCGCCTGGAGCCTGCTCCTCCTCGCCCCCTTCATCGCGTGGGCGGCCCGGGCGCAGCGCACGGTCTCGATGGACGACGACACGGCGACGGCGCTCGGGGTGCGCCTGGGCCACGCACGTCTGGGCCTGGTCGCGCTCGGCGTGGTCCTGGCGTCGCTGGCGACGGGGGCGGCGGGCCCGGTGGACTTCGTGGCTCTGCTGGCCCCCCAGATCGCCCGCCGCCTGACCCGTACCGCTCAGATTCCGCTGTTGTGCTCGGCGCTCCTGGGCACGGTGATCGTGGTCGTGGCCGACCTGCTGGCCCGCCGCCTGTTCTCGCCGACGGAGCTGCCGGTGGGCGTTCTCACCGCGGCGGTCGGCGCCCCCTACCTGATCTACCTGATCGTCCGCAGCCGCTCCGTCCGCACTTCCGGAGGCACCGCATGAGCCGGCTCACGGCCCGCGACCTGACCCTCGCCTACGACGACCGCACCGTGGTGCGGGGGCTCGATCTGACGGTGCCCGACGGCCGGGTGACGGTGATCGTCGGCCCGAACGCGTGCGGCAAGTCGACGACGCTGCGGGCGCTCGGCAGGCTGCTCCGGCCCGCGGGCGGCTCGGTACTCCTGGACGGCAAGGCGCTCGCCGAGCTGCCCACGAAGAAGATCGCCCAGCAGATCGGGCTGCTGCCCCAGTCCCCCACCGCTCCCGAGGCGATCACGGTCGCGGACCTCGTCTCGCGCGGGCGCCAGCCGCATCAGAGCTGGTGGCAGCAGTGGTCCGACGCGGATGAGCTGGCCGTCACCGAGGCGATGGAACGTACCGACGTCGCCGCGCTCGCGGACCGCAACGTCGACGAGCTCTCCGGTGGTCAGCGTCAGCGCGTCTGGATCGCGATGGCTCTCGCCCAGGAGACGGACATCCTTCTCCTCGACGAGCCCACCACGTTCCTGGACATCGCCCATCAGGTCGAAGTCCTCGACCTGGTACGCCAGTTGAACCATGACAAGGGTCGTACCGTCGCCATCGTCCTGCATGATCTCAATCAGGCTGCGCGTTATGCGGATCACTTGGTTGCGATGAAGGAGGGGCGGATCGTTGCGGAGGGGGCGCCTTCGAAGGTGGTTACGGCGGAGTTGGTCCGAGAGGTTTTCGGGCTGCCCTGTGTGGTGGTCTCCGACCCGGTCACGGGTTCTCCGCTGGTGGTTCCGGGTTCCCCCTGGACCCCGTCGAAGTAGCCCCGGCACTCGCGCCCAGCCCCGGGGCTCCGCCCCAGCCCCCGCTCCTCAATCGCCGGAGGGGCTGGGGTGGCACAGCCGGAGGGGCTTGATCGGGAACGGCCGGAGGGGCTTGATCGGGGGGCCAGCCGCAAAGCCTGGGCCGGCGACAGCCGAAGGGGCTGGGTCGGCGACAGCCGAAGGGGCTGGGTCGGCGACAGCCGGAGGGGCTTTAAAGAACGACGTCGGCGGACAGGTAGGGGACAACGGGAGGGGGTGGGCGGGGTATGTCCGCGCGCAGCACCCCTGCCCCTGACCGCGGCGGCCGAAGCAAGCAGCGATGACATCGAGATGGCGAGCACGGACATACCCCGACCGCCCCCGTACCCGACCACACACCGGCCACAACGAAACCGCCAGCCGCCGACGAAACCGCAACCAGCCACCCTCCCTTCCTGGCGAGCACCGAAAGGCACCCACCATGCATGCCTCCCTCACCCGCCACGGCACCCACCTCACCCCCCTGACCCTGTCCCTGTCCCTGTCCCTGTCCCTGTCCCTGGCCATGGCCCTGTCCCTGACCGCCTGCACGAGCAGCTCCGACCCGGCCAAGGACGAACCCGCCCCCACCGCCGGAGGCACAGGCGCCACACGCACCGTCAAAACCGCCATGGGCGACGTCAAAGTAAAGAACGCCCCGAAGCGCGTAGTCGTCCTCGACACCGCCGAACTCGACTCCGCCATCACCCTCGGAGTGAAACCCGTCGGCGCCACCCGCGCCGGCGCCGAACACTCCTTCCTCTCCTACCTCCCCGACTCCGAGACCACCGGCATCACCGAAGTGGGCGAGATCTCCCACCCCAACCTGGAGAAGATCGCCGCCCTCAAGCCCGACCTCATCCTCAGCAGCAAGATCCGCGACGGCCAGCGCTACCAACAGCTGAGCGCCATCGCCCCGACGGTCCTCACCGAGTCGACCGGCTACCCCTGGAAGCAGAACTTCCGCCTTCACGCCGACGCCCTGGGCAAAACCCCTGAAGCCAAAACGGCGATCGCGAAATACGAGGCGCACACAAAAAGGGTCACCAAGGCACTCGGCGGAAAGCAGAAAGCGGCGGCAACCGACATCAACGTCGTCCGCTTCGTAGAAGGCGCCGACATCCGCATCTACGGCAAGCAGAACTACATCGCCACGATCCTCGCCGACGTGGGCCTGGGCCGCCCCGCGATCACGGACAAGGCCAAGGACGGCTTCTCCTACGATGTCAGCCCCGAGCAGATCGACAAGGCGGACGCGGACGTCATCTTCACGTCGACGTACGGGAATCCGAACAAGGCGAAGGTCACGCAGACCACGACGAGCGGCCTGTGGCGGGGGATCAGGGCGGTCAGGGACGACCGGGTGTTCCAGGTGGACGACGAACTGTGGATCCAGGGCATCGGCTACACAGCGGCGAACAGGATCCTCACGGAACTCCAGTCGGACCTGACCACGTAAAAGAGCCCAACCTCAACCCAATGCCAGAACTTCAGCCCACTCCCAGAACCTCGGCCCACTCCCAAAACCTCAGCCCACTCCCAGAACCCAAAACCTCAGCCCCGACTCCGCTGAGACCGCCACACCAAATACAACGCGGAGCCAACCGCGGCCACCCGCAACACCCAGGGCCACGTCTCCCCCAGCGCGCCGCTCATCTGCCCGTCGGCGATCGGCGCGCCCCACTTCCCGACGCTGCGCCCCCAGAGCCAGACGATGCCGCCGATCACGGCGAGACCGGGAAGGCCGAACACGGCGAGTTTCTTCTGGCCCAGGGTCAGCCGACGGGAGAGATAGACGACGGCCCAGCCGATGAGCAGGGCGAGGATGTTGCCGAGTGCGGCGCCGGCGACGAGGGCGACGGCGGCGAGCAGGAGGAGGGGGTTGGTCCAGCCCCCGACGGGCACGACGCGCGGCACACGCCGGGGCACCAACCGCCGCGCGCCCCGCACTTCCCGCGCTTCGACGCCGCCCTCAGCACCCGCTGCGCCCTCTACCGCGGCCGCCTCATCATCATCACCAGAGTCACCGGAATCACCCGCCCGCGCAGGCTTACGCAGATCAGCCCGCCCAACGCCCCCCGGGCCCCCGGGCCCCTTCGTCAAGCCAGGCCGCTTCAAAATCTCCGGGATCTCCACCCCGCCCGTGAACCCCGGCACGCTGTCCGTGTCACCGAGCGTCCCGGCTCCCCCGGCCCCGATCCGCCACCAGTCGGTCTCGTCACCGGACGCGCCGAGTTCATCCGTACCGGCGAGGTGCGGAGGGGAGGGCGCGTCGCGGTCGTCCCGAACGGCTGGTTCGGGGTCGGCGGTTTCCCGCCGGGGCAGGGGCACGATGCGCCGCAGCCCGGCGCCCTTGGCACCTTTGACACCCCTGGCACCCCTGGCGCCTCTGTCACCTTTGGAACCTTTAGGGGCACGCTGCTCGGGCAACGGCCGGATGAGCCCCGCCGCGGGGTCGGCGCCGCCGCCCCCACCACCCTGCGCACCGCTGACTATCCGGTCGGGGCTGCCGAGCCGGTCGAGGATGCGGCGGACGGCGGCGGGGCTGTCGACGGTGGCCTGGGCGCGGTGCCGGTCGATCTCTCCGCGCAACTCGGTCACCAGGCGCATCCGGGTCGCCGACGGCAGTTGCCGCTGCTGGGCCAGGTCGCCGACCCGGCTCAGATAGTCGAAGACGAGCTGATCACTCTCGATCCCCACGAAGTCCCCTCCGGGGTGCGCCAGTTATTGCCTCGACGGTATCGCGAATGCCGGGCGCGTCGGAGCGGCGGTCACGGGGGCGTTGCCGCGAACCCCGCTCCGCAATCGCCGGAGCAGCTCGCCGGGCCGCTACCGTGGGTCAGATGAGCCCCAACGAGCAGAACCCGGCGGCGCCGACGGCAGCACCGCGTTCCCTGGCGGAGGCACTCCGCGCCAGGGACGACGCTTCTCTGGCCCGCCTCCTGCGCGCCCGCCCGGACCTGCTCGGCCCGGTCCCGAACGATCTGACGCAGCTGGCCACGCGGGCGGGGACCCGCGCGTCGGTGGTGCGGGCCCTGGACCGGCTCGACCGGTTCACGCAGCAGGTGGCGCAGGCGCTGGCGGTTGCCCCGGAGCCGGTGACGTACGAGTCGCTGCTCGGTCTGCTGCCGGGTGAGCTCACGGCACAGGCGCTGCCGGGCGCGGTGGCGACGCTGCGCGAGCAGGCGTTGCTGTGGGGCGCGGACGATCAGCTGCGTCTCGTGCGCACGGCACGCGAGCTGCTGGCGCCGACACCGCAGCACCCGTCTCCGACGGGGCTCGGTCCGACGGTGGCGGAGGCGACGGCGGGCCTTTCACCGAACCGTCTTCAGGAGATCGTGGCGGCGGCGGGCCTGCAGTCGACGCACGACGGTGTGTCGGCGGTGGCGGCGCTGACGGGCCTGTTCGCGGACGGTACCCGGATGTCGGCGCTGCTCGACGAGGCCCCGGTGCAGGCCATCGACGTACTGAACCGGCTGTTGTGGGGGCCGCCGTACGGGCAGGTGACGGCGCAGCCCGCGGCGCATCTGCGCTGGCTGCTCGACCGGGGTCTGCTGCTGCCGACGGCGCCGGGCACGGTGGTGCTGCCGCGTGAGGCGGCGCTGCATCTGCGGGGCGGCCGGGCGCACCGCGAGCTGGAGCCGGTGGCGCCGGACGTTCGGGAGAAGACGACGCACCGTCCACAGGTGGTGGACGCGACGGCGGCGGCGCAGGCGTACACGGCGCTCGCCACGGTCGAGGAGTTGTTGAAGGACTGGGACGAGGGCGGTCCGGCGGTGCTGCGGGCGGGCGGTCTGAGCGTCCGGGATCTGAAGCGCACGGCGACGGCTCTGGACAGCACGGAGCCGCAGGCCGCTTTCTGGGTCGAACTGGCCTACGCGGCGGGTCTGCTGGCGGCGGACGGCGAGGCCGACGAGCGGTATGCGGCGACGCCCGCGTACGACGAGTGGCTGGAGCGGCCGCCGGCGGAGCGGTGGACGCGGCTGGCGGCGGCGTGGCTGCCGGCGACCCGTACGGCGGGTGTGGTGGGCGGCCGGGACGGCAAGGACCGTACGTTGTCGGCGCTGGGCCCGCATCTGGACCGTTCGGCGGCGCCCGAGGTGCGGCACCGGGTGCTGTCGCTGCTGGCGGAGCTGCCGGAGGGCACGGCGCCCGATCCGGAGTCGATCGTGGCGAGGCTGACGTGGGAGCGGCCGTCGCCGGCGGCCCGGGAGCTGCGGACGCGGCTGGCGCAGTGGACGCTGTCGGAGGCCGAGTTCCTGGGGGTGACGGGCCGCGGGGCGCTGTCGGCGCACGGCAGGGCGCTGCTCACGGAGCAGGGCGGCTCGACCCCGGCGGAGCGGGCCGTGGCGACGGCGAGGGCGGAGAAGCTGATCGCTCCGCTGCTGCCGGAGCCGCTGGACCATGTCCTGCTCCAGGCGGACCTCACGGCGGTGGCGCCGGGCCCGTTGGTGCGCCCGCTGGCGGACTCCCTGTCCGTGCTGGCCGACGTCGAGTCGAAGGGCGGGGCGACGGTGTACCGGTTCACGCCGGGTTCGGTGCGCCGGGCGCTCGACGCGGGCCGGACGGCGTCGGACCTGCACGCTTTCCTCGCGCAGCACTCCCGGACGCCGGTGCCGCAGCCGCTGACGTACCTGATCGACGATGTGGCGCGGCGGCACGGGCATCTGCGGATCGGGGCGGCCTCGGCGTACGTCCGCTGCGACGACGACTCGGTGATGAGCGAGATCCTCGCGGACAAGCGGGCGGCGTCGCTGCGGCTGCGGCGGCTCGCTCCGACGGTCCTGGCGGCGCAGGTGGACCCGGGTTCGCTCCTGGAGGGTCTGCGTTCGATGGGTTTCGCGCCGGCGGCGGAAACGGCCGAGGGCGATGTCCTGATCACGCGGGCGCACGCGCACCGCACGCCGCCGCGCACGGCGCCCGAGCCGGTTCCGGACGGTCCCGCGCTGCCGGACGGGACGCTGCTGGACGCGGCGATCCGGGCGATCAGGGCGGGCGACGTGGCGGCGACGACGCCGCGGAAGGTGGCGCCCGCGCATCCGGGAGGCGGCGAGCTTCCGCGGACGACGGCGGCCGACACGCTGGCCACGATGCAGGCGGCGGTCCTCACCGGCGACACCCTCTGGATCGGTTACGTGAACGCGGAGGGGGCGGCCAGCCAGCGGGTCATCGCGCCGATCCGGGTCGAGGGCGGCTTCGTGACGGCGTACGACCACACGGCGGACGAGGTGCGTACGTATCCGCTGCACAGGGTGACGGGCGTGGCGGAACTGGAACCGGACGCGACCTGAGTCACTCCGCGCTCCCACCCGCTCTTCGGACGCGACCTGAGTCATTCCGCGCACCCCACCCGATGCCCGGAGGCGACCTGAGTCACTCCGCGCACCACCCGGCATGCGGCACACTGGACGTTTGGCCATACCGAGTCCGGGGGGCCTGGCCCATGCAGAAAGGGTGCCGCGCGTGAACGGTCCACTCATCGTCCAGTCGGACAAGACCCTGCTCCTGGAGGTCGACCACGAGCGGGCCGACGAATGCCGCCGGGCGATCGCCCCGTTCGCCGAGCTGGAGCGGGCGCCGGAGCACATCCACACCTACCGCCTGACACCGCTGGGCCTGTGGAACGCGCGGGCGGCCGGGCACGACGCGGAGCAGGTCGTGGACGCGCTCGTGGAGTACAGCCGGTACCCGGTGCCGCACGCGCTGCTCGTCGACATCGCCGAGACGATGGACCGCTACGGGCGGCTCACACTCTCCAAGCATCCGGCGCACGGCCTGGTCCTCACGAGCACGGACCGCCCGGTCCTCGAGGAGATCCTGCGTTCGAAGCGGGTGCAGCCGCTGGTCGGCGTCCGTATCGACGCGGACTCCGTGGCCGTGCACCCCTCCGAGCGCGGCCAGATCAAGCAGACGCTGCTGAAGCTGGGCTGGCCGGCCGAGGACCTCGCCGGGTACGTGGACGGCGAGGCGCACCCGATCGAGCTGGCGGAGGACGGCTGGGCGCTGCGCCCGTACCAGAAGCAGGCGGTGGAGGGCTTCTGGCACGGCGGTTCCGGCGTGGTCGTACTCCCCTGCGGCGCGGGCAAGACGCTGGTCGGCGCGGGCGCCATGGCGCAGGCCAAGGCGACGACCCTGATCCTCGTCACGAACACGGTCTCGGCGCGTCAGTGGAAGCACGAGCTGGTGAAGCGCACCTCGCTGACCGAGGACGAGATCGGCGAGTACAGCGGTACGCGCAAGGAGATCCGCCCGGTCACCATCGCCACGTACCAGGTGCTGACGACGAAGCGGAAGGGTGTCTACCCGCACCTGGAGCTGTTCGACTCCCGTGACTGGGGTCTGGTCGTGTACGACGAGGTGCATCTGCTGCCGGCGCCGGTCTTCAAGTTCACGGCCGACCTTCAGGCGCGCCGCCGCCTGGGCCTGACGGCGACCCTGGTCCGGGAGGACGGCCGCGAGTCGGACGTCTTCTCCCTCATCGGCCCGAAGCGGTTCGACGCGCCGTGGAAGGAGATCGAGGCACAGGGCTACATCGCGCCTGCCGACTGCGTGGAGGTCCGGGTCAACCTCACCGACTCGGAGCGCCTCGCCTACGCCACCGCCGAGGCCGAGGAGAAGTACCGCTTCTGCGCGACGACGGCGACGAAGCGGAAGGTGACCGAGGCCCTGGTACGCAAGCACGCGGGCGAGCAGACCCTCGTCATCGGCCAGTACATCGACCAGCTCGACGAGCTGGGCGAGCACTTGGACGCGCCGGTCATCAAGGGCGAGACGACGAACGCGGTGCGCGAGAAGCTCTTCGAGTCGTTCCGCCAGGGCGAGATCTCGGTCCTGGTCGTCTCGAAGGTCGCGAACTTCTCCATCGACCTGCCGGAGGCGACGGTCGCGATCCAGGTGTCGGGCACGTTCGGCTCGCGCCAGGAGGAGGCCCAGCGGCTGGGCCGGGTGCTGCGTCCGAAGGCGGACGGCCACGAGGCCCGTTTCTACTCGGTGGTCGCCCGCGACACGATCGACCAGGACTTCGCGGCGCACCGCCAGCGCTTCCTGGCCGAACAGGGTTACGCGTACCGGATCGTCGACGCGGACGAGCTGCTCGCCGACGGCTGACCCCGTCGCTGACGCAGCGCCACGAGGACGAGCCCGAGGCCGAGCAGCGGATACGGAGACGCCAACGGCTGCTGCCACCACGCGAGTTGTAGATCCAGGTCGCCCTGGTGGGGCAGCAGCCACATGGTGCGGGCGGTGAAGAGCAGCGCCACGGCGACGGCCGTACGGCGCTGCCCGCCCGCCCACAGGACCGCGAGCAGCGGCACGCACCACACCCAGTGGTGCGACCAGCTGATGGGTGAGACGAGGAGCGCGGTGAACGCCGTGAGGGCGACGCCGTGCGCCTCGGTGCGGGCGCGCGTGGCCGCGTACATCCCCGCGAGAGCTACGAGGACTGCGGGTACGGCCCAGAGCATGCCCGGCTCGGCGACGTGCAGCGCGCGGGCGACGAGCCCCTGCACCGACTGGTTGTCGACGATCCACGCCTTGCCGACCCGCCCGGTCTCGTAGAGCCGCCGCGTCCAGAACTCCCAGCTGGCCTGCGGCAGTACGAGCGCGCCGAGCAGCACGGTTCCGGCGCCGGCCGCCGCCGCGTACGTCGCCTCGCGGCGGCGGCCGGTCAGGAGCAGGTAGACGACGAAGACGGCCGGGGTGAGCTTGATCCCGGCCGCGATGCCCAGCGCGAGGCCCTTGCCGCGGGCGCCGGCCGGCCGGGTCAGGTCCCACAGGATCAGCGTGGCCAGGGCGAGGTTGATCTGCCCGAACAGGGTGGTCTGGAAGACGGGTTCCAGCCAGAGCGCTCCGCTGGTGAGCAGGCATGTCCTGGCCCGCGTCGGCTCCGGCCCCGCCAGGCGGCAGGAGAGGTGGACCAGGGCGGCCGTGAGCGCGATGTTGCCTAGGAGGAAGACGGCCTTGAGGGCGGGGAGTTGGAGCCAGGTGGTGGGGACGAAGAGGAGTGCGGCGAACGGGGGGTAGGTGGCGGGCAGTTGCCACCGCGTCACCGTGAACCCGTACAGGTCCCCGCCACCGGCCGCCGCGGCGGCGCCCTCCGCTCTGTAGACCAGGATGTCGGCCATCTCGGCGTGCTGGAGGGTTACCAGGGTCAGCAGCGCGGCGGCGGAGACGGTCAGGGTTGCGCAGGAGGTCGCCCTACGGAGTCGATCGATCACGCCGAGCGACAATAATCGCCCCTGGCAGTTGAGCCACACTGGACGTGCCGCGCGCTCATGGCAGATCCGCGCGGTTCCCCGCGCCCCTAGGAGGTGCGTTGTCGACTGCGGGCCCGGTGGGGGCTGGTCGCGCAGTTCCCCGCGCCCCTGAGCGTCTGCCATGTCCCGCCGTCCTGAAGGCGCGCCACCGTCGTGGCTGGTCGCGCAGTTCATCGCGCCCCTCAAAGGTGCGTTGTCGGCCGCGGGCCCGGTGGGGGCTGGTCGCGCAGTTCCCCGCGCCCCTGAGGGGCTTGCGGCTTCGCCGCATCCCATGAGGGCGCATCTCATGAGGGCGCATCCCATGAGGACGCGCCCCATGAGATGGCGCACGAAGTGTGCATCTCAGGGGGCGCGGGGAACTGCGCGAGAAGCCCCACCCGCCCGCAACCGACAACGAACCCCCTAGAGGCGCGGGCCCTCAGGACATGGGGCGGAACCGGCGGAGCCGTAGGCTGTTGGCGACCACGAAGACCGACGAGAAGGCCATGGCCGCGCCGGCGATCATGGGGTTCAAAAGACCCGCCGCGGCCAGCGGAACCGCCGCCACGTTGTAAGCGAACGCCCAGAACAGATTCGACCGAATCGTCCCCAGGGTCCGCCGAGCCAGCCGAATCGCATCGGCGGCAATGCGCAGATCCCCGCGGACCAGGGTCAAGTCCCCCGCCTCGATGGCCGCATCCGTACCCGTCCCCATGGCCAGCCCCAGATCGGCCCGCGCCAGCGCCCCCGCATCGTTGACGCCGTCGCCCACCATCGCCACGACCCGCCCCTCCTTCTGCAGGCGCTCGACGACATCGACCTTGTCGTGGGGCAGCACCCCGGCGATGACATCCTCGGCCGCGATCCCGACCTCGGCGGCCACCGAACGGGCCACCGCCTCATGATCCCCGGTGAGCAGCACCGGCCGCAGCCCGAGCGACCGCAACCGCCGGACGGCCTCCGCACTGGTCTCCTTCACCGCGTCGGCGACTTCGAGCACGGCGCGGGCCTGGCCGTCCCAGGCGACGGCGACGACGGTACGGCCTGCGGCCTCGGCGGCGGACTTGGCGCGGGCCAGTTCGACGGGCAGGTGGATCGACCAGTCGCTCAGGAGCTGTTCCCTGCCCACGAGCACGGCGTGCCCCTCGACAACCCCCTGGACTCCGAGCCCCGCACTGTTCGCGAAGTCCTCCACCCCGGGCAGCACCCCCACCCGCTCCGCCGCCCCGGCCGCCACGGCCCGCGCGACGGGATGCTCGGAGGCCCGCTCCAAAGCGCCCGCCAGCCGCAGGACGTCCTCCTCCGAGACCTCCGAGACCTCCGAGACCTCCGAGACCTCCGAAATCTCCGAAATCTCCGAGACGTCGGCACCGGTGGCGACATGCGTGGCGAGGAGCGTCATCCGGCCGGTGGTCACGGTGCCGGTCTTGTCGAGGACGACCGTGTCGACGGCCCGGGTCGCCTCCAGGACCTCGGGCCCCTTGATGAGGATGCCGAGTTGAGCGCCGCGCCCGGTGCCGACCATGAGCGCGGTCGGCGTGGCCAGGCCGAGGGCGCACGGGCAGGCGATGATCAGTACGGCGACGGCGGCGGTGAACGCGGCGGTCCACCCCGCACCGTTGCCGAGCCAGAAGCCGAGCGTGGCGACGGCGAGCGCGATGACGACGGGGACGAAGACGGCGGAGATCCGGTCCGCGAGGCGCTGGGCGGCGGCCTTGCCGTTCTGCGCGTCCTCCACGAGCCGTGTCATGCGCGCGAGTTGGGTGTCGGCGCCGACCCGGGTGGCCTCGACGACGAGCCGTCCGCCGGCGTTCAGCGTGGCCCCGGTGACCGTGTCGCCGACCGCGACCTCGACCGGCACGGACTCGCCGGTGAGCATGGCCGCGTCCACGGCGGACGATCCCTCGACGATCGTGCCGTCGGTGGCGATCTTCTCCCCCGGCCGTACGAGAAAACGGTCGCCGACCTGCAACTCGCCGACCGGCACGGTCTCTTCGCGTCCGCCGTCCCGGACGAGCGTGACGTCCTTGGCACCCAGTTCGAGCAGCGCCCTGAGCGCGGCGCCCGCCTTCCGCTTCGAGCGGGCCTCGAAGTAGCGGCCCGCGAGGATGAAGGCCGTCACTCCGGCCGCGGCCTCCAGGTAGATGTTCCCGGCGCCGTCACCGCGCGCGATGGTCAGTTCGAAGGGGTGCGTCATGCCGGGCTCACCGGCCGTGCCGAAGAACAGCGCCCATACGGACCACAGGAACGCGGCCGAGGTGCCGACCGAGATCAGCGTGTCCATGGTCGCGGCGCCGTGCCGCGCGTTCGTGACCGCCGCCCGGTGGAAGGGCCAGGCCGCGTACGTGACGACGGGTGCGGCCAGCGTCAGCGAGAGCCACTGCCAGTAGTCGAACTGCAGGGCCGGGACCATCGCCATGGCGATCACGGGGACGGCCAGCACGACGGCCGTGACCAGCCGCCGGCGCAACGGCAGCAGTTCGTCCGCCCCGGCCGCCGGCCTGTCCTCCTGGTCCTCCCGCGCCGCCGCCGGGGGCGCGGGCTCCCGCGCCGTGTACCCGGTGGCCTCCACCGTGGCGATCAGATCCGTGACGTGGACCCCGCCGCCGAAGGTGACCTTCGCCTTCTCGGTCGCGTAGTTGACGGTCGCCTCGACGCCGTCCAATCGGTTCAGCTTCTTCTCGATACGAGCGGCACACGACGCGCAGGTCATGCCGCCGATGGCGAGTTCCACCCGCGCGGGTGCGGCGACGGTCGGCGCCGGCATGAGGCCTCCTGGGGTGTCGGTGCGGGTACCCCGGGCGGGTACCTTGGCGATGCGTCCAGTTGTACCCCTGGGGGGTATTGAAAGCAAGGCGCGCAGGCCCTTGACTCGCTACCCCCCAGGGGTATGTTCTGACGTTGCCACCAACTCAGCCCCTCCGGCGATTGAGGAGCGGGGCCCGGGGCGGAGCCCCGTGACATCAGCCATGACCAGGAGCCCCCATGCGCACAGGACTGAAGATCACCGCCTACGCCGCCACCCTCGCGGCAGCCTTCGGCACCGCGTACGGCGTCGGCACCGGCACCACCCCCATCACCACGCAGGAGCGCCCCGCACCGGGACACGGCGCCCACGAGGACGTCGAAGAGGCGGGCCCGGCCTTCGGCGGGCTACAGATTTCCGAACGCGGCTACACGCTCGACCTGGAGCGGGACCGACTGCCCGGCCGGACCGGAACGCTGCGCTTCACCATCCGCAAGGACGCCGGCGGCGCGCCCGTGACCTCGTACAAGAAGGAGCACGGCAAGGAGCTGCACCTGATCGTCACCTCCCGGGATCTGACCGCGTACCGGCATCTGCATCCCGTACGCGCCGCCGACGGCACCTGGTCGACGCCCGTCTCGCTGCCCGAGGCGGGCGACTACCAGGTCTTCGCGGACTTCACGCCGCGCGGCGAGGACGAGGGGCTCACGCTCGGCACGGGTCTCGGGGTCGCCGGGCGGTACGCGCCCGCTCCGCTGCCCGCGCCCGCCGCGACGGCGCGGGTGGCGGGCGGGTACGAGGTCCGCATCGAGGGCGGGCTGGAGCCGGGCGCGGCGAGCGAACTGACCCTGCGCGTCAGCAGGAACGGGCGGCCGGTGACCGACCTGGAGCCGTACCTCGGCGCGTACGGGCATCTGGTCGCGCTGCGCTCCGGCGACCTCGCGTACCTCCACGTTCACCCGCACGACGGGCGGCCGGGGCCCGGGGTTTCCTTCACGGCGACCGCACCGAGTGCCGGGACGTACCGGCTCTTCCTGGACTTCAAGCACGACGGGGAGGTCAGGACGGCTGCGTTCACGGTGCACGCGGCGTAGGCTGAGCGGGACATTGGACTAGACCTGTCTCCGGTGCCCCGGGCAGGTCGTCGCGACAGGAGCCTCATGAGCAAGCGTGCAGTCCTGGAGGTGATCGCCCTCGACGCGCGGGACGCGGTCGCCGCCCAGGCCGGGGGTGCGGACCGACTGGAGCTGGTCACCGACATGGCGGCGGACGGGCTGACGCCGTCGGTGGAGACGTTCGCGGCGATCCGTGCCGCCGTGGACATCCGGCTGCGCGTGATGCTGCGGCTCGCGGACGGCTTCTCGGCGGACGGCCCCGACGGGGTGGAGGCGCTGGTGGCGAGGGCGCGGGCGCTGCGCTCGGCGGGGGCGGACGAGTTCGTGCTCGGGTTCCTCGACGAGCACGGGGGGCCCGACCTGGTGGCCGTCGAGCGGATCGTGGCGGAGCTGGACGGGTGCCGGTGGACGTTCCACCGGGCCATCGACCGGACCGCGGACCGGGATGCTCTGCGCAAGCAGCTGGCGGATCTGTCCGGGCTCGACACGTACCTGACGGCCGGGTCCGCGGAGGGGGTCGACGCCGGGCTCGAGGTGCTGGTCGCGGAGGCGGCGCGGGGCGGTGACCCCGGGTACGAGCAGCAGCTTCTGGTGGGTGGCGGGCTCCGGCTCGAGCATGTACCCGGGCTGCGGGCCGCGGGCATCTCGGCGTTCCACATCGGCGGGGCGTCCCGCCCGGGCGGCTGGGAGAAACCGGTCTCCGCCGACGCGGTCCGGGTATGGCGCGAGGCCCTGGACGCCTGACGCTCCGCGGGGCCTTGGCCTCCTCTTCGGGCGCGGCACCACCGTGGCTGACCGCGCAGTTCCCCACGCCCCTGGCCAACCAAGCCCCTCCGGCGTTTGCCCCCCTCAAGCCCCTCCGGCGATTGAGGAGCGGGGGCTGGGGCGGAGCCCCGGGGCTCAGCGCCAACGCCGGTTGCGGATCCGATCGCGAGCGCAGCGCCATCGTGGCTGACCGCGCAGTTCCCCGCGCCCCTGGCCAAACCAGCCCCTCCGGCGATTGAGGAGCGGGGGCTGGGGCGGAGCCCCGGGGCTCAGGCCCGACGCGGGGCGAGTTGCGGCGGCAGCGGAGACGTATGGGTGACCTGGAGGCCCGAGACCGCCCGGGTCAGGGCCACGTACAGCCGCCGCAGCCCGGTACGTTCGTCGGGTTCACCCGCCACCACCGCAGCCGGCTCGTCCAGAACCACATAGTCGTACTCCAGCCCCTTGGCCAACGACGCAGGCACGAGCGTCAACCGCGACTCGGCAGTCGTCTCCTCACCCGGAGCGAGAAACGTCAGCCCCGCCGCCCCCAAGGCCCCCGCCAGCTCCCCGCACCGCGAGTCCGCCGCGATCAACCCCACCGACCCCTCCCGCTCCAACGCCCGCACACACGCGGCGACGACCTCCCCGGCCCCCGACACCGCCCGCACCTCGAACGCCCCCGGGTTCTCCCGTACCGACTCCACCGGCGCAAGCCCCGGCGCGATGGACGGCAGCAGCCGCGACGCGTACGCGATGACGTCCGACGGCACACGGAACCCGGCCGTCAGCTCCTCCACCACCGCCTCCGGCTTGCCCAGGTGGGCCAGCGCCTCGCCCCAACTCCGCGTAGCCCACGGCGTGGTGCCTTGCGCGAGGTCGCCGAGGACGGTCACGGACCCGGTCGTCGCCCGGCGCCCCACCGCCCGGTACTGCATCGGCGACAGATCCTGCGCCTCGTCGAGAACGACGTGCCCGAGCGAGTGCGTACGCGCGACGAGATCACTCGCCTCGTCGATCAGCACGGCATCGGCAGCGCTCCACTTGGCGCTCTTCGTGCTGCGCGCGGGCTTCACCCACAGCACGGCCTTCTGCTCCGCCGCGTCGAGCAGACCCTCCGCGTGCTCGGCGAGGAACTCCGCGTCCGAGAGCAGCCGCAGCACCAGCTTCGCCGGATCGACGGCCGGCCACACCGCCTTGACCAGTGCCTTCACGGCGGGGTTGCGTGCGACCGCGTCCTGCACCCGGTCGTCCGGCGCCTCGCCCGCCCGCTCCATCTGGACGAGCACGGCGTGCGCGACGCGCTGCGACAGGGCATCGCGCGCGGCCCCGTACCGCATGTCGCGTTCCATCAACTCCCGCACGATGTCCGCCAGTTCGTACGAGGCCACCCGCCAGCGGCGTGATCCGCGCACCACCACGACGCCCTCGTCTGGCAGCGTGATGTGCGAGCGCAGCGCCCTGCGGACCACCTCGGCCATCCGGGCGTCACCCTTGACCAGGGCGGCCTCGGCACTGTCCGTGCCCCGCACCTCGACCTGCGCGACGAGGTCGTCGACCGTCGACTGCCTGACCTCCAACTCCCCCAGCGCGGGCAGCACTTGCTCGATGTAGTGGAGGAAGGACGCGTTCGGCCCGATGACGAGCGTGCCGGTACGGGCGAGCCGCTCGCGGTGCGCGTACAACAGGTACGCGACCCGGTGCAGGCCGACCGCCGTCTTCCCGGTCCCCGGGCCGCCCTGCACGCACACCGATCCGGCGAGGCCGCTGCGTACGATCTCGTCCTGCTCGGGCTGGATCGTGGCGACGATGTCGCGCATCGGGCCGACACGCGGCCGCTCGATCTCCTGCTGGAGCAGCTTGCTGGTCCGCTCGACCTCGGCCGGGTCGGAGAGATGCTCGTCCTCGTACGCGCTCAACGCGCCGCCGGTGTAACCGAACCGGCGGCGCAGCGCGACGTCCATCGGGTCCTTCTTCGAGGCCCGGTAGAACGGCTGCGAGACGGGCGCGCGCCAGTCGATGACCATCGGGTCGCCCTCGGCGTCGTGCACGTGCCGCCGCCCGATGTAGAACTGCTCGCCCTCGGCGCCCTCGGCGAGGTCTACGCCCGGGGCGTGCAGGTAGTCGAGGCGGCCGAAGAACAGCGGGGTGTGACTCAGGTCGGCGAGGGCCTTGATCCGGTCGTCGATCTGGCGTTGCAGCACCTCGGCGTTGACCCAGTTCGCGGTGACGTCGCGGATGTCGAGCGCCTCCGCGTCCTCGCGCATGGCGCGCAGTGCGGCGCGGGACGAGTCGAGGTGGGCGCGTTCGCGGTCGAGCGGCGAGGACGACGTCGACATCGGCGAGGGCGTTGACGGGCTCACGGGGTGGTGCCTCCGGCTCCAGATACGCGTGTGCGGCATACGCGTGTGCGGCATACGCGGTGTGCGACATACGCGGCGTGCGACGGGGTCCGGCCGGTTTCCGTCCGGTCGGCGGCGCTCCGGCTTCAGCGACGCGGGTGCGGCGAAGGGAGGCGGGCAGACGCGCGAGTGTACGGGACGGGTGGGTGCCGGTGCCAACGACTTTCTCCGGGCTCCCCCATGTCCGGGCTCCCCCCGCATCCGGGGTGGCCAAAAGTAGGAGTACCCCGAGATATCCAGGGGTGCGGATCCCCCGAAGGTCGTACGGAGGTTCCTTCGCGGGGCCGATGTGCATGAATGGCCCGAATCGCATCCTGGATACATGACTACTACAGCAGCCATCACCCGGGTGATCCGGGCGTTCTCCGCAGCAGCGTTCAGCGTCATCGTGATGGGCGACTCGGACGGTTCTCTCTACCGCGACGCGGGCGTCGTCACCCGTCACTGACACGGGGCTCCGCCCCGGACCCCGCTCCTCGATCGCCGGAAAGGCCGGATCGGGGTAAAGGTCACCCGAACAGATTCAGGTCCGCCTCCCGGACCCCGGCCAGTTCATACCGCGCCCCCACCACCGAACGCCCCGCGTACAACCTCACCAGCGTCGCCGCATCCCCGATGTACCGTGCGGGCGGTTTCTCCCCGTCCGCGGACCCGAGCACGAGCGGCTCGTCCCATCCGTCCACATCGGCGTGCAGCGCCACCTGCTTCCGCTCCCGGCTGATCCGCGCGAGCAGCTCCAGCGCCATCGGCAGCCGGTCCCCCGCGTACGCCCCGGGCTCACCGAAGGCGTCCCGTACGTCCCCGGCGTGCACCCACTCCCCCAGGGCGACACCGTCGAGCATCCCGCCGGACCTGGCGATGGCGGCGCCCGCCTCGGTCATGCCCCGCTCCAGCTCGTCCACGACCTCCTGATGCGACCAGCCGGCCCGCTCGGCGATGTCCCGGTCGTTGCACTCGGGGCTGAACACGTCCGGCTCGAAGCGGCTCTCGACCACCCGCATCAGCGCGGCCGAACAGTGCGCGAGCACAGCCCGCACGGTCCACCCGGGACACGCGGTCCGCAGCTCGAAATCCGTGTCGGCCCGCGCCCTCAACAGCGGTACCAGGGCGTCCCGTTCGGCCATCAGGAGCCGCCCGGGCAGCTCGGGGTCACGCTCGTGTTCCCGTGCGACGTCTGCGGTCATGCCCCCACGGTAGGGCTAGGGCCTGTCTGGCAATTCCCGTCTGCCGCGCGACGCCTGGCACGCACTCTCGCCGCACCGGGCGTAAGGCCAAGTACATCCAGTACGAGGCCTTGCACCCGGCACGCCGAGAGCACGCACCAGACGCCGCGCGGCCGCCCTCCGGGCAACGACGGGAATTGCCAGACAGGCCCTAGGGTCGGCCCATGACCCACGAGTACGAGAACGATCCGCGGGAGCTGCGCGAGCACTGGGCCCGCACCCTGCGCGCGACGACGGACACCCCGGACATCGACCCGTACCCGTACGCCGACAATCTGCTGGGCCGCTGGGCCGAACCGCAGCGCAAGTACCACACCACCGCTCACCTCGCCGCGGTCCTCGACCGGATCGACGTACTGGAGGGCCACGCGGCCGAGCCCGAGCTGGTCCGGCTCGCCGCCTGGTTCCACGACGCCGTGTACCTGCCGGAGCGCTCCGAGAACGAGGAACGGTCCGCGGTGCTGGCCGAGCGCGCGCTGACGGAGACGGGGCTGCCGGCCGGGCACGTCGCTGAGGTGGCCCGTCTGGTGCGCCTGACCGTCACGCACGACCCGGCCGAGGGCGACGCGAACGGCGAGGCCCTGTGCGACGCCGACCTGGCGATCCTGGCCGCGCCCCCGGAGGCGTACGCCGCCTACACGAAGGCGGTCCGCGAGGAGTACGGCTTCGTCCCCGACGAGGCGTTCCGCGAGGGCCGGGCCGCGATCCTGCGCCAACTCCTGGACCTGTCACGGCTTTTCCGCACACCGCACGGCGCGGCCCACTGGGAGTCCCCGGCCCGCGACAACCTCACGACGGAACTCGACCTTCTGGACACATCCCTCTGAACCGCCCGACGGGACGGCGGCGGCGGAATGCCACCTCCGCAGCCCCGGTTGACTCCTTACATGCCGCCAAATCCCACCCGTATGCCCCTGGCCGTCTACATACTCGGACTCAGCGTCTTCGCCCTCGGCACGAGTGAGTTCATGCTCTCCGGGCTGCTCCCGGCCGTCGCCGACGACATGGACGTCACGATCCCGCAGGCCGGCCTGCTGATCTCGGCGTTCGCGATCGGCATGGTGGTGGGTGCCCCGCTGCTGGCCGTGGCGACACTGCGGCTGCCCCGCCGCACCACTCTGATCACGCTGATCTCCCTGTTCGGCCTGGGTCAGATCGCGGGTGCGCTCGCTCCGACCTACGCGATCCTGTTCACGTCCCGCGTCGTCTCGGCGCTCGCCTGCGCCGGATTCTGGGCGGTGGGCGCGGCGGTCGCCATCGCGATGGTGCCGGTGAACCAGCGGGCCCGCGCGATGGCCGTGATGATCGGCGGCCTGTCGATCGCGAACGTCCTCGGCGTCCCCGCGGGCGCCTTCCTCGGCGACGGGCTCGGCTGGCGCGCCGCGTTCTGGGCGGTGGGCGCGGCCTCGGCGATCGCCCTCGTCGGCATCGTCACGCTCGTCCCGCCGATCCCGGTCCCGGCCGAGCGCCCGCAGCTGAAGAAGGAACTGGCGATCTACCGGGACCGCCAGGTGTGGCTGTCGGTCGCGATCACCGCGCTCGCGGCGGGCGGCGTCTTCTGCGCGTTCAGCTATCTCTCGCCGCTCCTGACCGACGTCGCCGGGCTGCCGGAGAGCTGGGTCCCGCTGGTGCTCGGCCTGTTCGGGATCGGCGCGCTGGTCGGCACGACGATCGGCGGCCGGATCGCGGACGCGCACCTCTTCGGGGTCCTGCTGACGGGCATCACGGCGTCGACCGTCTTCCTCGCGGCGCTCGCCCTGCTCGGCCACTTCGAGATCGCGGCGGTGGCCCTGTCCTTCCTGCTGGGCCTGTCCGCCTTCTACACGGCTCCGGCGCTCAACGCCCGTATGTTCAACGTCGCGGGCGCGGCCCCCACCCTGGCCGGCGCCACCACGACCGCCGCCTTCAACCTCGGCAACACGGGCGGCCCCTGGCTCGGCGGCACGGTCATCGACGCCGACCTCGGCTACCCGGCCACGGCGTGGGCGGGCGGCGCGATGACGGTGGTCGCACTCGCGCTGACGGCGGTGTCACTGCGCCTGCACCGCCGCCAGACACCGTCGAAGATCGTGACAGGCTCGCCGACGGCTGCCCCAGAGGTCACGCAGGCCGTCCCTTCGGCCGCCTCAGCCCCGCGTCCGTGATCCTGCGGACCAGTTCCTTCGAGCCGACCGCGACGGCCCCGGCGCGCACCGCGTCCTCGTACCGGTGCGACGGAATGTCGTAGTGGTCGCGCTCGAAGGCGCGCCGCGGGGCCCCCAACCGCTCGGCGAACGCGTGGAGTTCGTCGAACGACGCATCGCTGACCAGGTGCGACCACATGCGGCCGTGGCCGGGCCAGGTCGGCGGGTCGATGTAGACGGTCACCCGCCCGTCACCCCGTGACCGTGCCGAGCGAGCCGACCGGCGCCACGACGACGCCCGCCTCCGAGCACACCCAGTGCGGGTCGGCGCCCAGCTCCGGCTCTACGTCCAGGGCGTGCGGGCCCTCCGCGCCCGAGCCGGGCCCGCACACCGGGCACAGCGGCCAGCGGCCGTAGCGCTCCAGGAGCCCGTCCTTGACGTCCTGGGCGACGAGCCCGGCGACGAACTCGACGCCCTCCGGCCACTGCTCGACCCACCAGCGGCGGGATGTGATCGACTCCTCGACCAGCGAGACGACGTCCGGGTCGGCGGCGTCCACCGCTTTCAGGTCCGCGAGGACGAGCGCGCGGGCCTTGTGCAGGGCCTGCTCCAGGGGGCTGATGGTGTCCATGCATCAATTGTGCGCCTCTTGACCCCCCACCCTTTTGAAAATATCTTTCAGTCGTGAGCAATGACGTGAAGGAAAGTTTCTCGAACGACGCGCCGCCCGCCCCCGCGGCCCTCGCCGCCAAGGTGCGCACGCTCGCGCCGTCGATGACCCGCTCGATGCAGCGGGTCGCCGAAGCGGTCGCCGCCGACCCGGCGGGCTGCGCGGCCCTCACGGTCACCGGCCTCGCCGAGCTCACCAGCACGAGCGAGGCGACGGTGGTCCGCACCGCCCGCATCCTCGGCTACCCCGGCTACCGGGACCTGCGCCTCGCGCTCGCCGGGCTCGCCGCCCAGCAGCAGTCGGGCCGGGCCCCCGCCGTCACCGCCGACATCGCCGTCGACGACCCGATCGCCGACGTGGTCGCCAAACTCGCCTACGACGAACAGCAGACCCTCGCCGACACCGCGGCCGGCCTCGACACCGTGCAGCTCGGCGCCGCCGTGACCGCGCTGGCCGGCGCCCGCCGCGTCGACGTGTACGGCGTCGGCGCCTCCGGGCTCGTCGCCCAGGACCTCGCGCAGAAGCTGCTGCGCATCGGGCAGATCGCGCACGCGCACTCCGACCCGCACCTGGCGATCACCAACGCGGTGACGCTCCGCTCGGGTGACGTCGCCGTCTCCATCACGCACTCCGGTGCCACCGGCGACGTGATCGAACCGCTGCGTGTCGCCTTCGAGCAGGGCGCGACGACGATAGCCATCACCGGGCGCCCCGACGGGCCCGTCTCGCAGTACGCCGACCACATCCTCACCACGTCCATCGCCCGCGAGAGCGAGCTGCGGCCCGCCGCGATGTCGTCCCGGACGAGTCAGCTCCTCGTCGTGGACTGCCTGTTCGTCGGCGTCGCCCAGCGCTCCTACGAGACGGCCGCGCCCGCTCTCTCGGCCTCCTACGAGGCCCTGGCCCACCGCCACCGGGCCGCTCCGCGGGGGGCCAGGTCGTGAGTGCGGGTCGCCGCCGCGGGCCCGTCCGTAGCCGGTCGACCGCGGCCCGGTGGGGGCTGATCGCGCAGTTCCCCGCGCCCCTGAAGCATGCGGCTCCGCCGCAGCCCCAGGCCTGAGATGGCGCACGCAGTGCGCATCTCAGGGGCGCGGGGAACTGCGCGAGCAACCACGATGGCGCCGCACTCGCAGAACAACCCATTGAGGGGCGCGGGGAACTGCGCGAAAAGCCCCACCGGCCCGCACTCGGCAACAAGACCGCACTCGGCAGACGCCACCCCGTAAACCCGCCACGAACACCCGCCGCACAAGAAAGAGCCGCCGAACATGACCACCACCGACGCCGCCGCCGAGGGCAACTACGGCGAGCTCAGGGCCCAGCTGGCCACCCTGACCACAGAAGCGTTCCGCCCGGAACTCGCCGAGATCGACCAGCGCTCCACCCTGGAGATCGCCCAGATCATGAACGGTGAGGACGCGACCGTCCCCACCGCCGTCGCGGCCCAGCTCCCCCAGATCGCCGCCGCGATCGACGGCACGGCCGAGCGGATGGCCCGCGGCGGCCGCCTGATCTACGCGGGCGCGGGCACGGCCGGCCGGCTCGGAGTCCTGGACGCGTCGGAGTGCCCGCCCACCTTCAACACCGACCCGGCGGAGGTCGTCGGCCTGATCGCGGGCGGCCCGTCGGCGATGGTCACCGCGGTCGAGGGCGCCGAGGACTCCAAGGAACTGGCGGCCGAGGACCTGGACGCGCTGAAGCTGACGGCGAACGACGTGGTCGTCGGCATCTCCGCCTCCGGCCGCACCCCGTACGCGATCGGCGCCGTCGAGCACGCGCGGACCGGCGTGGGCGCGCTCACCATCGGCCTGTCCTGCAACGCGGACAGCGCCCTCGCCGCCGCCGCGGACCACGGCATCGAGGTCGTCGTCGGCCCGGAGCTGCTCACCGGCTCCACCCGGCTGAAGGCGGGCACGGCGCAGAAGCTCGTCCTGAACATGCTGTCGACGATCACCATGATCCGGCTCGGCAAGACGTACGGGAACCTCATGGTCGACGTACGCGCGTCGAACGAGAAGCTGCGGGCCCGCTCCCGCCGCATCGTCTCCCTGGCCACGGGCGCCGAAGACGCCGTCATCGAGGCCGCACTCGCCGCGACGGACGGGGAGGTGAAGAACGCGATCCTCGTCGTCCTCGGCGAGGTCGACGGGCCCACGGCGGCCCGTCTGCTGGCCGAGTCCGACGGCCATCTGCGCGCCGCGCTCGCCGCGGCCGCCACTTCTTGACCCTGTCCGATCCTGTCCCTTCAGTACTCCCGTACTCCTGTACAGAGCAAGGCACCACGCACATGACCGAGAACAAGAACCGCGCCATCGCCGCCGCGATCCTCCCGCTCGTCGGCGGCGCGGCGAACGTCACTTCCGTCGTCCACTGCATGACCCGGCTCCGCCTGGGTCTGGCCGATCGTTCGCTCGTCCAGGACGAGGCGCTGAAGGCGCTGCCCGACGTCATGGGCGTGGTCGAGGACGAGACGTACCAGATCGTCCTCGGCCCGGGGAAGGTCGCCCGGGTCACCCCCGAGTTCGAGACGCTGGTCGCGGAGGCCGACGTCCCGGCCGCCGCTCCCGCCCACCACACGACGGCCGACGAACTGGCCGACCGGGGCGCCGAGCTGAAGGCTGCCCGCAAGGCGAAGAACGCCACGCCCCTCAAGCTCTTCCTGCGCCGGATCGCCAACATCTTCGTCCCGCTGATCCCGGCCCTGATCGGCTGCGGCATCATCGCCGGCATCAACGGCCTGCTCATCAACCTGGAGTGGCTGCCCGGCGTCACCCCCGCGCTCGCCGCGATCGCCTCCGGCTTCATGGCGCTCATCGCGGTCTTCGTCGGCTACAACACGGCGAAGGAGTTCGGCGGCACCCCGATCCTCGGCGGCGCGGTCGCGGCGATCATCGTGTACGCGGGCGTCGCGAACATCGAGGCCTTCGGCCAGAAGCTCTCGCCCGGCCAGGGCGGTGTGCTCGGCGCGCTGGGCGCGGCGGTCCTCGCGGTCTACGTCGAGAAGTGGTGCCGCAAGTGGGTCCCCGAGGCGGTCGACGTCCTCGTCACGCCCACCCTCACGGTCCTCGTCTCCGGGCTGGTCACGATCTTCGGCCTGATGTACGTCGCCGGTGAGATCTCCACCGGTATCGGTACGGCGGCGAACTGGCTCCTGGACAACACGGGCGCGTTCGCGGGCCTGGTCCTGGGCGGCCTCTTCCTCCCTCTCGTCATGCTGGGCCTGCACCAGGCGCTCATCCCCATCCACACCACCCTGATCGAGCAGCAGGGCTACACCGTCCTCCTCCCCATCCTCGCGATGGCGGGCGCGGGCCAGGTCGGCTGCGCGATCGCGGTCTTCAAGCGCCTCAAGCACAACAAGTCGATCCGTACGACGATCAAGTCGGCGCTCCCGGCGGGCTTCCTCGGCGTCGGCGAACCCCTCATCTACGGCGTCTCGCTCCCCCTCGGCCGCCCGTTCATCACGGCGTGCGTCGGCGGCGCGGCGGGCGGCGCGTTCGTCGGCCTCTTCTCGATGCTCGGCACGAAGGTCGGCTCGACGGCGATCGGCCCGTCCGGCTGGGCCCTGTTCCCCCTCCTCAAGGGCAACCACGGCCTGGGCACCACATGCCTCATCTACGGCGGCGGCCTCCTCATCGGCTACGCCGTCGGCTTCCTGGCCACGTACTTCTTCGGCTTCAGCAAGCAGATGCTCTCCGAGCTGAACCAGGACGTGGACGCGGGCGAGTCCCCGGCGGCCCGAGCGGAGGCCGTCCCGGCGAGCCCGGAACCGGCAAAGGTCTGACCCCGCGCAGCTTCCCTGGGTGGCACCCCGCGGGCGCGGGGTGCCACCCGCGTTGTCCATACATATGCGCGTCCAAGGCCCTAGCCTGGCCGCATGAGTGACATGCTCGACGACGCGTCCGACGAGCTCGCCGCACGAGAAGCGGAGCGCCACCGAGACGACCCCACGGTCGGCATGGCCGACGTGCTTGCGGACCTTTTCGAGGACGACGGAACCCAGATCGACGAAACGCACCACGCCCGCTGGAAGCTCGCGAGCGAAAAGAAGGTCATTGAGGCCAGTGCCGAACCGTCCGAGACCGACGCCGAGCGTGCCGAGATCCGTCTGGCGATGGCCTCCGCCAAGGCGGTGTACGACCGCCGCCGGGAACTGGGCCGGACCCAGGCCCAGTTGGCCGACCGCGCCCATCTCACCCGGACCGAGATCTCCCGCATCGAGGGCGCGGACGCCGTCCCCACACTCCCCTTGCTGCGCCGCCTGGCCGCAGCGATGAACGCGTCCCTGAACATCACCCTGGACGCCGACCACGAAGAGATCACGTTCACGGAGTACGAGCCGCTGGACGAGACGGCGTACCTCCTCCGCAGCCCGGAGAACGCGCGACGAGTTCGCCAGGCGATCGAGAACCTGGAGGGCGGCTGCCGCCACGAACGGCCCTGATCACGGCAGCCGCCCCTCCTGATTGACCACGCTCACCCGCGCCCGCAGCTCCTCCGACACCGGCGCGGGCGCCACCGCCTCGGGCGGGCAGTCCCACTCGACCCCACCCCCCGGTGGCCGCAGCTGCACGAATCCGCCCTCGCGCGCCATCACCTGCCCGACGCGCCCGTCCCGGGTGTCGATGACGTACGGCCCGAGGCTCATCGCCGGTTCCTCTCGTGCAGCACGGCCACCATCCGCATCGCCGTATCCAGGTTCACGCACCCGAGATCGACCAGCGGATACGGCGCCACCCCCGCCGCCGACACGGGATCGACCCGCAGGGACGGCAGCACCACACCCAACACCCCGAACACCTCGCGCAGTTCACCGATGGTCTCCTCGACCACCCGGAACCGCTCCGCGTCCCGCACCACCATCGCCCGCTCCTTCACGCCGAGTTCTGATTACGGCACACAGCGTGACCAATACGCCTCTACGCTGGCCAGGGGCAACGGCCCAACAGAACCGACTGCTGGACCGGGAGCTGACGCGTATGACCGGACCCAAGGACCTCGACCCCTCGTCCCGCCGCATCATGATCGGCGAAGAACTCCGCCACGCCCGCGAACGCGCGGGCCTCACCCAACAGGCCCTCGGCGAACCGCTGTTCGTCAGTGGCTCCTACGTGGGCCAGATGGAGGCGGGCACGCGACGCATCCTGCCGGATATGGCGCGCCGGCTGGACGAGACCCTGGGCACGGGGGGCTTTTTCGTACGGCATTGCGTCAAGGCGAACAGGTCGAAGCACCCCGAGCAGTTCGCGGAGGCGGCCGAGGCTGAGGTCCTAGCGACCTCGATCATGGAGTACGGAGCCATGCTCATCCCCGGCCTGCTCCAGACTCCGGACTACGCGCGCGCCGTCTTCCTCGACTACCAGCCCACGGCGCCCGACGAAGCGATCGATAAGCTTCTGACCGCTCGTATCGAGCGCGCCCGCCTCCTCGACAATCCAACAACCCCGTTGTTGTGGGTCGTCCTGGACGAGGCGGCGCTCCGCCGACCGGTCGGCGGACCAAGCGTGATGACGGCGAACCTGTGCCACATCGCGGACCTGATGCGCAGGCGCAGGGCCGTCGTACAGGTGCTCCCGTTCTCGACGGGCGGCCACGCCTCGCTGCACGGATCGCTCAAGCTCATGTACTTCGACGATGCTCCACCGCTCACCCTGATCGAGGCCCCCGCCACGGGGCGCCTGCTGGACGATCCGGCCACCGTCGCACGCCACCAACTGTCCTACGATCTGCTCAGGGCCAACGCGCTCACTCCGAAGCAGTCCCTGGCCCTGATCACTTCAGTGGCAGAGGATTACGACCATGAAGATCACGAACCGCGAGCCTGACCTGACCTCCGCCACGTGGCACAAGTCCACGTACAGCGGCGGCGAGGGCAACAACTGCCTTGAGGTGGCCCAGGACTTCCCTGGCGCTGCCTGGCGGAAGTCCACCTACAGCGGGGGCCAGGGCGGCGACTGCCTCGAAGTCACCCCCGACTTCCCCGGACTCGTCCCGGTCCGCGACTCCAAGGACCCCCACGGCCCGAAGCTCGTGTTCCGGGCGGAGCCCTGGTCCGCGTTCATCGCCGACCTGCGGCGCAGCTGACCCGAAGCTCAAGCGCCGAGCTTCGAGCTCTGCTTTCAAGGATTGGGAGGTGGGTCTCAACCCACCCACCCTCCCTGCGCGTTGGGAAGCTCGGACACTTTCCGGCACCGGCTTGCCACACAGGGTGACGACGCTCTAACGTGCCCGATAACCGAACGACCCCCGCCGGTGCGCCAACACCGAAACGGGGGTCTGTCCACCGAGACCTAATCCACAGGAGATCTCGTGGCTGACGCCCACTTTAGTGCTGCCTCCACCGCACCGCACCCCATGGCCAACCCGGGCTACGGCAAACGTTCCGCCCCGGACGAACTCCGCCGCACAAACGACGACTTCGCACACCTCCCGGCCCGCGAAGCACACATCGCCGGGTTCATCGACCGGCTGCCCGACGGCTCCGACATCTCGGTGAAGCTGCTCTCCCGCTGTCTCCCGTACGGGCAGGCCGCGATGAGCACGGCCCTCAACAACATCCAACGCGCGGGCCACTTGAGGCGCGGCCGGGAACACGTACACGGCTCGGGGAGCGCACGCTGGGTGACGCGCACCTGGTTCTCCCGTACGGCGCGCGGCGACGCGTGGTGGGCGGCGTACGCGATGGGCGACGTACCGGAAGCGACACCCGAGGTACTCGAACCGACCCAACGCCCCACTCGCACCCGCGCGTTGCTCCTCCTCGCGGCGCTCGGCCGCACCGCCCCCTCCCTGGCGCTGTCCGTCACCGAATGCGCGCGGCTCGCACCCGAGGCGGAGCGCTGGTTCACCCGGGGCGCGACCGAGGACGACCTGCTGCGCGCGTTGACGGCCGGTCTGCCCACCCCGGTCCACAGCCCGGCCGCCCTGCTCCACCGCCGCCTCGTCGACAAGCTCCCGCCACCGGCCCCGGTCGCGACCCGCCCGATCCTGCGCCTCATCGAGTGCGGCAAATGTGGAGCGCCCGGCCACCCCGAGGCCCTGCCCGACGGCTTCTGCGACCTGTGCGCAGGCACCCGCGCCACCCGCAGGCCACCCGCTCCCCTGGAGCCGGAAACGGTCCGCACCCGCGCGGCGGAGGTCCGCAAGGGGCTGTGGTCCTGGCGGGAACGGGCCCGGGTGTGACGGCGGCGCGGGCTCCACATGCGGCAGGCTCCACATGCGGCGGACGCCGCCCTCCCGCATCCTGGCCCCATGGCTGAGAGCACCCTTTCGAAGATCTCCTGGACAGAGTTCCGCCCCGACCAGCGGCGGCTGGTCACCGGTGCCGCGCTGACCGGTGCGGGCATGCTCGTCGCCGCGGCGGGCGTCGGCGTACTCGTCTACGAGCTGGCCCGCGCGGGCCGCACCTGGACCGGAGGCTGGCAGGTGCCGCCGACCGAGATGGCGTCGCGCGCCTTCCACCAGGCGCAGAGCGCGGCCCAGGCCGGACGCGACGCCTGGACCAGCTACCAGGAGTCGCCGGTCCGCTGAAGCGGGCTGATAGCCGTCGATGCCGATCATGCTCTCCCCTCCCCCTCCCTCACCCCCACACTCGGCCGCTCACTTGGCGCCGCCGCTGTCCAGGCGGACGAGCATCTTGCCAGTGTTCGCGCCGCTGAGGACGCCCAGGAACGCGGCCGGGGCGTGGTCGAGGCCGTGCACCACGGTCTGCTCGGTGTGCAGGGTGCCATCGGCCAGCCAGGCGGCGCCCTGCTTGATCCAGTCGGGGAAGAGGCTGAAGTACGAGTTCACCAGCATGCCGCGCAGGCTGAGCTCCTTGGTGTACGCCTGGAAAAGGTTGGTCGGGCCCGGCACCGGGGCGGTGGCGTTGTACGCGCTGATCGCGCCGATCAAGGCGAAGCGGGCGCCGGGGCGGGCGGCGGCCACGGCCGCCTCCAGGTGGTCGCCGCCGACGTGGTCGAGGTAGATGTCGATACCTTCGGGAGCTGCCTTCGCCAGCTGCTCGGCGATGGGGGCGGCCTTGTAGTCCAGGGCCGCATCGAAGCCGAAGTCGTCGAGCAGCTTGGCCGTCTTGGCCGGGCCGCCCGCCGAACCGATCACCCGCGCGGCGCCGAGGCGGCGGGCCAGCTGCCCGGCCACGCTGCCGACGGCGCCGGCCGCGGCGGAGACGAACACCACGTGGCCCTCCTGCACCGGCGCGACCTCGGTGACGGCGGCGTACGCCGTCAGACCGGTGGTTCCCAGCGCCCCCAGGTACGCCTCGGCAGGGGCGAGCGCCGTGTCGACCACGGAGACCGCGGCGGCGTCCAGCGCTGCGTACTCCCGCCACCCGGCGAAGTGCGACACCGTGGCACCGGCCGGGACCGCCGGCGCCCGGGAGGCGACGACCTCGCCCACCGCGCTGCCCTCGAGTGCGACGCCGAGCTGGAACGGCGGGATGTAGGAGGGGACATCGGTCATCCGGCCGCGCATGTACGGGTCGACCGACATCCAGTCGTTGCGGACCAGGATCTCGCCGTCGGCCAGGTCCGCCGGTATGTCGGCGTGGACCAGGTCGAAGTTCTCGGCGCCGGGGGCGCCGGTGGGGCGCGAGGCCAGGCGGATCTCGCGGCTGGTGCGGGGGATGGCGGCGGGGGTGCGCGTAGGGGTGGTCATGAGTGGCTCCTAGAGGTGGTTCCGGGAGTTCCCCGCAGCAGCACGAAGGCGAGGACAAGGGCCGCCGCCACGAAACCGGCGGCGGTCAGGAAGGCCGCGTGATAACCCTCGAGCAGCGCGGACCTGGCGGCCTCGCCGCCGGATCCGAAGCTGTCCGCGCTGCCCGCTTCGGGGCCGCTCGTACGGGCGGTGACGACCGCGCTCATCACGGCGAGGCCGATGGCGCCGCCGATCTGCTGCGTGGTGTTGAACAGGCCGGAGGCGATGCCGGACTCCTCGGGGGCGACGGCGGCCATGCCGAGCCCCATCATGGCGGGCGCGGCCAGGCCGAAACCGATGCCCATCAGCAGGGACGCGGGCAGGAAGTCCACCGAGTACGTGCCGTCCGCCCGGCTGAACGACAGCAGCACGAAGGCCGCCGTGATCAGGACGAGCCCCAGGTACAGGAGCGGCCGCTGCCCGAACTTCATGATCAGGCGGGCCGAGAGGCCGAGCGAGATCGCCGCGATGACAGCGGCGACCGGCATGAAGCCGAGCCCCGCCGCGAGCGCGCTGTAGCCAAGCACCTGCTGCAGATACAGCGTCCCGAAGAACAGCAGCCCGAACATGCCTGCGATCACCATGAACTGCGCGGCGTTCGCCGCGGTCAGCCGCCGCGAGCGGAACAGCCGCAGCGGCAGCAGCGGCCGCTCGGCGCGGGCCTGCCGTACGACGAATCCGGCGAGCAGCGCGAGGGCGAGCACGCCGAGCAGCAGGGTCCGGGCGGAGGCCCAGCCGGCCTGCTCGGCGTCGACGATGGTGTAGACGAGCAGCATCATGCCGGCCGTGGCCAGGGCGGCACCGAGGAAGTCGGTCCCCTTGTCCAGGCCCTGCGACTCGTCCTTACGGATCGCACGAAGGCCGAGGGCGATGACCGCCGCGCCGATCGGTGCGTTGATGAAGAAGATCCAGTGCCAGCTGAGCAGGTCGGTCAGGACGCCGCCGAGCAGTGGCCCGACCGTGCCGCCGCCCGCGGAGGCGAAGCTGTAGGCGCCGATGGCCTGGGCTTGCCGGCGCGCGTCGGTGAACTGGGTCGCCACCATGCCGAGAATGCAGGCCGAGGCGATCGCGCCGCCGACGCCTTGCAGGAACCGGAAGCCGATCAGCGTGGCCTCGCTGGTCGCGAATCCGCACAGCAGCGACGCCGCGCTGAAGAGTGCGACGCCGACGAGGAAGACCCGCTTGCGCCCGATCAGGTCACCGAGTCGGCCGGCGAGCATCAGCAGCCCGCCGAACGGGACGACGTAGGCGTTGACCACCCAGACCAGATTCTCCGCGGAGAAGCCGAGGCCGCGCTGCACGGTCGGGAGGGCGACATTGACGATGTTCTGGTCGACGACGATCATCACTTGCCCGATGCAGAGCACGGTGATCGTCAGCCAGGGCGATGTGGCTCGCGGCCGCTCGGCCACGGCCTTCGCGGTGACCGCCCGCCCGGTCACGGTCTGCCCGTGAAGGTACGGACGTAGTGCTCGGCGATCTCGTCGCTGGTGGCCGCCCACACACCCGGGTGGTTCACGACGTATTCCAGCGCCTGGTCGAGGTACTTGGCCCGGAACGCCTGACCGATGACGAACGGATGCAGCGCCAGCGCCATCACCCGGCCGTCGGCGGCCGAATCGTCGTACAGCTGGTCGACCTGGTCCTTGACCAGCTGCACGAAATCGGGCCCGGTCATGCCGTGCGTGGTGAAGAGTCCGAGGTCGTTGAGCTCGACCGAGTACGGCACGCTCAGCATGCCAGGGATGTTCAGCGGGTACGGCTGATCGTCATTGGTCCAGTCGAGCACATAACCGAGGCCGAGCTCGGCAAGCAGCGTCGGCGTCCGGAAGGTCTCGGTGAGCGCCGGGCCGAGCCAGCCGCGCGGCCGCTGCCCGGTGGCCTTCTCGATCGTCTCGACGACGCCGATGAGATAGCCGCGCTCGTCCTCCTCTGTCATCCCGGCCTGCAGGGTGGAGTTGTCGCGGCCGTGCGCGAGCCACGCCCAGTTACGGGCCAGACCGGCCTCGACGATCTGCGGATAGTGCTCGCAGACGGCGGAGTTGAGCAGCGCGCTGGCGCGTACGCCGTGCCGGTCGAGGGCCTGCATGACGCGCCAGATACCCACCCGGACGCCGTATTCGCGCCAGCCGTGGTTCAGCGGGTCCGGGACGAGCGCGGCGGTTGCCTCGTTCAGACTGGTCGAGGGGGTGCCGAGCTGGAAGTGTTCGATGTTCAGCCCGACGTAGAACGCCACCCGGGCACCGCCGGGCCAGCTGAAGCGCTCCCGCTCGGTGATCGGACTGTAGTCGTAGAGCTCGTTGTCCATTGCCATGGCTTAGATGCTGTCTGCTGACGCCTGCCGGAACGAGAGCGACCTGATCTACGATCGGTGCGCGAAGCTCACCAGTTGGTTTCACGGGGCGGGGCACGGGGTGGTGATCAGCGATGCTGGAGCGGCATGAGATCGAGGCCTTTCTGGCCGTAGCCGAAGAGCTGCACTTCCGCCGCGCCACCGAACGGCTCGGGCTCGCCCAGGGCCGGGTGAGCCAGATCGTCGGCCGGCTCGAACGCCGCCTGGGCGTCGCGCTCTTCGCCCGTACGAGCCGCAGGGTAACCCTGACCCCGGCGGGGCAGCGCCTGTACGACGGCCTGGCCCCGGCCCACCAGGAGATCCAGGAGGCGGTCGCGCAGGCGCTGGCGACCGGCAAGGGCATCACCGGCACGCTGCGCGTGGGCTTCTCCTCGGCGTGGGCGGGCGACATGGTGCTGCGGACCGCCGAGGCCTTTCGCCGCACCCACCTCGGCTGCCTGGTCGAGATCCAGGAGATCCCGCTTTACGACACCTTCGGCCCGCTGCGCGCCGGCGTGGTGGATCTGCAGCTCACCGAGTTCCCGGTGGAGGAGCCTGACCTGGTGGCCGGCTCGGTGATCTTCTCGGAGACCCGGGCGATGATGGTGCCCGCAGACCACCCGTTCGCCCGGCGGGAGTCGGTCTCGGTGGAGGACCTGGCCCGCGCTCCGCTGATCGGCGTCACGGGCGCCAGCCCGCCGTACTGGCGCGAGTACATCTGGCCCAGCAAGACGCCGCAGGGCAAGCCGATCCCCCGGGGCCCCACCTTCGTGTACTGGCTGGAAGTCCCCCCGCTCGTCGCCTCCGGCCGCGGCATCTCCGTCGCGTCGCTGCGCGCCGCCCGCTACCACGGCCGCCCCGGCCTCACCTACGTCCCGTTCTGCGACGCTCCGTCCATGGACTACGGCCTGATCTGGCGCCGCGACGGCTTCACGTCCCGGGTGCAGGCGTTCACGGACACGCTGTGCCGCATACGCGCGGGGCGGCCGTAGGGCCTCCTTTCGGATCTTGTCGGCCGACACGGGGAGGTGTCATCCGGCACGCCGGTCGCCCCCGGGGCCAGCCAAGTGCTGTGCCCGGCGAAGAAGAACGCCACCGGAACGATCGACCTCAGCCTCCGGCTGCAAGAACGCCTCAGCCCGCCGGCCGACGACAAGCGCCCCCCTTCCGCCTCCACGACCGCGTCCAGCAGATCCGCAACAACCCCCGCCGCGGCGACGACGGCGTCTTCAACGGCGCAGCGGCACGAGATCGAGGTCTTCGACATCCCCCAGCTTCGAACGCAGCGAATGCAGCTCGTCCTCCACCCCGCCGGTCCGGGTCTCCAGACGGCGCACCTGGTGGCCGTAGTCGTCGCTCACCGCCGCACCCCCTTCGGGGCCGCGCCCGTGCTGTCCATCGAGGACCCGGCAACCAGCATCCAGCCCGCGGCTGCGGCGATGATGAACCACCGGCTGATCACGCTCAGGCTGATCAGAGCCACCAGGAGGGCGACCACGTGCACGCCGATGGCCCCGAACCGGCGGTCACGGTGCTGTTCGGCATCGACCTTCTGAAAGCAGCCGGCCACCGTTCCACAAAGTGCGGGACCAGCAGGGCCAACCACCAGGCCGAGCGGTCGAGGACGAAGACCAGCGCGATCAGCACGGCGCCGACGGCCGCCTGGCCGCGCCAGGACCACGTCACGATGCGCTCACTGCGTCTGCGCTCAGGTTCGGCCAGAAGCTCGGGAATCGTCTTCTCGAACTCCACCAGTTTGTTGGTGACGTTCACCAGCCGGGCGTACTCCACCGCGAACCGGTCGTCGTCGACGTCGTGTTTCAGCACTTCCGCATGGCGAGCGCCGACCCGTTGCTGAAGCCGCGCCAACTGCTCCTCGATCTGCTGCTCGGTGCTGCCCACCGAACCACCCCCACCCGCGATGCGACGACACGCCGACCAGACACTTCCCACCGGCAGCCACCGCCAGCCGTCAAACCGATCGACCGTACCCGCAGCTGTCCGGGACCCGCCGGGCAATCAGACGCAGTGGCCGAAACCATGCCGATCAACCCCGTGCATCGGCACCTGCCCGGGGTCGCCACTGGGCTGACGAGCGGCGGAGCGGGGCGGCCCCGGCCGACGCGCAACCGGCCTCATGGTCAGACCTGTGGTCGGCCCACAGGAGCCCGGCCCGATCCGTGGCGGCACCCAGGCGGATGATGCTTCTTCTACGCAGGCGCCGTGCTTAGCCCGCCCAGCGGCCCGACAGGAACGCCACCGCGTACAGCGTCGACAGCGGGGCAAGGACGCACAGGCAGACGTACGTCGCCCGCTGGCTGCGCAGCGTCCACGCGGCCAGGCCCGCCCACAACGGCCACCACAGCAGCGTCGCGCGCGGTATCGAGGTGTACCAGTACGAGGTGCCGAGCGCCCACAGGGTCAGGGCCACATATGCCGCCTCGGCCCAACGGCGGCCGCGCAGCAGCCAGGCGAACAGTCCGAGCCCGAGCAGCATCGCCACGAGTTCGGCCTGGCACAGCAGCGCGTAACCGGTGGCGTAGGTCCCCTCGGAGGCCGCGTTCCAGGTGTTCGCCCACGCCTCCCACGGCCAGTGGAAGGTGCGGTACCAGCCGCGTTCCTGCGCGTGCTTCCACGCCATCCAGTCGCCGGTCCTGGCATGCAGATACGCCGTGTACGCGAGCGCCGGCACGGCGGGCAGCGCCAGCCAGGGCAGCCGTCGCCACCGCCGGCCCGGCCCGTGCGCCACGAGGAACTGGACCAGGAGTGCCGCCGCGAGGAACAGGCCGCTGACCCGTACCGCTGTGGCGGCCGCGGTGAGGGCCGCCGCCAGGGCCCAGTTCCCGCGCCGGGCCGCGAGCCACGCGGGCAGGGCGAGTGCGAGGAACAGCGACTCGGTGTACCCGGCGGCCAGGAACACCGCGCACGGCGACAGCAGCAGAAGGAGCACGGCCCGGCCGCCGACGAGGGGGCCCGCTATGCGTGCGAGGGCCAGCATGGCGACGCCGCCCGACACGAACGAGATCAGCAGCCCGGCGAGCGTCCAGTCGGGGACGACGACGTGGACGGCGCGCAGCACGAGCGGGAACCCCGGGAAGAACGCCTCGGTGTTGTCGGCGCCGTGGAAGTACCCGTACTCGGCGATGGTCCGGTAGTGCGCCCAGTCCCACTGCTGCCACACCGAGAGCAGTGGCCGTGCCTGCTTGTCGTCCGGGCGGGCGGGGAACAGCCGGGCCACGCAGTACGCCGTCACGAGGAGCCCGGCCCGGGTCAGGACGTAGGTCCGCAGCACCGTCCGGTCGAGAGCACTAAGCCGAATCCGTCTCAACGGGCGTGCCGGCAGCGGGGGTTGGGTGCGTACGGGCGGTGCTTCGAGGAGGGCCGCGGGCATACGGGGGCTCCGTTTCGGGGCGTGCGGGACCGCCCGGCGGCGCGTCACGCGTGCGCGGCCGGCAGTTCAGGGGGCGGGGAGGATTAAGGGGTGGGCGCGTTCGTCGGCGTACCGGAGGGTGTGTACGTCCCCGGCGCGGTCGGCGGCAGCGACGTCCGCGTCGAGCCCGGCGGGTCCGACGAGACCGACGCATCCACCGAGGACGACGGGGTCGACGAGGGCGATTCGGGCGGCGTGGACGGCGGTCCTGACGACGGCGCGGGCCTCGGCTCCCCGGTGTCGGCGGGCTGGACCGTGCGCGGCCCGTCCGCCTTGAGCCCGGCGGCCACCACGCCGCCGGTACCGGCGCACAGCACCACGGCGGCGGCCGCGGCGACGGTGAACCGGCGGCGCCGCAGCCGGTCGCCGCGGGCCCGGATCACCGCCCCGGCCCGGGGCGCGGCCCCCCGTTGGCCGGTCGCGGCCAGTTCCTTGAGCGCCTCGGCAAGGCCGGGCTCGTCGCGGTGCTCAGTCACGGTGCGCCTCCAGCGCGCGAGGGTCCTGCATACGATCGGCAAGGGCGGCCCGGCCCCGGGACAGATGCGTCTTCACGGTGCCGGTGGAGAGTCCGGTCTCGCCCGCTATCTGCTCGACGGACAGATCGCAGATGTAGTGCAGGGCGACGACCCGGCGCTGCTGTGCGGACAGCTCCTTCAGCGCTTCGACGAGCACGACGGACCCGGGTTCGGGCGCGCCGACGGGTGGCGCCCCGCCGTGCCGCTGCCAGGCCTGCTCGCTGCGGCGCAGTCCTTGGTGGCGCCGCACCGCGAGCCGCCAGGCCACGGTCCGGATCCACGCCTCGGGCGCGGAGTGCCGGTCGAGGCGTCCGCGCCGGCTCCACGCCTTCACGAACGCCTCCTGCACGACGTCCTGCGCCTCCTGCCGGTCGCCGAGCATCACGTACAGCTGCCCGGTGAGGCGCCCGACCGCATGGGCGTAGAACTCCTCGAACTCCTCAGCGGTCACTCCCGTGCTCCTCGTGCTCCCCGGCCGTGCTGTCGTGATCTATAGACCTGGCGGCCCGTCGCCGGTTGACACCCACGGGGAAGAAATAAAGAAACGCCCGAGGGCGGCACCCCCTCGTGAAGAGGAGATGCCGCCCTCGGGACGAACAACAGACGAGCTGAACCAGTCGGAGACCGGATCAGAAGTCCATGTCACCGCCCGGCATGCCGCCCGGAGCGCCGCCGGCGGCGGCCTTCTCCGGCTTGTCGGCGATGACGGCCTCGGTGGTGAGGAACAGCGCGGCGATCGACGCGGCGTTCTGGAGCGCGGAGCGCGTCACCTTGGCCGGGTCGAGGATGCCCTCGGCGATCATGTCGACGTACTCGCCCGTGGCGGCGTTCAGACCGTGGCCGACGGCCAGGTTCCGAACCTTCTCCACGACGACGCCACCCTCGAGACCACCGTTGACGGCGATCTGCTTGAGCGGGGCCTCGAGCGCGAGCTTCACGGCGTTGGCGCCGGTCGCCTCGTCACCCTGGAGCTCGAGCTTCTCGAAGACCGCGGAGGCCTGGAGGAGGGCCACGCCACCACCGGCGACGATGCCCTCTTCGACGGCCGCCTTCGCGTTGCGAACGGCGTCCTCGATGCGGTGCTTGCGCTCCTTGAGCTCGACCTCGGTCGCGGCACCGGCCTTGATGACCGCAACACCGCCGGCGAGCTTCGCCAGGCGCTCCTGCAGCTTCTCGCGGTCGTAGTCGCTGTCCGAGTTCTCGATCTCGGCACGGATCTGGTTGACGCGGCCCTGGACCTGGTCGCTGTCACCGGCGCCGTCGACGATCGTCGTCTCGTCCTTGGTGATGACGACCTTGCGGGCGCAGCCGAGCAGGTCGAGACCGGCGTTCTCCAGCTTGAGGCCGACCTCCTCGGAGATGACGGTGCCACCGGTGAGGATGGCGATGTCGCCGAGCATGGCCTTGCGGCGGTCACCGAAGCCGGGCGCCTTGACGGCGACGGACTTGAAGGTGCCACGGATCTTGTTGACGACCAGGGTCGACAGGGCCTCGCCCTCGACGTCCTCGGCGATGATCAGCAGCGGCTTGCCGGACTGCATGACCTTCTCGAGCAGCGGAAGGAGGTCCTTCACGTTGCCGATCTTCGAGTTGACGATGAGGATGTACGGGTCGTCGAGCGACGACTCCATGCGCTCCATGTCGGTGGCGAAGTACGCCGAGATGTAGCCCTTGTCGAAGCGCATACCCTCGGTGAGCTCGAGCTCCAGACCGAAGGTCTGGCTCTCCTCGACGGTGATGACGCCTTCCTTGCCGACCTTGTCCATGGCCTCGGCGATGAGCTCGCCGATCTGGGTGTCGGCGGCGGAGATGGAGGCCGTCGAAGCGATCTGCTCCTTGGTCTCCACGTCCTTGGCCTGCTCGAGCAGGGCGGCGGAGACGGCCTCGACGGCCTTCTCGATGCCACGCTTGAGGGCCATGGGGTTGGCACCGGCGGCCACGTTGCGCAGACCCTCGCGCACCAGGGCCTGGGCCAGGACGGTCGCGGTCGTCGTGCCGTCACCGGCGACGTCGTCCGTCTTCTTCGCGACCTCCTTGACCAGCTCGGCGCCGATCTTCTCGTACGGGTCCTCGAGCTCGATCTCCTTGGCGATGGACACACCATCGTTGGTGATCGTGGGGGCGCCCCACTTCTTCTCGAGGACGACGTTGCGACCCTTGGGGCCCAGGGTCACCTTGACGGCGTCGGCGAGCTGGTTCATGCCGCGCTCGAGGCCGCGCCGTGCCTCCTCGTCGAACGCGATGATCTTGGCCATGTGAAGTGGTCCTCCCGGACGGGGTGGAAAAGCAAGCAAACGGACCGTGCTGGTGCCCGCGACGGACGGCCTGCAGCCCTTGTGGTTCCTTGCCCCACCCGGTCTGCGGGCCTCACCGACCCGATCCAAGTTCTGTCACTCTCACTGGGAGAGTGCTAAGCCCAATGATTAGCACTCGACCCATGCGAGTGCAAGCGGCTACCACAGATCTGCGGGGGGCGCGCGCAGCGCGAAGGGCAGCCGGAGCATGACGAAGGGCCCGCGCCCCTGGTGGGGGCACGGACCCTTCGTGTCGTACAAGCCTGCAGTCAGTCGCGACGCGCTTCAGCCGGCGGCGGCCAGGCGGACCATGTCGGCCTGTGGCCCCTTCTGGCCCTGCGAGATCTCGAATTCAACTCGCTGACCCTCTTCGAGGGTGCGGTAGCCGTCCATCTGAATCGCGCTGTAGTGGACGAATACATCCGCACCACCGTCGACCGCGATGAAGCCGTACCCCTTCTCCGCGTTGAACCACTTGACGGTGCCCTGAGCCATGCCTAACTCCCCTATTACTGGCCCTTGCACAGACCCGCACTTCGCGGATCCGGGTCAGACCTCACCCTCCCCATTGGGTGGGGGTGTGCGCCGGAACGCGTCGACCGCGGCTGAATGTATCTGCCCAACTGCCGTCTGCAACAGGTCAATCGGACGAGAATTCTGGGCACGCGCGATCCGGGAAACCGGGCCAACTCACCGGAAGCCAGGGCAAGTCGGGCCGCGCAAATGCCATAAAAGGCCCGAAAGGGCGGGGTACTTTGGCTACTTCTTGTCGCGTCTCGAGCGAGAACTCATATGCGCCCGTCATGCACCAGATAGGAAAACGAAGCAGCTTCCCCAACTGTACCGCGCTCAACCATGCAGAATGGCCCCCTCCGTTTCTCTCACGGAGGGGGCCATTCGAGTAACTCTGCGCAGAAAGGCGAAGATCAGCCGCCGGCGACGGCGGGAATGATCGACACGCCCGCGCCGTCCGGCGTCGCGGTCTCCAGACCCTGCTCGAAACGGACGTCGTCGTCGTTGACGTAGACGTTCACGAACCGGCGCAGCTTGCCCTGGTCATCGAGGACGCGCGCGGCGATCCCGGTGTGGTTCTTCTCCAGATCGGCGATGACATCCCCGAGCGTCCCGCCTTCGGCACTCACCTCGGCCTGACCACCGGTGTAGGTACGAAGAATGGTAGGAATCCGAACGTTGACACTCATACATTCACCTCGACAGTTGATAGCCCCTCCGGCGCTTGAGGAGCGGGGGTCCGGGGGCAGAGCCCCCGGTTTCGGGAAGGGGCGGGGCGGGGACTACTCGGACGCGGCGAGCCCAGCAGCCCGGAAGGCCTCAAGGCTGGGCCGAATGGTGGCCGTGGCCTGCGAAGACTCAGCGACAGCGTCCAGCGTCTTCAACCCATCACCCGTATTGAGCACAACCGTGGTGAGCGAAGGATCGATGAGCCCGGCCTCGATGAGCTTCTTGGCGACACCGACCGTCACCCCACCCGCGGTCTCGGCAAAGATCCCCTCGGTCTGCGCAAGCAGCTTGATCGCGTCGACGACCTGCTCGTCGTCGACGTCCTCCACGGCGCCCCCGGTACGCCGCGCGATGTCGAGCACGTAAGGCCCGTCGGCCGGGTTACCGATGGCGAGGGACTTGGCGATGGTGTCGGGCTTCTGCGGACGGACCACGTCCGTACCGGCCTTGTACGCGACGGAGACCGGCGAGCACCCCTCGGCCTGGGCGCCGAACAGCTTGTACGGCTTGTCCTCGACGAGGCCGAGCTTGATCAGCTCCTGCAGCCCCTTGTCGATCTTCGTGAACTGCGAGCCGGACGCGATCGGGATGACGAGCTGGTCGGGCAGCTGCCAGCCGAGCTGCTCGCAGATCTCGTAGGCGAGGGTCTTGGAGCCTTCGCCGTAGTACGGGCGCAGGTTCACGTTGACGAAGCCCCAGCCCTCGCCCAGCGGGTCGCCGATGAGCTCGGAGCAGAAGCGGTTCACGTCGTCGTAGTTGCCCTCGATGGCGACGAGGTCACCGCCGTAGACACCGGCCATGACGACCTTGCCCTGCTCCAGGTCGTGCGGGATGAACACGCACGAGCGGAAGCCGGCGCGGGCGGCGGCGGCGCCGACGGCGCCGGCCAGGTTGCCCGTCGAGGAGCACGACAGCGTCGTGAAGCCGAAGGCGCGCGCGGCCTCGATGGCCTGCGCGACGACGCGGTCCTTGAAGGAGTGCGTGGGGTTGCCGGAGTCGTCCTTGACGAACAACTTGCCCTGCTCGACGCCGAGTTCACGGGCGAGGTTGTCGGCCTTGACGAGCTTGGTCCAGCCGGGGTTCAGGTTCGGCTTCTCGGCGACGTCGGCGGGGACGGGCAGCAGCGGGGCGTAGCGCCAGACGTTGGCCGGGCCCGCCTCGATCTGCTTGCGGAGTGCCTCGGGGTCGCCGACGGGCAGGTCGTACGCGACTTCCAGAGGCCCGAAACACTCGACGCAGGCGAAGATCGGCCCGAGCTCGAAGGTGGTGCCGCACTCGCGGCAGGAGAGGCCGGACGCGGGGCCCAGATCGACGGTCTTCGCGGGGGTTTCCGTGGCGGCGTCGGTGGTGGCGACAGTCTGTACAGCCATGAGAGGCGAGGCCCTTTCTCCTCATCTTCCTCGCGGCGCATCTCGCCACGAGACGGATTTGGCACCTTCCCGAGCCGGGAGCCTCGCGGCCGCACTTCAATGTGCGTACGAGACCGGCTGGAGGGTTGCCGGGGCTTCAACGGGCCGTATCCCTCTGCCCCTCTGGATGAGCGGTATTCGGTTGTGTGTGGCAGTTATGTAGGGCGGCGACCCCGGCATGCGATGGTCACCGGCCTTGTTCAAGACTGTAACCGAAGGCCCGGACCCTTGAGATAGTCGTCCGAACCGCGAGATGGATCACATCCGCCGATACCGCCCCCGCGTGAAGGAGCCACAGACCGTGCTGGAAGAAGTCGAGCGCTGGTTGGAGAGGCGCTCCTGGGCCGTGGCCGACCGCCCGCTGCACCAGCTGGTCGCGGCGAAGCGGGCGTCCGGCCAGACGGTGAGCGTGGTGCTGCCGGCGCTCGACGAGCAGGAGACGGTCGGCGAGATCGTCACCGTGATCCGGCGCGAGCTGATGTCGGCCGCGGTGCCGCTCGTCGACGAGCTGGTGGTCGTGGACTCGGGCTCCACGGACCGCACCTCCGAGGTGGCGGCGGCGGCCGGGGCGCGCGTCGTGCACCGGGACGCGATCCTGCCGCGCATCCCGGCCCGGCCGGGCAAGGGCGAGGTGCTGTGGCGTTCGCTGTACGTGACGAGCGGCGACATCGTGTGCTTCGTCGACGCGGACCTGAAGGAGTTCTCGGCGGACTTCGTCTCCGGGATCGTCGGCCCGCTGCTCACCGACCCGGGCGTGAGCTTCGTGAAGGCCATGTACGACCGCCCGCTGGGTGAGGCGGCGGGCCAGGGCGGCCGGGTCACGGAGCTGATGGCCCGCCCGATACTCAATCTGCACTGGCCGCGCCTGGCCGGTTTCGTCCAGCCGCTGGGCGGCGAGTACGCGGCGCGCAGGTCGCTCCTCGAACGACTGCCGTTCCCCGTCGGGTACGGCGTCGAGCTGGGGCTGCTCGTGGACGCGCTGCACACCGTGGGCCTGGAGGCGCTGGCCCAGGTCGACGTGGGGGTGCGCAAGCACCGCCACCAGGACGGGCAGGCGCTCGGCCGGATGGCAGCGGCGATCTACCGCACGGCGCAGCTGCGGCTGGCCCGCGGCCATCTGGTGCGGCCGGTCCTCACCCAGTTCGAGCGGGGTGAGAACGGGTTCGAGCCGAGGACGCACGCGGTGGACACGGAGGAGCGGCCGCCGATGACCGAGATCGGTGAGTATGCGGAGCGTCGCGTGGCGTGATCATGGGCTGATCAGGTTTTTGCCTAGATTGCCACTTTATGTGGCTTAGACATCTCAGGGGCATGGCGGTCCTCACCGCGACGGCGACGACCGCCGACCCTCCTCGCGACGGTCGCACCCGCCTCCGCCGTCGTCGTCGACCCGTTCGCCAAACGCTACGAGGAAGCCCTCTACGGCGACTTCATCACGCTCGGCAACACCGTCCTGAAGTGCCCGTCCACGCCCGGGGACGCCGCGTCGCGCTGCGCGAGCGCGCAGGCCGGGCAGACGTCGGAGAACAACAACCAGTTCGCCATGGAGTACACGGACACGGCCGGGTTCGGTTCGGCGGTCCTGAACTCCTCCACCGGCAGGGTGACGATCCCGCCCGGCGCCACGGTCGCGTACGCCCGCCTGTTCTGGGGCGGCAACGACGGCACGTACAAGCTCGGCCGCAACCAGGCGACGGCAGGCTGACCAACAACGTGGTCGCCGACACCCCCCGCACCAACTGCGAGGACGGCTCCTCCGACCCGAACTGCGGGACGACGCCGGTCATCGACAAGAAGCGGCCCGCATCCGCCGCGCCGCCGCAGTCCCCGAAGCCGCCGACCCCTCCCCGGCACGAGCAGGGCGGACCCGCCCCGGCTCCCCCGCACTCGCCGGCGGCCTCGCACTCGCCCTCGCCCTCGCCCTCGCCCGGTGCCGAGCTCGCCGAGTCGGGCTCCGACCACTCCCAGGCGCTGCTGTACGGCGGGCTCGCCGTCTCACTGTGCGGACTCGGCGCGCTGGCCCTCGCGGCGGTCCGCAGCCGCCGTCGCTGACCTGCGCCCGAGGGCGTCGTACACGGCCGGGCCCCTGCCGGGGTCCGGTCGTACGTTTGAACACGGGCGAGCCGGGCTAGCGTGCCCGTATGGCTTCCACGCATGGTGCTGCTGAGGTTCTCGTCGCGTCCAACCGCGGCCCCGTCTCGTACGTCGTCGGGGACGGTGACGACGGCGCCGCGATCGAGGCGAAGCGCGGCGGCGGCGGCCTGGTCTCCGCGCTCAGCGTCGTCGACGACAAGCTGTGGGTGTGCGCGGCCCTCACCGACGGCGACCGGGAGGCCGTGCGGCGCGGAATCTCCGAGCCGGGTGTGCGGATGCTGGACATCGACGCGGACGTGCACGCGGACGCGTACAACGGGGTCGCGAACTCGGTGCTCTGGTTCGTGCACCACATGCTGTACCAGACACCTCTCGAGCCGTCGTTCGGCCCGGAATTCCGCCGCCAGTGGGCGTCGTACGAGGCGTACAACCGGGCGTTCGCCGAAGCCCTCGCCGAGGAGGCCGCGCCGGGCGCGACCGTCGTCGTGCAGGACTACCACCTCACGCTCGTCCCCGGCATGCTCCGCGAGCTCCGCGACGATCTGCTCATCGGGCACTTCTCGCACACGCCCTGGGCGCCCGTCGACTACTTCCGGATGCTGCCCGACGACATCGCCGAGCAGATCCTGAAGGGCATGCTCGGCGCGGACCGGCTCGGCTTCCTGACCCGGCGCTGGGCGGACGCCTTCACCGACTGCGCTACGCGGATCCTCGGGGGCACGTCGGGAACGCGGATCGGGGTGCACGGTCTCGGCGCGGACGCGGACTTCCTGCGGGAGCGTGCGGGCCGGCCGGACGTCGAGGAGCGCCTTGCCGCGCTGCGGGCGCAGGTCGGCGCGGACCGCCAGGTGATCGTGCGGGTGGACCGGACCGAGCTGTCCAAGAACATCGTGCGCGGCCTCCGCTCCTACGAGCTGCTCCTGGAGACCCGGCCCGAGCTGCGCGAGAAGGTCGTGCACGTCGCGTTCGCCTACCCCTCGCGGCAGGATCTGGCCGTGTACCGCGACTACACGGACGAGGTGTCGCGAGTCGCCGAGTCCATCAACTCCCGCTTCGCGGTGCCGGGTTGGACGCCCGTCGTCCTCCACGTCAAGGACGACTTCGCGCGCTCGCTCGCGGCGTACCGTCTCGCCGACGTGGCGCTGGTGAACCCCATCCGCGACGGCATGAACCTCGTCGCGAAGGAGGTACCGGTCGTCTCCGACGAGGGGTGCGTGCTGGTGCTCTCGCGGGAGGCCGGGGCGTTCGAGGAGCTGGGTGAGGATGCGCTGGTCGTGAACCCGTACGACGTTTCCGGGACGGCGGTGGCGCTTGGCGCTGCGCTGGACATGGCGGTCGAGGAGCGGGCCGAGCGGACGAAACGGCTGGCCGCGGCGGGGACGGCTCTGCCGCCTGGGCAATGGTTCCTGGATCAGCTGGCGGCGCTGCGGGACTGAACGGTTCGCGCCGCGGGTTTCCGGTTTCATCGCCGAGCGCGCCTGCCGTCGTGGCAGATCGCGCAGTTCCCCGCGCCCCTGGGCCATCATCCGCCTGCCGGCCAGCAGGGGCTGGGCCCGCAGTTCCCCGCGCCCCTGGGCCATCATCCGCCTGCCGACCGGCGGGGGCTGATCGCGCAGTTCCCCGCGCCCCTGGGATGCGCACTGCGTGCGCCATCTCGAGGGGCTGCGTGGAGCGCGGCCCATGGAGCTGCGGCGGAGCCGCATGCTTCAGGGGCGCGGGGAACTGCGCGAGAAGCCCCACCGGGCCGCGGCCGGAAACACACCCGACGGATGCAGCACGCAGTGCGCATCCCCAGGGGCGCGGGGAACTGCGCGATCAGCCCCCGACGACCCGCACCCAAAGATCCGCCCCCTCCCGAACCCTCACACCGCCGGCGGCACCTGGCTGAGCCACGCCAGTAGCGCCACCACCCCGGAAGGACCGTCCAGTACAAGATCGGCCCGCTCCGCCAGCTCCGCGATCACCGTGTCGGCAGCCACCAGCACCCCGGGTACTCCCTCGAGCCGCAATTTCTCCACCGCCGCGAACGCGGGCAGGTCGCCCAGGTCGTCCCCGGCGTACAGGACGGACTCCGCGCCCACCTCACGGACGTACTCCGTGAGCGCGACCCCCTTGTCGACCCCCGGCGGGCGCAGCTCCAGGACCATCCGGCCGGGTTCGACGACGAGCCCGTGCCGAGAAGCCAGAGCCCCCAGCGGAGAGCGCAACGTCTCGAACGCGCCCTGCGGATCACCGGCCCGCCGGGTGTGGACCGCGACGGCCCGCCCCTTCTCCTCCACGTACGTGTCGTGCCACAGCCCGAACTCACCGAGGACACCGGGGAGTTCGGAGCGCACCGCGGCGACCCCGGGATGCGGCGCGGGCGCGCGCACGGTGCCGGTGACGGCGTCCCAGCGCTCGGCGCCGTAGTGCCCGAGGACGACGAGGTGTTCCAGGCCCGGGACACCCGCGAACCCTCCGTGCCGGACGGCGACACCCGCGGGCCGGCCCGTGATGACGGCGACGGAGGCGACCCGGGGTGCCAGCGCGGCGAGCGCCGGTACCGCGTCGGGGTGGGCGCGGGCCTGCTCGGGATCGGCGACGATCGGGGCCAGCGTGCCGTCGAAGTCGACGGCGATGACGCTCCGCTCCGGGCGGGCGACGATGGCGGCGAGGCCGTCACGCCCGGCGGAGGTGGTCGGGGTCCATAGGTCGTCCTGGTGGCTCACCATGGGACCGACCTTATCCGCGACCCCGCTGTCCCGGGGAACCCCGGCCCCGCTGTCCCGGGGGCCCGGGGAACCCCCGCGCGAACGGCCTCAGCGCTCGCGCCGCTTGCCGTCCCGCACCCGCCGCAGCCGGTTCACCGTCACGGGCGCGAGCTCCAGGGCACGGGGATCATCGAGCAGGGCGTTCAGCACCTGGTAGTAGCGCACGGGCGCCAGGTCCAGCTCCTCGCGGATCGCCCGCTCCTTGGCGCCCGGCGTCTCCCACCCGCGCCCCTCGAACGCGAGCACGGCGCGCTCACGCTCACCCAGCGACTCCATGCCCGGCACGCTACTCCGCGGCTTCCGCGGCCGCCGCCTGGTTCTGGATCCGGCCGAGCACGGCGCCCGCGCTGGTGTTGCCGGCGACGGCCGTACCGATCTGGTCCTTGATGTCGGCGCTGACCGATGCCCAGGACGTCTTGCCGACGGGGTAGATCTCGGAGTTGGTGAGGCCTTCCAGGAACGGCCAGAGCTTCTTGTCCTCCTCGGCGCCCGACATGGCCTCGGAGGCGCTGTTGGTGACCGGCAGCAGGTTGTACTCGCGGGAGAACTCCAGGACGTTCTTCTCGCTGTAGACGTAGTTGAGGAAGTCGCCGACCTGCTCGCGGTGGCCGTTCTGCTTGAAGGCCATCATCCAGTCGGCGACGCCCATCGTGGACCTGGCCTGCCCGTCGGGACCTGGCAGCGGCACGGTGCCGTAGTCGACGCCCTGCTTGGCGGCCATCCGCATCAGCGTGGGGTGGCCGTTGAGCATGCCGACCTCGCCCTTGGCGAACGCGGCGAAGGCGGTGGCCCGGTTGAGCTCGCCCGGCGCGGTGGGGCCGGTCAGGCCCTTGCCGACGAGGTCGTTCTTCAGCCAGTCGAACGTCGCGACGTTCTGCTTGGAGTCGATGGTGTACGAGCCGACGTCGTCGGTGTAGCCGTCGCCGCCGCTCAGCATCCAGATCATGGTCTCGGCCTGGGCCTCCTCGCGGCCCAGCGGCAGCGCGTAGGGGTACTTCACCCCGTCCGCCTTGAGCGCCTTGGCGTCGGCCTCCAGCTCGTCCCACGTGGTGGGCGGTGTGATGCCGGCGTCCTTGAAGAGCTTCTTGTTGTAGAACAGCAGCCGCGTGGAGGAGGCGAACGGCATGCCGTACTGGGTGCTGTCGACCTTGCCCGCGTCGGCGAGCTGGGACAGGTAGTCGGCCTGGGTGGGGACGTCGAGCAGGTCGCCGACCGGGTACAGCTTGCCGGCCGCCGCGTAGTCCGCGTACGCGCCGATCTGCGCCATGTCGGGGGCGTGGCCCTCGTCGACCATGGTCTTGACCTTGGCGTCGACGTCGTTCCACGAGTAGACGTCGACGTCGATCTTGACGCCCTCGTGGTCCTTCTCGTAGGCCGCGGCGAGCTTGTCCCAGTACTTCTGCGAGCTGTTGTCCGCGGAGTCGCCGTAATCGGCGGCGACCAGCTTCAGCGTGACGTCCTCCGACCCCGCGCCGCCGCAGGCGGTGAGCGTGCCCGCCATGCCCAGTGCGGCCACTGCCGCGATCAGACCGGTGATGTGCCGCTGCACCGCTGTTCCCACCCTCGTATGTGTGTCACGTGTGATGTCGCGAGGCCCCGGGGATCCCCCAGGCCCGAACCCTAAGGTCTACACCACCCAGATCTCGCTCCGGCAACAGGGCGTCCCCCGCGCAAGATCCATGCGAATGGACTAGACCTCTCAAGGGTGTTCGCGCGACACTGTGCCCCGTGGAACATGTCATCGCCCTGGACGTGGGCGGCACCGGAATGAAGGCCGCCCTGGTCGGGGCGGACGGCACCCTGCTGTATCAGGCGCGCCGGGCGACCCAGCGCGAACGCGGCCCCGACGCGGTCGTCGAGACCATACTCGGCTTCGCCGCCGAGCTGCGCGCGTACGGCGAGGAGCACTTCGGCGCCCCCGCGGCCGCCGCCGGCGTCGCCGTGCCCGGCGTCGTCGACGAGGAAGCCGGCATCGCCGTGTTCGCCGCCAACCTCGGCTGGCGGGACGTACCGATGCGGGCCCTGCTGAGCGAGCGGCTCGGCTCCATCCCCGTCGCCCTCGGCCACGACGTGCGCACCGGCGGCCTCGGCGAGGGCCGGCTCGGCGCGGGCAAGGACGCCGACCGGTTCCTCTTCATGCCGCTGGGCACCGGCATCGCGGGCGCCATCGGCATCGACGGTCGCATCGAGCCCGGCGCGCACGGCTCGGCCGGCGAGATCGGCCATGTCGTCGTGCGCCCCGGCGGGGTGGCCTGCGGCTGCGGCCAGCGCGGCTGCCTGGAGCGGTACGCGTCCGCCTCCGCCGTCACCCTCGCCTGGCAGGCCGCCGGCGGCGACGAGAAGGCCACCGCGGCGGACTGCGCGCGCGCCGTCGACGCCGGGGACCCGATGGCCGCCAAGGTCTGGCAGGACGCCGTGGACGCGCTCGCCGACGGGCTCGTCATGGCGCTCACTCTCCTGGACCCCCGAACCATGATCATCGGTGGCGGTCTCGCCGAGGCCGGGGAAACGTTGTTCACGCCCCTGCGGGCGGCGGTCGCGGAGCGCGTCACGTTCCAGGCACTGCCCACGATCGTCCCGGCCGTCCTCGGGGACACCGCCGGCTGCCTGGGCGCGGGGCTGCTCGCCTGGGACCTGTTCACCGACACATCCACCGATAGCGCGGAGGTAACCGCCTGATGGCCACAGCAAAGGTGCTCGCAGGGGCCCGGGTGGTACTGCCCACCGGGACCGTCACGGACGGCCGCGTCATCGTCGACGGCACGAGGATCGCCGGAGCCGCGCCGGACGACGCCGCGGTCGTCGACCTCTCCGGCCACTGGGTGGTGCCCGGCTTCGTCGACATGCACAACCACGGCGGCGGCGGCGCCTCCTTCACGTCCGGCACCGTCGAGGACATCCTCAAGGGCATCCACACCCACCGCCTGCACGGCACGACGACGGTCGTCCCCTCGTTCGTGACCGGCGAGACTGACTTCCTCACCCAGCGCGCGGGCCTCCTCTCCGAACTGGCCGAGCAGGGCGAGATCGCGGGCATCCACTTCGAGGGCCCGTTCATCTCGCCGTGCCGCAAGGGCGCCCACGACGAGACGCTGCTGCGCGACCCCGACCCGGCCGAGGTCCGCAAGCTCGTCGACGCGGCCCGCGGCAAGGCCAAGATGGTCACCCTCGCCACCGAACTCCCCGGCGGCATCGACTCCGTACGCCTCCTCGCCGAACAGGGCGTGATCGCCGCGATCGGGCACACCGACGCGACGTACGAGCAGACGGTGGAGGCCATCGACGCGGGCGCCACCGTCGCCACGCACCTCTTCAACGCGATGCCGGCCCTCGGCCACCGCGCGCCGGGCCCCATCGCGGCGCTCCTGGAGGACGAGCGGATCACCGTCGAGCTGATCAACGACGGCACGCATCTGCACCCGGCCGCCCTGGAGCTGGCGTTCCATCACAAGGGCGGCGAGAAGGTCGCGTTCATCACCGACGCGATGGACGCGGCCGGCTTCGGCGACGGGCGCTACATGCTCGGCCCCATGGAGGTCGAGGTGAAGGACAGCGTGGCGCGGCTCGTCAAGGGCGGCTCCATCGCGGGCTCCACGCTCACCCTGGACCGGGCGTTCCAGCGCGCCGCGACCATCGACCGCCTCGCGGTCGAGGACATCGTCAAGGCGATCTCCGCCAACCCGGCCCGCCTCCTCGGCGTCTACGACAAGGTGGGCTCCCTGGAGCCCGGCAAGGACGCCGACCTCGTGGTCCTGGACGCCGAGTTCGCGCTCAAGGGCGTCATGCGCAAGGGCGAGTGGATCGTCGCACCGCAACTGGTGTGATCGACAGGGCGGTTGGTCCGCGGGCTGGGCCAACCGCCTTGACTTTGGCATGATCAACCCCCGTAACTGAAAGCATCACCGCACGTACGCGCAGAACATCGGGGGGTGAGGTCCTGTGATCCTCACGGTCACCTTGAACACCGCACTCGACATCACGTACCGGGTCAAGGCACTGCGCCCGCACGCCTCGCACCGTGTCACCGACGTCACCGAACGGCCGGGCGGCAAAGGCCTGAACGTGGCCCGGGTGCTCGCCGCACTCGGCCACGAGGTGACGGTGACGGGCTTCGCGGGCGGCGCCACGGGACGCACACTCCAGGACCAACTCCTCGGCGCCACAGGCATTTCGGACGCCCTGGTCCCCGTCAGCGGTTCGACCCGTCGCACGGTCGCGGTCGTCGACAGCTCGACCGGCGACACGACACAGCTCAACGAACCGGGACCGCTGGTCTCCGCCGAGGAATGGACGGCCTTCCAAGAGGCCTACGAGCATCTGCTGGACTCCGCGTCCGCGGTCGCCCTGTGCGGCAGCCTGCCACCGGGCGTCCCGGTCGGCGCCTACGCGACGCTGGTGCGGGCGGCACGGACCGCCTCCGTACCCGTCCTCCTGGACACCAGCGGCGAACCGCTGCGCCGCGGCATAGCGGCCCGCCCCGACATCGTGAAGCCGAACGCGGACGAGCTGGCCGAACTCACCGGCTCACACGAGCCGTTGCAGGCCATGAAGGACGCCCGCAGGCGCGGGGCGCACGCCGTCGTCGCCTCCCTCGGCGCGAAAGGGCTGCGCGCCCTCACCCCGGACGGCACCTGGCAGGCCCCCGCCCCCGACCGTCTCGAGGGCAACCCGACGGGCGCGGGCGACTCGGCGGTGGCGGGTCTGCTCTCCGGCTACGTGGAACACCTGCCGTGGCCGCAGCGCCTGGCCCGCGCGGTCGCGCTGTCGGCGGCGACGGTGGTGGCACCGGTGGCGGGCGAGTTCGACGCAGCGACGTACGAGCGGCTCGTACGCGAGGTGCGGGTGACGGATCAGATCAGCGCGGCCTGATCCGCCGGGGCGTCAGCCTTTGTTCTCGGCCAGCCACATCTGGTCGATGTTGGCGTCGCACGTGTTGCCCTGCTCACAGGAGACGGAGATCGCGTTCGTCCCCTTGGTGAGCTGGACGATGGCCCACGTGTTCGTCCAGCCCTTCTCCCAGTCGCCTTCCTTGGCGCCGGCGAAGTTCTTCATGTTCAGCGGCCGGGTCTGCTTCGTGCCGTTCACGTTGATCGTGGCGTCGGAGTCCTTGCCGGGCACTCCGTAGTTCACGTACAGCCGGTACGCGCCGTCCTTCGGGATGTCGTTGACGGTCCAGGTCAGGCTCGCGCCCACCTTGTTGAACCCCGCGACGTACACCCCGCCGTCCGCCTCCGCGCCGTCCACGTCGGACGCGGTGGCCGTGCCGCCGTCCAGCTTCAGCGTCTTCGCGTCGGTCTTCGGCAGGTCCACCGGGTCGGCCGTGGCCGACTTGGACGGCGTCGCGCTGGGCTCCACCGTCTGCGAGCCGCCGGACGGCTTGCTGCCGGCCTCGCCCTTGTCGTCGTCCGCGTCGGCGCTCAGCATGGCGACGCCGATACCGATCACGACGGCCGCGACGACCGCGACCGCGCCGATCAGCAGCGCCTTGGTGTTCGGGCCGCGGCCCCGGCCGCCACCGCCGCGCCCGGGCTGCGGCGGACCCGGCTGCGAGGGTGCGCCACCACCGGGCAGCGTCTCGGGCGCCTGGTAGTAGGCGTTCGGCTGGTTGTACGCGGCGGTCTGCTGCTGTTGCTGCTGCGGAACCTGCTGCTGCCCGTACTGCGGCTGCTGCTGCCCGCCGTACTGGCGCTCGCCGACCGCGCGGACGTGGTGGTGCGAGGAGCGGGGATTCGGGTAGCCGTAGCCGCCACCCCCGCCGCTGGGCGGGGTCGCCCCGGCCGCCTGACCGTCGGCGTACAGATAGCCGAACGGATCGTCGTCCTCGGGCGTGGTGCTCGCGCCGTTGTTGCCGGGCGCCATCCCTGATCACTCCCTACGCGTTTGCTTACCGGGGCGAGCGTACCCGCTGCGGGAGCCCTCACGACGTGGCCTTGACCTCACCGAAACCTACGGATCCGGCCAGGAACCGGCCCGGATCCGGCTTGGACCCGACTTGGACCCGTCTGTCCGTCCGGTCAGCCGGCCCGCCTGTGCTGCTTGGCCCGGGATCGTTTCTCCACGTACATCCGCTGGTCAGCGGAGCGCAGCACTTCCTCCGCCGTCATCCCGCAGTGCGCCCAGCCGATGCCGAAACTGGCCCCCACCCGCACCGCCCGGCCATCGACACGGATCGGCGGAATGATGGCGTTCCGCAACCGGACGGCGAGATCCTCGGCGTCCGCGCGGCCGAGCCCGTCGGCCAGGACCACGAACTCGTCACCGCCGAGCCGGGCGACCGTGTCCCCGTCCCGAACGCCGCTGGTCAGCCGGCGGGCGACCTCGATGAGCACCGCGTCACCCGCGTTGTGCCCGAACCGGTCGTTGATCGACTTGAAGCCGTCGAGGTCGCAGAAGAGGACGGCGAGCCCCTTCGTGCCGTCGTCGACCCCCGTCACCTCGCCGTCGGGGCCCTCCGGTGCGATGAGGTGCACATGGTGGTCGAAGCCGTCGAAGCCCTCGTACAGGCCGGACTGGGGCGGGACGGGCAGCGGGGAGCCGTAGTCGAAGCCGTGTCCGGCCGGCCCGGCGGCGTGCTGCGGGCCCGTGCTCTGGGCGCGGTGGTCCCCGTAGGCCGCGTCGAGCGAGTCGACGGCGCTCGGCCTGCCGGTGTCCTGCGGGCGCCGGCACAGCCGGGCGGAGAGCCGGGCGCGCAGCTCCGCCGAGTTCGGCAGGCCGGTGAGGGAGTCGTGCGAGGCGCGGTGGGCGAGCTGGAGCTCGCGGCGCTTGCGCTCCTCGATGTCCTCGACGTGCGTGAGCAGGAAACGGGGCCCGTCGGCGGCGTCGGCCACCACCGAGTTGCGCAGACTGACCCAGACGTACGTGCCGTCGCGCCGCGCGAGCCGCAGCTCGGCCCGGCCGCCCTCGGCGGAGGTCCGCAGCAGGGTGCCTATGTCCTCCGCGTGCACGAGGTCGGAGAAGGAGTAGCGGCGCATCGCGGAGGCGGGGCGGCCCAGGAGGCGGCACAGCGCGTCGTTCGTCCGCAGGATCCGGCCGTGCTGGTCGCCGCCCATCTCGGCGACGGCCATGCCGGAGGGCGCGTACTCGAAGGCCTGGCGGAAGCTTTCCTCACTGGCGCGCAGGGCCTGCTGCTCGCGCTCCAGACGCACGAGGGCGCGCTGCATGTTGGCCCGCAGGCGGGCGTTGCTGATCGCGATGGCCGCCTGGAACGCGTACATCTGCAACGCCTCGCGGCCCCAGGCACCCGGCCTTCGTCCGTTGCGCGGGCGGTCCACCGAGATCACGCCGAGCAATTCGCCGCCGGAGGCGCCGGTCGCGTACATGGGGGCGAAGAGGCGGTCGGAGGGGTGCCACTCGTCGTCGAAGCGGGGCGGGGGGCCGTCGGTGAACCACTGCGGCACGTCGTCCTCGTCGAGGACCCAGCCCTCGGTGTACGGGATGAAGCGCAGCTCGCCCCAGGCCTCGCCCATGGCCAGCCGGCGGTCCCAGGAGTCGCGGGAGCCGACGCGGCCGGTGATGAGGGCCTCCGCCGCGGAGTTCCCGGCGAAGGCGGCGACGACCAGGTCGCCGTCGGGGCGGACGAGATTGACACAGGCCAGCTCGTAACCGAGCCCGTTGACCACACCGTCCGCGACCGTCTGCAGTGTGTCGGCCAGACTGCGGGCGGTGTTCATGTCCGCCATCACCTGGTGCAGCTGATGCAGGGTCGCAAGACGGACGTAGGGCTCCGACTCGGTCTCCATGCTCAGTTCTCCCCGAGACCTCGACAGCACTCCAGAATTCTGATCGGCTCTCTGCGCGTACGTGCGTGAGCACGCTCATCTCGCATATCAACGTCACCGCCACTGAATCACAGCGAGCTGCCCACCCGGTACACAGGGTCAACAAAATATGGCTCCTGTGACTCAAGTCACAGGAGTTGAGGGAGGGTTGGAAGAGGATTTCGGGGGCACTCGGAGTGCTCGCCCGGTGCGAGAAACGGGAGGTTACCACCTCGGCGGGGCATATCCGGCGGGCCTTCACGGGTGCGCGCCGAGTGCGTCGCGGGTCCTAGGACCGTTCTCGGCCATCGGTCCGATGTGGGACGCACGGGGGCGGGGCTAGCGTCTGAAGGGTGTTGAAGACTCCCCCTGCCACGCCTGCCGTTCCCTCCCCCCACGTCCCGCCCGCCGACTCGCTCTCCGGGCATGCTGAGGGGGTGAGCACCGACGAATTCCGCGCCGCCCTGTCCCGTCTCGCCGCGGGTGTCGTCCTGCTGACCGCGCACGAGGCCGCGCTCGACCCCGACGGGCCCGCCGGGGAGGACGCGGGGATGACGGCCACGTCCTTCATGTCCGTCTCCCTGGACCCGCCCCTCGTCCTGGTGTCGATCCGCAACGGGTCCCGCATGGACGATCTCCTCGACGAACAGCCCCTGTGGGCGGTGTCACTGCTCTCGGAGTCGCAGAGCCATATCGCTGGGCGCTTCGCCATGAAGGGGCGGATCAGCGACCGGCTGCTGTTCGAGGACATCCCGTACGTACGGGGTGCCCACACGGGGGCTCCGCTGGTGGGCGGGGCGCTGGCGACGCTGGAGTGCCGGACGGAGCAGTTGGTGCCGGCGGGCGACCATACGCTGGTCATCGGGCGGGTCCTGAGCGCGGCTCTGCCGAGCGCTGACGGGGGGCCCCTGACGTATTTCCGCGGCCGCTACCGGCACTTGGGCTGACGCCGGGGCGGGCCTCGATCGTGCGCCGGGTCCCACCCGCGTCCCGGGTCTCCACCTGTCGCTCGAGCGCGGCGTCCGTCGTGGTTGCTCGCGCCGTTCCCCGCGCCCCTGAGGTGATCGGCCGACCGCGCGTCCGTCGTGGTTGCTCGCGCCGTTCCCCGCGCCCCTGAGGTGATCGGCCGACCGCGCGTCCGTCGTGGTTGCTCGCGCCGTTCCCCGCGCCCCTGAGATGCGCACTTCGTGCGCCATCTCATAGGGCGCCCTCATGAGGTGCGCCCTCATGGGTGCGCCCTCGTGAGGCTGCGGCGGAGCCGTATGTCTCAGGGGCGCGGGGAACTGCGCGAGAAGCCCCACGCGCACGCGGCCAGCGACTCACGCAAGGGGACTGCCGGCGAAGCCGCATCCCCCAGGGGCGCGGGGAACCGCGCGAGCAACCACGACGTGCGCCGCACCCGGCGACGGACCGGACACCCCGGCAGGGGGACTGGTGGGCGGCACCCCCGTGACCGCCTACCAGTCCCGCGCGGAGCGCCCCCGTTTGGTCTCGGACCGGGCCTTCTTCTCCCGCAACCGCCGCTCATTGATCCCGCGAGGAATCCGCGTGGGACGCCGCGCCTTCGGCGGCGCCGCCGAGGCCTCCGCCAGCAGCGCCGCGAGGCGAACCGCCGCCGTCTCCCGATTGCGCCACTGCGACCGGTGCTCGGAGGCCCGCACGGAGACGACCCCGTCCACCAGACGCGACGCGAGCCGCTCGAGCGCCCGCGCCTTCCACACCTCGGGCAGCGCCTTCGTGGCGGCCAGATCGAACCGCAGCTCCACCTGCGAGTCACTGGTGTTCACATGCTGCCCGCCCGGCCCGGACGACCGCGAGAAACGCCAAAGAAGCTCGGCCTCCGGAAGGACGACCGAACCGCGGATGGGATAAGGACCGGACATGTGTCCATGGTCGCGCGCCCGTACGGCATCCGTCACCCCGTTTTCCTCCGGCCGGGGACCTGGGTAAAGAAAGTAAAGAGAGCTGGAACCTCGGGTCCCCCCTTCGCGTTCATAGGGGTACGAGTAGCTTCGGCTACGCACGTACACCGCGCAGCAGCGCATTTACGAGGGAAGGGACTCCCGCAATGGCAGTAAGCCTGTCCAAGGGTGGCAACGTCTCGCTGACCAAGGAGGCTCCGGGCCTGACCGCCGTCACCGTGGGCCTCGGCTGGGACGTCCGCACCACCACCGGCACCGACTTCGACCTCGATGCCTCCGCGATCGCGGTGAACCCGCAGGGCAAGGTCTACTCGGACGGTCACTTCGTCTTCTTCAACAACAAGCAGACGCCGGACCAGTCCATCGTGCACACCGGCGACAACCGCTCCGGTGAGGGCGAGGGCGACGACGAGGCGATCAACGTGAACCTGGCGGCGCTGCCCGCCGACGTCGACAAGATCGTCTTCCCGGTCTCGATCTACGACGCCGAGAGCCGCTCGCAGAACTTCGGCCAGGTGCGCAACGCGTACATCCGCATCGTGAACCAGGCGGGCGGCACCGAGATCGCCCGCTACGACCTCTCCGAGGACGCGGCGACGGAGACGGCGATGGTCTTCGGCGAGCTGTACCGGAACGGGGCGGAGTGGAAGTTCCGCGCCGTGGGCCAGGGCTACGCCTCGGGCCTCACCGGCATCGCGCAGGACTTCGGCGTCAACGTCTGAGACTGATGTCCGGCTCCGCTTCGAGAAGCTGAGCCGCGCTGAGCTGAGCTGAGCTGAGCTGAGCTGAGCTGACAGAACGGGCCCCGGGCACGCCATTCAAGGCGCCGCCGGGGCCCGTTCCGCCGTTCCACGCCACCCCGGCGCTCCGAGCCTCCCCCTGCTCCGCCCTACCCCGGCGCTCCGAGCCGCCCGCGCACCACCGCCGCACCGCGTCAAAGGCTCCCGCGGCCCGGCTTCCCGTCCCCGTACAGCCACACTTTCCAGACGCCCGCGAGGGCCTCCGCCCTGCCCGGGTTCTTCTTCTCGACGTACGCCGTGAAGTCGTCGGTGTCCGCGTTGCCGTGTTTGTGGTCGGCGGCCCAACTTTGCAGCAGCGCACGGAATTTCGCGTCGCCGATCACCCTCCGCACCTTGTGCAGGACCATCGCGCCCCGCTGATAGACGGGCGCGTCCGAGATCTGCGCGGCGGTGGGCGGGACGGCGGGCGGGAAGGCCCAGACGCCGTCGCCCCGCGGGCGTTCGCAGACCGCGTCGAAGGCCTCCTGGGCCGTGGCGCCGCCGTGCTCTTCGGCCCACAGCCACTCCGCGTACGTGGCGAACCCCTCGTTGAGCCACATGTCCCGCCACGACTCCGGCGTGACCGAGTCGCCGTACCACTGGTGCGCCAACTCGTGGACGAGAGTGGTGAGATCGGGTGCGCCGGGGAAGACGGGCCGGTTCTGCGTCTCCAGGGCGTACTCGGCGTCGCCCTCGCGGTCGATGATCGCCCCGGTGGAGGAGAACGGGTACGTGCCGAACGTCTCCGTCTCCCAGTCGATCACCTCGGGAAGGCGGGCGAGGACCTTCGCGCTCGCCTTCGCCGCGGCCGGGCCGGCCGCGGTGTCGACCGCCGTGTACACGGGCAGGCCGGACGGGGTCGTCGACCTCTTCGTCTCGAACTTCCCGATGGCAACGGTCGCAAGGTAACTCGCCATGGGCTGCGCGACCCGCCAGGAGAAGGTGGTGCGCCGGCCGTCGCCGGACGGCCGCTCGCTCCTCAGCTCCCCGTTGGAGACCGCCTGTACGCCCTTGGGGACGGTGACCGTGATGTCGTACGTCGCCTTGTCGGAGGGGTGGTGGTTGCCGGGGAACCACGCCATGGAACCGGTGGGTTCGCCGAGGCCGAGCGCGCCGTCGGCGGTGCGCAGCCAGCCCTCGTGCGAACCGTCCGGGTCGGTGATCGTGACGGGTTCGCCGGAGTAGCGGACGGTGGTGCGGAACGTGCTGCCCTCGGACAGTTCGTCGTGCGGGCGGACCTTCAGCTCCTGCCCGGCGCGGCTGCCCACGGCCGGCTGCCCGTCGACGGTGACCTCGTCCACCGTCAGCCCCTTGAGGTCGAGGTCGAAGGCGCTGAGGTCCTGGCCGGCCGTGGCGGTGATGTCGGCCCGGCCGGTGAGGTGGTGCGTGCCCGGGTCGTAGGCGAGATCGAGGGCGTAGTGGGTGACGTCGTAGCCACCGTTGCCCATCTTGCCGAAGTACGGGTCGCGCAGACCCGCGGCGCCCGGGGTGCCGTGCACCCCGCCCGAGCAGGCGGGCACGGCGACGAGGACCGCCAGGAGCGAGCGGGCGAGGAGGGGGCGGGGGGTGCGCACCTCGTGATCCTATGTCCCCTTGTGTACCCGCCCACGGGCCCGGCCGGATTCAGGCGGCTCAGAGGACAGCGACGCCCAACGGCCTCTCTCCCGCGGCCAGTCGACGCGTATCGCCGCTGTCGAGATCGACGACGGTGAGCCCGTTCCAGTAGCCGTCGCGGGTGAAGCCGCCGGTGACGTAGGCCGTACGGCCGTCGGCGGAGACCGTGACGTCCTCGTGCGGCCCGTCGAGCGGGATCACCCTCTCCTTGCCGTCCGCCGAGCGGACGCTCAGGGAAGGGCCTTCGTCCCGGGCCGGGTCGATGGGGCCCGTGCCGACGACGAGGAGGGTGCCGTCGGGGGTGACCGTGGCGCCGTGCTGATGCGTGTCGGCCGTCATCCGCTCGATCGCCGAACGCCCGGTGTCCGGGTCGACGACCACCAGCTTCTCGCCCTCGAACGGGAACAGCAGCTTGCCGTCGGACGGGCGTACGGCCGCGTAGTGCGGCTTCAGCCAGGAACCGAGACCGCCCTCGGTCCCGTACGGCGCCACTTCGATGCGGCGGGTGGCGTCTTCGGCACGACCGGTGTCGCCCAGGCGGTCCGGGTCGACGACGGTGACGTCGAACGAGTCGTGACCGGTCGCGTACACCTGCTCGCCGTCCCGCGAGACATCCACGTCGAAGGGCCGGCGGCCGACGTCGGCGGAGCCGGTGACCTCGAGGCTGCGCGTGTCGACGACCTCCAGCGTGCCGTTCCCGTCGGGGACGTTGACGCCGACGTAGACATGCCCGCCGTCGGGGGCGAGGGCGATACCCATGCCGCCGCCGCGGTACTCGCCGTGCGACGGCTCGCCGAGGCCCTCCGTCTCGTACGGGACGAGGGCGGTCCGCGTACGGCTCTCGGTGTCGACGACCGCGACGCCCTCGGCGGTGGCGACCCAGGCGCGCCCGTCGTCGCCGACAGCGAGACCGTACGGGGCGGTGCCCACCTTCACGGTGTCGAACGGGCCCCTGTCCGGGCCGTCCGGGTCGACGAAGGTGACCGTGTCGGAGCCGAAGTCGGTGACGAGGAGGGTGCCGTCGGGGGTCCGGCCGGTGGAAGCCTCGCCGCTGGGTTTTTCGCTGGTGGGTTTTTCGCTGGTTGCGGTGGGGGCGGGGGCGGGGCCACTGGAACTCCGGGTCGGCCGGTCCGAGTCGTCGCTCTGCGCGGTGCAGCCGGCGAGCAGCGCCACCGTGCACGCGATCGCGGTCGAGGTCGCGGTCGCGGTCGCGTGCAGGACCGGACGGCGCTTCACCGTACGGCCCTCAGCAGACCGGCGATCTCCGTGAAACCGCGCCGCTCGGCGTGGACCAGGGCGGTGACGCCGTCGCCGTCCGGCAGGCCCGGCGTGGCGCCCGCCGTGATGAGCAGCTCGACGATCTCCTGGTGCGGGCGGCCGCCGTCGCCGAGGATGACGGCCTCCAACAGGGCGGTCCAGCCGAGGCGGTTGACGTGGTCGACGTCGATGTCGGTCTCGCGCAGGAGGGCCCGTACGTAGTCGACGTGGCCGCGTTCGGAGGCCGGGATGAGGGAGATGCCGCCGAACCGGTTGGTCACCTTCAGGTCGGGGCGGGCGGGCAGCAGGGCCCGCATCATGGCGACGCTGCCGGTGACGCCGGTGACGAGCCAGGGGCTGTCGTCGCGCTCGTCCTGGGCATCCGGATCGGCACCGGCCGCCACCAGGGCCTCGGCGGCGGCGACGTGATCGTGCAGGGCCGCGAGTAGGAGGGGGGTGCGGTGGTGGCCGTCGCGGGTCTCGACATCGGCACCGGCCGCGAGAGCGGCGCGGACCGCGTCGGCGTCACCGGCGGTGGCGGCGTCGAACAGGGCGCGGTGGGCGGGGTTACGCATGGTGTGCAGCTTCCTGTTTTTCCTGCTTGGATCCAGCCCCTCCGGCTGAGGCCAAGCCCCTCCGGCTGAAATCGAGCCCCTCCGGCGATTGAGGAGCGGGGTCCGGGGCGGAGCCCCGCGCCCCGAGCCGGGGCGCGGCCGAACCGGACTAGCGCAGAGCATCGACCCCCGCCTGGGCGAACTTCTCATCCAGGTCCCCCGACGGCGCCCCGGCCACACCGATCCCCGCAACCGGCGCCCCCTTGACGGCCACAGGCGCACCGCCCCCGAGGAACAGCGTGCCGGGAATGTCCTTCAGGGTCGGCGCCTTGTCCAGCCGCTTCACGAGCTCGGACGTCGGCGCGTTCCAGGACACGGCGGTGAACGCCTTCTTCTCGGCCGCCTCGTACGCCTGCGGACCCGCCCCGTCACCGCGCAGCGTCAGGATGGTGTTGCCGTCACGGTCGACGACGGCGACGGAGACCTTCTGGTTCTCCTTCTTGGCGGCGCCGAGCGCGGCCTCGGCGGCCTTGGTGGCCGACGCCAGCGTCAGGTGCGTGGTGCTCATGGTGGTGTTGCTCTTGGCACCGGCACCGGCGGCAGAAGCGGCGGCGGGCGCGGCCGGGGCGGAGGCGTTCGCGGACACCGTCCCGAACGTACCGGCGGCGACGGCGGCGACAACGGCGCCGCTGGTGAAGAGGGTGGAGCGGCGGGAGAGCTTCTTCATGGGGGACTCCTCGGGAGGGCGGTGTTCCTGCGGCGGGTGTTCCTGCGGCAGGTGTTCTGCTGCGGGTGTTCCTGCGGGGTGTTCCTTCTGCTTCCAGCCTGGGCCCGGGACCGGGGCAGGACCGTCGGCGTTCCGGCTGCTCACGGGCTGCCGAGCGGCCGATGCCGGGGTCATCCGATCGGTTGACCCCGGGGGCGCCGGGGCCCGCGACAATGGCAGTGTTTGCCCAGTTCGGAGCCGCCGGACCCGGCCGGAGCCGCATGGGCGTAGCGGCATGGGCGTAGCGGCATGGGCGTAGCGGCATGGGCGTAGCGGCATGGAGGCGTGGAGGAGGTGCGGAAGCCAATGGTCACGGCCAGGCCCGACAACCGACAGCGGACATCCGTCGACCCGCAGCGGACAACCGTCGACCGGCAGCGGACACCCGTCGACCGGATCGACGACAGCTACGACGCGGACAACCGCCGCCTCACCACCGTCATGCACGCCGCGTTCTTCCTGCTGCTGGCCGTCGCCCTCGCCCGCTTCCTGCTGCGCCACCCCGGCGGCGAGCGCACCCCCTGGATCATCGCGCTCTGCGCCGTACTGACACTCGTGTACGCCACCGGGCTCGCGCGCGGCATCGCGGAGCGGTCCACGACGAGGCAGCGGATCTGGCTGACGCTCGTGGTCGTCGTATGGGTGGTGCTCGTCGTGTTCGCCCCGAGTTTCGCCTGGTGCGCGGTGCCCCTCTTCTATACGGGCCTGCGGACGCTCCCGACCCGTGCCGCGCTCGTCCTGGTGACGCTGCTGACCGGCCTGGTGATCGCCGCCCAGCTGCGGCTGGCCGGCCGCTGGGACCCGGACCTGGTCCTCGGCCCGCCCGCGGTCGTCGTGATCGCCACGGCCGTCTTCCTCCAGATGCAGCGGCAGGGTGTACGGCAGCGCGCCCTCATCGACGACCTGATCCGCACCCGGCGTGAACTCGCCGCCGCCGAGCGCCGCGAGGGCACCCTCGCCGAGCGTCAGCGCCTCTCCATGGAGATCCACGACACCCTCGCGCAGGGCCTGTCCAGCCAGCAGATGCTGCTCCAGGCGGCCGAGCGGGTGTGGGAGTCCGACCCCGGCAAGGCCCGCGCGCATGTCCGCACCGCCGAGTCGGTCGCCGAGCACAATCTGACCGAGGCCCGCCGGTTCGTGCACGACCTGGCCCCCGCCGACCTGGCCCGGGGTCTGGAGGAGGCGCTGCGGGCCGTTGCCGCGCGGGAGTCCGGCGAGCGTCTGACGGTCCGCGTCCACCTCGACCCCGTGCCGCAGCTTCCCGACCGGGTCCAGTCGGCCCTGCTGCGGATCGCGCAGGGGGCGCTGGCCAACGTACGGGAGCACTCCGGTGCCGCCGGTGCCGCGCTGACGCTCACGCTGCTCGACGATCAGGTCGTTCTGGATGTCGCCGACGACGGGCGGGGGTTCGACCCGGAGTCGCTGCCCGAATCGCCGTCCGGGGTACGGGGTCATGGGGTTCCGGCGATCCGGGCGCGGGTCCGCCAGCTCGGCGGCACCCTCACCATCGAGTCGTCCCCCGGCGAGGGCACGGTCCTCTCGGCAGCCATCCCCTTGGTACCCGGGGTCCAGTGAACGGCGGCGGGTTCACGCGTACGCACATCCACCACCGGACCGGCGCTCACCTCACCCCCCGGGGCTCCGCCCCGGCCCCCGCTGCTCAATCGCCGCAGGGGCTGGAGGTTCCCTCAAGGGGCGCGGGGAACTGCGCAGTCCTTCCGGGGGCGCGGGGAACGGCGCGATCTTTCAGGGGCGCGGGGAACGGCGCGATCTTTTAGGGGCGCGGGGAACTGCGCAAACCTCAGCCTCAGCCCACCCGCACCCCTCAGAAACCCAGCCCCAGACCCCCCAACAACCAACCACCCCGCACATTACGGAGGCCCCCACAAATGACCGGCCCACGCTCCGCGAACCCCGTCCGGATCCTCCTCTGCGACGACCACGTAGTGATCCGCGCCGGCCTCCAGGCCCTACTGGACAGCGCCGACGACATCGAGGTCGTCGGCGAAGCGGGCACCGGCGAGGAAGCCCTGGCCCTGGCCGCCAAAATCACCCCGGACGTGGTCCTGATGGACCTCCAGCTCGGCACCGGCATCGACGGAGTGGAGACGACCCGCCGCCTCACCTCGGGCCCGGGAAAGAACCCGCACGTCCTCGTCCTGACGACGTACGACACCGACGCCGACATCACCCGCGCCATCGAGGCGGGAGCCACCGGCTACCTGCTCAAGGCCGAACGCCCGGAGGAACTGTTCGCCGCGATCCAGGCCGCCGCCCAGGGCCGTACGGCACTCTCGGCTCCGGTCGCCGGCCGCGTCATGGCCAATATGCGCAAACCGCGGCCCACCCTCACCGACCGCGAACGCGACATCCTCGCGCAGCTCGCGCACGGCCTGGGGAACCGGGAGATCGCCAAGGCCCTGTTCATCAGCGAGGCCACGGTCAAGACCCACCTCGGCCGGATCTACGACAAGCTCGGCGTGGACACCCGGGCGGGCGCGGTCGCCGTAGCGAACGAACAGCGCCTGCTGCCGTAAAGGCCGACGTCCGAGCCCCAGCCGGACGCCCCACTCCGGGCACCCCGCACCGGGCAGCCCACACCGGACGCCCCACACCGGGCACCCCGCACCGGGCGCCCCGCTCCGGACGCCCCGCTCCGGACGCCCCGCACCGTACGCCCCCTCCGGACAACCCCCTCCAACGTGACACCATCCCTACGTGCTCGACATCGGTTACGCCCTCTCCCGCCGCTTCCCGGACCCCCCGCAGACGGACTACCGCCGCGCGGACGTCCACGCGCTGCGCCACGACCTGTTCTGCGGTGACGTGTACCTGGCCGACACGAAGGCGGACCGGGAACTGTCCACAGCCTGGGGATGGGTCCCCGTCCTCGACTTCGCCTGGGCGCTGTGCGACATCGTGGAGCAGCTGGCCCGCGACCCGCGCGGCAGCCGCAGCGCCACCCCGCAGTACGCGGACCTGGACTTCACCGAGTCCACGGACCGCATGCTGTTCGAGCGCCGCTTCGGCTGGGTCGACGTGGAGGCCGACTGGATGCCGGGCCACGAGCCCCCGCTGACGTTCTCCCACACCGAACTGCGCCGCGAGGCAAGGGACTTCCTCCACGACCTCATCGCCGACCTCAGCGACATGCACGAGGACCTGGCGGAGAACCCGGCGATCTGGGACCTCCAGTCCCGCTTCCCCCGAGTCCCCGAAAAGCGCTAGCCCCCACCCCCGGCTCTCCCCGCTACCCCACCACCCGCACCCCCAACTGCGCCGCGAACGCCGGTGCCAGATCGAAGAGCTGGGGCGGGGAGATCACCGCCCCGCCCAGCCGGTCCACACCCCGCGCGATCCCCAGCTCGGCCGCGCCGCGCAGGTCGACGTCCGTCATCGTCACGCCGGTGAGATCCGCCCCCTTGACCACACACCCGGGGAACTCCACCCGCTCCAGGCGCGCACCCCCGAAGTCCGGCTCGACCAGCACGCAGCCGTCGAACACGACATCCTTCAGCCGCGCCTTGCGCAGATTCAGGTAGTCGATCTTGCCGCCCCGGAAGACGACCCGCTCCAGAACGCCCCCGTGCAACTGCACCCCGCCGAGCCGCGCGTCCGTCACCTCCACGTCCCGCAGCGTCGCCTCCGAGAGGTCCGTACCCACGCCGCGGATGCCGGCCAGCGTCGAGTCCAGGATCCGCGCACGCCGCAGCTCCGTCCCGTCGAAGCCGCACGCGCGCACGGAACAGTCCATGAACCGTGCCCCGGCCCCCTCCTGGCCCGCCAGATCCGCCCCGCTGAACTCCAGCCCGTCATAATCCCCGTCCGGCTCCAGCCGCCCGCCCTCCTCCCAGGGCACCAGCGGAGGCAGCCGCACCTCCGGCCGCCGCGCCTGCTTCACCTTCGCCGCCCCGCCACTCCTGTCTGCCATGCCCCCATGCTGCCCGCCCCCACTGACAATCCCGCAGCACCCCCGTACCGGCCGGACCTTGACCTCAAGCGCGCTTGAGGTCAAACACTGACCCCGCGACCGACCACGTACAGACGGCCCGACCTCCGCAACGCCTCACGGCCTCACAGCCACCCAGCCGCAACGCCACACAGCCGCAAGCTGTACAGCCGCACCGCCGCACAGTCGCACCACCACGCCGCCCCAGGGGAGCCCCCATGCACGCCATCCGACTCCACGCCTTCGGCCCCGCCGAGAACCTCACCCACGAGAAGACCGAGGACCCCGAACCCGGCCCCGGCCAGGTCCGTATCGCGGTCGAGGCCGCGGGCGTGCACCTGCTCGACACCGCGCTCCGCACCGGCATGCAGGGCCCGCTGCCCCGCCTCCCCGACCTGCCCACCATCCCCGGCCGCGAGGTAGCCGGCACCGTCGACGCGCTCGGCGCGGGCACCGACCCGGCCTGGCTCGGCAGGAAGGTGGTCGCCCACCTCGGTTTCGCCCCCGGAGGCTACGCCGAACTCGCCGTGACGGACGCCGCCCGCCTCCACGAGATCCCGCCCAACCTCGACGCCGCGCAGGCCGTCGCCATGATCGGCACGGGCCGCACCACCGTAGGAATCCTCAACTTCACCGAGACCACCCCCGAGACGGTCGCGATCGTCCCCGCGGCGGCGGGCGGCATCGGCACCCTCCTCGTCCAGTACGTGAAGCACGCGGGCGGCACCGTCATCGGCCTGGCCGGCGGCCCGGCGAAGGCGGCCCGGGTGGCGGCGAACGGCGCCGACCTCGCCCTCGACTACAAGGACGCCGACTGGCCGGCCCGGGCGCGGGAGTACCTCGACGCCCACGGCCTGCACGCCACCGTCCTCTACGACGGCGTCGGCGGCCCTGCGGCAACCGCCGCCCTCGATCTGCTCGGCCCCGGCGGCCACCACGTCATCTTCGGCTGGTCCGACCAGGGCATCGGCGACACGGGCGGCCCCCAGCTCCTGGACGAGACCGAACGGGCCCGCCGCGGCATCGTCCAGGAAGAAGTCCTCGGCCCGGCGATGATGCGCAAGGCCGGCGGCGGCGACAACCCCGTCCGCACCCTGGAACTCGCCGCGCTCGACCTCGCGGGCCGCGGCATCCTGACCCCCGCGGTCCACCGCTTCCCCCTCGCCGACGCGGCCGCCGCCCACCACGCCCTGGAAACCCGGGGCACGACAGGCAAGGTCGTCCTGGAACCCTGACCCCCACCAGGCCCCCACGCCCTCCCCCTCACCCCGCACCCCTCACCCACCCCATCAGCCCATCAGCTCATCAACCGCACCGCGATCTCCATCCCGTCGTCCGACAACTCCCGCCCGTCCTCCACGTCCCACAGCGCGTTCTGCAGCACCCGCCCCAGCGTCCACGCCCTGGCCCGCTCGCGGTCCAGGCCCAGTACCTCCGTCATGGCGTCGAACCGCCACACCACCTCGTCCGCCTCGAACCGGTTGTCCAGCGCCGGCCACAGGTCGAACCCCGGGTCCCCGGCGAGCGGCTTCGGGTCGATGGCGAGCCACGGCTCACGCCCGCCCGCCAGCACGTTCTCGAAGTGCAGATCCCAGTGCAGCAACCGGTCCCCGGCCTCCCCCACCACCTCGCGCACCGCCGCCGCACAGGACGCCACGACACCCCGGCGCACCGGATCGGCGATCCTCGGCAACGCCCCCGGCACGTCGTCGAGCATCTGCCCCGCGATGTCCGCCAGCGTCCGCATCCCCTCCGGCGCAGGGCCCGCCGTCAACCGCGCCAGCAACTCCGCGATGACAAGGACGGCCTCCCGCGAGTCCTCCACGACGCTCAACATCCGCCCCGCGTCGAGCCGTTCGAGCAGCATCGTCCCGGTGGCCGCGTCATGGTCGAGGAGCCGTACCGCACCGTCACCGCCCCACACCCGCAGCGCGACCGGCTCCCCCGCCGTCTCCTCGTCCAGGACCTGGAACTTCACCGCCGCGGGCACCCCGTCCGCCCGCCGCACCACAGGCAGCACCAGCGCGGCCATCCCGTGCATCGCCCGCCCCTCGACCCGCAGGTCCCAGCGCTCGACGAACTCCTCGACCAGAGCCGGCAACGCGGCGATGAACGCCCGGCCCGCCTCCCCCGCGTACTCGTGCTGCGACTCGGCCAGCCCCACCGGAATGTCGATCACGCCGCCGACCCTACCGGCGTGCCTGAATCGACCATGCGCCCTTTTCTCCGTCGCCTACGGACGTCCGTGTGGTCGTACCTCCGCCGCGCCCCGGGCACGTACATCTGGCTGCTCGTCCTCTTCGTCACGACGGTCGCCCTGCACCACATGGACCCACGGTTCGAGCAGGAGTTCCTCCGCCAGCGCTCCACCAACCTGCACGAACTGTCGACGAACCCCATCCGCGTCCTCGTCTCCTCGGCCCTCTGGATCGACGGCAGCAGCTGGTGGCCGTACGCCCTCCTCTACACCGTCTTCCACGCCCGCGCCGAACACTGGCTCGGCACCCCGCGCTGGCTCGCCGTCGCCGCCGCCGCACACGTCCTGGCCACCCTGATCAGCGAAGGCGCCCTCCTCTGGGCCATCGGCAACGGCCACGCCCCCGCCTCCTCCGTCAACACCCTGGACATCGGCGTGAGTTACGCCCTCGCGGGCAGCATCGGCATCCTCACGTACCGCCTCCCACCACCCTGGCGCTACGTGTACCTCGTCGTCATCCTCACCCTCTACGGCAGCCCCCTCGCCACCGGCCGCACCTTCACCGACCTCGGCCACTTCACCTCGCTCCTCATCGGCCTCGCCTGCCACCCGCTCTGCCGCACCCACCACGAACCCCTGCCGCAAACCCGGCCCGCGCAGTAGCCTCCACCGCCATGAGCAGCGCGAACAGCACCGGCGGCGGCACGCCGGGCCCCGCCAACGGCGGCATATCGTTCTGGTACGCGGACGACGGCCTCCCCACCCCACGCGAACCCCTCACCGGCGACGCGAACGCCGACGTCGTCATCGTCGGCGGCGGATACACCGGCCTGTGGACCGCGTACTACCTCAAAAAAGCCGCCCCCTTCCTCCGCATCACCGTCCTCGAACAGAAGTTCTGCGGCTACGGGGCCTCCGGCCGCAACGGCGGCTGGCTCTACAACGGCATCGCGGGCCGCGACCGCTACGCGAAACTCCACGGCCACGACGCCGCCGTCCGCCTCCAACAGGCCATGAACGCCACGGTGACCGAAGTCATCGACGTAGCCCGCGAGGAATCCATCGACGCGGACATCCACCACGGCGGCGTCCTCGAAGTCGCGTACACCCCGGCCCAATTGGCACGCTTGCGCACCTTCCACGCCACCGAACTCACCTACGGCGAGAAGGACCGCACCCTGCACGGCGCCCGCGAGACCACCGACCGCATCCGCGTCTGTGGCGCCGTCGGCTCCACCTGGACCCCGCACGGCGCCCGCCTGCACCCCGTAAAACTCCTCAAGGGCCTGGCCCGCACGGTGGAATCCCTGGGCGTCACCCTCCACGAATCCACACCAGTGACCGAGATCAAACCCAAACACGCCATCACCCCGTACGGCACGGTCCGCGCCCCCTACATCCTCCGCTGCACCGAAGGCTTCACCGCCTCCCTCAAAGGCAACCGCCGCGCCTGGCTCCCCATGAACTCCTCCATGATCGCCACGGCCCCCCTCACCCCCGCCCAATGGGAAACCATCGGCTGGCAAGGCCGCGAAACCCTAGGCGACATGGCCCACGCCTACATGTACGCCCAGCGCACCGCCGACGACCGCATCGCCCTCGGCGGCCGGGGCCACCCCTACCGCTACGCCTCCCGCACCGACACCAACGGCCGCACCCACCCCGCGACGGTGGACTCCCTGACCCACCTCCTCACCCAGCTCTTCCCCCAACTCACCGGCGTCCCCATCACCCACACCTGGTCCGGCGTCCTGGGCGTCCCCCGCGACTGGTGCGCCACCGTCGCCCTGGACCGCACCACCGGCCTCGGCTGGGCCGGCGGCTACGTAGGCTCCGGCGTAGCCACCTCGAACCTGGCCGCCCGCACCCTCCGCGACCTGGTCCAACAGGACTCCGGCCAGTCCGGCCCCACCGACCTCACGACCCTCCCCTGGGCCAACCACAAGGTCCGCAAGTGGGAACCAGAACCCTTCCGCTGGCTCGGCGTCCACGCCCTCTACGCCACATACCGCACGGCGGACCACCGGGAACAGAGCAACCACACGGCGACGTCGTCCCGCCTGGCGAAGGCGGCCGACCGCATCACAGGCCGCCACTGACCAACGAAAAAAGCCCAGGCCACACGATGTGTGACCTGGGCTTTTACAAAGAGCCGCCTGTCGGAATCGAACCGACGACCGCAGTATTACAAGTACTGAGCTCTTCCAACTGAGCTAAGGCGGCATAGCGCACCACAACGCTGTACGCGAAGGCTCCCCTACCTTACACAGCCTCCCTCACCGCAGGCCAAGAAGTTCCCGCGCACTCCGTCGATCGAAATTCATGCGTGACCACCCGCGCACCCGTTCGTTGAACGGACAGACATGCTGTTCCGAATATCGGACTGCACGGAGGGGCGGGGGCTCATGGACGATCCGGCGGGGAAGCCGCGTTCGGTGACCGGCGCGGAGGCCAAGCGCGTCAAGCGCGAGGCGCTCGGCATCGCCGACAGCAGCAGGCCGCGCAGCCGTCCGGCCGGTCCTGAAAGCGTGGCGTGAGCACCGGGTGTCGGTGGGCTTCGCGGAGACGTGCCGGGCCCTGACGGGGTGGCGGCGGGCGGAAGGAACGTCGTGGCTGATGGAGGTGTCGTCGACGGTGTTACAGCAGCCGTTGCGGCACCTACAGGCGGCTTTCCAGGGTTTCTTCCGTGGTACGTCGAAGTATCCGAGGCGGAAGAAGAAGGGGCGGGCACGGGATTCAGCGATGTATGCGCGTACCGGTTTCAGCTGGCGCGAGGATGCGGAGCAGCCTGGGACGGGCGCCGTAAAACTCGCCTTGCAGAGTGAACCCCTGGACGTGCGGTGGTCGCGGCCGTTGCCGTCGGGTGTGCTGCCGACACGGCTGACCGTGGAGCGGGATCGGGCCGGGCGGTTCTTCGTCGCGTTTCTGGTGGAGGAAGTGATCGAGCCCCTGCCCGCGGTGTTCCTTACGGGGTCGCGGGAGCCACGGGCGGTGGGCATCGATCTGGGCCTGGCCTCCCTGGTGACGCTCGACGACGGCACGAAGACGGATCACCCACGCTTGCTGCGGCGATATGCGGCTCGCCTCAAGTCGCTACAGCGGGAGTTGCACCGTAAGGAACGCGGTTCGCGGAACCGGGAGAAGGTGCGCCAGAAGATCGCTCGGTTGTACGCCCTGATCGGTGACGTGCGCAGGGACATGCTGGATCAGCTCACCACCCGCCTCGTGCGCGAGAACCAAGTGCTCGTGGTGGAGGACCTGTCCATCGTGACCCTGACGGCTGCGGCGAAGGGTAAGGGGCGGCGGCGCAAAGCGCGGCTCAACGAGTCGATCACGGATGCTTCGTGGGGCGAATTGCTTCGGCAGCTTCGGTACAAGTGCGAGTGGTACGGGCGGACGTTGGTGGTCGTGGACCGGTTCTTCCCGTCGACGCGTCGCTGTTCGGACTGCCACACGAAGGGCCCGAAGCTGGATGTCGCCGTTCGCGCGTGGGTATGTACGGAGTGTGGTGCGGTCCACGACCGTGATGCGAACGCGGCGGTGAATCTGCGGGACGAAGGGATGCGGCTGTACTGGCTGGTGGCGTCGGCGTTGCCACCGGAGCGGGCGATCCCCTCGGTGATCAAAGCGTCTGAGCTGTCAGATGTGGTGGTGGCGGCCGCGTAGGAGCGTGGCCGGTGTGATGCGTGCGGTACGGACCGATGGGCTGTCGGCCGTCATGCCTGTGGAGCTTGCGTGAGACCGTGCGGTGCGGCGGAGAAGTTTGTTGCCCGTCGGCGGCGGGCTGTGAAGCAGGAAGCCGTGAGGCGAGGCCAAAAGGGCCCCGCTCTGCCTTCGGCACAGGTCAAAAGTTTGGCGCTCTGCTCCCTTTCTCACAGTGCAAGCCAAAAGTGCGGTGCTCTGGCCGCTCGAATATTTCGGCGGATCTCACAGTCCTCCGACTACTGACAGACCGGCTGTTCGCCAGGTACGGTCCGATCAGTTCACCCGCGTGGACTACACCAGTGCTTCATCTCGTGCTTCACCATGCTTCACGCCGCCGTGGCACAAGCCGTGGCGGCCCCACCTTTACAACGGATCGTCCGGCACGTTCCTGCCGGTGAAGGGGGCTTCACAGCCATGGCTTCTGTCACGTTCGACAAGGCGACCCGCGTGTACCCGGGTTCCACCAAGCCCGCCGTCGACGGCCTGGAGATCGAGATCGAGGACGGCGAGTTCCTCGTCCTCGTCGGCCCGTCCGGTTGCGGCAAGTCGACCTCCCTGCGCATGCTCGCGGGCCTCGAGGACGTCAACGGCGGAGCGATCCGCATCGGCGACCGCGACGTCACGCACCTGCCCCCCAAGGACCGGGACATCGCCATGGTGTTCCAGAACTACGCGCTGTACCCGCACATGTCGGTCGCCGACAACATGGGCTTCGCGCTCAAGATCGCCGGCGTCAACAAGGCGGAGATCCGGCAGAAGGTCGAGGAGGCCGCGAAGATCCTCGACCTGACCGAGTACCTGGACCGCAAGCCGAAGGCGCTCTCCGGTGGTCAGCGCCAGCGTGTGGCCATGGGCCGCGCCATCGTGCGTGAGCCCCAGGTGTTCCTCATGGACGAGCCGCTGTCGAACCTCGACGCCAAGCTCCGTGTGTCGACCCGTACGCAGATCGCCTCGCTCCAGCGCCGTCTCGGCATCACCACGGTCTACGTCACCCACGACCAGGTCGAGGCCATGACGATGGGCGACCGCGTCGCGGTCCTCAAGGACGGTCTGCTCCAGCAGGTCGACTCGCCGCGCAACATGTACGACCGCCCGGCCAACCTCTTCGTCGCCGGCTTCATCGGCTCCCCCGCCATGAACCTGGTCGAGGTCCCGATCACCGACGGCGGCGTGAAGTTCGGCAACTCGGTCGTCCCGATCAACCGTGAGGCCCTCAAGGCCGCCTCCGACAAGGGCGACACCACCGTCACGGTCGGTGTCCGCCCGGAGCACTTCGACATCGTCGAGCACGGTGGCGAGGCCGCGAAGACCCTCACGAAGGACGCCTCGGACGCCCCGGCGGGCCTCGCGGTCTCCGTCAACGTGGTGGAGGAGCTCGGCGCCGACGGTTACGTCTACGGTGCCGCGCAGGTCAACGGCGAGCACAAGGACCTGGTCGTCCGGGTCAACGGCCGCCAGGTGCCGGAGAAGGGCACCCAGCTCCACGTGGTGCCGCGTCCGGGCGAGACCCACGTGTTCTCGACCTCGACGGGCGAGCGCCTCTCCGACTGACGTACGGCCGGCGTCCGGCTGATGTCCGACTGACGTCCGGCTGACCTCCGGCTGGCATACTCGGAGCAGTTCCGATGGGCCCCGTGCTTCGGCGCGGGGCCTTTCGCGTGCGCCGCGGTGTCGACAAATACCCCGGCAAGTAAGACATATAGGCCAGTAGCGTCAACGCGTAAGCAAAGAAACCTAGTTACCCGTCCCTCGGTCGAGTGACTAAATGTCGCCAAATCATCACTGACCGCTACGCTCACTCGCGTGACGCACTCCGCTGACTACACCCAGAAGCCGCGCCGAGCCCGGGGCCAGGGCCCCGCCCGCCGCGCCGCCCGCACGCTCGCGTTCGTCCTGCCGGTGATGCTGGTGCTCTCCGGGACCCTCGCGGTCACCCGAGTCAACTGGTCCGGGAACGACGCGGACTCCATCCTCACGGCTTCCTCACAGGACGTCTCCGCGCGTGCCAAGTCGCGCGCTCCCCAGGACGTTCTGCGCGACCGTCTCCTCCAAGAGCTCCAGGAGGACGATCCCGGGATCGCGCTCACCCATCTCCAGCAGGAGGTCGACCGACGCCCCTCGCTCGCCAAGCACTGCATGTCGATCGCGAAGGCCCTGGGCCGCGCCGCGGTGCAGGCCTACGGACCGGCCCGTGCGCAGTCGTACGCGCGCCCGGTCTGCGACACGTCCTTCGCCTCGGGGGTGGCCGGCTTCCGCGCCTGAGTCCTTGAGAGCCCTCGACAGTCCGGCGGGCCGTGCGCACGTACAGTTCCGGTCATGACGACCGTTGAACCGGCCGCGCACGGCCCGCGCTCCTTTCCCCACCGCCCCACGCAGGCCGTCGTCCTGGCGGGCGGCCAGGGCTCGCGTCTGCGCCCGTACACCGACGACCGGCCGAAGCCGATGGTGGAGATCCCGGGCACCGGGACGCCGATCATCGGGCATCAGCTGAGCTGGCTCGCCGAGGAGGGTGTCACGGACGCCGTCGTCTCCTGCGGTCACCTCGCGGAGGTTCTCCAGGAGTGGCTGGACCAGGCCGATCTGCCGCTGCGGGTCACGACGGTCGTGGAGAAGGAGCCGCTGGGGCGCGGCGGCGGCCTGAAGTTCGCGGCCGAGCACCTGCCGCACCGGGACCGCCCCTGGTATGCCACGAACGGTGATATCTGGACCCGTTTCTCCCTGCGTGAGATGGCCGACTTCCATCATGAGCGCGAGGCCACGGCGACGCTGGCGCTGGCCCGGCCGCGGATCCCGTGGGGGGCCGTCGAGACGGACGCGTTCGGCCACATCACGGACTTCGTGGAGGCTCCGCCCTCCCCGTTCCTGATCAACGCGGGGCTGTATGTCTTCTCCGCCGAGTTCGCGTCGCTGCTGCCGGACGTCGGCGATCACGAGCGCACCACGTTCCCGCGGCTGGCCCGGGCCAAGCGGCTGGCGGGCTTCCCGATCCCTCAGGGCGCGTACTGGCGGGCGATCGACACGGCCAAGGACCTGAGGGAAGCCGCCAGGGAACTCGCCGCTCTGGGCCGCTGAAGCTGCCGCCTTACGTGAATGGGCCCCGCACGAATCACGTGCGGGGCCCATCGGCGTACGGGAAGGGCCCCGCAC
>NZ_BAAATS010000002.1:543131-648937 GCF_039533535.1 Streptomyces kunmingensis
CGTGCGGGGCCCCATCTGCGTACGGGAGGGGTGGGCGGGTCAGCCGAGGAGGCCGCCGACCAGCTTGCTGCCGCCGCCTCCGCTGCCGTCCTCGGAGCCGCCGCCGTCGCTGCCGCCGGAGGAGGTGCCGCCCGAGGAGGTCTCGGCGCCTCCGGTGGTGCCGCCGGAGGCCGGTCCGCCGGCGCTGGTGGCCGGCGGGGGCTTCGGTGCGGTCTGCTGGGGCGGGGCCTGGCCGGCCGTGGAGCCCTGCGTCGGTGTCGACGTGGTGCCGCTGACGCTGCCGGTCTCGCGGGCGGCGCCGGGTGAGCTGGCCGCGCCGGAAGGGCTGGCGGTGGTGCCCTGTGTCGGTGAGTTCGAGGCCGACGGGCTCTGCGAGTGGCGCTGCTTGTGGCCGGGGGCGGAGGGCAGCGGGGAGCCGGGCAGTTCGTTGCGCGGGGCGTCGCCGGGGCCGGGCGCGGTGACACGGTCGGCGTCGCGGACGGCGCCGCCGAGCAGCGAGCCGATGAGCAGCGTGGAGCCGATGACGAGGGTGGCGATGACGGTGCCGCGGCGCAGTACGTAGCGGCGCAGGTCCCACAGGGCGGTGCGCGGTCCGAGCCGTCGCCAGGCGCCGCCGGCGAGGCGTCCGTCGATGGAGTAGACGGGGGCGCCCGCGATGATCAGCGGTGACCAGGCGGCCAGGTAGATGATGTCGGGCGCGTCGTAGGCGGGGACGGTCTTCCAGCTGACGGTGAGCAGGAGCGCGGCCGAGAGCAGTGCTCCGAAGACGGCGGCGATCCGCTGCCACAGGCCGAGGACGGTGAGGACACCGACGATGACCTGGAGGAAGGCGATGACGAGTCCGGCGCCGACGGGGTGCTGGAGCGCCCAGTCGCGCATGGGTTCGGCGAGTGCCCAGGGGTGCAGCGAGTTCAGCCACTTGACCATGGAGCCGCGCTCGCCGCCGTCGAAGTAGACGGGGTCGCAGAGCTTGCCCATGCCGGCGTAGATGGAGATGAAGCCGAGGAAGACGCGGAGCGGGAGGAGTACGACGCCGAGGTTCATTCGGCGGCCGGGATAGTAGGCGTGCCGGACGGGTCCGTAGCGCCGGGCCGCGGTGGTCTCTTCCGCCCGCTCGTCGTCGAAGCCGTCGGGGTCGTCGAACTCCCCGTCGCGGTACGTGACTTGGTCGAATTCGCCGGTCTCCTCGAAGGCGCTGCCGGACTGTCGCATCTGCGGCAGGATCCGGGTGCCGGGGCTGTCTCCGCCGTGCCGGGGGCCGATGACGACGGACGTCTCGTCCGTCGGCTCTCCCTCGTACGGCTCGTCGGAGAGGTCCCGGTCGAGGTCGACACGCGGGATGACCTGCGTGACACCGCCGTCACCGCCCTCATCGGGCTGGCCCACGCGGCGCGCGGACTGCAGCAGGCCGCTGGCGGCGAGGTCACCGGCTCCGCTCATGACGACGGGGCGGCGGCGCGCGCCGGGCGTGCCGGCGGCCGTGATGACCGGGACACGGGTGGTCGCCGCGTCGGCTCCGGGCAGGCCCATGGCGCTCAAGTGCCGTGCGATGCGCGGGAGTTGCGTCTGTTGCGCCCTGGGAAGCTGAACGCGAAACGTCGCGTGATTGACGATGACCTGCGCCGGGTCGCACGGAACCTTCACCATGCTCAGCGCGGGAGCGTCGTCGTATCCCGACGAGCGGTCCCCCGAGGGTGTGCGGGGTGTTCTGGTGTCCACACTCATCTAACCGAGTGATGTGTGTTTAGGACACTGCCTTGACCACACCGAAATGTCCGGGCCCCGTCAAGGTCGTGGGGCCCGGACCGAACGGGCTCGTCAGGCGCGGCGGCGCGCCGCCTCGTACAGCACAACTCCCGCCGCCACACCGGCGTTCAGCGACTCGGCGCCGCCCGGCATGGGGATGCGGACGCGGTGGTCGCAGGTCTCGCCGACCAGCCGCGACAGGCCCTTGCCCTCGCTGCCGACGACGATGACGACCGGTCCGGCGAGTGCGGCGAGGTCGCCGATCTCCTTCTCGCCGTCGGCGGCCAGGCCGACGATGGTGACGCCGGCCTTCTTGTACTGCTCGAGGGCGCGCGTCAGGTTCGTCGCGCGGGCGACGGGGGTGCGGGCGGCGGTGCCGGCCGAGGTCTTCCACGCGCCGGCGGTCATGCCGGCGGCGCGGCGCTCGGGCACGACCACGCCGTGGCCGCCGAATGCGGAGACGGAGCGGACGACCGCGCCGAGGTTGCGCGGGTCGGTGACGCCGTCGAGGGCGACGATCAGCGGGTCCTCGCCCTGGTCGAAGGCGGCGGCGACGAGGTCCTCCGGGTGCGCGTACTCGTACGGCGGGACCTGGAGGACGAGGCCCTGGTGGTTGAGGCCGTTGGTCATGCGGTCGAGCTCGGGGCGGGGGGCTTCCATGAGGTGGATGCCGCCGCGCTCACCGGCGAGCTGGAGCGCCTCGCGGACGCGCTCGTCGTTGTCGATGAACTGCTGGACGTAGAGCGTGATGGCGGGGACGCCCTCGCGCAGCGCCTCGACGACGGGGTTGCGGCCGACGACCATCTCGGAGGTGGCCTTGCCGCGCGGGCCGCCGGTGCGGCTGGTGGGGCGGCGGGCGGCCTGCTTGGCCGCGGCGTTGGCGACGCGGTTCTTCTTGTGGCCCTTGCGGTCGGCGGCGGGCGGGGTGGGGCCCTTGCCCTCCAGGCCCTTGCGCCGCTGGCCGCCACTGCCGACCTGCGCGCCCTTCTTGCCGGACATGCGACGGTTGCTATTGGCGGCCATGACTTACCTGTCTCTGTGTCTACGTCTATGTGTGTGCGGGTCTACGTGTGTACGGGTGTACGTCTATGAAGTGTGCCGCCCGACGGCGCGGGCGGCACATTCGGGGGCTCAGCGGGGGCCGAGGCTCCAGCGTGGGCCGCTCGGGCCGTCCTCGATGACGAGCCCGGACTGGCCGAGCTGGTCGCGGATGGCGTCGGCGGTGGCCCAGTCCTTGCGGGCGCGGGCGGATTCGCGCTGGTCGAGCACGAGCCGTACGAGGGTGTCGACGACGCCGTGCAGGTCGTCGCCGCGGTCGCTCTCGCCGGCCCAGTGCGGGTCGAGCGGGTCGAGGCCGAGGACGCCGAGCATGGCGCGGACCTCGGCGAGCCGGGCGACGGCCGCTTCCTTGTCGTCGGCGGCCAGCGCGCTGTTCCCCTGGCGGACGGTGGTGTGCACGATGGCGAGGGCCCCCGGCACGCCCAGGTCGTCGTCCATCGCCTCGGCGAACGCGGGCGGCACCTCGTCGGCGGCTTCCACGACGCCGCCGGCCTTCTCGGCGACGCGCTGGATGAAGCCTTCGATGCGGGCGAACGCGGACTCGGCCTCGCGCAGCGCGTCCTCGCTGTACTCGATGGTGGAGCGGTAGTGCGGGGTGCCCAGGTAGTAGCGCAGGACGATCGGGCGCCAGTGCTTGACCATCTCACTCACGAGGACGCTGTTCCCCAGCGACTTGGACATCTTCTCGCCGGACATGGTGACCCAGAAGTTGTGCACCCAGTACGTGGCGAAGTCGTCGCCGAAGGCCTTGGCCTGCGCGATCTCGTTCTCGTGGTGCGGGAAGATCAGGTCGATGCCGCCGCCGTGGATGTCGAAGGCGGTGCCGAGGTACTTGTGGGCCATGGCCGAGCACTCCAGGTGCCAGCCGGGCCGGCCGCGGCCCCAGGGGGTCTCCCAGCTGGGCTCCCCTTCCTTGGCGGCCTTCCACATGGCGAAGTCGCGCGGGTCGCGCTTGCCGGTCTCGCCCTCGCCGGACGGCTGGCGCAGCTCGTCCAGGTCCTGGTTGGAGAGCTCCAGGTAGCCGGGGAAGGAGCGCACGTCGAAGTAGACGTTCCCGTCCGCCTCGTAGGCGTGGCCGCGCTCGATGAGGCCGCGCATCATCTCGACCATCTCGGTGACGTGGCCGGTGGCGCGCGGCTCGTACGTCGGCGGGAGGCAACCGAGGGCGCTGTAGGCGTCGTTGAACGCCCGCTCGTTCTCGTACCCGATCGACCACCACGGCCGGTTCTGCTCCGCGGACTTCCTGATGATCTTGTCGTCGATGTCCGTCACGTTCCGCACGAACGTCACGTCGTAGCCGCGGTACGTGAACCAGCGGCGCATGATGTCGAAATTGAGCCCCGACCGGATGTGCCCGATGTGCGGGGCCGCCTGGACGGTAGCGCCACAGAGGTAGATCGAGACACAGCCCGGAACGAGCGGGGTGAAGTCACGCGTCTGCCGGGCGCTGGTGTCGTACAGGCGAATAGTCACCCCTCCAGGGTAGTGGGCCCGGAGGGGTGCCATGGGCCGGTGGGCGGCACCCGGAATCTGTCAAGGACGGTCCGGCGTTCGCATCGCGGGGAAATGGACTTCTCGCCCTTCGGGGCGGACATCGCCGATGCCTGATTCTGTTCCGCCGGGAGTGTCCGGTCCCGCTCCTGGCGGAGAGGCGGAGAGCCTGAAAACGAACACCCGCACGCAGCTGCCTCCGACGGAGTGAACGGGTGAGCGAAAGGGGAGCAGGTGTACGTCAGCGACGTTTACGGTCCCGTGTCATGGCGACAGCGGCGGAGCCCGACCAGGGCCGGAAATCCGGGGTGGCGGGGTACGCCCGGTTCACGTTCCGGTTACGTGTGTCGTCCACCGCTCGCGCGGCCCTGCTGACGGAATGGGACCGCTGCCGCTGGGTGTGGAACGAGTGCGTCGCCAAGTCGGTGCAGACCCACGAGGCGAATCGGACCCGGCACGAAGAGGCCGACAGGCAGACGTGCGGCCCTGCGGAGCTGGACCGGATGCTGACCGAAGCGCGGAAGAGGACCGGGTGGCTGCGGGAGGGGGCCTCGGTTCCCCAGCAGCGGGTGATCCGGGACTTCGGTCGATCCAGAGCCAAGGCCCACAAGGACATCCTGGAGCGGCTGCCGGTGCCGCAGCGGGCCGGGATGCCTCGGTACAAGAAGAAGCACGAGGCGTCGGCGAGTCTGAACTACACCACGCGTGGCTTTCGTCTCAAGGACGGCCGCCTGCACCTGGCAGGCGGCATCGTTGTGCGGCCGGTGTGGTCGCGCGCCCTGCACCGCGTGCGGAGCCGAGTCCCCACGGGACAAGAACTCCGCACGCGTGATGCTCGTCCGGGCTGGTTTCCACCCGGCTGGCGTTGATCGCGTAAGCCCCGGCCGGGCAGTGTGAGCCAGGAATCCCCTTGCTTCAGCTGGGGGAGGACTCAAAGCCTGCCTACGACCTTCCGGGCCCTGATCCGGACCACGACGCGCTCCGCGTCCTCACCCGAGGTGGGGTTGAACTCGGCGTACTTCTTGCCGGTGTACTTGAGGGACAGCTCGTCGATGAGTTCCTGGCCGCCTTCGGTGGTGAGGTCGGCGGTGCCGCGGATCTCGGCGTACGCGTACGGGTTGTCGGCGGGCTGGACCAGCACGGTCACGCGCGGGTCGCGGCGCAGGTTCTTCTCCTTGCGGCGGCCCATGGTCGTGGAGAACAGGACGTCGTCGCCGTCGCGCTTCACCCAGACCGGGGAGACCTGGGGGCTGCCGTCGGGCTGGATGGTGGCGACGTTGATGAAGACCTTGCTGTCGAGCAGTGCCTTGAGCTCGTCGGACAGGTGGGCGGTCATGGCCTCACTCCTTCTCGGAGGGTGTACGAGGGATCGGTCGACGCGTACCCGATCCTGCGGGAACACCGGGGTGCCCCGCGGCATTTCCCGGCTGCTCGTGCCCGGGTGTCACGCAGCGGGCCAGTCCCGCGGCGGCCAGCGGCACGGCGGCGAGCGCCGTCCACAGGGCGGGGGCGGGCAGCGTGAGCAGCGCGCCCGTGGCGGCGCTGCCGGCGAGGACGGCGAGTCCGGAGACGGAGGAGAGCGCGCCGGTGGCGAGGCCGAGGTGCCGGTCGTCGACGAGGTCGGGGACGAGGCCGCGGGCCGCGGGGACCAGGAGCATCTGCCCGAGGGTGAGGAGGAGGACGAGGGCGCCGAGGGGGACGTATACGTACGGGCCGTGGTGCGGAAGGCAGGCCGCGCCCACCGCGACCGCGGCGAATCCGGTGGCGACCAGGACGAGCCCGGCGGTCAGCGCGGTGCGCGGGGCGAGTCTGGTCGCGGACCAGCGGGTGACGGGCAGCTGGGCGCCGACGACGAGGAGGGAGGAGAGCGCGAACAGCGGGCCGACGGCGTCCTGGGAGCCGGTGGCGCGGGTGAGCTCGGCGGGCAGGGCCAGGTAGAGCTGGTTGTACGCGATCAGGTAGCCGCTGTAGGCGAGGCAGAGCGCGAGGAAGCGGGGGCGGGTGAAGACCGCGCGGAGGGCGCCGCCGCTCGGCACGGCCGCCGGCCGGGTCCGGGCGGGTTCGCGGCGGGGCATGAGGCGGGCGTGTCCGGCGAGGACGGCGACGAAGACCAGGGCGCCCGCCAGGCAGGCGGCGCGGAACCCGGCGAAGAGCAGGGCGGTGCCGAGCAGCGGGCCGAGGAAGGCGCCCGCCTGTCCGGCGGCGGAGAACAGGCCGAGGACCTGGGCGCGCGGGGTGCCGGTGGCGCGTTCGTGGCGGACGGCTTCGCGGGCCGTCTCGGATTCGACGGCCGGGGAGAACAGGGCGGCGGCGAACCCGACGAGGACGACGGCCGCGACGACGGTGGCCGTGCTGTCGGCGAAGGCGAGCCAGCAGAATCCGGCGATGCGCAGGACGCACCCGGCGAGGACGACGGGCCGCGGCCCGTACCGGTCGGTGAGCGCACCGCCGACCACGAACAGCCCCTGCTGACTGAAGGTACGCACCCCCAGAACCAGCCCGACGGCCCACCCGGCGAGGGCGAGGCTGTCGGTGAGGTGGCTGGCGAGATAGGGCAGGACGGCGTAGAAGCCGATATTGAAGGCGAGCTGGGTGACGGTGAGCATCCGCAGGTAGGGCGGGAGGTCGCGGAGCCGGAGTCGGCGCGGCTGAGCCGGGTTCATGGAGGGCTTCACTCTCGGGTGCGGCGCCGTCGTGGCCGGGCGCGCAGTTCCCCGCGCCCCTGCGGGGTCGATGCGAGGGCCAGGAATGCGCCTACGCAGGCCAGCGCTGCCGCGGGCGCCAAGACGGACCACGGCGCCCGCTCCGCGTACGGAAGGTTCTCCATGAGAAGCCGCCCCCACTCAGGAGAGGGCGGCTGCGTACCGAGCCCGAGAAAACTGAGGGACGCGAGCGCCAGCGTCGTAGGCGCAAGGCGGAGAAGGGCATGCCGGCCGACAGAGGGCAGCACCCCGCCCAGAACATGCCGCCGCAAAATGTGCCACCGCCCGGCCCCGTGCACGACGGCGGCCTCCACATGCCCCGAGGCCCGCTCCGCCTCCGCGAGCGCAGCGGTATGCGCGGCGAGCGGCGCCCAGCCGACCGCGGCGACGGCGACCGCGGCCCCGGCCAGGCCCGCGCCGAACAGGCCGGTGACGAGGAGCCCGGCGAGGATCGCGGGCAGGGCGTTGGCGACCTCGGTGAGTCCGGTGGTCCAGCGGGCCAGGCCGAGGGCGACGCCGACGACGAAGCAGGCGGCGCAGACGGCCGCCGCGACGGCCAGGGTGCGCAGGGCGCCGTGGCCGAGCCGGGCGAGCACGTCGCGGCCGAGCGCGTCCGTGCCGAAGGGGTGGGCGGCGGAGGGCGGGGCGAGGCGGGCGGCGAGGTCGACGTGGAGGGCGTCGCGGGTGAGGCCCCAGATGATCACGGCGAGGAGTGCGGCGGCCAAGGCCCCGGCCGCGTAGAACCGGGCGGGTCCGGCGCCAGGGGTGCGGGCCAGGCCCGGGAGCGCGCCCGCTTCGAGAGCCGGGCCGAGCAGCCGTCGTCGTAGGAGTCCGACAGAGACGGCGGCCGCGACGCCGAGGGCGAGCAGCACTAGGAGGCAGCCTTGGAGGAGCGGCAGGTCCAGGTCGAGGGCGGCGGCGACGGCGGTGCCGCCGAGTCCGGGGATCGCGAAGACGGCTTCGACGGCGGCCGCGGCTCCGGTCAGGCCGACGACGGTGAGCCCGGCCTGTGGCAGTACGGCGGGCAGGGCGCGCCGGGCGGCGTGCCGGGCGATGCGGGCGCGGGTCAGGCCGCTCGCGCGCCAGGTCCGGACCCAGGGTTCGGCGAAGGCGGCGGGCAGTGCGTCCTGGCCGAGCCGGCCGAGGACGGCTCCGGCGGGGATGCCGAGGGCGAGGGCGGGCAGTACGGCGGAGGCGGGTGACTGCCAGCCCTGGGCGGGGAACCAGCCGAGCCGGACGGCGAACAGTGTCGCGAGGACGGAGGCGAGCAGGAACTCGGGGAGCGCGGCGAGGGTCCCGGCGCCGACCCCGCCCGGCGGTCGGGTGGTGCCGCGCCGCAGCGCCGGCAGGCACAGCGCGACGGCCACGACGACGGCGACGGCGACGGCCATCGCGTACGCCATCAGCGACAGGGACACCCCGAAGGCGGCGGAGACGTCCGCGCCGACGTCGGCGCCGGTCACCCAGGAGGCGCCCAGGTCGCCGTGGAACAGGCCGCGCACCCACTGCCCCACGAACGTGAACGGGCCTTCGCTCAGGCCGAGTTGCTCGCGTACGTCGGCGAGCTGGTCCGGGGTCGTGGGGGCGTCGCCGTAGCGGGCGTGCAGGACGGTCAGGGCCGGGTCGGTGCGGGTCAGCCAGGGCAGCAGGGCGGTGAGCGCGAGCAGCCCGCCGGCGGCTGCCACCCGGCCGGCGACGACCTTCGCGTTCTTCATCGGGCGCGGGTCTCCAGTCCGACGAACTGTCGCTCGTAGGGGTCGAGGACGACCCCGCGCACTCCGGCGCCGACGCCCTGCAAGTGTTCCTCGTGGACGATCGGTACGGCCGCGTCGGTGCGCAGGATCGCGGCTTCGGCGGCGAGTACGGCGTGCTGCCGTTCGGTGTGGTCGAGTCCGGCGGCCTTGCGCACGGCGGCGTCGACGGTCTTGTCGCGCAGCTGGGAGATGTTGAAGCTGCCGCCGCTGGTGAAGTCGGAGGCGAGGTAGGAGACGGGGTCGCCGGTGTCGAGCGCGGTGGAGCGTGACATCAGGAACGCGTCGTACTCGCCGTCGAGTGCCCCGGTCTCCAGACGTGCGTAGTCCTTGACGACGAGCTTGACCTTGAATCCGGCCCGCTCGAGCTGCTGTTGCAGGGCGGCGGCGACTTCGGGCAGTTCGGCCCGGTTGGTGTACGTGGCGAGGGTGAGGCGCTGTCCGTGCGGTGTGGCGGCCTTCGTGCGGCCGGTGACCGGGAGCTGCTGTCCGTCGGCCCAGGCGAATCCGGGGCCGAGGAGGCCTGTGGCGTGCTCGGCGTATCCCTCGTAGACGCTCTTGGCGAGCGCGGACGTGTCGGTGTTCTCGCGTACGGCGGCCCGCAGTGCGGGGTCGGCGAGCGGCCCGGTCCGTGTGTTCAGGTACAGGGTGGTGGTGCGTACGGTGGCGACCTTGCGGGCCCGGTCGCCGAGGACGAGTGCCTGGGCGGCGGGGACGAACTCGGCGAGTTCGATCTGGCCCGAACGCAGCGCGTTGGCGCGGGCGTTGTTGTCGGCGACGAACGTCACGTCGACGCCGCGGGCCGCCGCCTTTCCGGCCCAGTGTCCGTCGAACCGGTCGAGCGTCGCGGACACCGCACCGTTCAGCTTCGTCAGGGCGAAGGGCCCGGTGGCGGTCCCGACGGGATCGACCGCGCCGCCCTTCTTCCCGTACGCGGCCGGGGAGAAGATCGCGAGGGAGGGGTTGGCGAGGCGGGCGGGCAGCAGCGGGTCGGCGGTCCCGGTCGTGATCCGCACGGTCCGCTCCCCCGCCGCCCGGACGGTGAGCCGCACGTCGCTGAGGACCCGCGGCGTGACCTCGGCCCGCCCGGCGGCGCGCAGCGCGCCCACGACGGCGTCCGCGGTGACGGCGCCACCGTCCTGGAACCGCGCGTCCCGCAGCGTGAACTCCCAGGTGGTGTCGTTCGTACGGGTCCACTCGGCGGCCAGCGCCGGATGGACGACGCCGTCGGTGTCCATCCGGGTGAGCCCGTCGACGACGGCGAGCCGGCTGAGCAGCAGTCCGTCGTCGCCGTACGGGGACAGGCCCTGGGTCGGTGCGAAGGCGAGGTCGACGGCGATCCGGCCGCCGCCCGCGGTGCCGGTGAAGGAGCCGCAGGCGCTGGTGAGCCCGATCCCGGCCGCCGCCAGCAGAAAGCCGCGGCGGCGCATCACCGGGCGGGTACGGCGACGGGCACGGCCGGAGGGACCGGCACGGGAACCGGTGCGGGCAGCGGCAGTTCGAAGTGGATGATGCCCTGTCCGCCGCCGGGCAGCGTGCGCTCGTCGCAGACCTCGTGGGCGAGCGAGCGCCAGAACGGTTCGGCGCCGGGCACGGCCGGGTCGGTGTGCAGGTAGAGCCGCTCGTAGCCGCCGGCCGCCGCGGCGAAGCCGGTCAGTTCGCGTACGAGGGTGCGGGCGAGGCCGTGCCGGCGGTGCTCGGGGCGGACGTAGATCCGGCAGAGCTGGGCGGTGGTGCCGGAGGGGAAGCGGTCGGCGACCCACTGCGGGTTGGGCGGCGCGGCGGGCCCGCGGTCGCGGACCGCGCCGGTGGCGACGATCTCCCCGCTCGGCACGTGTTCGGCGACGAGCAGGGTGCAGCGCTCGGGGTGCAGGTAGGCGGCGGCCGGGTCGATGATGTCGGCGTGCCAGCGCGGCACGTACCCGGACCTCAGATCGCGGTACACGGTGTCCAGCATGACGGCACGGGCTCCGTCCACGTCGCCGTGACCGGCCTCGCGGATTGCGTACTCACCCATTGCCTGACACTGCCTTCACCGACCACGACCGGACACTTGCCAGCCCACTCTAACTGCAACCGATGTGCAGTAAGCCGCCGGTGCCGTCATCGCCGCCGGTCAGAAGCCGCGCCGGGTCCTTGAGGCCCTCTAGGTACGCACCACCAGGGCGGTCGCGATCGCCATCAGGCCCTCGTCGCGCCCGGGGAAGCCGAGCCCGTCGGTGGTGGCCCCGGATACGGACACCGGCGCCCCGGCGGCCTCGGAGAGCACCTTCTGTGCCTCGTCGCGCCGCTTGCCGATCTTGGGGCGGGGGCCGACGACCTGCACGGCGACGTTCCCGATGGCGAAACCCGCCTCGCGCACGATGCGGGCGGCCTCGGCGAGCAGCGTCAGACCACTGGCGCCGGACCACTCGGGGCGACCGGTGCCGAAGTGCTGCCCGAGGTCACCGAGCCCGGCGGCCGAGAACAGGGCGTTGCAGGCGGCGTGGGCGACGACATCGGCGTCCGAGTGCCCGGCGAGTCCGGGGCCCTCGTAGTCGGGCGCCTCCCATTTCAGTCCGGCGCACCACATCTCCCGCCCCTCTTCGAAGGCGTGGATGTCGGTCCCGATGCCGACCTGCGGAAGCACGGGCAGAGGGGGCGCTTGCGGCTCAGTACCCATCGTTGGCCCTCCTGCGGGCGAGGACGGCCTCGGCGAGCACGAGGTCCAGCGGCCGGGTCACCTTGAAGGCCTCTTCGTGCCCGGGCACGAGCACGACCTGGAGGCCGAGCTTCTCGACCATCCCGGCGCAGTCGGTCACCTCGTCGGTGACGGTCCCGTGGGCGCGTACGAGCGTCTCGCGCTCGAAGCCCTGCGGGGTCTGGACGGCGCGCAGCCGGGCCCGCGGGGGTGTCGCGACGACGGGCTCCGGCGATCCGTCGGACGTCGGCACGACCTCCTTCACCGTGTCGGCGAGCGGCAGCGCCGGCACGACGGCCGGTGCTCCGTCGCGTACGGCCTCGATGACCGCGTCGACGGTGTCCACGGGGACGAGCGGCCGGGCCGCGTCGTGCACGAGCACGATGTCGATGCCGGGCGGCAGCGCGTCGAGCCCGAGCTTCACGGACTCCTGGCGTGATTCGCCGCCGGGCACGACGACGAAGTCGGTCCGCTCGGGGAGCGCGTGATCGGCGAGCAGCGACTTGACCTCGGGGGCGCCGTCCGGCGGTGCGACGACCACGACGAGGGAGACGGAGCGGGACGCCGCCATGGCGCGGACGGCGTGGATCAGCATCGGGGTGCCGCCCAGCGCACGGAGCGCTTTGGGGGCGCCGGGACCGAGGCGTACGCCCCGTCCGGCGGCCGGAATCACGGCCGCGGTGCGGGCGCCACCAGCAACGGGACGCGTTTCGTCAGACATCGGTTCCGTTCAGGTTTGTGCGCTCGGGGGTGGTGGGTATGGCCACATCGTGCCGGGCGCGACTTCTTGACCGGACCCTTCCGTGACACTGGTCGAGCCAGCTCTCCGGGCCCGGCACACCCGGTTCGGGCGTGTTTTCCGGCAGGAAATGCGTAGGGGTACGAACATGCCGCAGCGCCCGGCGACACCATAAGGGTCAGCGGGCGCCACGGCATTTGTTTCTACGCGGCAGCAGCGCGTATCAGGACGCGAGAACCTCGTCGAGCAGGGCCTCGGCCTTGTCCTCGTTCGTGTTCTCCGCGAGAGCAAGCTCGCTCACCAGGATCTGGCGAGCCTTGGCGAGCATGCGCTTCTCACCCGCGGACAGTCCGCGCTCGCGCTCCCGACGCCACAGGTCACGGACAACTTCCGCGACCTTGATGACATCGCCGGAGGCCAGCTTCTCCAGGTTTGCCTTGTACCGGCGCGACCAGTTCGTGGGCTCTTCGGCGTACGGCGCGCGCAGTACCTCGAAGACCCGGTCGAGCCCGTCCTGACCGACCACATCACGCACGCCGACGAACTCCGCATTGTCCGCTGGCACACGTACCGTCAGATCGCCCTGGGCGACCTTCAGCACCAAGTAGGTCTTGTCCACGCCTTTGATCTGGCGAGTTTCGATAGCCTCGATCAGCGCGGCCCCGTGATGGGGATAGACCACGGTGTCGCCAACCTTGAACGTCATGTGACAGGTACCCCTTCCGTGGCTATCCAGGGTAACACGGAAACTGCGGGTTCTGAATGGCGTTTTCGCAGGTCAGGGCATATCTCGGGGCTTGACAACAACAACAGGAACGTGCTGCGGAGGGGTAGCGGAGCACGGTATTCGCAGGTCGGAGCCGCTGTCCGGCAGGCCCGAAACACCTGCGTCACAGACGCCCGAAGGGGCCTTCGAGGGGATGAACGTCCTGGTTTGCGTAGTTCGGAGCGCCGAACTTCCGGTACTCCGTTCGAGAGCACCGATGCCCGTTCGAGACGAATCCATAATTGATCACCGCGATTCCCGGCACCGGGCGATGCGCCACATGATCGACCGGCGATCGGTCGGATGATCGTTTTTCTGGACCGCCATGCATTCCTTACCGGAAATCCCCACACGCCGGTGGACCGCGGTTATGTGAATGGTGAACGGCGGTCCATTGGTGACAGTGGGGAGCGTGGGGCGCACGGGGTGTACGGCCCGCGGGAAGCAGGAGTCCGGGAGCTGTGACAGGCCCTAGAGGCGGGTCGGGTGCGATGACGTGGGAACGGCTCGGTAGCCTAAGGCCGCTGACAGTCCCTTAGGACGGCTTTACAACCTGTCGGCACGAGTGTCGGCATCACCTGTCGGCGCGACCTGCCGATGCCGTCCGCTCCGCCCACGTTCAAGGAGATGCCGCCGCCGTGAGCAGCAGCCTTCGACGCGGCGCCCTCGCCGCCGCCGCCATCGCGTTCTCGATCGCCTCGCTCGCCGCGTGCGGTGCCGGCAACAACGCCCAGACACTCGAGGTCAAGCCGGACAACGCCGCGACCTCGGTCGGCGACCTCAAGGTCCAGAACGCCACCGTCATCACGCAGCCGGACCGCAAGTCCGACGGCCCGGCCGTGGTCACGGCGACGATCTTCAACAACGGCAGCACCGCCCAGACCCTCGACTCGATCACGGTCGAGGGCGTCGGCGAGGAAGCGAAGCTGACGGGCGCCAAGGGCGGCTCGAAGGTCACGGTCCCGGCCGGCGGGTCGATCGTCCTCGGCGGCAAGGGCAACGCCACCGCTGAGCTCCCCAACGGCCGCACCGCGGTCCTCGACGGGAACGCGCAGCCGATCACCTTCGGCTTCAGCAAGACCGGTGACGTGAAGATGCGGGCGTTCGTGGTCCCGGCCGAGAGCTACTTCGAGAAGTGGGGACCGAGCGAGGTCCCGTCGACGCCGAACGAGGGCGCCGAGCCTTCCACGTCCGCGTCCGCGAACACGGACACGACGCCGGAGGCGGGCAGCTCCGCGGAGACCGGTACGTCGGAGACCGGCACGTCCATGGAGACCGGCACGTCGGACACGACGTCCCCGTCGCACTCGGCGTCGGGCGACACCGCGGGTCACTGAGCCGCACGCAGACAGACGCCTGAGGGCGGACCCCGCGGTCATGGGGTCCGCCCTCAGGCGTTTCACGGCTGCCGGGCGGCGGCCTACGGCTCGAACTTGTAGCCCAGGCCGCGGACCGTCACCAGGTAGCGCGGCGCCCCCGGGTCCGGCTCGATCTTGGCGCGCAGGCGCTTCACGTGGACGTCCAGGGTCTTGGTGTCGCCGACGTAGTCCGCGCCCCAGACCCGGTCGATGAGCTGCATACGGGTCAGCACGCGGCCCGCGTTGCGCAGCAGCATCTCCAGGAGGTCGAACTCCTTGAGCGGCAGGTCGACCTTGGAGCCGGAGACCGTGACGACGTGACGGTCCACGTCCATGCGGACCGGGCCCGCCTCCAGTGCCTGCGGGGCGACCTCCTCGGGCTCGCCGCGGCGGCGCAGGACGGCCCGGATGCGGGCGACCAGTTCGCGGGAGGAGAAGGGCTTGGTGACGTAGTCGTCGGCCCCTATCTCCAGGCCGACGACCTTGTCGATCTCGCTGTCCTTGGCGGTCACCATGATGACCGGGACGTTCGAACGGCCGCGCAGCTGACGGCAGACCTCGGTGCCGGGCAGGCCCGGCAGCATCAGGTCGAGGAGCACGAGGTCGGCGCCGTTGCGCTCGAACTCGTCCAGGCCGTCGGGCCCGGTTGCCGCGATGGCGACCTCGAAGCCCTCCTTGCGGAGCATGTAGGACAGGGCATCGGAGAAGGACTCCTCGTCCTCTACGACAAGCACTCGGGTCACGGAAGGACCTCCGGGGCGGCAGGAATGGATTCGTATGCGGTGGAGCGGTCGGGCCCGTGTGCGTCGTCTTCGTCGCGTACGTCTCCGGGGCCAGAGGCTTGGGGGGTCTTGGGGACACGGTTCGCGGCGGCCTCGGGCAGCCGCAGCGTGAACGTGGAGCCCTGTCCCTCGGAGCTCCACACGGTGACCTCCCCGCCGTGCGAGGCGGCCACGTGCTTGACGATGGCGAGGCCGAGGCCGGTGCCGCCGGTGGCCCGGGAGCGGGCCGGGTCGACGCGGTAGAAGCGCTCGAAGATGCGCTCCTTGTCCTTGTCGGAGATGCCGATGCCCTGGTCGGTGACGGCCACCTCTATGAGGTCGCCGCCCGGCGCGTTCACCCGGCGGGCGGCGATGCCGACGCGGGTGCGGGCGGGTGAGTAGTTGACCGCGTTCTCCACCAGGTTGCCCAGGGCGGCGGCGAGCTGGCCGCGGTTGCCCCAGATCTGCAGGTCGGCGGTGCCGCCGGCGGCCATGGTGATCTGCTTGGTGGCGGCGGGCTGACGGCAGCGGTCGATGGCCTCGGCGACGAGTTCGTCGACGCGGACCGGTTCGGCGTCCTCCAGCGGGTCGTCGTTCTGCACCCGGGAGAGGTCGATGAGTTCCTGTACGAGGCTGGTCAGGCGGGTCGCCTCGATCTGCATGCGGCCCGCGAACCGCTCGACGGCCTCGGGGTCGTCGGAGGCGTCCATGACAGCCTCCGACAGCAGCGACAGCGCACCCACCGGGGTCTTCAGTTCATGGCTCACATTGGCGACGAAGTCGCGTCGTACGGCCTCGATGCGCCGGGCCTCGGTCAGGTCCTCGACCAGGAGCAGCACCAGGCGGGAGCCGAGCGGGGCGACGCGGGCGGAGACCGCGAGGGCGTCGCCGCGGCCGGTGCCGCGCCGGGGCAGGTCCAGCTCGACCTGGCGTATCTCGCCGTCGCGCCGGGTGTCGCGGGCCATCTGCAGCATCGGTTCGACGGCGAGTTTCCCGCCGCGTACGAGACCGAGGGCGTACGCCGCCGAGCTGGCCTTGACCACGCTGTCGCCCTCGTCGAGGACGACGGCGGAGGAGCGCAGGACCGAAAGGACCGTGTCGACGCCGGGCGGAAGGACCGGGTCCGTGTGCAGGGAGGTGCGGGTGGGGCGTTTCTGGTCGCGTTCGCTCCAGCGAAACGCCAGCATGGCGATGACACCGGTACACACTCCGGCGATCGCTGCCGCTGCGGCGACCGCCGCGTTCACGTCCATGTCTTCAACGATATGCGGCTCGGCCGGGTCCTCCACAGCCGTCCGGGTGGTAGCTCGAACACTCGTCGCCCAGAGTTCACCTTGGATACGGGGTCGGTTCACTTGAGGTGCCGGATCCGGACGCGTACAGGGCCGAACGTGGGACCGTGAGGCTGACCCGGGCTCACGACAGAGAGAGGGAACGTTCGTATGCGTGACGCGTACCACGAGGAACTTGACTCGATCGGCGAGGGCCTGGTCGAGATGGCCCGCCTTGTCGGGTCGGCGATCGGGCGCGCCACCACGGCCATGCTCGATGCCGACCTGAAGCTCGCCGAGAGCGTGATCGCCGCCGATCAGAAGGTCGACGATCTGCAGCACGACCTGGAGGCGCGGGCCATCGCCCTGCTGGCCCGGCAGCAGCCGGTGGCGACCGATCTGCGGATCGTGGTCACCTCGCTGCGGATGAGCGCTGACCTGGAGCGCAGCGGCGACCTCGCCCAGCACGTCGCCAAGCTGGCCCGGCTGCGCTTCCCCGAGCGCGCGGTGCCGCACGATCTGCACGCGACCATCCTGGAGATGGGGCAGCTGGCGCAGCGGCTGATGGCGAAGGCCGCCGAGGTCATCATCACCAAGGACGTCGATCTGGCGATGCAGCTGGAGCAGGACGACGACGAGATGGACCAGCTGCACCGCACGCTCTTCCAGCACCTGATGGACGAGAAGTGGAAGCACGGCATCGAGACGGCCGTGGACGTGACGCTGCTGGGCCGCTACTACGAGCGGTTCGCCGACCATGCCGTGTCGGTCGCGAAGCGGGTGGTGTACCTGGTGACGGGTGAGCACGCGGACGATGTCCAGGCCGCGTCGGCGCAGTCGGTTCCGGCGGTCGAGACGGCCTGAGGGCCTGAGGGCCTGAGGGCCTGAGGGCCTGAGGGTTGTCGCCCCGGCTCTGTGGATCCAGCGGGCCCCGCACTCGTGACTGGTGCGGGGCCCGCTGTGTCCTTCGCCGGCAGGTCAGCCGCTAGCCGCTAGCCGCTGCAGCCACCGCACTGGCAGGGCGCGCCGGACTGGCAGCCACAGCCGCAGCCCGCGCCGCAGCCGCAGGCGCCGAGCAGCACCAGCTCCGGGACGGGACGGCTCACTTCAACGGGAGATTCAGGCGTCTGGTCGGGCCTGGTGGACTCGGCAGCCATGGGTTCCCTCCTCGGTGGGCCTCCGCGGCGGAGTGCCTCCTCCATTGCATGCCCGGTGGGGTGGGCGCATCAACGGCGCATACGCGCGCGGCGACGCGCGGTGACGCGCAGTAATCCGCTGGCTCGTGCGCCGACTTCGCTCTACGGTGCGACGGTGACCCAGGTGATCGTGCTCAACGGCGGCTCCAGCTCCGGCAAGTCGGGTATCGCCCGCTGCCTCCAGTCCCTGCTCCCCGAGCCCTGGCTGACGCTCGGCACGGACACGCTCGTCGCGGCCATGCCGGCGTCCGGGGCGGGGATCGACTTCGGGGCGGACGGTTCGGTGACGGTCGGCCCCGCGTTCCGGGCGCTGGAGGAGGCGTGGATCGCGGGCGTCGCGGCGATGGCGGCGGCCGGGGCCCGGGTCGTCGTGGACGAGGTGTTCCTGGGCGGCGCCCGGTCGCAGGACCGCTGGCGTACGGCGCTACGTGACCTGGACGTGCTGTGGGTGGGGGTGCGCTGCGACGCCGACGTCGCGGCGGGCCGCGAGCTGGCGCGGGGCGACCGGGTCGCCGGGATGGCGGCGTCGCAGGCGGAGTTGGTGCACGAGGGCGTGACGTACGACGTGGTCGTGGACTCGGCGCGGGCCGAAGCGATCGAGTGCGCGCGGCAGATCGCGGCGCACGTCGACTGACGGCGTCCTCTTCGGTCTCCTGGCAGCCGGGGTCAGTCCTGGTGGACGACGTTCGTGCCGGGGCCGCCGGAGAGGGTGTCCCGGCCGGGGCCGCCGTACAGCGCGTCGTTGCCGCTGTTCCCGTACAGGGTGTCGTCGCCGCTGTTCCCGTAGAGGATGTCGTCGCCCTTGCCGCCGTACAGCCAGTCGTTGCCGGTCCCGCCGTGGATACGGTCGTTGCCGTCGTCGCCGGAGAGGTTCTGGTCGTCGGCGCCGCCGTGGATCACGTCGTTGCCCGGGCCGCCCGACACGGAACTCCCGTCTCCGTCGGCGTCGATCGTGTCGTTGCCGATCCCGCCCTGCACGACGGCTCCACCGCCGGTGGCGCGCACCGTGTCGGCGCCGTCGTCGCCCAGGACCACGGCGGCGGCCCCCACGCTGATGGTGTCGTCACCGGTGCCGCCGCGCACGGAGTTGCCGTCGACGTCGCCGCTGTCGGTCAGCTCGTCGACGCCGTCGCCCAGGTCGATCGAGGCGAAGTTGTAGGTCTGCCCGGTGGCGTTGTCGTACCGAACGACATCGTCGCCGTCCCCAAGGCCCAACTTCAGTGTGGCGTACGGGTCCTGGGTCTCCAGGGTGGTGACGGTGCAGGTGACCTTGGTGCGGTCAGCGGTGTCGGGGTACGTGCATCCGTCCCCGGCGTCGACCGGGACGACGTCGTCGATGACGTAGGTGATGTCGGCGGACCCCTCGGCCTTCGACGCGACGACGGCCACCTCGTTCACCTGGCCGGGGGCGGCCGTGTACAGGGCGAAGTGTCCGCTGGAGTCGAGCGCGGCGGTGGCGGCGGGTGTCGCGGCGGTGGCGGTCCCGGCCAGCGCGATCGGTGCGGCGGCGAGCGCGAGCGTCAGGGCCGAGGCGGTTACTAATACCCGGCGATTGATGAGGTGAGAGCGCATTACTGAACCTCCGTGGGGAGTATGTGATTCTCGCTTCCGATCACAAGTGACTCCGCGCGAATGCCATTGGTTGCACCCCGCATATACGTCTCCGTTGCCTCCCCCCATGCCACCCTGCCTGCATAGATGAGGGCCTGGACGGCAGTAGTACAGGTACCCGTCAGACACGCTTCGACGAAAGTTCACGCATTGCCGTGCAGGCCGGTCGATGGGGTTGCCGCACTTCCCTGCCGTACAGCAACCTGGCACCTGGCTGCACGAGTTGCACGAGTTGGTTGAGCCTTGGGGGATGTATGGGGCTGCGCATCAACAGGTCGTTCGGGGTCGCGCCCGGGGTTCGAAGACGAGCCGCTGATTCACCGGCGGCCATCCGCGCGGAGGCTTCCCTCGGCCCACTCATCGCACCCCGCCGGAACATCGCCGACGGATGGATAGCAGCCGACGAACACGGCCTCGTCCTGCACCGAGACCAGTGGGACGCCGTCCGGATCCCCCTGCCCCATCTCCTCACCGTGGAACTGAACGGCAAGGAACTGACCCTGAAGACGTCGGCCCCGCACACCTACCGCCTGAGGCTCACGACGCTTTCCGCCGCGCGGGATCTCCGTTTCGTGGAAATCCTGGCTCGTGCTGCGCGGCTGCCCAGGGTTGAGGTCGAGTGAATCCGCTGGCCACTGAGGCTCACGCCTCGAAGTCGTACTCCAGGATGTAGGAGGCGGCGTCCAGCGTCATTTCGTTGATCTCGACGGGGCGGCCACCTTCCGTGTACGCGGTCCGGCAGATGAGAAAAACCGGGGTCCCTGTGGACATGCTCAACTGTGTCGCCTCGTCCTTCGAAGGCATTCGTGAGCGGATCTCCTCGCGGAAGTGCACCGGCGGGTAGCCGAGTTCGGCGAGTCTGGCGTACGCCCCGCCCGGCCCGGTGTCCTCCTGGGTGATCGCGGTTCCGGTCACCAGGGACATGGGGAGATAGCTCGTCGCGAGCAGGACGGACTTCCCGTCCAGTACGAAGCGCCGGCGCCTCACGCACACCGTCTCCTCGGCGGCCAGGTCCAGGACGGCCCCGACGCGGTCGGGCGCGCTCTCCTCCACCACGGTGACTTGGTCGACCACCAGATTGCGGTCCTCGATGTCCGCCGACCAGATGGAGCGGCCGTTGCCCCACTGCTCTTGGGCAAGGCGCTGGATGCCTCGGCGCCGAAGCGGGCGGTACTCCCGAACAAACACTCCGGCACCCTTGCGCGCCTCGGCAACGCCTTCGTCCCGAAGGACGCCCAGGGCCTGACGTGCCGTCATGCGGGCCACGCCATATGTGGCCATGAGGTCGTTCTCCCCTGGAAGCCGATCACCAGGACCGTACTCGCCCGCCTGAATCGCCTCGCGCAGAGAGTCCGCGATCCGCTGGTACTTGGGCCGACGGTCGTTGTCGGTGTTGGCCATCCCGTAGGCCTCCTCTCATCTCTAGACACCTTAGGCCACGGGTTGACCGGTTGCTGGCTGCCCGTAGCCACGCTGACTGATGCCACAGATCCACTTGACCTCTCTAGAGACGTACACCACAGTGAGACGTGTCTAGAGAGGCTGCGCTGTGGCCTCCGAGTGAGGGACAGGTGCTTTGCATGACGTCGTTCGGGATCGATCCTCTCTCTGCGGAATCACCGGAGTCGCCGTGCCTCGGCGCGATGGCCTTGCACCCCGTCGCGGAGTCCGTGCCTCGGGCCCGGCGCTGGTTCCGTAAGTTCATCGCCCCCTACGACCAGGGGTGCCCGGTCGAGGATTGCGTTCTTCTGATCTCGGAACTGGTGACCAACGCCATCGTCCACGGCAAGTCGGACGAGCCCTGGATCGTCCGTGTGCGGTGGTTCCGCGTGGGCGCTTCCCTCCGCGTCGAGGTGCACAACCCGGGACTGCCGGAGAACGTGCGGCTCCGATGCCCCGAGGCCGACGACTCGCACGGGCGCGGGCTACTCCTGGTCGACTTCATCGCCGACTCATGGCACACCGGAGCCAGCCGCTTCGGCGGAACGGTGGTTTCCTCCGAGATCGCAGGCGTTTGGCAGTGAACCCAGCTGCGTACCTCCCCCGGGTTCTCGAAGGAGTACCGTTTTTCGTGGGTTGATCCGTGCCACGCCACACAGGAGACGCCTTCCACCCGTCGCCGAAGGAAGAGCCCTTATGACGACTGCTCCCAGCGGCTCCAGGGACGTTGTCCCCATGCCCGACAGGACACCAAAAGCACTCCGCGTTGCGATCGCCCAGCACGCGCCTCAGCTCCTGGTCGACTTCGACCGGCACTGGCGCCGTGACATCGCCGACGCCTACGACCTTGCGCCGGTGCCTGCCTTCATGGCGCGCTGGTGGGGGGAGTTCGCGCTTGCGCGCGACCCTCAGCTCGAAGCCAGGGTGCACGGCCTGGAGGATGCGGCCGACCAAGAACCTGATTACGCCCGCGCCAAAGCCTTGATCGAGGAAGCCGGCCGACTACGCCGCCAGGCTGCGAAGAGTGAGCCAGGCCAGTGACCGACGGATTCATGGGTCCCCCTTGGCAGGCTGACTGGACCAAGCAGGCGGAGGAGGATCGGGACGCTCTCCCTGACGCGGCGAGGTCCCTGGTCCTCGCCGCCCGCGCCGAACTCGTCACCACCGATGATCCCTATTTCCGGGGTGTCGACGCCGATCGTGACCTTCCGACCGGGATGAGCGTCGAGCCTGCCCAGTCCACCCGGCCCGGTGGCCAGCATGTTCTGTACTTCGACCACGGTAGGGGCTGGCTGCGCTACCAGTTCAGCAGGCGGAGTGCTGATCCGCAGATCGTGATCGAGGAGTGCTTCTGGCAGTGAGCCAGGGCCCATCTGGTTCGACGCGGCGTCGTCTTCGGCATTCAAGTCCGCCGCTATAGCCGCCGCATCTGACGCCCCGGAGCCGGCCCAACGGCAACGAGAAGCCCCCCACCAACGGAAAGTCGTAGGCAGGGGGCCCAAAAACGTGCGGGCTACTTCTTCTTGCCCTGGTTTTTGACCGCCTCGATCGCCGCCGCGGCCGCGTCCGGGTCCAGGTACGTGCCGCCCGGCTTCACCGGGGTGAAGTCCGCGTCGAGCTCGTAGGCGAGCGGGATGCCCGTGGGGATGTTCAGGCCCGCGATGTCGGCGTCGGAAATGCCGTCGAGGTGCTTGACGAGGGCGCGCAGCGAGTTGCCGTGGGCCGCGACCAGGACCGTCTTGCCCGTCAGGAGGTCGGGGACGATGCCGTCGAACCAGTACGGGAGCATGCGGACGACGACGTCCTTCAGGCACTCCGTCTGCGGGCGCAGCTCCGGCGGGAGCGTCGCGTAGCGCGGGTCGGAGAACTGGGAGTACTCGGCGTCGCGGTCGAGCGCCGGCGGCGGGGTGTCGTAGGAGCGGCGCCACAGCATGAACTGCTCCTCGCCGAACTCGGCGAGGGTCTGGGCCTTGTCCTTGCCCTGGAGGGCGCCGTAGTGGCGCTCGTTCAGGCGCCACGAGCGGTGGACGGGGATCCAGTGCCGGTCGGCGGACTCGAGGGCGAGCTGCGCGGTGCGGATCGCGCGCTTCTGGAGCGAGGTGTGGACCACGTCCGGGAGCAGGCCGGCGTCCTTCAGCAGCTCACCGCCGCGGACCGCCTCCTTCTCGCCCTTCTCGTTGAGGTTGACGTCCACCCAACCGGTGAACAGGTTCTTCGCGTTCCATTCGCTCTCGCCGTGGCGGAGGAGGATCAGCTTGTACGGTGCGTCGGCCATGGGCCAAGACTAATCGGCCCGCTCCGGGCATGCCGATCGAGTGCCCATCGAGTGCCGATCGAGATCCGATTGACGGTCGGCGTCAATTGAATGGCACGCGCGCGTACCCGGGTCGTAAGTTACGAAAACCTGCCGCGCCGCTTACATCACCCCCGGGGGACGCACCCATGTCAGTCACCGCGCTCAGACGTGCCGCCAGGGAGTCCGTCGCCGGGCTCCCCCGCGAGTTCTGGTGGTTGTGGACCAGCACTCTGGTGAACCGGCTCGGGGGCTTCGTCCTTACCTTCCTCGCGCTCTACCTGACCGCCCAGCGCGGGTTCTCGGCCGCGTACGCCGGTCTCGTCGCCTCGCTGATCGGGCTCGGCGGGGTCATCGCGTCGGTGCTCGGCGGGGTGCTCGCCGACCGGCTCGGGCGCCGGCCGACGCTGCTCGGCGCGCAGCTCGCGACGGCCGCGACCGTCGCGGTCCTCGCCTTCGTGCGCGACCCCGTCGGCATCGCCGTCACGGGCATCGCGCTCGGCCTCGCCTCGAACGCGTCGCGGCCCGCGATCCAGGCGATGATGGCCGACATCGTGCGCCCGGAGGACCGGGTGCGGGCCTTCTCGTTGAACTACTGGGCGATCAACCTCGGGTTCGCGGTCTCGTCCGTGTACGCCGGGTTCCTCGTCGCACAGAGCTATACGCTCGGCTTCCTCGTCGAGGCCGGGATGACGCTCGCCTGCGCCTGCGTCGTCTTCGTGAAGGTGAAGGAGTCGCGGCCCGAGCGGGCCGTGACCGCCACCGGAGCCGACGCGGCGCTGCCGAAGCCGGTCACCATGGGGACCGTGTGGCGCGACCGGCGGTTCATGCTCATGGTCGGTCTGTCCTTCCTGGTCGCGGTCGTGTTCACGCAGAGTTCGGTCGGTCTGCCGATCGTGATGGGTGCGGAAGGGCTGTCCAGCTCGGACGTGGGGCTCGTCGCCGCGGTGAACGGTGTCATCATCGTCGCCCTGCAGATCCCGCTGACCCGGTTCATCGAACGCCGGGATCCGGGACGGCTGTTGACCGTCTCCTCGCTCCTGATAGGCGGCGGCTTCGGACTCACCGCGTTCGCCGGGTCCCTCGGCACGTACGCGCTGACCGTGGCGGTGTGGACGCTGGGCGAGATGGTCAACGCGCCCACCCAGTCGGGGCTCGTCGCCCGCCTCGCCCCCGCGGAGGGGCGTGGCCGCTGCCAGGGCGTCTACACGATGTCGTGGTCCGCGGCCGCTCTCGTCGCGCCGCTGGCCGGTGGCTGGGTGCTCGACTCCGCGGGTGCGCGCTGGCTGTGGGCGGGATGCGCGGCGCTCGGCACGGTGACGGCGGTCGGGTACTGGCTGCTGATGCGCGGGCTGCCGGGGCAGGAGCCGGCCGGACCGGTGGCCGCCGCCCCCAGGACCGTGGACCCCGAGACCATGAACCCCGGGGTCGTGGACCCCAAGGACGTGCGCCCCGGGGCCCTGAACCCCAGGCCCCTGGCCCCCGGGCCCGTAAGCGCCGCCCCCGCGGAGAACGCCCCCGCTTGACCGGACCGCGCGATGGGTACGGGAGGGTACATGGCCGACGTCTACCGGACCGACGAGCCGCCCAGAACGCTCGTGGGCGGTGTCGAGGTCTCCGTGCCCAACAGCATTCCCGCGATCCGTGCGGCGCTTCCGCTGCGGCGCCGCACGGAGTTCGACCAGGACATCAACGCGGCGGGCGTCGGCGAGATCCACGCCGTCATGCGGCACTGGATGCTGGAGGCCGTGCCCGACCCCGAGGCCGACGCGATCCTCGCCCGCCTCGCCCGGGACGAGGCGGAGAGGCGGGGCCCGGCTTGAGCCGTCGCCGCAGGCGCAGCGCCTGCCGAATCGCGTACGCCCCGCCCGCCGACGACACCCTGGCCAAGATGGCGAACCCGGACGGGTTCCGCGCCGAGATGGCCCGCACCCTCTCCGCCGACCCGTACGGGCACGGCTCCAGCTCGGTCGCCGGTGAGCGCGACCGCCGCGAAGCGACGATCGGCGGGGCGATCCTCCTCTACTACGTCTCCGGGTCCGTGCTCACCGTCACCGTCGTGCGGATGGTCGCCCTCGGGTAGGGCTCAGCTCAGCTCAACGCGCGTTGGGCCTCGTACAGGTTGGCCGGGCGGACCGTGTGCGTCGTCCCGTACAGCTCCAGGCGGGAGTTGAGGCTGCCCGTGAAGTCCGGTATGTCGGTCTGGCCGAACTCGCGGACCGTGTTGACACCGACCGTCGCGCTCCACGGCGCGAGCCCGTCGATCTTCATCAGGCCCGCCCGCTCGTTGGTGACCCTGATGTTCCAGTGGGTGAAGCGTGCGCCGAACAGCGGGCCCGCGGAGGCGTCGCCGCCGTGCTGACCGTCGTTGACGACCGTGATGTCCGTGCGGACGTTGGCGAACGGCATGCCGCGGTGGGAGTCGAAGGTGCCCATCTCCATCCGGCCGCGCGACCAGACGTTGTACGAGGAGAGGCCCTCCACGTTGATGCCGTGCAGCTGCGTGCCCGTGGGCGCCTCGACGGTGCGGCGCTCGATCGCGAAGTCCTCGACCAGGTTGTCGTGCGAGCCCTCGCGGCAGAAGTACGGGTGGTGGACGCCGCGCCCGCCGACCCTGGTGCGGCGCAGGGTCGAGGCCGAGGCGGCGACGAACCCGAAGCCGTTGTCGACGTTCCACACCGTGACGTCGTCGACCCAGCAGTCGTACGCGCACTGCAACGCGACGCCGTTGTAGCCCTTGTCGAGCAGGTGCTGCGCCTGCGGGGTCGCCACCGCTTCGAGGGTCAGTCCCTCGACTCCCGCGCCGGTCAGGGCGGTGACGTGGGTGGTGATCCGCGGGTCCCACTCCGGGCGTACGTCGAGGGGCAGCGGGCGCTCGAAGGTGACCCGGTTCCGCTTCACCGAGGCGATGCGTACGGGCCACTCGTAGGGGACGTACGAGGTCAGCTTGGTCTTGTCGTCCCAGTAGTAGGCCTCGGGGCCCGGGCCGCCGCCCGCCATGTGCTCCAGGAGCGTGTGGTCCGCGTCGTCGGCGAGGCGGAGCAGGACCAGGTCGCCGCCGCGCAGCCGTGAGGTGTCCGCGACGGTGACCGACCAGGCGCCCCGCCGCGCGGGCTCGACCGTCGTCAGGGTCTCCCACTCGTCGCGCTTGTTCCCGGTCCAGCCCTCGAACGGCCAGGCCTTCGCCCTGATCGCGTCCGTCAGCGTCCGGAACCGGGCTTCGGGGCAGAGCCAGATCAGGCCGCCGGCCCAGGACCAGGACGATTTGGTCCCGCCGTAGCGGGAGCCGTAGGCGCCGATGAGCTCGGTGAGGTTCCTGGTGGCGTACAGCTTGGTGCGGCCGCTGCCCGCGCCCCTGAGCACCACGTCGTCGTGGCCGATGTGGATCAGGTCGTCGATGCGGTACGTGCCTGGCCGCAGCTGCACCGTGCCCCCGCCGGCCCTTCCGGCAGCGGCGAGGGCACGGTTGATCGCGGGGGCGCTGTCGGTCACGCCGTCGGCAGCCGCGCCGTAGGACTCGGGCCGCAGGACGCGGCCCGGGCGGTGGGATGGGCGGCGGCCCGTGCGGTGGCCGGCGCGGCCGACGTACGGGATGTGGGGGTGGGTGTAGGGGGCTCGGGTGAACTCCCGCCAGATGGGCGGGACTTGGCCCTGTGCGCCACGGGTTTCGGCGCCGCCGAGGCTACGGGTCTCGGCGCCGCCGACTTGTGCGCTCGCCGCGGCGGTTGCGGTTCCGGTCGAGATTCCGGTCGAGATTCCGGTCGAGATTCCGGTCACCGCGGTGGCCGCCACCGCTGTCGCCCCGCCCAACACGCTGCGTCTGCTGACATCCCGCACCGCTGCCACCCTTCGCCGACGTCCGCATATATGAACTTCGTTCACGTAAGCGCCGGGCGTGAGCATGCCACGGAGACCTCGGGCGCGGAAGAGGTCGCGCAACGGTCAACCAGGAGAGGAGGACCAGAGGGAGAGGTCGCCTACTTGGACTTGGAGGAGGACTTGGAAGGGCGCTCGATCAGATGCGTGAACGCGTCCAGGTTGCGCGTGGATTCGCCGCGCGCGACCCGCCACTCGTACTCCTTGCGGATCGCACTCGCGAATCCGAGCTCCAGGAGGGTGTTGAACGCGCCGTCGGCCGCTTCCAGGACCGAGCCGAGCAGCCGGTCGAGTTCGTCGGGCGTGACGGCGCCGAGCGGCAGCTTGCCGGTGACGTAGATGTCGCCGAGCTGATCGACCGCGTAACTCACGCCGTACAGGCGCAGGTTGCGCTCCAGGAGCCAGCGGTGGACCCCGCCCTCGTTCTCGTCCGGGTGGCGGATCACGAAGGCGTTCAGGGACAGGCTGTGCTGTCCGAGGCGCAGCGAGAGCGTCGTGGAGAGCTTGCGGGTGCCGGGCAGCTTGACCACGTAGGAGCCCGGCTGCGGGCACTCCCACTCCAGCTCGGCGTCCTTGAGCGTCGCCTCGACGATCTCCGCGGGCTGGGGGCGGTCGGCCTCGGGAAGGTCGGCCGCGGGGCGGTCGGCCTTGGGGTGGTCAGCCATGGTGCGAGGGTACGTGACGGCGGTGTTCCTGCATGGCGGCGGTGTAGACGTCGGCCGTCGCCGAGGCCGCTGTGTCCCAGCCGAAGTCCTTGGCGTGCCGGGCCGCCGCGGCGCCCATGGTGTCCACGAGGTGGGGATGGTCGGCGAAGTCGCGCAGCACGCGCGCGTAGTGGGCAGGTTCGTGGCCGTCGACCAGGAAGCCGGTCTCGTCGTGCCGTACGGCTACGGGGAGGCCGCCCACGGACGCGGCGAGGACGGGCGTCCCGGCGGCCTGCGCCTCTATGGCGACGAGCCCGAACGACTCGTTGTAGGACGGCATCACCAGCAGGGACGCGGCACGGAACCAGTCCGCGAGCTGGTCCTGGCCGACCGGCGGATGGAAGCGGACGACGTCCGCGATGCCGAGCCGGGCGGCGAGCTTCTGCAGGGCCGCGGGCTTGGCGAGGCCGCTCCCGCTGGGCCCGCCGACCACCGGCACGAGGATCCGCGAACGCAGCTCGGGCCGCTCGTCGAGCAGCACGGCGACGGCCCTGAGCAGGATGTCGGGGGCCTTGAGGGGCTGGATGCGGCCGGCGAAGAGGGGAATCAGGGCGTCCTGCGGCAGGCCGAGCCGGGCGCGGGCCGCGGCGCGTCCGTCGGCGGGGCGGAAACGCTCCAGGTTCACGCCGGGGTGGACGACGGCGACCTTGCCGGGCTCCGCCTCGTAGTGCCGGATCAGCTCGCCGGCCTCTTCGGAGGTGTTCGCGATGAGCCGGTCGGCGGCGCGCACGATCTGGGTCTCGCCGATGACGCGGGCGGGGGGCTCGGGGGTGTCGCCCTCGGCGAGCGCCGCGTTCTTGACCTTGGCCATGGTGTGCATGGCGTGTACGAGGGGCACGCCCCAGCGCTCGGCGGCCAGCCAGCCGACATGCCCGGACAGCCAGTAGTGCGAGTGCACGAGGTCGTAGTAGCCGGGCCGGTGGCCGGCCCAGGCCTGCATGACGCCGTGGGTGAAGGCGCACAGCTGGGCCGGCAGCTCTTCCTTGGCGAGGCCTTCGTAGGGGCCCGCGTCGACATGGCGGACCAGGACGCCGGGGGCCAGCTCCACCTCGGGCGGCAGACCGCCGGTGGTGGCGCGGGTGAAGATCTCGACCTCGATGTTGATCGCGGCCAGGCGCTTGGCCAGCTCCACGATGTAGACGTTCATGCCGCCCGCGTCGCCCGTGCCCGGCTGGTGCAGCGGGGAGGTGTGCACGCTGAGCATGGCGATCCGGCGCGGGCGCCGGGGGCCGCCGGGGAACCTCAGCCGGGCGGGAGGAGCCCCGGAACGGCGGAACCTGGTCACGTACTGGCTCACGTGGCGGGCCCTCCTCAATGGGGCGTTCAAGCGGTACAGCGGGCACGGCTCGGAGAGGGCAGAGGCCCTCGTCCAAGGGCGGCAACGCCGGAGCAGTCCGCTCCATTTCCAGTTTGCCGAATCATTACCGTCCGGGCCTCAACCAAAATCACTTCCCGCGCAACGCATACCCTCGTAGCCATGAGCCCGCGTACCCCTTCCCGCCCTGTGGGAACAGTGACGCGAGGGACCACCAACCCGAACCGCCTGCGCCGCATGGACCGCTGGATCGCGGCCACGCACGGGGCCGCGCTGCGCCGCGCCGACGACCCGCTGGCGGTCGACCTCGGGTACGGGGCGGCGCCCTGGACGGCCGTGGAGCTGCTCGCCCGGTTGCGTGAGACCGCGCCCCACGCGCGCGTGGTCGGCATCGAGATCGAACCGGCGCGGGTCGCGGCCGCGAAGCCGTACGAGAGGGACGGGCTCACCTTCCGGCACGGCGGCTTCGAGCTGCCCCTCGCGACGCCGCCGGTACTGATCCGCGCCGCGAACGTGCTGCGCCAGTACGACGAGGAGCAGGTCGCCGGGGTCTGGGAGCGGCTGTGCGGGCGGCTCGCGCCGGACGGCCTCCTGGTGGAGGGCACCTGCGACGAGATCGGGCGCCGGCACGTGTGGGTGGCGCTGGGTCCGGCGGGCCCGCGCACGGTGACTTTCGCGACCCGGCTCGGCTCCCTGCACGCCCCCTCCGACCTGGCCGAGCGGCTGCCCAAGGCGCTGATCCACCGCAATGTGCCGGGCGAACCGGTGCACGCCTTCCTGCGGGACTTCGACCGGGCGTGGGCGGCGGCCGCGCCCTACGCCTCCTACGGGGCACGGCAGCGCTGGATCCGTACGGCGCGGGCCCTTGCGGAGGACTGGCCCGTGGTGGACGGGCCTGCGCGGTGGCGGCAGGGCGAACTGACCGTGACCTGGGACGCTTTGGCGCCGCGGACGTAGTTCGCCGCCTGGACGGCCACTTCTCACCCCACGCTCACCCCGTGCTCACCCCACGATCGCTGCGCGCGGGGAACGATCATCGCGCGCCGTTCGTCACACCGTGCGGGGTCTGTCGTATTGGGCGCTCACGTGGCACGATCCCCGGAGCACGCGGATGTTACTGACGGTAAATCAGGTTTGTTTCGGCTGTGGGGGCGGAGCGGAATGAGCAAGCGGAGCACGACGACGATGGCGGCCGTGGCGCTGGTGTGTGCCGTGACCGTACTGACGGCGCCGGGCGTGGCCCACGCGGCACCGACCCCCGATCCGACCCCCTCGGGCTCACCTTCGGGCTCCCCCTCCGGCGCTGCCGCCGGCACCCCCTCAACTGCTCTGACCAGCAGTGACCTTGAGGCCGTACGCAAGAAGATCGAGAAGCTCTACCACGACGCGGCGGTCGCCACCGACGAGTACAACGCGGCGGAGGAGAAGGCCGACAAGCAGTCCGTCCAGATCGTGAAGCTGGCCCAGAAGATCGCGGCGGGCCAGACGAAGCTGGACCGCCTCAAGGGCGGCGCGGGCGCGGCGGCCCGCGAGCAGTACCGCTCGGGCGGGATCCCGCCCGAGGCCCGGTTCATGCTCTCCGGCGACCCGCAGCAGTTCCTCGACAACGCGGGCCGGATGTACCAGGGCCAGAAGGCCACCAAGAATCTGCTGACCGAGCTGACCCGCACACAGAAGGACCTCGCCGGATACGCCGAGGAAGCCTCCGCCAAGTGGAAGGACCTGGAGGAGGGCCGCAAGAAGAAGGCCGCGGCGAAGAAGAAGGTCGAGAAGCAGATCAAGCAGGCGCAGACGCTGGAGAGCAAGCTCGAGACGAAGGAGCGCGAGCGGCTCAAGAAGCTGGAGGAGGAGGCCGAGCAGAAGGCGCAGACGGCCTGGCTCTCCTCGGGCGTCCTGAAGGAGATCGACGGCAAGGCGACGAAGGCCGGCAAGGAAGCCGTGCAGTTCGCCACCGCCCAGCTGGGCAAGCCGTACGTGTGGGGCGCCGAGGGCCCGAAGTCGTACGACTGTTCGGGGCTGACCTCGCAGGCGTGGGCGGCGGCCGGTAAGCCCATCCCGCGCACGTCGCAGGAGCAGTGGAAGCAGCTCAAGCACATCGCCGTGGAGAACATGCGCCCCGGCGACCTGATCATTTACCACGACGACGCCAGCCATGTCGGGATGTACATAGGCGACGGCGCGATCATCCACGCGCCGCGTCCCGGGCGGACCGTGACGGTCGCGGGGGCGGGGTCGATGGTGATACTCGGGGTCGTACGACCCGACGCGTGACGCCTGGCCGGCGGGGGGCGGGCCTTTTTGACGCCGGGTCGGTGAGGGGGCTCCCGTCTGCTGGGCGGGGGTGGTCACGCCGGTGCGGGTGGGGTGTGGCTGGTCGCGCAGTTCCCCGCGCCCCTTACCAGGGTCGTCTCGCCCGTGCCGGTGGGATGTGGCTGGTCGCGCAGTTCCCCGCGCCCCTGACGGGGCAGTGCGTCGGGCTCCTGGACGGGGCAGGGCGTCACGGTGCCCCGACGGGCAGGGCGTCACGGTCCCCCGGCGGGGCTGGCGCCGCGGTGACCTGGGGCACGTGACCCACCGCACTCGGGCCGTCGCGGTTCCGGGGCGCCGGCGTGATGTTCGTCATCCCCCGGCCGGGCAGCCCTACCCGGAACCTGCCCAAATCCGGTACCGCTTGCGGCATATGACGCTGGCTGTTTGCGGTTCACCATTCCGTTGAAGCGCCGGGTACCGCTAAGGTCCCCGTCTGGTGGACGAGGACCTTCGTCCCACCGCGCCCTCGGGGGAGGGAAGGAACCGAGCGATGCCCGTACCCGTACCGCGGCAGAGAGCCATCCCCGCCGTGGAAGGTGGTCAGGCTCACGCTGCGCCGACTACTCCGACCACTTCGACACCGTCAGCAACATCAGTAACGTCAGCAAAGTCAGCAGCTGCAACCTCAGCGACCACGCAGTCCGCGGAGTCGCCCCGGCAGAAGACCGACCACGACCGTCCGGCCTCCGGCCAGTCCGCCCTGACGCTCCTGGTCATCGAGGACGACCCGGCCGGGTCCCTCAGCATCCCGGAGATGCCCGACGCCGCCGGCCGGCCGATCCGCGTGCGCACCGCCCGCAACCTCACCGAGGCCGAGCGGCTGCTCACCCATGACGTCAACTGCGTGCTGCTCGACCTCGCCCTGCCCGCGCCCGGTTCGAAAACCACCGCCGCCGCCGCCGACCCCGAGGCTGGCACCGACGAGCTGGAGACCCTGCGGCACGTGCTGCGCCTCGCGCCCCGGCACGCCGTACTCGCGCTGACCACGTCCGGCGACGCCGAGCGCGCCGCCGAGGCGGTCCGCGTCGGCGCCCAGGACTACCTGTTCCGCGACGAGCTGGACGCACGCCTGCTCGGCCGAGCCGTCCGCTACGCCGTCGAGCGCAAACGCGCCGACATCGCCCAGCGCAAGCTCACCGAGTCCCGCATCCGCGCACAGGAGAACGCCCGCCTGGAGCGCGGCCTGCTGCCGACCCCGCTGCTCGAAGGCTCGCCCCTGCGCTTCGCGGCCCGCTACCGGCCCGGCCGCTCCCGCGCGCTGCTCGGCGGCGACTTCTACGACACGGTCCGCACCCCGGACGGCACGGTCCACGCGATGATCGGCGACGTCTGCGGGCACGGCCCCGACGAGGCGGCGCTCGGCGTCGAACTGCGCATCGCCTGGCGGGCGTTGACATTCGCGGGCCTGTGCGGCGACGAGCTGCTCTCCACGCTCCAGCAGGTCCTGGAGCACGAGCGGGAGAGCGACGAGATCTTCGCGACGCTGTGCACGGTGGACATATCGCCGGACGGCCGCCGCGCGGGCCTGTGCCTCGCGGGCCACCCGTCGCCGCTGATCGCGAGCCCGGGACGACCGGCGGCGCTGCTCCCGTACGAGAACAGCGGCCCGGCCCTCGGGCTGCTGCCGAAGGCCCGCTGGCCGCGTATGCAGGTGGAGTTGGGGGCGTCCTGGAGCCTGATGCTCTACACGGACGGCCTGATCGAGGGCCGGATCGGCGAGGGCAACCAGCGGCTCGGCCAGGAAGGCATGCTGGAGCTGATCCGTCGCCGCCGGGCCGACGGCCTGGGCGGCGAAGAGCTCCTGGAAGCGGCCATGAACGAGGTCCGCGACCTCAACGGCGGCGACCTGACCGACGACGTGGCAGTACTGCTCCTGGACCGCTGACCTGGGACTTCCGCGGATTCAGCGTCCGCCGTTGTACGGGCCGTACGGTCCGTCGCTGCTGGAGCCGCGCCCCTTGCGGCCCCCGCCGCCGGAGATCTGCCGGACGGCGGGCCGTACGTCCACCATGTACACGATGGTCGCGATGAGCCCGATGATCGGCAGGAACGACAGGATCGGGAACAGCAGGTTCACGACGAACGCGAGCCCGAGGATGACCAGCCAGAACGGCTTGGTCTTCTTGTCCGCCGCGCGGTAGGCGTCCTCACGGCGGATGGCGGCGTCGAAGAGCGCGAAGCCGCTGAAGACGATCAGCGCAAGGCTCAGCAGCCACATCACATTGGCGAACCCCTGCATCAGCACTACGCCACCACCAAAATCGTCTTCATGAACGGTCCCACGGGCACGGTCCCACGGGCCTGCGGCCACCGTACCCGGACAACGAGCCGGACACGCGCTGCGTGCCCGGCTCGTGACACCCGCCTTATTCCGTGTCCTTCTTGACGGTGGTCGCCTTCTTGGCCGGAGCCTTCTTGGCGGTGGCGGCCTTCTTCGCCGGCGCGGCCTTCTCCCCGGTGGAGGCCCCGGCCTCCGCCTTGGGCTCGGGGTCCGGCTCGACGGCCACGGCGATCTCGTTGATCTCCTCGGCGGCCTCGCCGCGCCACGCCTTCACGGCCTCCTCGCCGTGCTCGGCGACCTTCTCGTAGGTCTCGCGTGCCTTGACGGCGGCCTCGGCGGCGAGACCGACCCCGCGCAGGGCGAAGTCCTGGGCACTCTCGCCGAACTTCTTCAGGTCGGTGTCGATGGCGGCGACGAACTCGGTCACCTTCGCGGTGACGGTGGCCTGCGCCTCCTTGGCCCGCGCGGCCGCCTTGTCCTGCACGTCCTTGGGATCGGTGTTGCGCACCGCCTCGAAGCGCGCGGGCGCCTCGGCCCGCAACTGCTCGACCAGGCCCGGAACCTTCTTGGCCTGCTGGTACGCCAACTCGGCGGTACCCGCGGCGAAGTAGAGCGGGGTCGGGTCGGAGAAGGTCTTGCGCAGGTCGTCCTTGATGGCCATGCGTGGTCCTCCCGGATCACATCTACTGCTTGCTCGAGGGCTCGGCATCGCCGCCGGCACCTTCGCCGGCGCTGTACCCGTTCTCATGCCTGAATGACTCGTAGATCTGCAACAGGACTTGCTTCTGGCGTTCGTTGAGGGAGGGGTCGGCGAGAATCACCGCACGTGTCTCCACCTCGTCCCGCTCCCGCTCCGCGTCGAGGATGCCGGCGCGCACGTACAGCGTCTCCGCGGAGATCCGCAGTGCCTTGGCGACCTGCTGGAGCACTTCCGCGCTCGGCTTGCGCAGTCCGCGCTCGATCTGGCTCAGATACGGGTTGGACACACCGGCCGCTTCAGCGAGTTGACGGAGCGACAGCTGTGCGGTGCGACGCTGTTCGCGCAGATACTCGCCGAGACTTCCGACGTTGAGCGATGCCATGCGTCGATACTGCCGCACCCGCGCTAACTATTGCAAGCGACTGCTTGCAAAAGTGTTCCAGGCCACTGATCGCCGGGGCGGGCCACGCGTACCGGTATAGTAATGCCGGTATTGTTATTGGCTACGCAAGATGGCTGCGTGAGATGGCTACGTGAGAAGGGCGCCACATGATCGAGATCCTCAACCCCACCCTGCTGGCCCGGGCGAAAACCACCGGCGCCCTGGTCGGGGACATCCTTCAGACGCTGAAGAGCCGCGCCACGGTCGGCACGAACCTGCTGGACATCGACCGGTGGGCCGAGAAGATGATCGTCGAGGCGGGGGCGACGTCCTGCTACGTCGACTACGCGCCGTCCTTCGGCCGCGGCCCGTTCGGCCACTACATCTGCACGGCCGTCAACGACGCCGTGCTCCACGGCCTGCCCCACGACTACACGCTCGCCGACGGCGACCTGCTCACCCTCGATCTCGCCGTCTCCAAGGGCGGAGTCGCCGCGGACGCCGCCATCAGCTTCATCGTGGGCGTCACGAAGCCCCCGGAGAGCGTCGCGATGATCGATACGACCGAGCGCGCGCTGGCCGCGGGGATCGCCGCTGCCGGCCCCGGCGCGCGTATCGGCGACCTCGCCCATGCCATCGGTACGGTCCTCAGCGAGGCGGGGTACCCGATCAACACCGAGTTCGGCGGCCACGGCATCGGCTCGACGATGCACCAGGACCCGCACGTCCCGAACACCGGAGTGCCCGGCCGCGGCTACAAACTGCGCCCCGGACTGCTGCTGGCGCTGGAGCCGTGGGTCATGGCGGACACCGCTCAGCTCGTCACCGACGACGACGGTTGGACGCTGCGAAGCGCGACCGGCTGCCGGACCGCGCACAGCGAGCACACGATCGCCATCACCGACGACGGAGCCGAGATCCTCACCCTGCCGAAGGCGTGACCGGGACGAGGGTCAAGTACGTGATGCCGAGGACACCGCGGTAGCCGTCGGCCCAGGACGACCGCTGGCGGTCGACGCGTTCGCGGGTCCCGGCGGCGAGCGGGTGGTCCGGGTTCGCGGCGAGCCAGAGTTCGGTGTCGTGGCGGTAGCCGGACTCGAACTCCTCCCACTCCTCGCGGCTCGCCGACTCGATCCAGGCCGGCCGGAAGCCCGACTCGACGGCGAGGTCGACGAGCGGGCCGAGCCGCAGATGATCGCTCGCCTGCGCCCCGGGCCACATGGCCGCGAGTTCGTCGTCCGTCGGGGCGCGGTCCCAGAAGCCCTCGCCGAGGACGACCCGCCCGCCCGGGCGCACCAGTCGGCGCAGCTCACGCAGGACGACGGCCGGATCGTACGGCTGCCCGGGGTCGCACAGCGCCTGGCCGGCGCCCAGGCAGAGCACCGCGTCCACGGGCCCGTGCGCCGTGCCCAGAGCCGACTCCTCCAGGAACTCGACCCGTCCGGCCAGTCCGCGCCCCTTCGCCAGGTCCCGGCCCCTGGCCAGGTCCTCGGCGTTGATGTCGAGGCCCACGCCCGTCGATCCCGGGACGGACTCCAGGACGCGGAGCAGCAGTTCGCCCCAGCCGCAGCCGATGTCGAGGACGGTGGCGGGCGAGGCGGCGGCGAGCCGCGCGACGATGCGTTCGGCGCGGGCCTCGGAGAGCGGCCCGTGGAAGCTCAGGCTGCCGAGACGCGGAGGAAGGTCGGAAGTGGCCATGGCGGCACAGTAGTTCGCCCCGATGAGCGTGCCGAGCGAATTGATTCCGCCCCGGCCGGACCGGGCCGCCCGCCCCGAGCCTGGTACCGCGGCCCCGCGGCTTTACCCCGATCGGCCGCACACCTCGTCTCACTCACACGATCGGGTAGCCCGTCCGCCGCTCCGCACCGCCTCACGTCCCCCACCGGCGCAGCATGAGAGCGCGAGCACCACGTACGCACCGAGTCGGCGCCCGAGGAGACACACGTCCATGAGCACGAACCCCGCAGTTCCGCCGGAGTCGTCAGGCCCGGCAGCCGCACCAGTTCCGTCGGAGTCGTCAGGCCCGGCAGCCGCACCAGATCCGTCGGATCCATCGCAGTCGTCGTATTCGTCGGCGTATCCGTCGGCGTCGTCGGAGTCGTCAGATCCGTCGGAGTCGTCAGATCCGTCGGAGTCGTCAGATCCGTCGCCGTCTTCCGGTACCTGGACGGACGCCGAACTCGGCGCGATCGGCGCCGCCGAGGAACTGGAGATCGCCTCGTTGCGGCACGACGGCATCACCCTGGGCGGCAGCCGCACCGTCTGGGTGGTCCGGGTGGGCGACGACCTCTACGTCCGCTCCGTCAACGGCCCCGGCTCCGACTGGTACCACGCGAGCCGCGCCCGCGAGGCCGGCCGTATCTCGGCGGGCGGCGTGACCCGGGAGGCCACCTTCCAGACCGTCGCCGACCCGGCTCTCAACGACGCCGTCGACCAGGCCTACCGCCACAAGTACAGCGCGTACGCCGCCCGCGTCCTCGCCCACATCACCAGCGACTCGGCCGCCTCCACCACGATGCGGCTGCTGCCGCACTGACCGGGGCCCGCTCCGCCGACCGGCCAGAAGGCGGCTACCCCACCCGCTCGTCGTCCGCTACGTGTACCTCCCGCTCGGTCCGCGGCACTTCCCGGGCCCGCCCCGACGCCGCCCAGGCCCACACGACCGGCAGCAGCAACAGTACGAACGCGGCCGCGAACGCCGGGAGCCGGCCGGTCGAGAGGGCCGTGGCCGCGCTGAACAGGGCCGAGGCAAGTGCCAGTACGAGGGTCTGGCCGAGGTTCTGCGAGGTCTGCATCGCGCTGCTCGCGTAGCCCTGCCGGTCGGCCGGGGCATGGGTCAGGGAGAGCAGGGTCAGGGAGGGCGCCGCCAGGCCCATCCCGACGGCCGCCAGGACCATGGAGGACACCGCTGAGGCCGCGGGTACGGCCGGCAGCGTGCAGAGCGCGGCCAGGACCACCGCCACCGCCATCACCCCGGCAAGGACGGCGACGCCGAGTGCCATGCCGATCTGCCGGGTGGTGTTGAAGAGGCCGGAGGCGAGCCCCGCGTCCTCCTCGAACGCGGCGGACATGCCGAGCCCCGCCGGCGCGGGCAGCACGGGCCCGCCACCGGAGACCGGCAGCATCACGGGGAGAGGGCGCCCGCGAGCAGCACCTGCCGCTCCCCGAACCGGGCGGCGAGGCGTGCCGAAAGGCCGAGCGAGACCACCCCGATCATGAGTGCGGCGGGCAGCATCGCGAGTGAAGAGGGTGCCGATGATGCCGAGTCCGACGGCGGCGGCCATGGCGCTGTCGGCGCCTTGCAGGAACCGGGCGGCGAGCAGCACGCCGGGGCCGGTGGCGAACCCCGCGAGGAGCGAGGCGGCGGTGAACACGGCGGTGCCCGCGAGGAACATCCGCTTGCGCCCGATGAGGTCACCGAGCCGTCCGGCGAGCAGCAGCAGGCTGCCGAAGGCGATGAGGTAGGCGTTCACCACCCGACTCAGGCCGGTGGGTGTGAAGCCGGGGTCGCTCTGGATGGCGGGCGTCGCGACGGTGACGATGGAGCCGTCGAGAATGATGATCAGAGTCCCGGCGGCGATGACACCGAGGGCGAGCCGGCGGGAGCGGCCGCGTGAAGCCGCGGGTATGGGCGCCGACTCGGGCGCGGGGAACCGCGCGACCAGCCAGGCACAACCCCGCGCGGGGAACTGCGCGACCAGCCCCGCACAACCCGCCCCCGCAAACCACCCTCTCCCCCGCCCACGAGAGGGCGCAATCCCCACCCCGGGCAACAGAACTGCGGCCTAGAGCCCACCCGCAGGGAACGGCAGCGGCCGCCCATGCACCACGTCCAGCCGGGAGACCGCCCGGGTCAGCACCACATACAGCCGCTCCATCCCCCGCGCCTCCGCCTCCACGACGGCGGCCGGTTCGACGGCGACGACGTGGTCGTACTCCAGCCCCTTGGCGAGGCCCGCGCCCAACACGGTGACCCGCGCCCCGAGTTCCTCGGGCCCCGCCGTCGCCACACCCGCGGCGGCCAGCGCCTCCCGTACCCGGTCCACGTCCCGTTCCGCGGCGATCACCCCCACCGACCCCTCGTACGCGAGCGCCCGCCGCACGGCCCCGACCACGCCGGCCGTCACGTCGTCGGCCCGCGAGATGCGCAACTCCCCGTCCCCGCGCAGGGACCGCGCGGCAGGCACGTCGACGTCGATGCGTTCCAGGACCCGGTTGGCCAGTGCGACGACGGCGGCCGGTACCCGGAACCCGGTCGTCAGCGGCACCACCTCCGCGTCCGGCTTGCCCAGGTGCCCCAGCAGCTCGCCCCAGCTCCGCGCCGCCCAGGGCGTCGTCCCCTGCGCCAGATCACCGAGCACCGTCAGCGAACCGAAGGCGGCACGCCGCGCGACGGCCCGCGCCTGCATCGGCGACAGGTCCTGTGCCTCGTCGACGACGATGTGCCCGTACCCCTCGGGGTGTTCGAGCAGCCCGGCGATCTCGTCGAGCAGGACGAGGTCGGCGGCGGACCACTTGGCGGACTTGTACGAGCGCGGGGGCCGGGCCCAGAGCAACGCCTTCTGCTCGTCCCCGTCCAGCACACCGTCCGCGGATCGCGCCAACTCCCGCTCATTGGAAAGCAGTTGACTGAGCACCTCCTCCGCCCGGACCCGGGGCCAGACCGCATCCACGTACGCGCTCATCGCACGCGAACGGCCGATCTTCTGCACCCAGAGGCTCGTCGCCGTCACGCCCCGCCGCTCGGCCCGCTCCTGGATGTACCGCACGGCCCGGCTGCGCACGCGCTCGCGCCCCACGGCGTACGGGGGCTCCTCCGCGCGTACGCCGTCGACGATCTGCCGCAGTTCGGCGAGCGGGACCCGCCACCGGTACGACCCGTCCGGCACGGCCAGCGCGTCGTCGAGGCCGTCCGCCGAGACCCGGCGTACAGCGCGCGCCGCACCACGACCGCCATCCGCACATCGTGTTTGACGACGGCGGCGGCCTCGTCGTCGTGCCCGCGCACCTCGCCGTGCGCGACGAGTTCCTCGACGGTCGACTGGCGCACGCCGCTCTCGCCGAGCGCGGGCAGCACGGCGGAGATGTAGGAGAGGAAGGTGCGGTTGGGCCCGAGGACCAGGAGGCCGCCGCGCTGGATGCGTCCCGGGAACGTATAGAGCAGGTACGCGGCCCGGTGCAGGCCCACGGCGGTCTTGCCGGTGCCGGGCGCGCCCTGCACGCACAGCGAGGTGGCGAGCCCTGCGCGTACCAGGTCGTCCTGGTCGGGCTGGATGGTGGCGGCGATGTCCCGCATCGGGCCGACCCGGGGCCGTTCGATCTCCCCGGCGAGGATCCGGCTGCCGGCGCCCGCTTCCCCGACGACCCCCGCACCCCCGGTGATCCCCGCATCCCCGGCGGCGAGCCGCTCGTCCTCCATGCCGGTCAGGTCCGCCGACTCCCCGCGGCTGCCCGGCGCCCAGCCGAACCGGCGGCGTACGTCCACACCCTGTGGATCGTTGGCGCCCGCCTGGTAGAACGCCCGCGACACCGGCGCCCGCCAGTCGACCACGAGGGGCGGGGCCGCCGGATGCTCGGTGATGCGCAGCCGCCCGACGTGATAGCTCTGCCCGGCGTGCTCGCCGGAGGCCCCGAAGTCGAGCCGGCCGAAGAACAGGGGCCCTTGCGGAAGCTCGTGAAGTTCCTTGGCCTGACTGCGGAGTTGGTATCCGAGAACCTCGGCGTCGGCGCCGGACGCCGAGGCGTGCTCGCCGATGACGACCTGTTCGTCGGCGCCCTCGATCATGGCGGTGAGGGCGGCTCGGCAGGTGTCGTGGAATCGGCGTTCGGCATCGAGGGAGGGCTGGCTCATGCAACCACGGTAACGAAAAAACGTAACCGAGTCACATTATTTACCCAGTCACTTCTGACGCCGGTGCCACCTACTACCGGTCATCCCTACTACCGGTCACCCCTACTACCAGTCACCCCTGTTACCGGTAACCCCTGCGACCGGTAACCCCTGCTACCGGTGCCCGGCGTCGATCAGCGACGCGCCCCGCGCCCACCGAGCCGCTGCGGCAACCCGCCCGCCAGCTGCCCGAACCCCAGCTCCGCGGCGCGCACCGCATCCGCCTCGATCGCGTCGGCCGCCTCCCCGTCCCTGATCCGCCGTACGTTCTCCTCGGCCAGGATCCGCTGCACCGCCACGATCTGCCCGGCGGCGAGCCGCGCCTCGGCGTCCGGTCCCCCGAGCGCCTCGGCCAGTGCCCGCTCCGACGCCTCCTGGTACCCGTACAACCGCGCCACCAGGGACGGCGTCCCGTACAGCAGCCGCTGGTAGGCGAGGATCGCCGGGTGGTCGCACAGCCCCGTCACCGGGTCCCGCCGTTCGAGACCCGCCAGGAAGTGCCGCCGCAACGCCTCCAGTGGCGCCTCCCCCGCCGGCCGGCCCGCCACGACCCGGGCCGCCTCGTCCTCGTGATCGGCGAACCGGTGCAGGACGAGGTCCTCCTTGGCCGCGAAGTACCGGAACAGCGTCGGCTTGGACACCTCCGCCGCGGCGGCGACCTCCGCCACGGACACCTTGTCGTACCCCTTCTCCAGGAAGAGCCGCACAGCGGTGTCGGAGAGAGTCTGCCGAGTCCGCCGCTTCTTGCGCTCCCGCAGACCGGGCTCGGGGTCGGGCTCGGGGTCGGGCCTGGGGGCGGGGTCGGGGGTGGGGTCGGGGGTGGGGGTGGTCATGGAGAGGAGGGTACGCAGATCGGGCCCGGCCGGTTCACACCTGCCCGGGCAACGGCGTCCTGCGCCAACTCGGTGGGGCGGAGACCCCCCACCTGCTGTCGAAGAACACGCGCCACTCCTTGACCAGACCTGCGGCGGAACCGCCGCTGTCCGCTACGGACACCCTGGTCAGGGACGTGTCGGCGCCCGACGGGTCACGGAACTCCGCGCCGTCCAGGAACCTGACCGTGGCCGCGTCATAGAAGCCGTACAGCACCGTCTCCTCGTTCAGGATGACCAGCTTCACGTCGGGGATACCGTCGTACACCTGGTACTCGCACGTGATCCGGCGAGCGGACCGCACGGACGGGTGCAACCCGTCGACCATGCTCTGCACATCGGTGGCGACGGACCTGCACTTGGCCTCGATCGTGCCCCGGAAGCCTCTGTCGTCGACGGCCCTCCCGTTCACCAGCTTGGAAGGCACAAGTCTCGGCTTGCTGAAGTCCGGCACGAGGATCCGGATCCGGACCCCGTTGTCCTGGCCCGCGCCGCCCGCCAGAGTGCGCAGCCCCTGTCCGATCTCGTGCAACAACGTCTCACCGGTGTAGCCCAGGACGCAGATGTCGGTCTTCCCGGTCCCGAACGCCGCCACGACCTCGTCGCCGAAGCCGCGCATGGTCGCCGCCGTCACCGTCCGACTGTCCCGCGCTTCCAGCGCGGCGGTGAGCTTCTTGATGGCTTCGTACAGTACGAAGGCGACGAGGCTGAGCAGTGCACCGCCGACGGGCGTCTTGTCCGCGATCGCGTCCCCGACCGGATCCACGAAGCCCGCGACCAGACCCGTGACGACAAGGCCGAGCAGCAGCGCCCGCATGGCCCACAGCTCGTACCGCTCCTGGAACGTGGTCCACCAGCCTCTGTCGCCGACGCCTCTGCCGCCCCCGTTGCGAGTCATGACGTCATGGTCACCGAACCGGGTCCGACGTGACAAGGACCCCTACTTCACGAGGAGTTCACTGCATGGACCGGTCCTTGCGCAGCCAGCTGTCCAGGGCCGCCGCGATGGTCCGGGCCGACGGAACGGAGTGGATACCCAGAGGCGCGGCACCCCGCAGGAGAACGCCGCGCAGCTTGCGCGCCGCCTCCGGCAGCCGGGCCGCGCGGGCCCTGGCGTCCGCCACTTCCACCAGCGTCAGCGCCGCCCTGATGACGTCGGTGAACACCGACTGCGCCCGCTTGTAGTCGAGCAGCATGGGCAGATCCTCGTCCAACCCCCGCGCGCCCTCCTCCCTCAGCACGTCACGCCACAGCTCGGTGACCCGGCGCCGCTGGGGCTCCGGGTAGCGCATCAGATGAAGGTGAGTCGCCAGGTCGTACAACGGGTCGCCGAAGATGGCCAACTCCCAGTCGATGACCCAGAGTTGTCCCGCTCCGTCGAGAATCAGGTTCTCGCGGTGCAGGTCGGCGTGGAGGAGGGTGAACGGCCGGCCGTGCAGGTCGGCGGCCCGCTCCCGCAGGTACTTGAAGGCAACCTCATGCACCCCCAGTGCGGCGAAGAGAGCGCCGTACTCGTCCTGGTGTTTCTGGAAGACGTGCACTTCCGTGAAATGGATGAGCCGTGTCAGGAAGCCCGCGGAGTCCCCGTCCGTCGCCCTGTCCTCCGGCTCGCACACACACCTCACGGTCACGGAGGCGGGCCGGATCCCCGCCAACTGGCGTACGACCTCCAGGATCTGCCGGACGAGCGGCTCCGGCACAGCCGTCCCCGCTCTGTAGCGGGATCCCAGCGTCACCCCCTCGACGAACCGCTGCAGCCGAACGCCCTTGGTCTCGATGAGTTCAGGAACCCGCTCGACCCGGCCGTTCAGAGCCTCGACGACGACCTCTTCCGAGGCGAAGCAACGCCGGTCGAACCAGAGGAGACCCTGCCTCGGCTCCCGGCACTTCCAGCGGACGGCTTCCGTGCCCGCACCGGGGGCGGCGAGGGTGATGACGTAGGTCTCGTGATGGTGGCCCTTGAGCGGCCCCTCGATCTTCGGCCCGCCCCTGTTCAGGGCGGTCGCCGTGCGCCTGGCTGCCGAGGTCGCTTCCCATGCCATCGTTGTTTCTTCCACCTGATCCGGCACCCGTGTCACACCAATGCTGGTGCACGCTACTCCGTATCAGGAACACCACGTGGCAGAAGCCCCGCACCTGTGGCGGCGATGGCCCCCAAGGGGGTAGGCACGGCCGTGCGTGCGACTCCCGCGGACGCCTGGGGCGCACAAGTCATGGCTCACACTTGCGGAATGAAGGTTGCGAACGCAGTGCCCGACCGGGGACTCCTGCAAGGCCTCATGGCGAGGGTCACCGGGATCGTCCTCGACTTCGACGGGCCGATGTGCCTGCTCTTCCCCTCGGGGACCGCGCCCCAGGCCGAAGCGATCAAGCAGGCCGTCCGAGCGGACCAGGGAAGGATCCCGCTCACGATGCAGGGTCTGCGCGACTCGCACGCCATCCTTCAGGAGTTGCGCCAGGACACGTCCGGGGCTGCCGGAATGGTGGCCGACCTGGTGACCGAGGCGGAGTTCCGGGCGGTACGCACCGCCCAGCCGACCGAGTATCTCCACCCCCTGGTGGCGCGGCTCGCCGGACAGGGAACGGGACTGGCGATCGCGAGCAACAACGACGCCGGCGCCATCGAGGACTTCCTGCGCCGCAACGACCTCATCGCGCCCTTCCGCAACCGCGTGTTCGGACGCGTCTCCCACGCGCTGCAGAAAATGAAGCCCGACCCGTACTGCGTAGCCCTCGCCTGCGACAGCATGGGGCTCGCTCCTCGGGAATGCCTGATGGTGGGAGACAAGATCTCCGACCTGGAAGCCGCTCAAGCCGCGGGCACGTACTTCCTCGGCTGCACCGACGACGCGTCCGAGTACGACCAGATGGAGAAACTCGGCGCGGACGCGGTGGTCACTTCCCTGGCCCCCGTCCTGAACGCCGTACACGACCTCTGACGCGGTACTCGCTACCGCTGCTCCACAGACGGCTCAATACGCCAGACGCGTCCACACCGAGTCGAACCACGCCTGCCACGCCTCGATGAGGACCGATCCACGCGAGTCCGGGTCGCCGTCCTTGACGTAGTGCGTGAGCGTCGCGCCGAGGCCCAGCACGTCCAGGACCATGACCGTCTCCTTGTCGCTTCGGCCTGAAGCTGTTGCAACAGTGTCCGCATCCGCTGTGCCGGTGGGTGATCCCCAGCAGCCTCTCCTGCAAGCGGGCGGTCAGCCGGACGCCCTGATCGTCGAGGGACTCGGAGGTGAGAGTGAAGACGTCGAGCCGCACCTCCTCCCGGGTGAACGCCTCGTCGAAGAACTCCCGCAGCGTCATCCGGCCCTCTCTGTCCGTCGGCCCGGCTCAGGCCTGACTTCGGGCCACGTGGTCCCAGACCGCGTCGAACATCGTCTGCTCAGCCCGCACGAACGCCCCCTGCTCCCCCTCCCCCTCGGCGTCGAAGACGAACATCGGGGTGTCGAAGCCCTCCACGTCGCACAGGGGGACCGGGTTCGTGCCCTCGTAGTCCTCGATCTCGCGCAGGAAGCGGCCCGGGATGTAGTGGCCGACCAGGGCCACGCGCCGGTTGAGCAGGTACGCCTTGCGGGTCGGGGTGCCCAGGGTGTAGCCGAAGTCGACCCGCGCGTCGATGCCGCTGCGGCGCAGGCCCGCGACGGTGTTCGTCAGTACGGTCTGCTGGGCCGCCCGCTGCGAGCGGCTGCGTTCCTTGACGGCGGCGTCCAGCTGCTCGTCGTGGCCCCAGCCCTTGTCGGGCGAGGGATAGTCGAAGTCCTGGTCGAGGAGGGGCAGCAGGACCCTCAGATGCACCGACTCCGGCCGGTCGGCGCCCTCGTACACCCGGCGCAGCGGCTCGCCGAGCGCCGTCATCAGCGTCTCCGCCGTCAGGCAGGCCACATCGACCCGCACCTGCGGCTCCCCGAACGCCGCGACGAGACGCGGCCCCAGGATGCTCCGTGCCGCGCGCGAGCCCCCCGCACCCCGCGTGTCCGGCGCCGGCGCGACCTGGGGCGGGCTGCCCTTGCTCACGTTGGTCAGGAGGCCGTCCGCCTGGAGCCGCTGCAACGCGTGCCGGACCGTGCCGCGCTCCACACCGAACTGCTCGGCGAGCGCGGCCTGCGTGGGCAGCCGGTCCCCCGTACGGAGCGCGCCCTCTTTGATGCGGTCCCGCAGGATGCCGGCGATCTCGTCGGGGGTGGCCCTGGGGGTGAGGCTGCTTTTGTCGTTCACGCGACGTACTCCCGTCCCGCCTTGCCAAGTTCCGTCAACTCTACGTCAGTTGGCTGCCAACTCCCCCCGACGTGCGCCCAGGAACTGGAACGCGTAGTTCAGGAGCGGGCCGGGGTCCGGAGAATGGCCAGGATCGGCTCCAGGGAACCGACCACGTGGTGCGCCCCGGCGTCGCGCAGCAGCCCCGCCTTGCGTTCGTTGCGCGCGTAGCCGAGGAAGGGGACGTTCGCGGCGCGGGCCGCGAGGTAGTCCGTAGGGGCGTCCCCGATCATGAGGGCGGTGGCCGGGGCCGCGCCCATGGCCTGCAGTGCGCGGTTGAGGCAGTACGGGTCCGGCTTGAGGAGCCCGAGGTTCTGGGTGCGGCCGTAGATGTGCGGCTCGAAGCAGGAGGCCAGGCCGCGGCCCTCGATGTAGCGGCGGGCCGCCTCGGCCGAGTTGTTGGTGGTGATGGCGAGGCGGGCGCCGACCGCGGTCCAGGTGCGGATCAGCGGATCGGCGTGCGCGGTGGGCCAGGCCGAACCGACGGCCCGCAGCTCCTGGCCGGTGAGACGTTTCTCCATCTCGATGACCAGGTCGCTGTCCGGGCGCTGCCGCCCCAGGCTGCGCAGCGCGCTGTGCGGGTCCTCGTCCACGCGCTCGGCCGGTGTCAGCGCCCCGCCCAGGCCCTGCCCGTCCAGCCAGTGGACCTGCTCCCGCGCGATCACCGGCGCCGGCCGCCCGGCGAACAGCCGGCAGATCGGCCCGTCGAAGTCGAAGAGCACATGGCGTGCGCCCCTGACCAGTTCGGTCAGTTGCTCCGCCGTACTCAACTCCCTTTCAGCGTCTGCGTTTTGGGCCGTGGGGACCGTCTGCTTCGTCGCGTCTGAAGTCACTAGGAGAGTGTCAGGTCGGAGGTGATGGTTTCCCAGAGGGCGGTGAACCACTTCTGCGACTCCTCCACGAACGAGCGGTCCCTGTGCCCCGCATGCTTCTCGAAGGAGAACAGCAGAGCCTGGGAGCTGGTGGCGGCGTACATCTCCAGCTTGGTGCCGCTGTCGATCTCCTCCTCGCGGCGCGTGACCATGTAGTACGAGAGGAGCGCCTCCGCGTCGTTGAGCAGATACAGCTTGACGGGGGGCGTGAACGGCAGCGCGCGGAACGTGACCTGCACGTCGATGCCGTGGGAGGAGCGCAGGGAGCGCAGGTTGTGGCGCAGGACCTGGCCCTGCGCGTTGCGGGTGGAGAGCCAGCGCTGGTGCACCGCCTCGTCGTCGGCCCGGTCGGTGCCGTCCGTGCCGTCGGGGACCGGGACCGGGAAGGCGAGGTCGATGTCGCGGCTGGGCAGCAGGATGCGTACGTCGATGGACTCGGGGCGCATCCGGCCCTCGTGGATGAGGCGCAGCGGCTCACCGAGGGCCAGCATCAGGGTTTCCGAGGTCATGCAGACGGCGTCGATCCGCACCTTGGGCGTGTCGAACGCCTGCACGAGGCGTGGGGCCAGCGCGACCATGGTGGGCTGCGGCTCGTCACGGCTCGGGGTCACGGTGGCGATCCGCGGCGGACTGCCCTTGCTGATGTTGCTCAGGAGGCCGTCGGTCTGCAGAAGATGGAGGGCCTGACGCACCGTGCCGCGCTCCACGCCGAACTCGTCGGCGAGCGTGGCCTGCGTGGGCAGCCGGTCGCCGGGCTTGAGCCGGCCCGCCCTGATCCGCTCCCGCAGGTCGTCCGCGATCGCCTGGGGCGAGAGTCTTCCGCTGCCGTTCAGTGTCGCGTCTGCCATGTCAGCCATGTCTGCCACGCTCCTGGGTCACAACCAAACGGTACAACTTCCTGTCATTTGGCGGGAGTTGTTGCAGACTTGTTTAGGCCTGGCCGCCAAGTGGGGACAACAATAGTGGAGTTGGTGACCAACTTCGACCAACAAGGAGGAAACATCATGGCCTTCCTCAGCCTCCTCTCCGCGGTCTGCGTCATCACCCTGGAGCAGCTCGTCCAGTGGCACTACGGACCGGCCGGCATCGTCGGTCTGCTCCTGCTGGCCATCGGTGCCAAGGCAAGAAACGCCACGTGCGCCTCCATCGGCGGCGTACTGCTCGCGATCATGGTGGCCGGCCCCGCGCTCCACTGAAGCCTTGAGAACCGGAGCTCCAGGAACCAAAGCTCTGGGAACCAAAGCCCCAGGACCCAAAACTCTAGGAACCGAGCGTCAGATCCGTGCTGATCGTGTTCCACAAGCCGTTGAACCACAGGTGGGACTGCTCGACGAACGTCGTGTCACGCAGCCCCGCACCCTGTTCGAACGCGAACAGCATCTGCCGCACCCCCTGCGCGTCGTAGACGTCCACCCTCTCGTGGTCGAGCTGCTCCCCGCGCCGGGTCAGCGTGTAGTACGCGAACAGCGCCTCCGTGTTGTTGAGCAGATAGAGCTTGACCGGGGGCGTGAACGGCAGCGCGCGGAACGACACCTCCACGTCGATCCCGTGCGTGGCGCGCAGGGCCAGCAGATTGTGCCGCAGCACCTGGCCCTGCGCGTTGCGCTGCGCGAGCCAGTTGCGCCGCAGCCGCCCGTTCGTGACCCCGTCCGCCTCCACCGCGGCGTCCGCCGGCGCGGGGAAGGCGAGGTCGATGTCCCGGCTGGGCAGCATCACCCGCACCCGTACTTTGGCCGGTTTTATTCGGCCCGCGTGGATCAGACGCAGCGGTTCTCCCATCGCGAGGGTCAGCGAGACCGAGGTCATGCACAGGGCGTCGATCTCCACGTCCGGCCGCCGGAAGGCCGCCGAGACCGCCTGGGACAGCGCGACCATCGTCGGCTGCGGGAGCGCTCCCGGGCCCCCGCGCGCGGCCTGCGTGTTCTCCGCGACGGTGGCCGGGCTGCCCTTCGAGACGTTGGCCAGCAGGTGCTCGGACTGCAGAATGCGCAGCGCCTGACGTACGGCGGAGCGCTCCACACCGAAGTCGTCCGCCAACTGCGCCTGCGTGGGCATGCGTTGGCCAGGACGGAGAAGCCCGGAACGGATCCGGGCGCGCAACTCATCAGCCACTTCGCGGTACGTCCACTGCTCCCGCTGCGGCTGGGACCGTCCATTGACGGCGGCAGGCTCCCCACTCACACCAAAACACTACAACTTCCCGCCATCTTTGGGCAGTTGAGAGAAAGGTGGTTATGAGTCGTGCTTCAGCGGAGATAAGACCAGTGAGTTGGTGACCAACTTGAGCGACATGGTCGGACAACCTCGGGGGTTGGCGTCGGTCACACAGGTTGGTCTACGTCACCGCTATGCCGCACAAGTTGGTCACCACTCAGAACCGAAGGAGGTAGGTCCATGCCGGTCTTCGCCATCCTCATCGCCGCTGTCGCCATCGGATTCGAGCAGCTCATCCAGTGGCGGTACGGCCCGATGGGCATCATCGCTTTCATCGTGCTGTCCATCGGCATCAAAGCCAAGAACACCATGATCAGCGGCATCGGGGCGGCGATCCTCGTCCTGCTGCTGGCCCAGAGCGGCTGACCGGGCTCCCTTCCGGAGGGGAGCCGGGAGCCCGGTCGGTCTTCGACCACGACCTTCGACCACGGCTGTCGGTCGCGACCGTCGACCGCGACCTCCGACCGCGACCTCCGACCGCGATCAGAACATGTCGGGGCACCACGGTCGCCGCGGCGTACGCAACAGGGCGTCGGCGACAGCGACGGCGCCTGCCTTCTCCTCCACCAGACGCCCCAGAGCGGCCAGCCGCACCGCGGACGCGTCACCCAGCCACAGCGCCCCCAACTCGCTGATGTCGAGCGTGAGTTGGGGCGCGGCGGCGCTCGGCTCGCACACCACCTCGTCGGGCGTCACCGCCAGCCTGAACCGTCCCCCGGCGAGCCCGGCCCGGTCGTGCACCTCGAGGACCAGCTCCCCGGAGGCCTCGTACGACCGCGCCTTCAGAGCCCGTACGACATCCAGGATCCGCACCCACAGGAAGTCGGCCTGCGTCACGATGCGGGCGGCGCGCGGATCGGGCAGCAGATGCGGCACCAGATCGTCGGGCGCGCGGCCGTCGGTCCTGACCGTGGTGACCCAGTCGATCGAGCAGAGGTAGTGCCACAGGGCCCGCTCGGCGGCCGGGGTGACACCGATCAGCTTCTGTACGGTCGCCGTGTTCGCCGGCATCTTGGCGGTGCCCCAGTGCCCGTCGGACCGGTACACGACGAGCCCCTCCACCTCGCCGCGCGCGGAGCGGTACACGGCGTAGAAGGGCTCGTTCCAGGTGTCCTCGGGCGTCGGCCACAGGCCCGTCTCGTACTGCCACCAGAAGGCGTCGCGGTCGGTGGCGCCGGCGGCCCGGGCCCGCAGCCGCTCGTACAGTCCCGGCCCGATCCTGCGTACCTCCTCGGCGTCGGCGAGGTCGATCCGGCCGCCGTCGTCCGGGCCCGACCGACGCGGGTCGAGGCCGGTCCGCGGTACGTCGATCTCCCACTGCGTAGCGGTGGCGGCGGGCCCGAACCCGTACCGTCCGTAGATCCGGTACTCGGCGGAGATCAGCGTCGCCGCGACGTCGCCGCGCTCCTTGGCCTCGGCGAGGTCGGCGGCCATCATGCGGCTGAGCAGGCCGCGGCGGCGGTGGGTGGGGCTGACGGTGACGTTCGTGACGGCGTCGGTCGGGACCGTGGCCCCGCCGGGGACGCTCAGGTCCTGCGCGAAGGAACGGAACGTGGCGACCTGCCGTGTGCCCCGGCCGTCGCCCGCCGGGGCGAAGGCGGCGCGGGTGCGGGCGAGGTCGAAGTGGGCGAGGCGCTTGGCCACCGTCTCCGGTGACGTGGCCGGGGAGCGCATGAACCCCGTGTTCAGGGCACGGCACCAGTCGGGCAGCTCGTCCTTGGTGACGGTCCGTACGTCGATGTCGTCGGTGGCGGCGGTGTCGGTGTCAGTGTCGGTGTCGGTGTCGGCGGCGCGGCGGATCATACGGCCACGCTAGGCCGGACGGGGCACGGTGTCGCGCGGATAACCGGCGCCCGCTCCGACGCCCGGCCTCGATCGCACCGGCCGCCTCTTCGGCCGCTTCAGCCGCCCACCAGCAGATCGTCGACCTGGGCCTCGCCCTCCCGGTAACGGCGGGCGATCTCCGCGCTGCAGTCGTCCGCCGTGCGCTGCAGCAGCTGACGGCGCCGCGAGACCTGCTGCTCGTAACGCACGAGGCGGCCCATCGCCGCGTGCAGCTCGTCGTCCGTGCGGGCCGCCAGGTCGGAGAGCTCGACCTCGGAGAGCATCTCGGCGGCCAGGCGCCGGAACTCCTCGCTGTGCGGTGTGCCGAGCGTGACGTGCCGGGCCGAGGAGCGCTGCCGCGTCGGCTGGTCACGCAGGATCTCCGAGAGCCGGTCCACGACGGGCGACTCCGGGTCACGGCGCCGGCCCAGCTCGGCACGGAGGATGTCGATACGGCCCTGAAGCAGCCTGCGTACGTAACTGAGATCCGCCTCGTCCTGCTGCGAATCCCGGCGCACCCGGCGCAGCTCGGGCAGGCGCAGCTCCGCCAGATCGTGCTCGGGGACGGCCGGCAGCTCGGGGCTGTCGACGCGCTGCACCGGCGGCCGTGACATCGGAGCGACCCGGCCGCCGTGCGTCAGGGAGACGGGCTCCCCGGGCGGGCTCGTGCTCGATGTGTGGCTCATGGCATGAGCGTCCATGGTGTGCTTACCGTCCCCTCGACCGGACCGACGCCGCGCGCCACCGGCGCACCACGTGTGAACATGGTGCCACTCCCGGTGCCCGCTCTGTGCGCGAGTACCCCGAATCCGCCCCGGATGGGGGGTTCGGGAGCACGGCATGATGGCCGTATGCGAGCAGTAGTACAGCGAGTGGACGGCGCGAGCGTCGTGGTCGACGAAGAAGTGGTCGGCGAGATCAAGGGCGAGGGCCTGTGCGTCCTCGTCGGGGTCACGCACGAGGACACCAAGGAGAAGGCGGCCCAACTGGCGCGCAAACTATGGTCGGTTCGCATGCTCGCCGACGAGAGATCGTGCAGCGACATCGACGCGCCGCTCCTCGTGATCAGCCAGTTCACGCTCTACGGTGACGCCCGCAAGGGCCGCCGCCCCACCTGGAACGCGGCGGCGCCCGGTGACGTCGCCGAGCCGCTGGTCGACGAGGTCGTGGCGCAGCTGAGGGCGCTCGGCGCGACCGTGGCGACGGGCCGGTTCGGGGCGCAGATGCGGGTGTCCCTGACGAACGACGGCCCGTTCACGGTGCTGCTCGAAATGTAGGAACCGGTCGAGCGGCAGGGATCTACGGCTCGACCACGACTTCCTGCGCCGCCGCCGTCGTCTCCGCCGTCAGCTCGGCGTCGACCGGCACGTTCCGCTTGACCAGCGCGAGCGCGATCGGGCCGAGCTCGTGGTGACGTACGGACGTCGTCACGAAGCCGATCTTCCGTCCGTCCGGACCGTCCGCGGCGAGCCGCACGTCGGCGCCGTGCGGCGGCAGGTGCACCTCGCTGCCGTCCAGGTGCAGGAAGACGAGGCGGCGCGGCGGCTTGCCCAGGTTCTGCACGCGGGCGACGGTCTCCTGGCCGCGGTAGCAGCCCTTCTGCAGGTGGACGGCCGTATCGAGCCAGCCCAGCTCGTGCGGGATGGTGCGGTGGTCGGTCTCGAAGCCGAGCCGTGGCAGGTGCCGCTCGACCCGCAGCGCCTCGTGGGCGAGCAGCCCGACCGCCGGACCGTTCTCCTTCGCGTACGACTCCAGGTCGCCGCGCGGCAGGAAGAGATCACGGCCGTACGGGGTCTCGCGTACGGCCACCCCGTCGGGCACCGGGGCGATGGACCCGGCGGGCAGGTGCACGACGGCGTACTCGCCGGTGCTGTCGGCCACCTCGACCCGGTAGAAGAACTTCATCGACTCCAGGTAGGCGACGAGGGCGTCCTGGGTGCCGGGCTCCACGTGCGCCCACGTCGTCGTGCCGTCGTCGACGAGGTACAGGGCGTGCTCGATGTGGCCGTTGGCGGAGAGGATCAGCGCCTCGGTCGCCTGCCCCGGCGGCAGGTCGGTGACGTGCTGGGTCAGCAGCAGATGCAGCCAGCTCAGGCGGTCGTCGCCGGTGACGGTGACCACGCCGCGGTGCGACAGGTCGACGACGCCCGCCCCGTCGGCGAGGGAGCGCTGCTCGCGGAACAGGTCGCCGTAGTGCGCGGCGACGCCTTCGTCCACGCCCTCACCGGGGACGGCGCCGGGCAGGGTCAGCAGGGGGCTGCTCGTTGACTGTCGCTGCATGTTCACTCTCACTACGACGAGCGGACGGACGGGCTTATTCCTTCTCGGCTGCCTCGGCCGCGCGGTCCTTGGCGCAGTTCTCGCAGCGGCCGAAGATCGCGAAGTGCTTCAGGTCCGTGTCGAAGCCGAACTGCTCGCGCAGCTTGGCGGTGAACTCCGCCGCCACGTCGACGTCGGCCTCGATCACGTGCGTACAGTCCCGGCAGACCATGTGGATGTGGTGGTGGCGGTCGGCCAGGTGGTACGTGGGCGCGCCGTGACCCAGGTGCGCGTGCGAGACGAGGCCGAGCTCCTCGAGGAGCTCGAGGGTCCGGTACACCGTGGAAATGTTGACCCCCGACGCCGTTCTGCGCACTTCGCACAGGATGTCGTCGGGGGTCGCGTGCTCCAGGGTGTCCACGGCTTCGAGGACAAGCTGGCGCTGCGGCGTCAGCCGGTAGCCGCGCTGCCGCAGATCGCTCTTCCAGTCGGTGCTCACCACACCGCCGAGTGTATGACTACTTGAAGAAAGCGATGCCGTCGTCCGGCAGCTCCGGGAGGTTGCGCGCCATCTCGGCGACCTCCTCCGGGGAGACGACCTTCTTGAGCTGGGCCGACATGTAGGGGCGCAGCGGAACCTCGGGGGTCTGCTTCTCGCCGACCCACATGAGGTCGCTCTTCACGTAGCCGTAGAGCCGCTTGCCGCCGGTGTACGGGCCGGAGGCCGCGGTGCGGGCGACGGCGTCGGTGGCCAGGTCGATCTGCGGCTTCTTGTCGGCCAGCTCGCCGTACCAGACCTCGACGACGCCGTCGTCGCGGACCATGACGACCTCGACCTTGCGGTCCTTGTCGATCCGCCAGAAACCGGCCTCGGACTCCAGGGCCCTGCCCTTGTTGCCCTCGCTGTCGAGGATCCAGCTGTGCGAGTGGTACTCCAGGAAGTCCCGCCCGTCGTGGGTGAAGGAGACCTCCTGACCGAAGTTGGCCTTCTCGGCGCCCGGGAAGTCGGTGACGCCGGCGCCCGCCCAGTCCCCCAGGAGGAACGCGAGCGGGAGAAGGTCGGGGTGCAGGTCGGACGGGATCTGGATCATGAGCGGTTCAGACGTCTCTCGGTGGACTGTCGTACGGACTGTCGTACGGGGGTCAGCGCTGGCCCTGGTACAGCTTCTTCACGGTCAGACCGGCGAAGGCGAGAACGCCGACGCAGACCAGGACAAGGAGAGCGGAGAAGAAGGCCTCAAGCACGGGGTGCTCCTCGGTGAGCGGGATACATACAGAGCCGGGCCCCACTGTAGTCGGGTGGGGCCCGGCTCTCTCGATGAGGTCGGCCGGTGGGGTCGGCCACGGTTCGCCGCGGTGGGTCAGCCGAGCAGTTCGCTCTGCAGGGCGACGGTCTGCTGGAACGGCACGGCCGGGGTGCTGCCCTTCCGCTGCTGCGTCACCAGAGCCACCATGTCCCCGGCCACCAGGTACGCCTGCCGCACTTGGGCGGCGCCCCGCGGACTCGGCTCATCGAACGCGTGCACCGTGATGTCCGCGCCGTGCGCCTCCTCGGGATACTCCTGGTCGAGCTCCGCGCCCAGCGCCCCGGTCAGGTAGTGCTGCGGTATCGACCCGTTCGCCATGCCGTCGGCGACGGAGGCGGCCTGCGCCCCGGTACCGAAATGGAGCAGGAAGATCCGGGTGCGGGTGCCGTCCGGCATCACCCAGCCGCGGCCGGTGATGTGGCGCAGGCCCGCGTCGGTCAGGTCGGTGCCCAGCTCCTCACGCTCCTCGGCGTCGTACTGCGCGAGGAACGTCTTCGTCTCCACCCAGCCGTCGTCGCTGCGCATCCCCTTGTCGGGGCGGGCGCCCTCGGGCTCGGGCAGCACCAGGGCGCGGGGGTCCGCGTAGTGCGCTTGCGCGGCGTTGCGCTGGTCGAAGGGGCGCGGAGCGCCCTTCGGCAGGGCGGGCCGGGTGAGCACCGGGTAGTCCCAGCGGCCGTCCGACTCGGTCGCGAGACCGGGCAGGTCGGAGCGCTTCTGCTGGGTGAGCCCGTAGGCGGTGCCGCCCGCCGCGACGGCGAAGACGACGACCGCGGCGGTCCAGCGCAGCACGGCCCGCAGCACGCGCCGCTGCGGGGGAGCCGCCGACGGTTGCGACGGTGGCCCGGGGTCGTGTGCCGACGGCTGGTCGGCGGCCGGGTCGGTAGCCGGGACGGAGACCGAGGCTGCGGCCCGGTCGGTGACCTGGTCGGAGGCCTGGTCGGAGGCCTGGTCGGTGGCCTGGTCGGTGGCCTGGTTCTGGGTCATACCGCCTCCCCCACGTTGCCGAGACGGTCCAGCTGGGCGCGCAGCAGTTCGGCGGGTTCGCCGGACGCCACGAGGCCCTTCCCGTGGCTGAGGGTGAACGGGTCCTTCTTGGTGCCGTACGCCGAGAACGTGACCAGTACGTCGCCCCGGTAGGCGGAGCAGAACATCATTTCCAGCTTCTCCTCGGCGTCGCTGGGCACCACGTAGCAGTGCGCTTCCTTGTACCCCTTGATCGAGGGGCCCTTGCGGAAGACGCCGATCGCGTCGAGCGCGGCCGACTGCGAGCGGGCCAACGTCCGGGCCGTGCCGCTCCCCTTCATCCGGGACAGCGACGTCGTGACGACGATCCCGCCGCCGGCCAGGTCCGGGGAGGCGTACGAACGCATGGCCATGCCGGTGATCTTCTCCCGGTCGATCTCCCGTTCCATCCGTCGGCGCTGGGTCAGCGGCAGAAAGCGCAGCGCCTTCTTGCGCAGCGCGGTGGCCTCCTTCCCGGTGAGCTCCTTGTCGCTGCCGAACTCGTCCATGTCGGGCCCCTCCTCGTACCCGTCCGGGTAGGGCAGCAGCAGGTTCCCGACCTCCCGGTGCCCCGTCGCGGCGGCGGCGTCATGGCCACGGGAGGGGAACTGCCAGCGGGGCGTGCCCGGGTCCCGGTCCGCGGTCACCACCCGGGACGTGGTGACGCCGACACCGGTGCCGACGGCGCCCAGGACGAGCGCGGTGACGACGAGGCCCACGATCAGACGGCGCCGCCGTGAGCGCTCGGGCCGGGATGCGGGTGCTGCCGGCGGCTCAGGTCCCGCGAGCGGCTCGGCGTCGGTGACCTGCGGCTGGGTCTCGCTCACATCCGCTCCCACTGTGCGCGGGCGAGCTGCACGGCCCGCTTCTTGCCCACCGGCCGGTCGCCGGTGATCCAGATGTCCATCAACAGGTCCCCGCGGGCCGCGACCGCCTCGGCCTCGTACAGGCCGGACTCGCTGCTCCTCCGGCTGCCGACGTGGACGACGCCGTTGCCGGAGCCCGGGATGTATTCGGGGGTGCCCGCCTCGAAGTTCGAGTTCATCGCTTCCTGCTGTTCGAGCGCGGCGTCCCGGGTCGCAAGGCTCTCCACGTCGCGGTACTGCGTGAGCCGGATCTCGACGTCCAGACCGTTCTCGGTCCACGTCACGGTCGCCGCGCGCCGGAAGCCCGCTTCCAGCAGCTCGGAGAAGGCCCATTCGGGCCGCTCGTACGTCGAGGCGACGCTCTGGGCGTCCATCCAGGCGTTGTCGTCCATGCCGCCGGAGCGGTCGTGGGCGCCCTTGGGTGCGCGGAGCAACAGCCGGCGCAGGTCCCCGTCGGTGCGCACGACACGGTCCCGCGCGGCGGACAGCGGCTGCGGCTCGCCCTTGGCCTGCTCGATCGCCGGCTGGGACAGGGCCGGGAGCCGGTCGGGAGCGCGGTCGGCCTGCACGATGTACCCCGTGCACACCCCCGCGACGACCCCGAGCACGGCGGCGCAGGCAATGAGCAGGGTGGTGCGGCCCCGCCGGCGGGCCGGGCGGGGCGTTCCGGGTGCCGACGGCGCCGCCTCGGGCATCTCGGGTATCAGCTGTGGCGCCTCGGAAGTCTGTTGTGTCTGTTGTGGTGTCTCGGGCGCCGACTGCGGCTCCACATGCGGCACTTCAGGCGCCGTATGTGGAGTTTGTACGTCTTCCAACGGGTCCCCCCACGGAACTCGACGCGCGAATTCCGTATCCGCGCGCACAGGAGACCCACAAGAACGCGTGTGGGTTGCACGGAACTGGATAACGAAAGCGCCTCGGCCGTCCGAACGCCTCGATCGTCAGGGACGGCGCCGCTTCTTGCCGTCCAGTTCGTCCCACCACTCGTCGGACCGCGCGTCGCCGGAGGGGTCGTCCCACCAGCGGTCCTCGGGGCCGCGGCGGTTGGCGACGATGGCGGCGACGGGCGGGATGACCATGGCGACGACGCACATGGCGACGGCCGCGGGCACGGACCAGAGCCGCACCACGGCCCAGGCCAGCACGAAGAGGCCGATGCACAGCCCCATCATGGCGAAGTACAGATGCTTCCGCCGCGCGTACATACCTTCAGCGTAGGCCCGCCCGAAGGCTCGCGCGCAAGCCGAAGGGCCGCACCCCGTACCAGTGGCGTCCAACCCCCGGGGGTGCGGCCCTTCGACCGTTCGGTGCGCGTCGCATACGCGTCGCGGCGCCGCCGTCACACGGCGATCGCGACCTCCGCGAGCCCGCCGGTCTGCGCGACGACCGTACGGTCCGCCGTGCCGCCCGGGACCAGCGCGCGCAGGGTCCACGTGCCCTCGGCCGCGTAGAAGCGGAACTGGCCCGTGGCCGAGGTGGGCACCTCGGCGGTGAACTCGCCGGTCGAGTCCAGGAGACGGACGTAGCCCGTCACCGGCTCGCCGTCGCGGGTCACCTGGCCCTGGATCGTGGTCTCACCGGGCTTGATCGTCGAGGCGTCGGGGCCGCCGGCCTTCGCTCCACACATACGTAACTCCTAGGAAGGAAAGGTCAGTTGACTTACTTCGCGGCGCCGAGCTCGATCGGCACGCCGACGAGGGAGCCGTACTCGGTCCACGAGCCGTCGTAGTTCTTGACGTTCTCCTGGCCGAGCAGCTCGTGCAGGACGAACCAGGTCAGGGCCGAGCGCTCGCCGATGCGGCAGTACGCGACGGTGTCCTTGGCGAGGTCCACGTTCTCGGCCTCGTAGAGGGCCTTGAGCTCCTCGTCCGACTTGAACGTGCCGTCGTCGTTGGCGTTCTTCGACCACGGGATGTTGCGCGCGGACGGGACGTGACCCGGACGCTGCGACTGCTCCTGCGGGAGGTGGGCGGGGGCGAGGAGCTTCCCGCTGAACTCGTCGGGCGAGCGCACGTCGACGAGGTTCTTGTTGCCGATCGCGTCCACGACGTCGTCGCGGAAGGCGCGGATCGAGGTGTCCTGCGGCTTGGCCTTGTACTGCGTGGCCGCGCGGTCCGGGACCTGCGCGCCGTCGACCAGGTCGCGGGAGTCGAGCTCCCACTTCTTGCGGCCGCCGTCGAGGAGCTTGACGTCCTGGTGGCCGTAGAGCTTGAAGTACCAGAACGCGTAGGAGGCGAACCAGTTGTTGTTGCCGCCGTAGAGGACGACGGTCGTGTCGTTGGCGATGCCCTTCTTCGACAGGAGCTGCTCGAAGCCCTCCTGGTCGATGAAGTCACGGCGGACCGGGTCCTGGAGGTCCTTGGTCCAGTCGATACGGATCGCGTTCTTGATGTGGTTCTTGTCGTACGCCGACGTGTCCTCGTCGACCTCGACGATCGCCACGTTCTCGTTGTCGAGGTTGGCCTCGACCCAGTCGGCATCGACCAGGACGTCGCTGCGGCTCATGCTGTCTTCCTCCGGGGCAGTTGCGGCGGGGCATGGGTGGAACGGTGCGCGGAATGGGCGCGGGGTGACCCCGAGTCGCTTCGGTCTCGCCGACTCAAGGGGTCCGGGGAAGGCGGGGGCCGGCCGAGTGGCCGGAGTGCCCGCTCAGACAGTGCGACAGAGCATGGCGGCGACGCGGCACAGGTCTACTGCCCGCCGCTTCGTGAGGTCCGCCTGTCGCTTCATGCGTCCGATCGTAAGGACGCATCGGTGGCCGTGTCACCGCCATGTCGAATACTGAGACGCAATCATCCATATGCCGAGAATGATGAAGCCCCGGAGCCGCTCCCGCCGGGCTCCGGGGCCGCTTCGGCTCCGCGTGGTGCTGCTGTGTGGACGACGGTGTCTCGCAGTGCGGACGGGGCGTCCTGGACGGGGTCTTCCCCGTTCCCGCCCGAGCCGTACCCGCCCGAGCCGTACCCGCCCGCTTCCGTTTCCGTTCCGTCCCTACCCGACGAGGTCGAGGTTCGAACCCTTCACCGTGATCTCTACGCCGTCCTTGACGGCCTCGACGCTGTCCAGCTCGATCCCCGCCGGCAGGTTGTCGATCGCCTGCTGGAAGTCGGTGACGGCGCGAATCCGGCCCTCGGCCAGGTCGAGCGCGCCGGTCTTGGGCAGGCTGTCGGCGCGGGCCGAGACCTTGCCGTCGGTGACCTTGACGGTGCTGAGCACGGTCGGGTGCAGGGTGCCCACCGGCGTCTTCACGGTGACCGCGACCTTGACCTTGTCGCCGCCGCCGTACGACAGGCCGTCGATCTGGGCCGTGATACCGGGAGCGACCTGGGCCACGTCCTGCTTCTTCACGGCCTTCAGCAGCTCGTCGTAGGAGATCCGGGCGGTACCGGTGGCCGAGTCGGCCTTCGCCGAGCTGAAGCTGCTGTCGAACTTCACGCCGTGCATCTCGGCGTTCAGATCGGCGATGCGGATGCTTTCGCCGCCGCTCTTCGCGTCGTAGTCCTTGATGCCGATCTCGACGTCGTCCAGGCTGCCGCCCACGACCTGGGTGAGGAACGGGAAGCCCTTGATGTTCACGTCCGGGGTGTCGGCCAGGCCCTCGCTCGCGCGCACCTTGTCGGCGGCCTTGCCCTCGGCGAAGTTGACCGCGACGCGGTCGGCGATCACGAAGAGGCCGCCGATGATGACGACGAAGATCAGCAGTATTCGCAGTGCGCGCATGGCTCTGGAGGCTCCCCCACATCCGAATGTCCCCGGCGCTCCGTGTCCCCCCGCCGGGGGTGAATCCTGCGGCGAGCGTACGTGGCCGCTTTCGCGGGGGGTGGGGGTGGGCCGGGTTGTTCCCAAGTTGTCGATCAACGCGGGGGGTTGTGGGCGGGCCCGAGGTAGCGGTGCGGGTGCGGCCCGGTGGGGGTTGAGCGCGCAGTTCCCCGCGCCCCTGAAGGGAGTTGTGCGGGTGCGGCCCGGTGGGGGTTGAGCGCGCAGTTCCCCGCGCCCCTGAAGGGAGTTGTGCGGGTGCCGCCCGGCGGGGGCTGGTCGCGCAGTTCCCCGCGCCCCTAGGGGGCTTGCGGCTTCGCCGCAGCCCCATGAGGGCGCACCCCATGAAGGCGCACCCCATTACGACGCACCCTATGAGGACGCGCCCCATGAGATGGCGCACGTAGTGCGCATCTCAGGGGCGCGGGGAACTGCGCGAGAAGCCCCACCGGGCCGCGGCCGGGCGCGAAACCGCGAGACCCCGGGTCAGATGAGGGCGCGGCCCAGCAGATAGACCGCCGGAGCCGCCGCGGCCAGCGGAAGCGCCACGCCCGCCGTCATGTGCACGAAACGCGACGGGTAGTCGTACGAGGCGACACGATGCCCGACCAGCGCACAGACCCCCGCACCAAGACCCAGCAGCGCCCCACCCGTACCGAGGTCCGTCACCCCGCCGGCGGCAACCCCCGCCCCGGCGGCAGCGAGCAGCGCGACCACGACGGACGCGGGCGTGGGCAGCGGCAGCGCGCGGGCCACGACCGCGACGGCCACGGCGACCGCGCCGACGACGACCGCGTCCGGCTCCGCCGCGAGGAACCCCGTGGCGATGATGGCCAGCGCCGCCGAGGTGACCGTCGCCATCAGGCCGTACATCCGCTCGTCCGGCGACGCGTGCGAGCGGAGCTGGAGGACGAGCGTGAGCAGGACCCAGACGCCGAGCGTGCCGAGGATCGCGGCGGGCCCGTGCTCACGGCCGGCCGCGAGCAGCGCGATGTCGGCGACGACGCCGCCGAGGAAGGCGAGCGCGATGCCCTGCCGGGCGGGCCACATCCCGTTGAGCCGGAACCAGCCCGCGGCCGTGACGGCCTGGAGCAGCAGCAGCGGGACGAGCAGCCCGTACGAGCCGATGAGGGCGCCGCCCGCGAGCAGCACTCCGAGGACCGCCGTGAGCGCGGCGGGCTGGATGCCGGGCTCGATGACCGGCGAGCGCCCCTCGGCGCGGGCGCGCTGGGCGTCGGTGATCCGGGAGTTGCCGGTGGTGGTGGCGGCCCCGTACGACGGTTCGCCGGTCGAGGCGGCCGACGCGGGCTCGGGTTCACGCGCGGCGGGCGGCGCCGGAGCGGGCGTCGGGTCGAACCCCCACTCCCGCTGCTGGGCCGGCTGCGGCGCCCCGTCGGCCCCGCGCCCGTACTCGTACCCCTGCGGCGGCAGATAGGGCTGCTGGGCGGGCTGGGCCTGCTGGGCGGGCTGGGCCTGCTGGGCGGGCTGCACAGGCTGCACGGGCTGGACCTGGGTGTCCCACGTCTGCCCCTGCCACTGCTGCGTCTGCGGGTCCTCGTACTGCTGCTGCCCGTACTGCTGCTGGTGGCCCTGCGACTGTCCGTACTGCTGCTGGTGCTCCTGCTGTTGCCCGTACTGCTGCTGGGCGTAGGGATCCTGCGCATACGGCTGCGCGTACGGCTGCCCGTACTGGTCGTACTGCTCGTACTGGGGTTGCTGCGGATATTGCTGGTCGTTGCTCATCGGGGTCACCCTCCTGCGAACGGCGGGAGCACCTCGACCGTGCCGCCCTCGGCAAGCCGTACCGTCTCATGACCGCGGGTCCCCACGGGGTCCCCGTCGATCAGGAACGAGGAACGCTGCAGCACCCGCACGAGATCACCGGGGTGTCGCGTGCGGGCCGCCGTCAGAGCCGCGGCCAGGGTCTCCGCGTCGTACGGTTCCTCCGCGACGCCGGCGGCCGCTTTGGCCGCCGCCCAGTAGCGGATCGTGCCCTGAGCCATGTCAGCGGCTCCTCTCCTCGTGTGCGGTCGGCGTCCTATTGTGCGGCACCCGCGGCGGCGGCCCACGCTCCGATCCGGCCCAGCAGCGCATCGCTCGCCGCATGCTCCGCGTGCCCCATCCCGGGCTCCAGCCACAACTCGGCGCCGCCGTCCGCCGCCTCGGCCAGCATCCGGGGGTGGTCGACGGGAAAGTACGGGTCGCGGTCGCCGTGCACGACGAGCAGCGGTGTCGGCGCGATCAGCGGGACCGACTCGACCGGCGACAGCGGTACCGGGTCCCAGTCGTAGGGGTGGATACGGGTGCGGAGTCCGACCCGGCCGACCATCCGGCCCGTCGGCCGGGTCACCACCCAGTGCAGCCGCCGCATCGGGGCCGTTCCCCGGTAGAACCACCGCGCCGGGGCGCTGACGGCCACGACCGCGTCCGTGCGCGCTTCTGTGCGCCCCCTGTGCGACGCCGCGTGCCGCAGCACCACAGAACCACCCATCGAAAACCCGACCGTCACCACGCGCGCGTGCCCGAGGCGGCGTGCCCACGCGACGGCCGCCGCGAGATCGAGGACCTCCCGGTCGCCGACCGTGGAGCGCCCGCCGGAGCGCCCGTGCCCCCGGAAGGAGAACGTGATCACGGCCGCACGCTGCGCGAACACCGCGGCGGCGCGTCGTACGTGCGGCCGCTCCAGATCGCCGGTGAAGCCGTGCGCCAGCACGATCGCGGGGCCCTCGCCGGGCACGGGCCCCGGCTCGTACGCCGCGTCGATGGCGGTGCCGTCCTGTGCGCGGAGCATCACGCGTAGTGGTCGTTCAGTGATCGGCCGCACAGAAGATCCGCTCTTTTCATCTGCCGGACCCCAAGTCATGTGGGCTATTGTGCTGGGCAGAGGACTCGGGCAAAGCAGCCCCCGGGTCCTTTTGTGCTTTCAGGAGCGTCGCAGTCGAAGGCGCTGGGCCCGGGGCGCGGGCCCGCAGAAAGCATCACAGAGCACGACCCAGCACCACAGAGCACCACAAGCAGTGCCGCAAACGTCCTCGCAGGGACCGAGGAGGAACCAGACGTTATGGGCGAGCGAACCGTGCACGAACGTATGACGACCCCGGCAGGGGGGCCGCGATGAGTTCATTGCTGCTCCTGACCAACGCCCTTCAGCCGTCGACGGAGGTGCTTCCCGCCCTCGGCCTGCTTCTGCACAACGTGCGGGTGGCCCCCGCCGAAGGCCCCGCACTCGTCGACACCCCCGGTGCCGATGTCATCCTCATCGACGGACGCCGCGACCTCCCGCAGGTCCGTAGCCTCTGTCAGCTGCTGCGCTCCACCGGACCCGGCTGTCCGCTGGTCCTCGTCGTGACGGAGGGCGGCCTCGCCGCCGTCACCGCCGACTGGGGCATCGACGACGTCCTCCTCGACACCGCGGGACCCGCCGAGGTCGAGGCGCGCCTGCGCCTCGCGATGGGCCGCCAGCAGATCGTCGCCGACGACTCCCCCATGGAGATCCGCAACGGCGACCTCTCCGTGGACGAGGCGACCTACAGCGCGAAGCTCAAGGGCCGGGTCCTCGACCTGACCTTCAAGGAGTTCGAGCTCCTCAAGTACCTGGCGCAGCACCCGGGCCGTGTGTTCACGCGCGCCCAGCTGCTCCAGGAGGTGTGGGGCTACGACTACTTCGGCGGCACCCGGACCGTGGACGTCCACGTACGACGGCTGCGCGCCAAGCTCGGCCCCGAGCACGAGTCGCTCATCGGCACCGTGCGCAACGTGGGCTACCGCTTCGTCACTCCGGAGAAGCCGGAGAAGAAGGCGGAGAAGAACGCGGAGGACAGGGCCGAGCGGGCCGAGCAGAACGGGAAGGCGGCCACCACCGCGAAGACGGACGAAGCGGACAGCCCGCTCGCGGCGCGCGCCCAGGCCGTCTCTTCCGAGCCGTAGGAACGATCCGCACGCCCTGCCCAGGGCGGGGTCCATCCGCGTAGACTCCGCGCGTGGCCAAGGTGACTCGGGACGACGTTGCGCGACTGGCGGGTACTTCGACCGCCGTCGTGTCCTACGTGATCAACAACGGACCCCGGCCGGTCGCCCCGGCCACGCGCGAGCGCGTGCAAGCAGCCATCAAGGAGCTGGGGTACCGGCCCGACCGGGTCGCCCAGGCCATGGCGTCGCGGCGGACCGACCTCATAGGCATGATCGTGCCGGACGCGCGCCAGCCGTTCTTCGCGGAGATGGCGCACGCGGTGGAGCAGGCCGCGTCCGAGCGCGGAAAGATGGTCCTCGTCGGCAACTCCGACTATGTCGGCGACCGCGAGGTGCACTATCTGCGCGCGTTCCTCGGCATGCGGGTCTCGGGCCTGATCCTCGTCAGCCACGGGTTCAACGATCTGGCGGCCGCCGAGATCGAGGCGTGGGACGCCCGCGTCGTCCTGCTGCACGAGCGGCCCGAGTCGATCGACGACGTCGCCGTCGTCACCGACGACATCGGTGGCGCCCAGCTCGCCACCCGCCACCTTCTGGAGCACGGGAACGCGTACGTGGCGTGCCTCGGCGGCACCGCCGACACCCCGTCCGTCGGTGACCCGGTCTCCGACCACGTCGAGGGCTGGCGCCGCGCGATGCAGGAGGCGGGCCTCTCCACGGAGGGCCGGCTGTTCGAGGCGCCGTACAACCGCTACGACGCGTACCAGGTGGCGCTGGGTCTGCTGGCCGGGCCCGACCGGCCGCCGGCGATCTTCTGCTCCACCGACGACCAGGCCATCGGGGTGCTGCGGGCCGCGCGCGAGCTGCGGATCGACGTGCCGGGCGGGCTGGCCGTGGCCGGGTTCGACGACGTGAAGGAGGCGGGTCTGACGGATCCGCCGATGACCACCGTCGCCTCGGACCGCTCGGCGATGGCGCGGGCCGCGGTCGACCTGGTCCTCGACGACTCGCTGCGCGTCGCGGGCTCCCGGCGCGAACGGCTGAAGCTCTTCCCGTCCCGGCTCGTCGTCCGTCAGTCCTGCGGCTGCGCCTGACCCTCGCGTCTTTATTTCGGGCAAACAGGGTTCTGCCGGGACTCTCAGGGCACGCTCAGCTGGCTCTCATGTACGCGCCACACGCTTGTCCCATGACCGAGAGCTTCCGCCGCAGCGGCGAGTCCCCCCAGTACGGCACCGACAGCGCTGCCCCGCAGCAGTCCGCGTACTCCGAGAGCGCGTACCCTCCCCCGCCGTCGTACGAGCCCGTGGGCGTCGCTCCGGGGCAGACGGTGTGGCCGGCGGGCGGCGGCTCCGGGCACGGCGGCGACGACGGGCACACCGCCCGGTTCGCCGCGTACGGGCCCGAGCAGCCCCCCGCTCCTGTCGCCCCCGCCGCCGCCAAGAAGCGGAAGCGGCTGCGCGGGCCGGTCGGGCTGCTCGCGGCCGTGGCCGTCGCCGCGGCGGCCGTCGGCGGCGGCACCGCGTACGCCTTCCAGGAGCTGAGCGGCTCGGACACCACCGCCTCCAGCACCACCAGCACCACCGTCGTGCCCAGCAGCCAGAAGGGCACCGTCTCCGGTGTCGCCACGGCGGTCAGCCCGTCGATCGTCGAGGTCAACGCGACGCTGTCGTCCGGCTCCTCCACCGGCTCGGGCGTCATCACGACCAGCGACGGCGAGATCATCACCAACAACCACGTCGTCTCCGGCGCCTCGTCCATCAAGGTGCGCACGAGCGACGGCAAGTCGTACACCGCCGAGGTCGTCGGCACGGACGCCAAGAAGGACCTGGCGCTCATCCAGCTGAAGAACGCCTCCGGTCTGAAGGCCGCCACGCTCGGCGACTCCGACGGCGTCAAGGTCGGCGACCAGGTCGTCGCCATCGGCTCGCCCGAGGGCCTGACCGGCACCGTCACCAGCGGCATCGTCTCCGCCCTCGACCGCGACGTCACCGTCTCCACCGACGAGGGCCAGGAGCAGCAACAGCAGCAGGGCGGTGGCAGCGGGCAGTGGCCGTTCGAGTTCGGCGGCCAGGAGTTCAACGGCGACACCGGCTCGTCCACGACGACCTACAAGGCGCTGCAGACCGACGCGTCCCTCAACCCCGGCAACTCCGGCGGCGCCCTCATCGACATGAACGGCAACATCATCGGCATCAACTCCGCGATGTACTCCGCCAGTTCGGACTCCTCTGGTTCGTCGGGGGGCTCGTCGAGCGCGGGCAGCGTCGGCCTCGGCTTCGCCATCCCGATCAACACCGTCAAGGCCGACCTCGACACGCTGCGCGCCGGAGGCGCCGACAACTGACCGACCCCGTCCCGGGGAGAACCAGGAGGACCCGTCATGATCCGCACCGCACGTCACCCCGAGGCCCGTACCGGCCCCGCCGACCTCGGCCTCGCCCTCACCGTCGTCTCGGCGCTGCACCCGCCCGTCACGCGCGCCCCCGAAGTGGTGCCGGCGGCGACGCGCCGTGCCGTACGCGGCCGCCGCGCCGCCGTGCGAGGCTGAGAACCGGCCCTGCCCGCACCACCCATCGTTTAAGGAAGCGCAGCCCATGAGCCCCGCCGAAGGCGACCGCGACCCGCACCGCATCCTCATCGTCGACGACGAGCCGGCGGTGCGGGAGGCACTCCAGCGCTCCCTCGCCTTCGAGGGCTACGGCACCGAGGTCGCCGTCGACGGCGCCGACGCCCTGGAGAAGGCGGCTGCCTACCACCCGGACCTCGTCGTCCTGGACATCCAGATGCCACGCATGGACGGCCTGACCGCGGCCCGCCGGCTGCGCGCCACCGGGTCCACCACCCCGATCCTCATGCTCACCGCCCGCGACACCGTGGGCGACCGGGTCACCGGCCTCGACGCGGGCGCCGACGACTACCTGGTCAAACCGTTCGAACTCGACGAACTGTTCGCGCGGGTCCGCGCGCTGCTGCGGCGCAGCGGGTACGCGTCCGCCGCGGTCGGGGCCGTCGACGACTCCGACGTGCTCTCCTTCGGCGACCTGCGCATGGACCTGACGACCCGGGAGGTCACGCGCGGCGAGCGCACGGTCGAGCTGACCCGCACCGAGTTCACGCTGCTCGAGATGTTCCTGGCCCATCCGCGTCAGGTCCTCACGCGCGAGCAGATCCTCAAGGCGGTCTGGGGCTTCGACTTCGAGCCGTCGTCCAACTCGCTGGACGTGTACGTGATGTACCTGCGGCGCAAGACGGAGGGCGGCGGCGAACCCCGGCTCGTCCACACGGTGCGGGGCGTGGGGTACGTGCTGCGCTCCGGCGGGGCCGAATGAGCGGGATGCTGCGGCGGGTGCGCGGGCTGCCGTTGCGGTCGCGGCTGGCGCTGCTGGTGGCGGTGGCGGTCGCGGCGGCGGTGGCCGCGGTGGCGGTGACGTGCTGGTTCATCACGCGGAACCAGCTGTACGGCCAGCTGGACAACGATCTGCGCAGCCAGGTCGGCTCCCTGAACCAGAACCGCCAGGTCATCCCCATCCAGTCCTGCCCCGACACGGGCATGCGCGGCATCCCCGGCCCGACGATCCAGGTGATCAACTCCGACGGCACCGTCTGCACCCTGCGGGGCAAGTCGGCGATCCCCGCCCAGCCCTCCGACCTGGCCGTCGCCGACGGCACCTCGGACCAGGCGCTGCACACCACGGACGACGACAAGGGCAGGGCCATGCGGGTGCTGACGGTCCCCGTCACCGGCCCCGGCAACGAACGCGTCCATGGCGTCGCCGTCTCCCTCGCCAACCCGCTCGACGAAGTCACCAAACCGCTCACCACCCTGGCCTGGGTCCTCCTCCTGGTCGGCGGCATCGGCGTACTCGGTGCCACCGCCGCCGGCCTCTGGATCGCCCGTACCGGACTGCGGCCCGTCGACAAGCTCACGGACACCGTCGAACACGTGGCCAGGACCGAGGACCTGACCGTCCGGATCCCCGTCGAGGGCGACGACGAGATCGCCCGGCTCTCCGCGTCGTTCAACTCGATGACCGCTTCCCTCGCCTCCTCCCGCGAGCTGCAACAACAGCTGATCGCCGACGCGGGGCACGAGCTGCGGACGCCCCTCACCTCGATGCGGACCAACATCGAACTGCTCACCCGCAGCGAGGAGACGGGCCGCGCCATCCCCCCGGACGACCGCAAGGCGCTGATGGCCTCGGTGAAGGCGCAGATGATCGAGCTGGCCGCGCTCATCGGGGACCTCCAGGAGTTGTCCCGTACCGGACTGAACGGGAACGACGGCCCCCTCAAGGTCGTCTCGCTGCACGACACCGTCCGCACCGCCATCGAGCGCGCCCGGCTGCGCGGCCCCGAGCTGACGATCGAAGCCGAACTGGCCCCCTGGTACGTACGCGCGGAGCCGGCGGCCCTGGAGCGGGCGATCGTGAACCTGCTGGACAACGCGGTGAAGTTCAGCCCGGAGAAGGGCACGGTCGAGGTACGCCTCATGCGCGGCTCGCTCACCGTGCGGGATCACGGCCCGGGCATCCCCGCCGACGAACTCCCGTACGTGTTCGACCGGTTCTGGCGCTCCCCGACCGCTCGCGCGCTGCCCGGCTCGGGGCTCGGCCTGTCCATCGTGGCCCGCACCGTGGAGGCGAACGGCGGCGAGGTGGCGCTCGCCGCGGCGGACGGCGGCGGCACGGTCGCGGCGATGCGGCTGCCCGGCGCGCCGACACCCCCGCCGGAGATCATCCCCTGACCGCGGCAGGCTCTCAGTGGCCCACGCTGAGGCCCGCCCCCGACAGGTCGACGCGGATGCCGTCCTTCTCCACGGTCACGTCGCGCAGCCGTACGTAGCCGTGGTCGCCCGGCAGCTCCGGCAGCCGGAAGGCGAGGGAGAGGCGGTCGGCGAGTGCGGGGCGGGTGAGTTCGGTGAGGCCGTTGAGCAGGGACGGGTCGAGGCCGAGCTTCTTCAGGAGCCAGGGGTGGTCGAGCGCGATGTCGATCAGGTTCATCCCCATCAGGCTCTTCACGAAGCGGGGCGTACCGGTCACCTCGCTGACCTTCTTGTCGCCGCGCAGCGCCTGGCGGACGGCCGACTCCGGGACGCCGGCCCGGTGCACGATCGCGGGGATCGACAGCAGCCGCCTGGCCTTGTCGGTCTCCTCGGTGATCCGCCGCACGGACTTGGCAGTCAGGTGCAGCCCTTCGGTGGCGCCGGTGCCGGGCCGGTAGGTGGCGAGGTCGCCGATGGACAGTTGCATGCCGTCGATGTCGGTGGAGATGCCGGACGCGCCGAGGCGGCGGATCGTGGCGTCGGCCCGTACCCTCACCTCGCGCCCGGCGACCGGCAGGGTGCCGCGGGCCAGTACCCGGTCGCGGCCGTGGCCGGTGAACGTGACCTGGGAGGCGCCCAGTTCACGGTTCATGTCGGCGAAGCTGAGCAGCACCTCGCCGTGCATCGCGTCCACGTAGGCGCCGCTGATGCCGGTGAGGCCCGAACCCTCGATGCGTACGTCGCGGGCGGTGGCCGAGACCTTGGCGAGGGTGACGCGGTCGGCCGCGACATCGGGGACGGTGACCTTCATCTCGTCGACGCGGCGGTCGGCGAGCTGGGTGAGGAAGGGGAAGCCCTTGATCTCGACCTCGGGGGCCGCGGTCAGCTTCAGCTCCTTCTTGAGCTGCTGCGCGGCGCGGTTTTCGGCGTACAGGACGGCCCAGCGGTCGCCGAGGGCGAGGAACGCGACGAGGACGAGGACCGCGACCAGGCCCTTGGCGAGGAGCGGCAGCCCGGCGAACCGGTTGCGGCGGCGGCTCCGGCGCCCGCGCCCGTGGTCGGGGGGCAGCCATGCGTCGTCGGGGCCGGAGTCGTCCGCGAAGGCCGGCTCCTCGTGGAGGACGTCGTCGAGCGGGTTGTCCGCGAGGGCGGCCAACTCCTCATACGGATTGCGGGCGTTGGGGACGGAGGGGACGGGGGCTATGCGGTGGGGGGTACGCATCGGGTGATTGCACCACACACCCCCACCCTTCAGGCAAACAACCTTCACATACGCGGTGACCTACGACGGGTGGCCCACGGTCCACCGTAGGCCACCCTGTGTTTCCCTGCTGTGCCCGGCTACTTCATGATCGTGATCCGGTCCGCCTTCGGCGGTGCGATCGGGGCCGAGGCCGAGGAGTTGGCGGTCAGGTAGTCGTTGAACGCCTTCAGGTCGTCCGCGCCAACCAGCGGGTTCTTGCCCTGGCCGAGCGCCGCGAAGCCGTCGCCGCCGCCCGCGAGGAAGGAGTTCATCGCGACGCGGTAGGTGGCGCCCTGGTCGATCGCCGCACCGTTCAGCCTGATCGAGTCGACGAGGACGCGGGCGGCGCCCGTCTTCGTCATGTCGAGCGTGTACGTGAGCCCGGCCGACGGCTGGAGGATCTTCGGCGAGGCCTCGTTGCCGCCGCTGACCTGCTGCTGGAGCGCCTGGACGACCTGCGCGCCGGTGAGGTCGACGAGGTTGACCGTGTTGCTGAACGGCTGCACGGTGAATGCCTCGCCGTACGTCACGACCCCGTCGCCCTCGCTCCCGCTCGCCTTGAACACCAGGTCGGAGCGGACCCCGCCCGGGTTCATCAGCGCGAGCGCCGCCTTCGGGTCGAGGGACTTGGCGTGCGCGAGCTGCGCGTCGGCGATGAGGTCACCGAGCGGCTCCTCGGGCGTACCCGCGCCGCGGCCCGCGATGTCGGCCGAGATGTAGCCGACGGCCTGGTTCGAGACGGGCGCCGCGAGCTTGTTCCACTTGCCGATCAGCGCGGTCATGTCGGGCGCCTTGGGCTGGGTGCGCGTCACGACGTGGTTGGCCGAGGTGGGCAGCTTCGGCGCCCCCGCCCCCTTCGCCGACTTCGACTGCCCCGTCGACTTCGACTGCCCCGTCGACTTCACTGCCGTACGGACGATGTCCTTGGTGCGACGGTCGTAGGTGAGCGTCGTGTCCGTGTAGAGCTTCCCGTAGGAGGCCGCCGACGTGACCATGCGCGGGTTGCCGGACGGGTCCGGGATCGTACAGACGTACGCGTTATGCGTATGACCCGTGACGAGCGCGTCGACCTTCGGTGTGATGCCCTTGGCGATGTCGACGATCGGGCCCGAGACACCGGAGCCCGCACCCGGCGCGTCACAGTCGTAGTTGTACGAGGAGGAGGCCGGCACCCCGCCCTCGTGGATGAGGGCGACGATCGACTTCACGCCCTGCTTGTCGAGGATCTTCGCGTACTTGTTGACGGTCTCGATCTCGTCGTGGAACTTCAGGCCCTTCACGCCGTCCGCGGAGACGATGTTCGGCGTGCCCTCGAGCGTGACGCCGATGAAGCCGACCTTCACGCCCTTGTGCTTCCACACGTAGTACGGCTTCAGGATCGGCTTGCCGGTCTTCTCGTCCGTCACGTTGGCCGCGAGGTAGGGGTAGTCCGCGCCCTTGAACTTGCGGCCGTCCTCGTAGCAGCCGTCCTTGGGGTGGCAGCCGCCGTTCTGGATGCGGGCCAGTTCCGTGGCGCCCTCGTCGAACTCGTGGTTGCCGACACCGGTGACGTCCAGGTCGAGCTTGTTCATCGCCTCGACGGTCGGCTCGTCGTGGAAGAGGCCCGACAGCAGCGGGCTCGCCCCGATCAGGTCACCGGCGGCCGCCGTGACGCTGTACGGGTGCCCCTTGCGGGCGGTGCGCAGGGACGTGGCCAGGTACTCGGCGCCGCCCGCCTCGACCTGCTTCGTCGTGCCGTCGGCCTGCTTCTCGGTGACCTGACCGGACGACCCGGCCGGCGGCTCCAGGTTCCCGTGGAAGTCGTTGAACGACAGCAGCTGTACGTCCTGGTAGCGGCCCTGGTCACCGTGGTGGCCGTTCCCGGACCCGCCATGTCCGCCATGCCCGCCGTGGGCGGCGCCCGCGGGCAGCGCGGCCATCAGCGCACCGGCGGTGGCGAGCGTCGCGACGGCTCCGAGCGCGGCCTTGGCGCGGCGGCGGAGCGGGCGAGGTTCTGGTCTGCGTCCCTGAGGCGTGACGGGCATACGTCCCCCTGAAAAAAGCGGAAGGTGGGCTGCTGCTGTGACAGCCGGAAGCCTAGAGTCAACGCGCGTAGCGCAACAGGGGGTTGCTGGTTACGAGCTGGTTGCCGCCACCTGGCCACAGGTGCGCCGTACCCTCGTGTGCATGACCACCGACCCCGCACCCGCCGGCGTTCCGGCCTCCGCAGGACGCCAGATCGACACCCTCTCCACCCTGACCGACGCGCAGTCCGCCACCGTGCTCGCGCTGCTGACCGACGCCGCCCGCGCCGACGGTCAGCAGGCCGTTTCGGAGCAGGGCCGGCTCCAACTGCGCGGCGGCGAGCGCGAGGGCGTGCACCACCTGCTCCTCACGGTCGGCGGGGACCTGATCGGGTACGCGCAGCTGGAGGACACCGACCCGGTCGAGGCACCCGCGGCCGAGCTGGTGGTGCACCCCTCGCACCGCGGTCGCGGCCACGGACGGGCGCTCGGCGCGGCGCTGCTCGCCGCCTCCGGGAAGCGGCTGCGGGTCTGGGCGCACGGCGGGCACGGCGCGGCGCGGCACCTCGCGCAGGTACTCGGCCTGTCCCTGTTCCGCGAGCTGCGCCAGATGCGGCGCCCGCTCACCGATCTGGATCTGCCCGACCCGGTGCTGCCCGCCGGCGTCCGCATCCGCACCTTCGTTCCTGGTCAGGACGATGCGGCCTGGCTCGCGGTGAACGCGGCGGCGTTCGCGCACCATCCGGAGCAGGGCTCCCTCACCCAGCGCGACCTGGACGACCGCAAGGCCGAGCAGTGGTTCGATCCGGCGGGGTTCTTCCTCGCGTTCAAGAACGACGAGCTGGTCGGCTTCCACTGGACGAAGGTGCACGCCGAGGAAGGGCTCGGCGAGGTGTACGTGGTGGGTGTCGCGCCGGGCAACCAGGGCGGGGGCCTCGGCAAGGCGCTGACCACGACGGGCCTGCGCCACCTGGCCGCGGCCGGGCTGCCGACGGCGATGCTCTACGTCGACGCCGACAACAAGGCGGCGGTGAGCGTGTACGAGCGGCTCGGCTTCAGCACGTACGAAACGGATCTGATGTACCGCACGGAGTCCTGACCAGCGCCTTTACCGGGCCGGTGGGCCATTGAGGGCTTCGAGGGGGCGGCGTCGCTTGACGCCGCCCCTCTCTTGCATCACCCTTTAACTACTTGATTAGTGAAAGGGGGTACGCCAGTGGGCGAGCGAGAGTACGTGATCGAGTTCCGGATAGACCGCCACAGCGGCGTCGCCACCTACCTGCAGATCGTCCACCAGACCGAGCAGGCCCTGCGCATGGGCATGCTCGAGCCGGGCGACAAGCTGCCCACCGCCCGAGAGGTGGTCGAGGCGACGGCCATCAATCCGAACACCGTGCTCAAGGCGTACCGCGAGCTGGAGCGTGCGGGGCTCGTCGAGGCCCGCCGCGGCCTGGGCACGTTCGTCCGCAGATCGCTGGGCTCCGGGCCGGCCGACTCGCCGCTGAAGGCGGAGCTCGACGACTGGGCGAGACGGGCGAAGGAAGCGGGGCTCGACCGCGAGGACGTGGCAGCCCTGTTCGGCAACGCGCTGGCAGCGCATTTCAGCACCACCGACAAGGGGACTTCATGAGCACGGCCATCGAGGCGACCGGCCTCGTCAAGCGGTACGGGCGGCGCGGCGCCGCCGCCCTCGACGACTGCTCGTTCCGGCTGCCCACGGGCCGGATCAGCGCGCTCGTCGGGCCGAACGGGGCGGGCAAGTCCACCCTGTTGGCGATCGCCGCGGGCCTCATGCGGCAGACCTCCGGGCAGCTCGAAGTGCTGGGCGGCGTGCCCGGCGAGTCCCGCGCGAAGGTCGCCTACCTCTCCCAGGACAAGCCCCTGCACCCCCAGCTGTCCATCGCGGACACGCTGCGCCTGGGCGCCGAGCTGAACCCCGAGCGCTGGGACGGCGCGTACGCGGCGAAGATCGTCGAGCAGGGCGACCTCGACCCGAAGGCGCGGATCCGCTCGCTCTCCGGCGGCCAGCGCACCCGCGTCGCGCTCGCCCTCGCCCTGGGCAAGCGGCCCGAGCTGATGCTCCTGGACGAGCCGATGGCCGACCTGGACCCGCTCGCCCGGCACGAGCTGATGGGCACGCTGATGGCGGACGCCGCCGAGCACGGCACGACCGTGCTGATGTCCTCGCACATCGTGGCCGAGCTGGCCGACGCCTGCGACCACCTGCTGCTCCTGGGCGACGGCCGGATCCGGCTCGGCGGCGGCATCGACGACCTGACCCGCGCGCACAGCCTGGTCACCGGCCGTGGCGACCTCACCGGGCACACCGTGGTCGAGTCCCGCGCCTCGGGCCGCGGCACCACCGCCCTGATCCGCCACGACGGGCCCCTCGGCGGCGACTGGCAGGTGCAGCAACCCTCCCTCGAGGAGCTGCTCCTCGCCCACCTGCGGGCCACCGACGCCCCGGCCCTGCTCACCCCGGGCACCACCGCCCGCACGTCCGGTTCGGCGGTGTCCGCATGAGCACGACCCTCGAGCGACCCGACAGCGAGACCCGCACGCCCAAGCGCACCCTGCCGGGCCCGGACGGCCTGGTGTGGACGGTGCTGCGACTGCACCGCACGGCCCTGTGGATGTGGGTCGGCTACGTCGTCATCAGCGTCGGCCTGCTGCTGTGGCTGTGGGGGCCCGGATCGTCGGCCGCACGAGAGGCCTTCGACGCGTTCGGCTACACCGGGGCGCAGGACAACGCCTTTCACGGACTGTCCTCCACCCTCCCCCTCTTCGGCTCCTTCGACGCCGTCTTCTACAACCCGCTGTCGCTGACCCGGATAGCCTCCGTCGCCGTCGCCCTGTTCGCGGCCGGCCCTCTCATCGCCCGTGAACTGGAGTCCGGTACCGCCCAGTTGGCGTGGACCCAGTCCGTCACCCCGGCCCGCTGGCTCGCCACGAAGCTGATCGTGCCCGCCCTGTTCGTCGCCGTCGGCACCAGCCTGGTCGTCGTCCTGTACCGGATGGTGTGGGACGCCCGCGGCCACCTCCTCGTCGCCGGGATCGGCCCGCGCGACTTCGCCTTCTCGATCGGCCTGGCCACGGTGGCCGACGTACTGTTCGGCCTGGCGCTCGGCGTGCTCGTCGCCCTGCTCGTGCGCCGCACACTGCCGGCGCTCGCCATCGCCGGGATCGGCCAGTACTTCGCCGGCGCGCTGCGCGGCAACTCCTGGCCGTTCCAGGGGTGGCACCAGCAGCCCGAGCTCCCGATCCACAGCAAGGCGATCACCACCGGCGGCGCCGAGGTCAGCGACCCCCGCTGCTACCTGGAACAGAAGTGCCTCGACGAGCACCACATCGCCGGCTTCACCCGCGAGTACCTGCCCTCCCCCGACTACTGGCCCCGCCAGCTCACCGAGACGGGCATCCTCCTCGGCCTGACCGTGCTCGCCGTCGTCGCCGCGTTCCTCGTCCTGCGCCGGTACCAGCCCAAGCGCCCGAAGCCCGTCACGCAGGGAGCCGCCGCATGAGCACCGCACTCGCCCGCCCGACGGGCCTCACCTGGACGGTACTGCGGCTGCACCGGGTCGCCCTGTGGCTGTGGATCGCCTACGTCGCCGTCGCGGCCGGCCTGCTGCTGTGGCTGTGGGGGGCCGGGGACGAGCGCGCTCACCGGTCAGTGCGTCGCGGACTCCGTGAACTACTGCGACCCGACCGGCTCGGCCGCGCAGCTGTACCAGCGCACGCTCGCCGTCATCGACAGCTCCCTGGCCGCCGTGCCGCTGGGCGCCGCGGTGTTCACCGGCGGCGTGCTCATCGGCCGCGAACTGGAGCGCGGCACGGCCCAGCTCGCCTGGACCCAGTCCGTGTCCCCGGTCCGCTGGCTCACCGCCAAGCTCGCCCTGCCCGCGCTGGCCCTCACCGCCGGCACCGGCCTGCTGCTGGTACTGCGCCGTGCGGCCCTGACGGCCGCGCCGCAGCTCAGCAACAACGTCTGGTACGTCGCCGGATCCTTCGACGTCCTCGGGACGACCGTCATGGTCCTGCCCCTGCTGGGCCTGGCGGCCGGCGCGCTCGCGGCCCTGCTCCAGCGCAGGACGCTGCCCGCGGCGGGCTTCGCCGGCGTGCTGATACTGCTGCTCATGGTGTGCCTCGACGAGCTGCGCCCCCACCTGTGGTCCACCCGCACCCTCGTCAGCCCGGCCGATGAGGGCTACGGCGGCATCACCGGAGAACTCGTCGACGAGGGCGCCGTCACCTCCACGGGCGCGCACATCCCCGACCCGATGTGCGTCGACGACCAGCGGTGCCTCGCCGACCACGACATCACCGGCGTCTACCGCGAGTTCCACCCCGCATCACACTTCTGGCCCCTCCAACTGGTCCAAACAGCCACCATGTTGGCCCTGGCCGCCACCATCATCTACATCACATTCCGCATCCTGAAAAGAAGAACCACGACATAGGCCCCTCAGGGGCACGAGGACCGGCGCGAGCACCCCACCCGCACCCGTGGCCCCCCAAGGGCGCGGGTACCAGCGCGAGCACCCCCACGCCCCAGGGGCGCGGGGAACTGCGCGAGAACACCCACCCACCGCAGCCGGCCGAACAACCCCTCCAGGGGCGCGGGGAACTGCGCAAGACACCCCTACAGGCGGCCACCTCCACACCCCACCCGCCCCAGCGCGGCACAGCCACCCCCACCCCGGCGGCACATACACACACCCCCACCCACCGGCGGCGCCCCCGAAGACGCCCGCACGCCATGTCCCCGTAACCAACGATTCAGAACGCCTTGCGACCCTCACGGAATGCAGCCCCCCGCGCCCGAACCCGCGAAAGCCCCGCAGGGACCCGTCCCGCAGGGCAGGCTCCGTCTCGCGCCCGCGCTCTCCGATCGTCCCAGCGCGCCCGAGACGGCCCGCACGCGGAAGAATGGGGCCATGAGTCAGAACGCCGCACAGGACCCGACCGCATCCGCGCCGCCGGCCTCCACGCCGGCACCCGCGGCGCCGCAGCCCCAGCCGTCCGTGGGCTCACTGGCCGCGCACCGCCCCCAGCCGGTGGCGGGCGGCGACTTCGACCGGACGTCCGCGAAACTCGCCGGGATCGTCGCCGACATCGACGCGGACCCGGACGACTACGAGGACGAGTACGCGGGCCGGGACGGCGCGGAGCTGCCCCAGGGCCGCTTCCTGGACCGCGAACGCAGCTGGCTGGCGTTCAACGAACGCGTCCTGGAGCTCGCCGAGGACCCGAACACCCCCCTCCTCGAACGAGCGAACTTCCTGGCGATCTTCGCCTCGAACCTCGACGAGTTCTTCATGGTCCGCGTGGCAGGACTCAAGCGCCGCATCGCGACCGGCGTCGCCACCCGCTCGGCCTCCGGGCTCCAGCCCCGCGAGGTCCTGGAGCTGATCTGGAACCGATCCCGCGAGCTCATGGCCCGCCACGCCGCCTGCTACCAGGACGACGTCGCCCCGTCCCTGGCCGACGAGGGCATCCACGTCGTGCGCTGGAACGAGCTGACCGACAAGGAGCAGGCCCGGCTCTACACGCTGTTCATGCAGCAGATCTTCCCGGTCCTGACCCCCCTCGCCGTCGACCCCGCGCACCCGTTCCCGTACATCTCGGGGCTCTCCCTCAACCTCGCGGTGGTCGTCAGCAACCCCGTCTCGGGCCACCGTCACTTCGCGCGCGTCAAGGTCCCGCCGCTCCTCTCCCGCTTCCTGGAGGCCTCCCCGCAGCGCTACGTCCCCATCGAGGACGTCATCGCCGCGCCCCGCCACCTCGCCGAGCTGTTCCCCGGCATGACGATCGAGGAGCACCACATGTTCCGCGTCACGCGGAACGAGGACCTGGAGGTCGAGGAGGACGACACCGAGAACCTCCTCAAGGCGCTGGAGAAGGAGCTGATGCGGCGCCGCTTCGGGCCGCCGGTGCGCCTGGAGGTCGAGGAGAGCATCGACTCCGAGGTACTGAGCCTGCTCGTACGGGAGTTGAAGGTCAGCGAGGCCGAGGTGTACCCGCTGCCCGGCCCTCTCGACCTCACCGGCCTGTTCGCCCTGGCGGGCCTGGACCGGCCCGAGCTGAAGTACCCGAAGTTCGTCGCGGGCACCCACCGTGACCTCGCCGAGGTCGAATCGTCCTCCGCGCCCGACATATTCGCCGCGCTGCGCAGCCACGACGTCCTGCTGCACCATCCGTACGACAGCTTCTCCACCTCCGTACAGGCGTTCCTGGAGCAGGCGGCCAACGACCCGGACGTGCTCGCCATCAAGCAGACGCTGTACCGCACGTCGGGCGACTCCCCGATCGTGGACGCGTTGATAGACGCCGCGGAGTCCGGCAAGCAGGTCCTCGTCCTGGTGGAGATCAAGGCCCGCTTCGACGAGCAGGCCAACATCAAGTGGGCACGAAAGCTGGAGGAGTCCGGCTGCCATGTCGTCTACGGACTCGTCGGCCTGAAGACGCACTGCAAGCTCTCCCTCGTCGTGCGCCAGGAAGGCGACCAGCTCGTCCGCTACTCGCACGTCGGCACCGGCAACTACCACCCCAAGACGGCCCGCCTCTACGAGGACCTGGGGCTTCTCACCGCCAACCAGGAAGTCGGGGCCGACCTCTCCGACCTCTTCAACCGGCTGTCCGGCTACTCGCGCCGCGAGACCTACCGCCGCCTCCTCGTCGCCCCCAAGTCCCTTCGTACGGGCCTGGTCACGCGGATCGAGAAGGAGGTCCAGCACCACCGTGCGGGCCGCCCCGCCTACGTCCGCATCAAGGTCAACTCGATGGTCGACGAGGCCATCATCGACGCCCTGTACCGGGCGTCGCAGACAGGCGTCCCGGTCGACGTGTGGGTACGCGGCATCTGCGCCGTGCGCCCCGGCGTCGCGGGCCTGTCCGAGAACATCCGGGTCCGCTCGGTCCTCGGCCGCTTCCTGGAGCACTCCCGCGTCTTCGCCTTCGGCAACGGCGGCGAACCGGAAGTGTGGATCGGCAGCGCCGACATGATGCACCGCAACCTCGACCGCCGCATCGAAGCCCTGGTCCGCGTCGAGGACCCGGCCCACCGCGCGGCCCTCAGCCGGCTGCTCGAAACGGGGATGTCCGACTCCACCGCCTCCTGGCACCTGGGCCCCGACGGCAACTGGACCCGGCACGCGCTGGACAGTCAGGACCCGGCCGGGCGCCCGCTGCGGAACGTACAGGAGATGCTCATAGACGCCCGGAGGCGCCGGCGTGGCACAGCAACACCTTGATTCCGGTCCGGCCCACACCGCGGACTCCGTCCTCGCGTGTTACCTGCGGGCCCAGGCGACCGAGTTCCTGCGTGCGCTGCGGCAGCACGGGGAGAGCGGCGCGGCCGAGGAGACGGCGGGCGCGGCCCGCGCCCTGCGCCGCGCGGCCCGCCGCATCAGCGGCACGCTGCACACGTTCCGCCCGCTCCTGGACGCCGAGTGGTCCGACGGCCTGCGCCCCGAACTGGCGTGGCTGTCGGGCACCCTGGCCCAGGAGCACGCGTACGCGGACCGGCTCCAGCGGCTGAACGAGGCCCTGCACCGGCTCACCGCCGTGCACGGCAGGACCCAGCCGCCTGCGCCACGGACGGAGAAGGCGGCACCCCCCGCCCGCGAGACCCTCACCCTCGGCGCGGCCAAGGCGGCGGCCCTCCTCGACCGCCAGCTGACCCTCGCCAAGACCCGCGCCCACAGCACCGCGCTCGGCGCCCTCGGCTCGTCCCGCTTCCACGCGGTCGCGGACAGCGTCGCCCTGCTCGCCAGCGAGGTCCCGCTGCACGGCGGCGACCTGGAGCTGAAGAAGCTGGCCACGGCCGCCGAGAGCCGGCTCACCGAGGCCGTCGCCGCCCTGCACCACACCGGTCACCCCTACAACCCGGACGCCGACACCCCCTGGCACCACGTACGCCTCCTGCTGCGCCTGCACCGCTACGCCCAGGAGGTCGTCCTCGACGGGCCCGCCGGAGACGTACGCCTGAAGGAGAACGAGGCGGCGCACGCCCTGAACGCGCACCGCGACGCCGCCGAGGCCGCCGGCGCGGCGGCGCAAGCGGCCCGCACCCCGCGCATCGCCCCGGCGACGGCGTACGCCCTCGGCGTGCTCCACGCCGATCAGCGCCATCAGGTGGAAGCCGCCCGGATCGCGTTCCGGCAGGCATGGCAACGAGAGGCGGTGGGAACCCCGTGACCGTGCGCCACGAGGAAACGAACACCATCCGCGCCGCGGGCTGCGTCCTGTGGCGCCGCTCCGCGATCGACGACGGCCTGGAGCTCGCCCTGGTCTACCGGCCCAAATGGGCCGACTGGTCCTTCCCGAAGGGCAAGGCCAAGCGGGGCGAGGCCCTTCGGGAAACAGCCCTGCGCGAGGTGCTGGAGGAAACGGGTATGGCCTGCACTCTCGGCCCTCCCTTGCCGACGGCCCATTACCTGGACGCACAACGTCGCCCAAAGGAAGTTCGTTACTGGGCGGCCGAGGCAACGGCAGGGCGGTTCGCCCCGAACTCCGAAGTCAGCCGACTCGAATGGCTGGCTCCCGCCGCGGCGTCCGTCAAGCTGACGCACGACCGGGACAAGGCATTGCTCACGGCCTTCCTCGACACTCTGCGCGCGGTGGGAGAGGCCCGCTGAGCCCTCGCCACTCCACTTCGAGCAGGTCGGGATCGAAAGGAGCTTTGTCGCTCACGCCGGCCGGAATCGGCAACACGACCACGGAATCGAAAACCTGGGCAACCACTTCGCGTTGCTCGCCCAGTTCCAACTGCTCCCACCTGTCACGTCTCCAGCCTCGGAGCAGATTCCTCTTGGCTTCGGCTTCGAGGTGATCCCGCTCGTCCCGCACCAACGCTTCGATCCTGCCGTTCAGCGCTGTGAGCAGATGATGGACGTCGCTCCAATCAGCCTGACCCGACAAGATCGCTTCCTCGACGGAACGATGTTGGTGGCGTAGCTTGGCGAGCTTCTCCCTGCCTCGCCAGGGCGTGGTGTGGGCCTCGGTGTCGGTAAAGCACCTGTCGAGAACGGCGAGCAGAAGCCCCACGAGGTGCTCATCCACTGCGGCCGCTCGGCGGCCCACTCCCTTGCAATTGGCGTCCTGGCAGCGGTAGTAGTCACCGTATTTGGCGTTCTTTCCCGATGCTCTGTTACCGGTGAGCTTCGAGCGGCAGACTTCGTCCAGTTCGTTGACACGACCGCACCGAAGGGTCCCGGAGAAGAGATACCTCCGGGTGCGCAGCTCCGGCGGTTGCCGCTCGTCGTCCCGCTTCATGCCACGGTGCAGGCGATTCGCTCTGACGCCCGCCATGATGCTCTTCCACTGCTCGAAACCCACGCCGTCAGCTGCCTCGGCCGCGTGCTCCCATTCGCCGATCACCGGTTCGCCGGTCACGGCGTCCACCACGAGCGCACCGTTCAGTACCCGGCCTCCCCACTATGCCGGGTTGGTCACCATGCCCTTGACCGCTTGCTCCGTAAAGCGGTTTCCACGGGCCGTTCCGACCCCCTGCCTGTTGAGGTGGGCGGTGATGGCGCGCCAGGACCTGCCCGCGTTCCGCTGCTTGATCATTTCGATCAGGTGAGGCCACTCATCAAGATTCTTGTGCTTGTTGCCGAGCCGGAAAGGCTCCTTCGATGCTCCGAGCCAGCCGAATCTACGGGGTCCGCCATAAACAGCACCCTCCTCCGCCCTGTCCGCAGCGCTGCGGACCGCACGCTTGCTCATTGTCCTGATCTCGGCTTGAGCAGCACCGGCATGGCCGGGACCGCCCGATCCGGCCGGTCCGTCGTCCCCCACCAGGTTCAGCAGGGTCTTGTCTTCGATGAAGACCCCGTCGCCGACCATGATCAGCGCGTCTTTGAGGGCCACAAAGTCTTGGGGGAGGCGATAGACGCGTTCGCGCTCCACCGCGATACACCCGCTCAGCGGGATGCCTGTCTCTTCTTCGTGTCCGTGCGTAATGTCCTTGATCATCTGCGCGAACGCCGGACGGATGACATCCTGCTTGGCCGCTGAGAAATTGTTGTCCTCGTAATGCATCACGACTGCGCACTCATGCAGGCCCGCGTTACGGATGTTGGCCCGGTGCTGACGCTCGATCCCGATCCCGTCTCCTATGAGCCGGTCGGCAGAGATGCGAGCCATCGAGGCGACAGGTACACGTCCCGCAAGCCATTCCGCGACGCTGCCACCGTCATCCAGGTGGGCTCGTAGAGTCGGTGTCACGTAGGAGCGCGAGAAGGTCCTGGACGGGTCGGAGGGGCTTCGCGAGTTCAACATGGTCGGCACTCTATTTTCTCTGTGATCACGAATGTGACGAATTCCCGAAACACCCCAAGGGAAACGATTCGCCCCCCATGCCCCCGTGGACCCTCGCCACAGCCAGAGTGCTGGTCCGAGCCAGGAGTCGCCGGCCCTCGCCGTCCGTACTCCACAAGCAATCTGGCGTAATCGCTCCGTGACTAGGTGTATTTGTCACGAGCGTTGTTGACACTCGATAGGTCTTGAACATGGCGAAGGCCTCCGATGTGGTGGGAGCTGTCCAGGAACTCACCGCACGGAGGTCTTCGTGTCCTACCGTGATGCCCGGCTGACCGTCCTCGGTAGGCGCCTGCTGGTCGAACGGGTGCGCTCAGGTCGCCCAGTCGCCCACGTCGCAGCCGCGATGGGGAATCGGGCCACCACCCACAGGTGGATCCGGCGATGGCGGTCCGAAGGCGAGGCCGGCCTGCACGACCGCTCCAGCCGGCCGCGCACTACACCGCACCGGACCCGGCCGCCATCGAGACACAGGTCTGCGAACTGCGGCAATCCCGCAAACTGGGACCGGCAAGAATCGGCCCGGTCCTGGGCCTCCCCGCCTCGAACAGTTCACCGGATTCTGATTCGGCACGGACTCCACCGGCTGGCCTGGCTCGACCGGTACCCCGGTCCGCCGCTACGAGCGCGAATGCCCCGGCGAGCTGATCCATGTCGACGTGAAGAAGCTCGGCCGGATACCCGACGGGGGCGGCCACCGGATTCTGGGCCGCCAGGCCGGCCGGGCCACCCGCAGCCGGATGGGCTTCGACTACGTCCACTCCGCCGTCGACGACCACTCCCGGCTCGCCTACAGCGAGATCCACCCGGACGAGAAGGTAGCGACCTGCGCAGGCTTCCTCACCCGCGCGGCCGCCTTCTTCCACAGCCAGGGCATCACCCGCATCGAACGGGTCCTCACCGACAACGCCTGGGCCTACCGCAAGGGCCTGAACTGGAAGAACGTCCTCGCAGACCTCGGCGCGACCGGCAAGCTGACCCGCGCCTACCGGCCGCAGACCAACGGCAAGGTCGAACGCTTCAACCGCACCCTGCTCGACGAGTGGGCCTATTGCGGCCCTACACCTCAAACGACGAGCGCACACAGGCCCTGGCAGACTTCCTCCACGCCTACAACCGTCACCGCTGCCACACCGCACTCGGCGGACACCCACCCATCAGCCGTGTGAACAACCCTGCGGGTCAATGCAACCAGGGCCCTGCTGGTGGATCTCCGTGGCGTCGCGGAGATCCACCAGCAGGACCCTAACCACACCGCCCGCTTAGGTTCACCCTCCGTTCACCCACGGCCATCGGCCGCTTCACCTGTTCTGCCTAATTTCGGCCGTAGACGGTGAGCCCCCGCGACAAGGGACCCCCTCACCGTTGACTGAAACATCAGCAGACTTCGCACGCCGCCACAGACACACAAGAGGCCGGCGGCTCCTGGAAGGAACATCCGAAGGTGAAGCTTCAGCGCAAGAACCGGCTCCGCGCCCTCTCCGTCGGCGCTCTCGCCGTCTCCGGCGCCCTGGCCCTCACGGCGTGCGGCTCCGACGACACCAACAGCACCGGCGGCACCGGCTCCAGCTCCTCGGCCAAGGCCGGCAACATCAAGTGTGACGACGCCAAGGGCCAGCTCCTGGGCATCGGCTCCTCGGCGCAGGCCAACGCGATCGACGCCTGGCGCCAGGCCTACGCGCAGGCCTGCTCGGGCGTGCAGATCAACTACAAGCCCGACGGATCCGGCGCCGGCGTCACCGCGTTCAACCAGGGCCAGGTCGCCTTCGCCGGTTCCGACTCGGCGCTCAAGCCCGAAGAGGTCACCGCCTCCAAGAAGATCTGCTCCGGCGGCCAGGGCATCGACCTGCCGATGGTCGGCGGCCCGATCGCCGTCGCCTACAACGTCTCGGGCGTCGACAACCTCGTCCTGGACGCGAAGACCCTGGCGCAGATCTTCGACTCGAAGATCACGAAGTGGAACGACCCGGCGATCGCCAAGCTCAACCCCGACGCGAAGCTGCCGTCCACCAAGATCCAGGCGTACCACCGCTCGGACGAGTCCGGCACCACGGACAACTTCACCAAGTACCTCAAGGCCACGGCCGCGAGCGACTGGAAGTACGAGGGCGGCAAGGCCTGGCAGGCCAAGGGCGGCCAGTCCGCGCAGGGCTCCTCCGGCCTGGCCCAGCAGGTCAAGCAGACCGACGGCGCCATCTCCTACTTCGAGCTGTCCTACGCCAAGGACGGCGTGAAGACGGTCGACATCGACACGGGCGCCTCCGCCCCGGTCAAGGCCACCACGGAGAACGCCTCCAAGGCGATCGCCGACGCCAAGATCATCGGCACCGGCAAGGACCTCGCCCTGGAGCTGAACTACGCGACCAAGGCCGACGGCGCCTACCCGATCACCCTGGTCACGTACGAGATCGTCTGCGACAAGGGCAACAAGGCGGACACCCTGGCCGCCACCAAGTCCTTCCTGACCTACACGGCCTCCGAAGAGGGCCAGGCCGCCCTCGCCGACCTGGGCTACGCCCCGATCCCCACGGAGATCAACGCCAAGGTCCGCGAGACCGTCGCCAGCATCAGCTAGCCCGCGTGCGGGCCACCCCCACCAGCGGGTGGCCCGCACCGTCCGGTGCACCGCCGCCAGAAGTCCCGTACGCGACCGCGACAAGCGGCAGAGGGACTTCGCAGACCGGAGAACCCCATGGACATAGCCACACAGTCACCCGCGCCACCGGCGCCCGCCGATCGCCCGACCCCAGCCCAGCAGAAGCGCGCCGAACGCGGCGCCACCCGCCCCGGTGACCGGATCTTCCTCGGTCTCTCGCGCGGCTCGGGCATCCTGCTGCTGGTGATCATGGCCGCGATCGCGGTCTTCCTGACCTACCGCGCCTCGCTGGTCCTCTCGAAGAACGAGGGCAACTTCCTCACCACCTTCGAGTGGAACGCGACCGCGGACCCGCCCGTCTTCGGCATCGCCGTCCTCGCCTTCGGCACGATCGTCACGTCGATCATCGCCATGCTGATCGCGGTCCCGGTCGCCGTCGGCATCGCGCTCTTCCTGACGCACTACGCGCCGAAGAAGCTGAGCGGCCTCATCGCCTACGTCATCGACCTGCTGGCCGCCGTACCGTCCATCGTGTACGGCCTGTGGGGCGCCCTGTTCCTGGTGCCGCACATGACCGGCGTCTTCAGCTGGCTCGACGACTACTTCGGCTGGACCGGCATCTTCTCCTGGCAGGGCGGCGCCCCGCGCACCCTGCTCACCGTCGGCATCCTGCTGGCGATCATGATCCTGCCGATCATCACGAACGTCTCCCGCGAGGTCTTCCGGCAGGCCCCCCTGATGCACCAGGAGGCGGCCCTCGCGCTCGGCGCCACCCGCTGGGAGGTCATCCGCATGTCGGTGATCCCCTTCGGCCGCTCCGGTGTGATCTCCGCGTCGATGCTCGGCCTCGGCCGCGCGCTCGGCGAGACGATGGCCGTCGCCACGGTCCTCTCCCCCGACTTCCTGATCCACGCCAGCCTGCTCGACCCGGGCGGCGGCACCTTCGCGCAGAACATCGCCGCGAAGTTCTCCGAGGCCAACGACCAGGGCCGCGACGCCCTCATCGCCTCCGGCCTCGTCCTCTTCGTCATCACCCTGCTGGTCAACGGCGCCGCGCGCATGATCATCGCCCGCCGCAAGGAGTACTCGGGGGCCAACGCATGAGCCACGCGACGACGCCCGCGCCCGCACCCGCGAAGCGCCCCTCCACCCTCCGGGCCGCGCGCCTGCCCCGCTGGTCGCCCTGGGCCATCGCCCTCGGTTCGATCGCCGCGGGCTGCGCGATCGGCCTGGTCGCGGACCTGAGCAGCCGCATCCAGTGGGGCCTGCTCGCCGCCCTGATCTTCGTCCTCGGCACCTACGGCCTCGCCGCCAAGGTCGAGGGCAAGCGCCAGGCCAAGGACAGGACCGCGACCAGCATCGTCTGGGTCGCCTTCATCCTGGCCGTGATCCCGCTCGCCTCCCTCGTCTACGAGACCGTGAAGCGCGGCATCAAGGTCCTGGACCCGTACTTCCTCTCGCACTCGATGGGCTTCGTCACCGCGTACCAGCCCGGCGGCGGCATCTACCACGCGATCCTCGGCACCCTGGAGCAGGTCGGCCTCGCCACCCTGATCTCCGTCCCGATCGGCCTGCTGACCGCGATCTACCTGGTGGAGTACGGCCGCGGCAAGCTGGCGAAGGCCGTCACGTTCTTCGTCGACGTCATGACGGGCATCCCGTCGATCGTCGCGGGCCTGTTCGTCCTCAGCTTCTGGATCCTGATCCTCGGCTTCGGCTTCTCCGGCTTCGCCGGCTCGATGGCCCTGTCCATCCTGATGATCCCGGTCGTGGTCCGCTCCACCGAGGAGATGCTCAAGCTCGTCCCGAACGAGCTGCGCGAGGCCTCCCTCGCCCTGGGCGTCCCGAAGTGGCGCACCATCCTCAAGGTCGTCCTGCCGACGTCGATCGGCGGCATCATGACCGGCGTGATGCTGGCGGTCGCCCGTATCGCGGGCGAGACGGCCCCGGTGCTGCTGCTGGTCTTCGGCAACCCGCTGATCAACGGCAACCCCTTCGACGGCCCGCAGGCCTCGCTGCCGCTGTACATCTACCAGCAGTACGCGAGCAGCGGCGGCAGCGAGGCGGCGTACGACCGCGCCTGGGCCGCGGCCCTGGTCCTCATCGCCTTCATCATGATCCTCAACCTCGTGGCCCGCGGCGTAGCCCGCTGGAAGGCCCCGAAGTCCGGTCGCTGACGCGGCCATACGTAGCGACGCAATCGGAAGTGATCTGAACCCATGGCCAAGCGAATCGACGTAAGCGGTCTGACCGCCTACTACGGATCCCACAAGGCGATCGAAGACATCTCGATGACGGTCGAGCCCCGCTCGGTGACGGCCTTCATCGGCCCCTCGGGCTGCGGCAAGTCGACCTTCCTGCGCACCCTCAACCGGATGCACGAGGTCACCCCCGGCGGCCGCGTCGAGGGCAAGGTCCTCCTGGACGACGAGGACCTGTACGGCACCCACATCGACCCGGTCGCCGTGCGCCGCACCGTCGGCATGGTGTTCCAGCGCCCCAACCCCTTCCCCACGATGTCGATCTTCGACAACGTGGCGGCGGGCCTGAAGCTCAACGGCCAGTACAAGAAGTCCGAGCTCAGCGACGTCGTCGAGAAGTCCCTCAAGGGCGCCAACCTCTGGAACGAGGTCAAGGACCGCCTCAACAAGCCTGGCTCGGGCCTCTCCGGCGGTCAGCAGCAGCGTCTGTGCATCGCCCGCGCCATCGCGGTCGAGCCCGACGTGCTGCTGATGGACGAGCCCTGCTCGGCGCTCGACCCGATCTCGACCCTCGCCATCGAGGACCTGATCGGCGAGCTCAAGGAGCAGTTCACGATCGTCATCGTGACGCACAACATGCAGCAGGCGGCCCGCGTCTCCGACCGCACCGCGTTCTTCAACCTCGCGGCGGTCGGCCAGCCCGGCAAGCTCGTGGAGATCGACGAGACGGAACGCATCTTCTCCAACCCGTCGGTCCAGGCCACGGAGGACTACATCTCGGGCCGCTTCGGCTAGGGGCCGGCCGCCCTTGACCCGGACTCCTCGTGGCGCTGCATGGCGGTGCCGCCACGAGGCCTGAGAGCCCGCCCCGGTAGGGGCGGGCTCTCCCTGATTCGAGGGGGCTGAGGACCAGCCCCGCCCAGGGGCGCGGGGAACTGCGCGCTCAGCCACGAAAAAGCCGCGGACGCGTCTGCTCATGTACCGAGCAGACGCGTCCGCGGCTTGTCGTGGGTTGCTCGCGCCCACGCGGCGGAGCCGCATCGACACAGCCCCGCGCCCCTAGCGGCACCTATGCAAAGGCCAGCCAGACAATCCCGTACGAAGCGGCAGCGACAAGCGCCGCGGCCGGCATCGTGATGAACCACCCCACCACGATGTTCTTGGCGACCCCCCAGCGCACCGCGTTGACCCGCTTGGTCGCCCCGACACCCATGATCGCCGAAGTGATCACATGCGTCGTCGAGATCGGCGCGTGGAACAGGAACGCCGAGCCGAACATGATCGAGGCGCCGGTCGTCTCCGCGGCGAACCCCTGCGGTGGATCCAACTCGATGATCTTGCGGCCCAGCGTGCGCATGATCCGCCAGCCACCGGCATACGTACCGAGCGACAGCATCACCGCGCACACGATCTTGACCCAGACCGGAATCGGGTCCTCGAACGTCTCGTGGCCGCCGATGACGAGCGCCATGACCACGATGCCCATGGTCTTCTGCGCGTCCTGGAGGCCGTGGCCGAGCGCCATGCCGGCCGCCGAGACGGTCTGCGCGATCCGGAATCCGCGCTTCGCCTTGTGCGGGTTCGAGCGCCGGAACAGCCACATGATGAGCGTCATCACGAGGTAACCGACGACGAGACCGATCACCGGCGACGTGAACATCGGGATGACGATCTTGTCGAGCACCCCGGACCAGTACACGGTCGTGCCACCGGCCATCGCCGCGCCGACCATGCCGCCGAACAAGGCGTGCGAGGACGACGAGGGCAGCCCGAAGTACCAGGTGATGAGGTTCCACACGATCGCGCCGGCCAGGGCCGCGAAGAGGATGCCCATCCCCTTCTGTCCCTCGGGCGTCGCGATGATGCCCTCACTGACCGTCTTGGCGACCCCGCTGCCCAGGAAGGCACCGGCGAGGTTCATCACCGCGGCCATCGCGAGCGCCGCGCGAGGCGTCAGCGCACGGGTGGAGACGGAAGTGGCGATGGCGTTCGCGGAGTCGTGGAAGCCGTTCGTGTACGTGAATCCGAGCGCGACAGCGATCGTCACGATCAGGGTGAAGGTGTCCATGAGCCGGCCTCAGGACTCCTTCACGGCGATCGTCTCCACCGTGTTGGCCACGTGCTCGAAGGCGTCAGCGGCCTCTTCCAGCACATCGACGATCTGCTTCAGCTTCAGGACCTCCATGGCGTCGTACTTGCCGTTGAAGAGCTGGGCGAGCAGCTTGCGGTGGATCTGGTCGGCCTGGTTCTCGAGCCGGTTGACCTCGATCCAGTACTCGGTGAGGTTCGACATCGTGCGCAGGTTCGGCATGGCCTCCGCGGTCAGCTCGGCCGCGCGTGCCAGGACCTCGATCTGCTGCTCCACACCCTTCGGGAGCTCCTCGACCTGGTAGAGGACGACCAGGTCGACGGCCTCCTCCATGAAGTCCATGATGTCGTCGAGGGACGACGCGAGGTTGTAGATGTCCTCACGGTCGAACGGCGTGATGAACGAGGAGTTGAGCTGATGGAAGATCGCGTGGGTGGCGTCGTCACCGGCGTGTTCGGCTGCCCGCATCCGCTCCGCGATCTCGGCCCGGGCGGAGGAATCCGCCCCGAGCAGTTCCATCAGGAGCTTCGAGCCCGTGACGATGTTGTCCGCGGACGCGGCGAACATGTCGTAGAAGCTCGTCTCCCTGGGGGTCAGACGAAAGCGCACGTGGGGTCCTCGGGGTGTGCTGGATTCGGTCGCTGGATTCGGTCAGGCTGATGCTAGGCGCATCATCCGGCCACGGCTAACCGGCGTTCCCCCAGTGTCGCCCATCAGGCACAGTGATCAGCACGGGGTCCCGCGAACCGGCCGGAGCCCCGGAAAGTCCGGTATCCTATACCCGCAGGGGGTATGCGGATCCACTACGGGAGGTCGGACACGATGACCACGGACGCGAGCCAGACGGCGGCCGACGCCGCACCGACGCCCCCGGCCGAGGCCGCCGACATCGTGACCGACCACGACCGCGGCATCCACGGCTACCACCACCAGAAGGACGAGCACCTCAAGCGCCTGCGCCGGATCGAGGGGCAGATCCGCGGCCTCCAGCGGATGGTCGAGGAAGACGTCTACTGCATCGACATACTCACGCAGGTCTCGGCCTCCACCAAGGGCCTGCAGTCCTTCGCGCTCCAGCTCCTGGAGGAGCACCTGCGGCACTGCGTCGCCGACGCCGCCCTCAAGGGCGGTGACGAGATCGACGCGAAGGTCGAAGAGGCTACGAAGGCGATCGCGCGGCTGCTGCGCACCTGACGGGTTCCTCGGGCGGGGGCTGGGCCCGGGGTCCTTCTTCTCAGGTTCGGTCCTTGCCGTCGGAGCCGCCCGGCAGTGCCTCGGCGACTCGCAGCACCTCGTCGATCCGGTCCGCGCTGAGCCGTCCCTCGGGGACGGCGGACGCCGCGATGATCAATTCACCGCACAACTCGATCTCGGCGAGGGCGACGTGGTCCTGAACCGCCGCAACCACGGGAGCCACGCTCATCACCTCTTCCAGCCATCGTCGGTCGACTTCCCAGAGTAGGGAGCGCCCTACGGACCGCGCATGGCACGGAAGAACCATTTCCGGCCCCGGCAGGACCCCTATTTCGGATCCCTCTCCGCGACCTCGCCCGCGAAGATGTCCTTCTTGCGCGGCAGCCGGACGCTCGCCGGCTCGCCGAATCCGTAGAGCAGCGTCGTCGACGCGACCGCGATGTCCTTCTTCTCCTGCGCGTTGGCGAAGCTGAAGCGGTGCCGCACCTTGCGGATGAGGCCCTCGTCGTCGAGGTACACGTCGAACGGCACCGGCCCCTTGCCGAACCCTTTCGCCGCCGCGGCGATCGACCCCTTGTTCCCAGCGGACGCGGCCTTCGCCGCCGTGCCGAGATCGACGGTCCCCCGGTAATGGCGCGTCGGCACGCCCGCGATGTCGCTCTCGCCCACGTAACTCACCTTGCGTGCGCCGCGCAGCAGTTCGGCCGCGGTGAGCGGATCGGTGGCGCCGCCGGTGACCAGATTGCCGTCGGTCAGCGACGCGGTCTCGACCCGCACCCACTTGTCGGCGGGCACGCCCGCGCCGCGGTTCTTCATGAAGAGGGCGCCGGGGGCGAGGAGTTCGGTGATGGGCCGGTGCTCCTGCGCCCCCGCCGCGTCCTGCGGCAGCCGCACCTTCAGCTTGCCGAGGCCCTTGCGGTAGTCGTAGACCCCGGAGCCGCGGATGGTGACCCGGGTGCCACCGCTGGCCATCTCCATCGACGTACTCGCCTGCGAACTGCCCTCGCGGACCAGCCGGTCCGCGGCCCGGCGCACGACGTGGGCCGCGTCCGCGCTCCGCTCACCCGCCTCGGCCCCGCCGCCGCAACCGGCGGCGCACGCCATGATCCCCGCCGCGGCCACGGCCGCCGCCGCCCTCTTCGCCGGACGCCTGTGCTGCACCACCATCGCTTGTCTACCCCCAAGCCCGTCCGTGCGTATGCGGCCCCGCTATGCCCGGTTAACGACGGGTAGGGGCGGCCGTCACGCGAACGGGGGGTTTACATGTACCCGCTACCGTGGCCGGGTGGCACAGCAGCAGCATGAGCATGCGACGACGGTCGTGGAACAGGGCCGGTTCTGTCTGGCCCGGTGTACCTGCGGCTGGCGCGGCCCCGCGAGACGGGCACGCAGCAAGGCCCGCTCGGACGCCGACGACCATGTCGGGGCGCACACCGGGTAGCGGGAACCCGCGGCTCCCGGATCTCGTCTCGTTCCCGTAGGAAGTACGAGACCCGGGAAACAACCGGTGACCCAGGGAGACACGGGATGCAGCGGCGTACGTTCATATCGGCCACGGCGGCCGCACTCACCGCGGGCGTGACGTCCGCCTGCACCGCGGGCGACGGAGCCTCCTCGGCACCCGCGTCCGCGTCGTCGGCCCCGGTGCGCCCCACGAGCGCGAGCGCGTCCACGACGGCCCGCGCCGCCGCGAACCTCGACGCGCTGGCCAAGGACCTCGACGGCACCCTGACCCGCCCCGGCCAGTCCGCGTGGGCCGCCGCCCGCCAGCTCTACAACACCCGCTTCGACGACCTGAAGCCGACCGCCGTCGCCTATGCCGCCGGGCCCGACGATCTTCGTACGGCGCTCGCGTACGCCCGCGCCCGCAAGGTCCCGGTGGCGATCCGCAACGGCGGCCATTCGTACGCGGGCTACTCGTCGGGCGACGGGCGGCTGATCCTCGACGTGTCCCGCATGAAGACGGTCCGTGCCTCCGGCGGCGAGGCAGTGGTCGGCGCGGGCGCCAAACTCATCGACGTCTACCGGGGCCTCGCCGCCAAGGGCGTCACCATCCCGGCGGGCTCCTGCCCCACGGTCGGCGTCTCCGGCCTCACCCTCGGCGGCGGCCACGGCGTGGTCTCCCGGGCCTACGGCCTGACCTGCGACAGCCTGACGGGTGCCACCCTCATATCGGCGGACGGCAAGGAGCTGACCGCTGATCCCTCCACCAACAAGGACCTGTTCTGGGCGCTGCGCGGCGCGGGCAACGGACAGTTCGGCGTGGTGACCGAGCTCCGCTTCAAGACCCACCCGGCGCCGCAGGGCGTCTCCGCCTACATGACGTGGCCCTGGTCGAAGGCGGCGACGGTCCTCAAGGCCTGGCAGAAGTGGGGCCCGGACCAGCCCGACGAGATCTGGTCGTCGCTGCACGTGGCGAACGCGGCGGGCGGCCGCCCCACCATCTCGATAGCGGCCTTCTCACTCGGCACCTACGCCGAGCTCCAGAACACGGTCGACCGCCTCGCCGACGGCCCCGGCGGCCCCGGCCCGGCCACCTCCGTCTCGCTCAAGCGCCGTTCCTACGAGGAGTCGATGGAGGTGTACGCGGGCTGCTCCGCGTTCTCCTCCGACGCCCAGTGCCATCTGCCGGGCGCCACCCCGGGCCGCTCCCCGCAGGGCGCGCTGCAACGCGAGACGTACGCGGCGCACTCGGACTTCTTCGACCGCTCGCTGTCGGACGCCGGGGTGCGGGCGCTGCTCAAGCAGCTGGAGTCGGTGTCGGCGGGCGCGGGGTCCGTCGCGCTCACGGCGCTCGGCGGTGCGATCAACCGGGTCGATCCGACGGCCACGGCGTTCGTCCACCGCCGTTCGCGGATGCTCGCGCAGTACATCGTGTCGTGGCAGGCCGGGACGGCCGGCACCGCGGCCCGCGACTGGCTGAAAAAGGCCCACACCGCGATGCGTCCCCACGCGTCCGGGGCGGCGTACCAGAACTACACGGACGCGACCCTGACGGACTGGAAGCAGGCCTACTACGGCGCCGCGGCCGACCGCCTGACGAAGGTGAAGCGCCAGTACGACCCGTCGGGCTTCTTCAGCTTCCCGCAGTCGCTGTAGGGGCCGGCGGCCGCTGCCCCGCTGCCCCGGATGGAGCACGCGATACGCCCCCGGGTGGCCCTGAACCCCGGGCGGGGTTGCGCTGAACCCATGAACGCTTACCGAATATTCGCGGCCTGCGCCGCCACCGCCGCCGTCCTCATCCTGGGCATCATCACGGCCGCCGTCCTCCACGACGGGTCCGCCCACGCCGCGGCCGGCCCTCTCGCGGTGGTCTCCGGGGCCGTCGCCCTGGCCGCCGGCACGGGCGGCCTCGCCCTGATCCGCGGCGGCCGGGGGACGTCGTCTACGCCGCCAGGTCCCGCTCCTCGGCCGAACCGGCCGACCCCCGGGCCTCAGGAAGCTCCACCGCTCCCCGGGCCGGCGCCACAGTCGTAGGCGCCCACACCAGCCACGCGACCCGGGACCGCCCGATCGCCCGGGCCAGCGGCGTGAGCAGTGCCGACGCGAGCGGCGAGAGCAGCAGCGCGACGGCGGTGCCGAGCGCGAACCCGCCGATCACGTCGGTCGGGTAGTGCAGGCCCATGAACACCCGGCAGAAGCCCTCGAGCACGGCGAGCGCGAGCCCGGCCAGGCCGAGCTTGCGGTGGGCGATGAAGAGCGCGGCGCCCATGGCCATGGCCAGCGTCGCGTGGTCGCTGACGAACGAAAAATCGTTCTTCCCGGTCAGCAGGACCGTCAGCCCGTCATGGTCCTTGAACGGTCTCGGCCGCTCCACGAACGACCGGATCGGCACGTTCACCAACACCGCGGCGGCCGCGGCGAGCGGCGCCCACACCACGGCGGCGACGGACGACGCGGCGTCGTCGAGAGTGCCCCGTCTGCGCGCTCCCCACCAGCACCAGACCACGACGAGCACGAGCCCGAGCAGGATCCCGTACTCGCCGACGAACTCCATGGCCTTGTCGAACCAGCCCGGTGTGGAGTCGGTCAGCCCGTTGATGTCGTAGAGCAGGGAGACGTCAGGGTTCGACCCGGAACTCTCGAGTGCCTCGAGTCCAGCCATGGTTCAACGGCCCCTTCGTCTTCAGCCACCCCCGTGGTCTGTTTTTCCGGTTCAGCAAAAGGAACGCACGCTTCGACTCCCAACGTTCCTCACTCCACCGAATGATCACGCAGACGTTATCGAAGAGAGATGCAAACCCGCAGCTCAGGGCCGGGCGTTAACGGAGAGTTCAAGCCACGTCACACTTCGGGCGACTCGCTCGGAAGCGCTTGCGCGCCCGCCTCGGTGACTCGCGTCGCGCCGAAGTAGTCCGGCGTGTCCACCGGGTCGAACCTGATGACAGCGCCCGGCCTGGGCGCGTCGATCATGTACCCGCCTCCGACGTAAATACCCACATGCCGGATGGCGCGGCTGTTGTTCAGATCGTCCGAGAAGAACACCAGATCTCCCGGCAGCAGCTCGTCCCGCTTCGGGTGCGGCCCGGCGTTGTACTGATCGTTGGCGACGCGCGGCAGCTTGACGCCCACCGTCTCGTACGCGGCCTTGGTCAGCCCGGAACAGTCGAACCGGCCGCCCTGGTCCGCGGTCCCGTTCCCGCCCCACAGATACGGGGTGCCCAGCTTCTTCTGCGCGTAGTAGATGGCCGCCGCGGCCTGCTGCGAGGGCTGCACCCGCCCCACCGGCCGCGCGAAACTCTGCTCCAGGGTCGTGATCGTCTTCACATAGTTCTGCGTCTCGCGGTACGGCGGCACGCCCCCGTACTTGATGACGGCATACGCCCCCGCGTTGTACGCGGCCAGCATGTTCTTCGTCGCGTCCCCGGGCGCGTCCTTCACGTACGACGCGAGCTTGCAGTCGTACGAGGCCGCCGACGGGATCGCGTCGTTCGGGTCCCAGATGTCCCGGTCCCCGTCCCCGTCCCCGTCCACGCCGTGCGCGGCCCAGGTCCCGCTGATGAACTGCGCGATGCCGTACGCCTTCGCCGGCGACGTGGCCTTCGGGTTGAACCCGCTCTCCTGATAGAGCTGCGCGGCGAGCAGCGCCGGATTGATCGCCGGGCAGAGATTGCCCCATTTCTGCACCAGCGACTGATAGGCGACGGGCACGGCGCCCTTGGCGAGTCCTACGGCCCCCTGCCCCACCCCGTTCGTCAGGCTTCCGGCCGCCATGTACGTCCCCAGGACGAGCAGGCTCACGAAGCCGGTCCCCCCGGCGACGGCCGATCCCGCGACGATCCACGCCTTACGCACCGTCAACCGCCTCTCGCCGCACGGGAGTCCACCGACACTCCAGTCTAGAGCCGCCCCGGCCGTCTGACCCGCAGTTCACCGGCCCGAACCCCGCACGAGGACACCGCGACCCTTCATTGCCCGGCGTGACCAGGCGTGATACACAGAGTGACCATACGTTCCTTCGCATGCGGAACCGCCCCGCGAGGCGGCCCCGGCGATCGCGGGAGCGTACGAACTCGGCCAACGAATGGCGCCAAGTGTGCAGGCATCAGCGCCAATCTGGGTCAGAATGGGCCTGACCTCTGCGCTGCGGCGGGGGCGACAGAACTACCCACATGGGGCGGTGAGTTACACATGCTGCTGGCAGCCGAAAAAGGCGACATCACGACCATCATCGGCGGGATCGCCCCCGACTGGGGCCCGTTCGGGACCCTGGGCAACGAGGCACGCGTAATGATCGAGGTCGTGATGGCCGTGGCCATCCTGCTCTGCCTCGGCATCGCGATCTGGGGCGCGGCCAAGCAACGAATCGGAGCCACGGCCCTGCGCGACACCTTCAGCGCTGAACAGGGCAAGGGCCTGATCATCGCGGGCCTGACCGGCGTCTTCATCATCGGTTCCCTCGGCACGCTCTTCACCATCGTGTACGGCATGGCCGTCTAGCCCGGCGCCCGGAGCATTCGCCGACGTCCCGCGGCGAACGCCCCGAGTCCGTTTCGGTCCGGTCCCACCCGGTTACCCCTAATAACCCTCAACACCATCCGTCCCGTCGTGCCCACCGGCTGAGGTTGCGTCTCCCTGATGTCGAGTCACCACACCGCGCCCGCGCGGCAACCCGCACGGCTACCGTCGTATGCGGCGGATCCGGCGATTCAGCACGAGGTTGAGGGGGCGTGCGCGCAATGAGTCCCGACAACGGGCAGCACGACGACGTCTACGGCGGCACCGGGCAGACCCGGACGCGGCTCCCCGAGGGCTCGGGCGGTGACGGCTACGGCGGCGCCCGCAGACCCGGCCGCTCGCCGTCCCGGTCCCTGGTCACGGTGGTCGGCGTCGTGGTCCTCCTGATCGCGGCGATCGCCTTCGCGAACCGCGGCGACGACAGTGCCTCCGGCGGGGGCGGGCAATCGGGCTCGGGCCCCAAGTCCTCCCCCACGACCCCGACCGGCACGAAGCCGGTGGGGTCGGGGTTCGCGCATGATGAGCAGGGGGTTCAGTCGGCGGCGGCGAATTATGCGGTGCAGTTGGGCTCCGCCGACATGTTCGACAAGGCCAAGCGGGATCAGATCCTGCAGAACATCATCGTCGCCTCCCGTGTCGCCACCTTCGAGAGCGAGCTGGACAAGGCGTACACGGCTGACTTCAACAAGAACGTGGGCCTCAACGAGAACGGCTCCACCCCGCAGGGCTACACGTTCGTCTCCCGTACGACGCCGATCGGCACCAAGAGCACGACGTACGACAGCAAGGAGTCCACCGTCGAGGTCTGGTGCAGTGGGCTCCTCGGACTGGCCGGGGAACAGTCCACTAAGCCGGTGACCAACAGCTGGTTCACCATCACCATGAAGCTCGAGTGGTCCGGTGGTGACTGGAAGATCGTCGCGCACTCCCAGAAGGATGGCCCCGCCCCTGTCCCGGGCGACGAGCGGGCGTCCAACTCCGATGAGATCGCCAAGGCAGTCGAGGGGTACGGAGGGTTCACGTATGCCCGCTAAAGGCGCACTCCTCAAACTCACCGCGGCTGCGGCGACTCTGCAGACAGCGGTGATTCTGCTGGCCACCCGGGCCGTGGCAGCACCCGACCCCGACAACGATCCCTGCGACTTGATCCACGGCCCCGCCAAGCAGTACTGCGAACGCGGTGACAACAGCCGCAGCGGCACCAGCGGGACCACCGGCGGTGACATGCCCGACGGGACCGCCAACCCCCTCGACCCCCTCTCCAGCCTCGCCAAGGGCTGCGCAGACGCCGCGTCCTGGACCGTGGACAAACTGAGCGAAGCCGTACAGAAGACCGCAGAGGTCGACTTCACCAACCAGAAGTTCCTCCAGCAGTACGCCATCGTCTTCGCGGCGTCGGCCATCCTCACCCTGCTGCTGTGGCTGCTCGCCGTCGCCAAGCGCGCGGTACGCGGCGTACCGCTGTCCACCGCCGTCTCGGAAGCCGTCGGGTTCCTGTGGCTGACCGTGCTCGCCTCCGCGTTCACGCCGCTCATCCTGTACACCGTCGTGTCCGCCGCCGACGGCGTCACCGACGTCCTGGCCAAGGCGACGGGCAATCAGACGGACACGTTCTTCGGCACGTTCTCCGAGGCCCTCAAACAGGGCGACGACATCGGCGGCGGCCCGATCATGCTGATCGTCGTGTCGCTGGTGTCCATCCTCGCGGCCGGCGTGCTCTACCTGGAGCTGTATCTGCGCGCCGTGCTGCTGTATGTGGGCGCCCTGCTCGGCGTCGTCGTGTACTCGGGGCTCGTCGACAAGAACCTGTGGGGCCACGTCCGCCGCTGGGTCGGCATCATGGTCGCCATCATCCTGGTCAAACCGGTCATCGTGATCGTGCTCGGCCTCGCCGGGGCACTCTCCACCAGCGGCGACGGACCCGACTCGCTGGCCGCCGTCGTCTCCGGCCTCGCCATCGTGCTGCTCGCCATCTTCGCGAGCGGCATGATCTACCGCTTCGTCCCGGGCTTCGGCGACGAGATGGCCAACGTACGCAAGAACCGCATCATGCAGGGCGCCGAGGGCAAGGCCGCCGCCGCGTTCACCTCGCCCGCCTCGCTCGTCTCGCAGGGCATCAGGACCCACAGCGCCCGTTCGGACAGCGGCGGCGGCGGTGGAGGCGGCGCCAACCAGGCCCGTCCCGCCAACCCCGTGTCCGGCGGCGTGGCCGCGCACAGCACACGCCCGGCCGCCGGGGGCGGCGGCGGATCTGTCCCCTCCGCCGCACCCCCGCCCCGTACGAGTCCCACGAACACCCCGCACGCGGGCAACCGCGGTGGCGGGGGCAGCAATTCCGGCAGCAACCGCAACGGCAACCCGCAAGGAGGTGCAGGGCGTTGACGACCCAGTCCCACGTGTCCCCTCCGGTCACGCCCCGCCGTACATATCTGATCGGCCGCGCCCGGCCGAACGCGATCGTCGGCAGGAACCGTGAGTCCGGTGAGATCGCCCTGATCATCGGCGGGGCGTTCCTCGGCATGATGTGCGGGCTGCTCGTCCCTGTCCTCTCGATGCGGATCGTGCTGCTGATGGGCTTCCCGCTCCTCGCGCTCGCCGCGGTCTACGTCCCGTACAAGCACCGCACCTTCTACAAGTGGTTCGAGATCAACCGGAGCTACAAGCGGTCGCTGAAGCGCGGCACCGCCTACCGGTCGCGGGCGATGGAGGCCGGTGTCCGGTTCGACGGGCGCGAGGTCGAGGTCGGGCCGCCGCCGGGGATCGGGCGCCTCACGTGGCTCGCCGCCCCGTTCGGCCCGGACGAGATCGCCGTCCTGCTGCACGCCGACCGACGTACCGTCACCGCCGCCATCGAGATCGAGGGTCCGGGTGTCGGTCTGCGCGACTCGGAGGACCAGGAGGCGCTCGTCGACCGGTTCGGCACGCTGCTCAAGCACGTGGCGAACGGGGACGGGTTCGTGACCCGCCTCCAGATGCTCGCCCGCACCCTGCCCGCCGACCCGGACGCGCACGCCAAGGACGTGGCGATGCGCGGCGACGACCGCTCCCTGGGCTGGCTGCAGGAGTCGTACGACCAGCTGCAGTCCATGGTGTCGACCAGCAGCGAGCAGCACCGCGCCTACCTCGTGGCCTGCATGCACTTCACGCGCGAGCTGGCCGCCGAGGCCAACGCGATGGCGCGGGCCACCCGCCCCAAGGCCGGCAAGAAGATCGACCGGGACGCGGGGCTCGCCGTCGTCATGGCCCGCGAGCTGACCGACATCTGCTCGCGGCTCCAGGAAGCCGACATCCGCGTACGGCAGCCGCTCGGCCAGGGCCGGCTCGCCTCGCTCATCCACTCCATGTACGACCCGGACCACCCCATCGACCACATCCAGGCGATGACGAAGCGGAACGCCTGGCCTGCTGAACTCGATGCGATGGAGCCGACGTACTTGCAGGCCAAGACCCGCGAGTCGTCGACGCGCGCACCCTGGTGCCACGCCACGGCCTGGGTCAAGGAGTGGCCGATGACACCGGTCGGCGTCAACTTCCTCGCGCCGCTCCTCGTCCACACCCCGGACGTCATCAGGACCGTCGCCGTCACGATGGACCTGGAGCCGACCGAGGTCGCCATCGAGCGGATGCTGACCGAGAAGACCAACGACGAGGCGGAGGCGTCCCGCGCCGCCAAGATGAACCGGACCGTCGACCCGCGCGACATCGCCGCCCACGGCCGCCTCGACCAGCGCGGCGAGGACCTGGCCAGCGGAGCGGCGGGGGTCAACCTGGTCGGGTACATCACCGTCTCGTCCCGCAACCCCGACTCGCTCGCCCGCGACAAGCGCACCATCAGAGCCTCCGCCGGAAAGTCGTACCTGAAGCTGGAGTGGTGCGACCGGGAGCACCACCGGGCGTTCGTGAACACCTTGCCCTTCGCCACCGGCATTCGACGCTAATCCCGTGTCCCACAAGGCCAGAAGCAAGGTCAGAAGGTAGGCGCTGCTCATGCGGGATCCGTTGTCCCTCCTCACGGATGCCTTCACCTCCTTCCTGTTCGGGAAGGTGGAGACGACCCGGCTGCCGGTGCGCACGTCGACGGGGCAGGCCCAGGCCGTCTACCTGCCGACCGCGGCGCCCGGCCTCGGCGACTCCGGCGTGATCATCGGCCGTGAGGTGTACTCCGGCAAGGGCTACATCTACGACCCCTTCCAGCTCTACGGGCAGCAGCTGCCTGCCCCGCACTGGCTGGTCCTCGGCGAGTCCGGGAACGGCAAGTCGGCCCTGGAGAAGACGTACGTCCTGCGGCAGTTGCGGTTCCGCGACCGGCAGGTCGTCGTCCTCGACGCGCAGGGCGAGGACGGGGTCGGCGAATGGAACCTCATCGCGCAGGAGCTGGGGATAACTCCCATCCGGCTCGACCCGACCGCCGCGCTCGACATGGGCATCCGGCTGAACCCGCTCGACCCCGCGATCACGACGACGGGCCAGCTGGCGCTGCTCCGTACGATCATCGAGGTCGCGATGGGCCACGGCCTGGACGAGCGGTCCGGCTTCGCGCTCAAGGTCGCGCACGCCTACGTCAACGAGACGATCGTCGAGCGCCAGCCCGTCCTGACCGACATCGTCGAGCAGCTGCGCCACCCCGAGCCGGAGTCCGCCGAGGCGATGAACGTCGCCATAGAGGACGTACGTGCCTGGGGTCTGGACGTCGCGCTCGTCCTGGACCGGCTGGTCGACGGTGACCTGCGGGGCATGTTCGACGGCCCGACCACGGTCGGCATCGATCTGGACGCCCCGCTCATCGTCTTCGACCTGTCCCACATCGACCGGAACTCGATCGCGATGCCGATCCTGATGGCGATCGTCGGCGTCTGGCTGGAGCACACCTGGATCCGCCCCGACAGGAAGAAGCGCATCTTCCTGGTCGAGGAGGCATGGCACATCATCAACTCGCCGTTCGTGGCGCAGCTGTTCCAGCGGCTGCTGAAGTTCGGGCGGCGGCTCGGTCTGTCCTTCGTGGCGGTCGTCCACCACCTGAGCGACGTGGTGGACGGCGCGGCCGCGAAGGAGGCGGCGGCGATCCTCAAGATGGCGTCGACGAGGACGATCTACGCGCAGAAGGCGGACGAGGCGCGGGCGACCGGCCGGGTCCTGGGCCTCCCCCGCTGGGCTGTCGAAATCATCCCCACCCTCACACCCGGCATCGCGGTCTGGGACGTCAACGGCAACGTCCAGGTGGTCAAGCACCTCATCACCGAGACGGAGCGGCCGCTGGTCTTCACCGACCGCGCCATGACCGAGTCGTCCGACGCCTCGCTCGCCGACGACGCCCTGCACGCCGCCGAACTGGAGGCGGAGGAGCGGGCGGCGGCCTTCGTGGAGCAACGGCTCAGCGATACGTCCGAGTCCACGGTGGCGTGACGATGCGGGACGAGCGGCGGTACCGCGACGAGCGCGGCCGGGGTGTTCCGGACGGGCTGCTCATCGGCGTCCTGGCGTTTCTGCTGGGCATGACGATCATGGTGTGGTCGGCGACGGGGCTCGCGGGCCTCTTCGCCAAAGGGGCGTGGCCCGCGAACGTGACGTTCGGTCATACGCCGCTCGCCATCCGCTCGTTGATCGCCCGCCCGCACGACATCGCGGGCGCGTGGCCGAACACCCCGAAGACGGATCTCTCCGGGTACGGGCTCTTCTGGGGCCTGCTCATCGGCCAGCTGATGATCCTGGTGGTCCTGACCGTCTTCGTGGCCGGGACGGTGGCAAGGTGGCGCGCGGTACGAGCCCGCCGCCGTGCCGCCCCGCCCCACCAAACAGCTCTGCCCCAGCAGCCGGATGCCACGCCGTCGGCCATGCCGCTCCGGCACCCCGGGGCGGCCCCGCCGGTGACGCCGGTCCAGCACCCCGGGGCGGCTCCGCCGGTGACGCCGATTCAGCACCCCGGGGCGGCCCCGTCGATGATGCCGGTTCAGCAACCCGGGGCTGCACCATCAGCCATGCCGCACCAGCAACCCGGGGCGGCCCCACCGGTAACGCCGGTCCAGCACCCCGGGGCGGTCCCGCCGGTGACGCCGCTTCAGCAACCCGGGGTCGCGCCGTCAGCCATGCCGCACCAGCAACCGGCGGCTGCGGCGTGGGCGGCGCCCGTTCAGAACCCCGGGCCCGCGCCGGGCACCGGCCCCGTCGAGCAGGCGAGCGCGGCCGGCACGGCAGGTGAAACCCTCGTCGGCGGGCGGACCTCGGAGTTCCGCCCCGTCGAGCAGCCGCACGCTGCCGGCACGGCAGGTGAGTCCCTCGCCGGAGGGCGGACCTCGGAGTTCCGCCCCGTCGAGGCAGCACCCGGCCCCCAGCCGGTAGCAGGAGCGACCCCGGCCGCAACAGGGGCCTGGCACGCCGCCGGGGCCCAGCCCGCGCCCGGGACCGGGCCGACAGCCCCTGGGGCCTGGCCCGAATCCGGAGCCCCTGCTCACCCGGGCGCCCCCGCCCACCCGGCCGCGCCGACCCACCCGAGCACCCTCGCTTACCCGGGCACCTCAGCCGCACCAGGCCCCAGGCCGGCCACCGTGCCCGCCCCCCGCCCCGCGAAGGGCCTGCTTCTCGGGGCGCCGGCCGACCGGCATCCCCTCGCCGTGCAGGCGATCCGGGACGCCGAGGGCCCCGCGCTCGTCATCACCTCGGCCCCCAGGGTCTGGGAAGAGACCAAGGACGCCCGGGCCAAACTCGGCCCGGTCCTCCTCTACGACCCGACGCACCAGTGCGACACCCCGGCCCGGATGCACTGGAACCCCGCCACGGGCTGCACGGACAGAGCCACGGCGGCCACCCGCGCGGCAGCGCTCCTCGCCCCGATACGCCCCACGGCCAAGCTGGACTCCGCGGTGGCCGAGACCGCCGAAACGCTGCTGCGCAGCTACCTCCACGCGGCGGCCGTGGACGGCAAACCGTTCCGCCATGTCCACCGCTGGGCCCAGGGCACCCAGGTCCAGGACGCCGTACGCATCCTGCGCACGAACCCGAAGGCGGCCGCGGGCACCGGGGGCGAGCTGGAGGCGGCCCTCACCTCGCATCCGGAACGCCGGGACATCGCCCAGGAGTTGACGGCCCGCGCCCTGTCCGCGCTGTTCTCCGTGCACATCCGCGAGGCCTGCACCCCGAACCGAACCGATGCGCTCACCCTGGATTCCTTCGTGGACGAAGGGGGCACGCTTTATGTGGTCGGTGAACCCATCGAGGATCCGAAGGCGAATCCGGGCGCGATGCCCCTGCTGACGGCCCTCGTCTCGAGCGTGGTCGAGCACGGCCGCCGGATGGCCGAACGGTCACCCGCCGGTCGGCTCGACCCACCAATGACGCTCGTCCTGGACGACGTCGCGGCGGTGGCTCCGCTTCCCCAGCTGCCGGAGCTGCTGGCCATCGGAGCGGACCGGGGCCTGCCGACCCTGGCCCTGCTCCGCTCCCGCGAACAGGCCCGCAGCCGCTGGCCGGACGCCGAACTCCCCGCTGTATAGACCCCGTTACCGCCCGGCCGCACAACCACCCAGCCGCTCAGCCACTCAGCCACCCAGCCGCTCAGCCACCCCGCCGCTCAGCCGCTCAGCCGCTCAGCCGCCTACGACTCGTCCCGGACGGCATACAACCGCAAAAACGCGCGCACACCACTCTCCACCCGCGCATCCACCTCCGCCGCGGACATCGGCACGACCCCGAAGAACGTATCCACGGTGACCGATCCCGCGGTCAGCAGCGCGAAATACCGCGCCGCCTCGTGGGAGTTGGCCGCGTCGACGGCCAACAGCCCCCGCGCGCCCAGCTCGACGAACCTCTCGCGCACCGCCTCCGTCACGGCCCGCGGCCCGATCCGCTGCCATTCCTCGATGACATCCGCGGGCAGGTGTGGCCCCTCCGAGATGATCTGCCGGACGAGCAGCATGTGCGGAGCGTGCTCACCGCGCCGTCCCATCCATTCGCGGGCGAGGGCGGCGATGTCGTCCCCGATGTCCGTCACCTTGCCCAGATGCCGCTCGATGAGCGCGGTGTGGGCCGCCGTGACGCTCGCGGCGCTGTCCAGCAGCACCTCACGGAACAGGTTCTTCTTGCCGCCGAAATGGTTGTAGAGCGTGCGCGTCGAGACCCCGGCCTCGGCCGCGATCTCGTCGATGCCCGCCCGCGTATAGCCCTCGCGCCCGAAGACCGTACGCGCGCCACGCAGCAACGCCTGCCGCTTCTCCACCGTGCCCTTGCGCAGGCCCGGCCCGTCCTGTTCCGCCATCCCGCTCCTCCGTCGCCGCCCAGCCTAGGGCCCCGGTCCGGAGTCCCGGTCCGGAGACCTAGGTACAACGACCGTTGCACTAACTACAACCATCGTTGTACTTTACCGCCATGGCAACCGAACCCCAGGTTTCGGCGGTCCCCGCACCCGGTGGCCGCCGCCCCGCCTTCACCCTGCTCGTCGTCCTCCTCGGCATGCTCACGCTGCCGATGGCCATGTCCGGCACGACGGTGGCACTGCCCCGCATCGGCGCCGACCTCCACGCGAGCGGCGCGTCACTGCAGTGGGTCGTCGTCGGCTACTTCCTCGCCGCATCCTCGTTCATGCTGGTCGCGGGCGTGCTCGGCGACCTCTACGGCCGCCGCCGGATCCTCACGCTCGGCGCCGCCGTCTACACCGCCGGCACCCTGGCCTCCGCCCTCGTCGAGCACATCCTGCTCCTGGACGCGGCCCGCGTGCTCTCCGGCATCGGCGCCGCCGGCGTCATGGCCGGCGGCGGCTCCCTGCTCGCCGCGACCTTCACCGGCCCGGCCCGTACCCGCGTCTTCGCCGCGCTCGGCACCACGGCCGGCCTCGGCCTCGCCTTCGGCCCGACGTTCTCCGGCTGGCTCGTCGACGCACTCGGCTGGCGCGCCACCTTCCTGTCCTACGTGGCTGTCGGCGCCGTCATCCTCGCCGGCACCCGCCTGATGAGCGAGTCCCGGGCCGACGACCGGCCCCGCGTCGACAAGGCGGGCGCGGCGGCGTTCATCGCGGGCCTCGCCCTCGCCCTCTTCGCCATCACCCAGGGTTCCAAATCCGGCTGGACGTCACCCGGCACCCTGCTCCCCGCCGCCCTGGCCCTGGCCCTGCTCCTCACCTTCGTCCGCGTGGAGCAGCGCATCACCCGCAGCGGCACGGGCCGCCCGATCCTCGACCTGCAGCTGACCCGCAACCCGGCGTTCCTCGGCTGGGCCGTCGGCTCCTTCGGCCTGGGCGCGGGCACCACCGGCGTCCTCACCTTCCTGCCGACCTACCTCCAGGGGGTCAACGGCTCGACGGCCCGCGCCGCCGGACTGACCCTCCTCCTGATGACGGTGCCGGTCCTCGCCCTGCCCCCGCTCGGTGCCCGCCTCGTCAACCGGGGCGTACCCGCCCGCCACCTGCTGGTTCTCTCCCTGCTCCTGATCGCCGCGGGCAACGCCTGGCTCACCACCCTGCACCCCGGCATCACCGCCGGCGCCCTCGCAGGCCCGCTGCTCACCATCGGCGCGGGCCAGGGCCTGTCCATCGGCATCATCGACGCGCAGGCCATGTCGATGGTCGCCCCGTCCGAGGTCGGCATGGCCTCCGGCTTCCTCAACACCGTGCGCGGCGGCACCGGCGCCATCATGCTGACGATCTTCGGCGCGCTGCTGGTCGCCTCGGTCGAATCCCGGACCGGCTCGAGCCAACTGGCGGCCCGGGTCACAGCGGGCACAGGCGGCCACGCACCGGAATTCACAGCGGCCTGGCACGTCACGCTCTGGACGGTGACGGCCCTCCTGACAGCCCTGGCAGCCCTCGCACACACCCTGCTCACCCCCAGAAACAGGCCCACACCGCTCACCAGGCCCCACCTCACCAAGCCCCACCTCCTCAATCCCCTCCGCTCCTAAAGCCCCTCCCCTCCTCAAGCCCTCCGCTCCTCAAGCCCTCCGCTCCTCACCCCCCCCCGCTCCTAAAGCCCCTCCCCTCCTCAAGC
>NZ_BAAATS010000002.1:648988-654330 GCF_039533535.1 Streptomyces kunmingensis
CGCCCGCCCCCCGCTCCTCAAGCCCCTCCGGCGATTGAGGAGCGGGGTCCGGGGCGGAGCCCCGTGACCTCGGCGACAGCTCAGAGCGCCACGAGAAGACCGCCCCCGACCCGACCCGGCCACCCCGGTACGGCCACCCCAGAACGGCCACCCCGCACGGCCACCCCAGTACGGCCACCCCAGAACGGCCACCCCGCACGGCCACCCCAGTACGGCCACCCCAGAACGGCCACCCCGCACGGCCACCCCGCACAGCCACCCCGGCACAGACCGACCCCGAACAGGGAGCACCCCACCATGACCAGCACCAACCCCACCGCCCCCCTCCGCGTAGCCATCGTCATCGGCTCCACCCGCGACGGCCGCCTCGCCCCCACCGTCGGCACCTGGTTCGCCGACCACGCCAGGACCCACGCGCCCGGCACCCACTTCGACGTCATCGACCTGACCGATCTGAGCCTGCCGGACAACCATCCCGACTGGGGCCACACGCCCACCTCCGAGCAGGCCGAGCTCGCCGCCCGCGTGGACGCCGCCGACGCCTACGTGATCGTCACCCCCGAGTACAACCACAGCTTCCCGGCCCACCTGAAGCACTTCATCGATCTGCACCGCGCGGAATGGCAGGCCAAGCCGGTCGGCTTCGTCTCGTACGGCGGTGTCGGCGGCGGGCTGCGCGCGGTCGAGCAACTCCGCCTCGTCTTCGCCGAGTTGCACGCCGTCACGGTCCGCGACGGCGTCAGCTTCCACCGCGTGACCGCCGACCAATTCGGCGCGGACGGCACGGACGGCACGGCCCACGAGCCGCAAGGCGCGGGCGAGGCGGCCAAGGTCCTGCTCGACCAGCTCGACTGGTGGGCCCACGCCCTGCGCACGGCCCGCGCGGAGCGCCCGTACAGCTGAGCGGGGCCGGTGCCTCAGGGCTTGAACACCATCTCGTGATCCACCTTGGAGGGGTCGCCCGGGTTCGGCACGGCCCCTCCGGTGCGGACGAACCCGAACTTCCGGTAGAACCCTTCGGCCCGCGCGTTGTCCTCATGGACGTGCAGCCGTACCCGCGTCACCCCGTCGAGCCGGGACGCCCACTCCACGGCAGTCGAGAACAACGCCTCCGTCAGCCCGCGCCCCCGCGCCGCCGGCCGTACGAACACCCCGACGAGCTGCACCTGACGCCGCTCGACGGCCCGGCCGAAGAAGTCCTCGGCCCCGGCCTCCTCGACGAGCGCGACGACCGTTCCGTCCCAGGTCCCGTCGTTCCTCACCGCCACGAACTGCCGGGCGATCGTCCCGTGCGAGGCCCCCGCCGCCCGGTCCTGCCAGAACACGTCGGGCCGCGCCAGCGCCTGCTCGTACGTCTCCAGGAACGCGAGCGGCGCCATCGGATCGCTCAGCGCGGCGAGCCGCAACTCCTTCACCGCGGGCCATTCGTCGGCACGTACGGCACGGATCTCGTAGTCCATGCGCGGCACCCTACGGGCCCGTAGTACCTGGGTACTACCGCGTTTTACGGTGCTGGGTGCCCGGGGCGGACGCGGCAGACGGCCACCTCACGGCACCTTCATGGGTATGACGATCCAAGCGCACGGCCTCACCAAACGCTACGGCGGCAAGCCCGGCAGGGCAGCGGTCGAGGACCTGACCTTCACCGTCGAACCCGGCACGGTCACCGGTTTCCTCGGCCCGAACGGCGCCGGCAAGTCCACGACCCTGCGCATGCTCCTCGGCCTGGACGCCCCGACGTCCGGCCGCGCCACGATCGGAGGCCGCGCCTACGCCACCCACCCCGCGCCCCTGTGCGAAGTCGGCGCGCTCCTGGAAGCGAAGGCCGTCCACCCCGGCCGCAGCGCCTTCCACCACCTCATGGCGCTCGCTCACACCCACGGCATCCCTCGCTCCCGCGTCGAGCACGTCCTCGACCTCGCGGGCCTCACCGACGTAGCCGGCAAACGCGTCAAGGGCTTCTCCCTCGGCATGGGCCAGCGCCTCGGCATCGCCGCCGCCCTGCTCGGCGACCCGGCCGCGATCGTCCTCGACGAACCCGTCAACGGCCTCGACCCCGAGGGCGTCCTGTGGATCCGCACCCTCCTCAAGTCCCTCGCCCAGGAGGGCCGTACGGTCCTGATCTCCTCGCACCTGATGAGTGAGATGGCGCTGACCGCCGACCACCTCGTCGTCATCGGCCGCGGCCGCCTCCTCGCGGACACCACTGTCACCGCCCTCGTACGCGAATCAGGCGCCTTCTACGTCAAGGTCGTCACCCCGGACGCCGCCCGCCTGCGCGCCCTGCTGACCGGCGCCGAGACAACCGCCGAGGCCCCCGACACCCTCCATGTACGCGGCCTCGAAGCCCCCGACATCGGCCGGATCGCCGCCGCGCACGCCATCCCCCTCTTCGAACTGAGCCCGCGGACGGCCTCGCTGGAGCAGGCCTTCATGAACCTCACCCACGACGCGGTCGAGTACCAGCCGACCGCGGCCCCGACGGGAGCCGGACGATGACGACGACGACGCAGACGACCACCACCGGCACCCCCCTCGACACCCCCCTCGCCTACGCGGTGACGCCGCGCCGCGTCCTGCACGCGGAGTGGCACAAGTTCCGTACCCTGCGCTCCACTTGGTTGACGCTGGGCCTGGCGGCGGCCCTGGTGATCGGCGTGGGCCTCGTCATGGGCTCCACCTACGACGGCGACGACGCGAACATCGACACCGTCCTCTTCACCCTCTTCGGTTCGCAGCTCTCCCAGATCTGCGTCGCCGTCCTGGGCATCCTGATCAGCGCGGGCGAGTACTCGACGGGCCTGGTACGCGCCACGATGGCGGCCGTCCCACGGCGCCTGCCCGTGCTGTGGGCGAAGGCCGGCGTCTTCACGGCCTTCGCCTTCACCTTCACCTTCGTCACGAACACGGTGACGTTCCTGCTGGCTCAGATCTGGCTCTCCGACACCGACAAGTCCCTGTCCCTGACCGACTCCGGGGTCCTCGGCGCCCTCGCGGGCAACGCGGCGGGCGTCACCCTCCTCAGCGTGATCGCCCTGGGCCTCGGCGCCCTGTGCCGTTCGATCCCGGCGGCCATCGGAGCGTTCGTCGGCGTCGTCATGATCCTGCCCGAGGTGCTCGGGGCGATCAGCAACGACGTCGTACAGAGCGCCGTGAAGTACTTCCCGGCGAAGTCCTCGGAGTCCCTCGGCACGATCACACAGGTCGCCGGCCACAACGCGCCGCTCACCGGGCTCCTCTCGCTCCTCGTGTGGGCCGCCGTCGTGCTCGGCGCCGCCGCCCTCCTTCTCAAGCGCCGTGACGTATGACCAGGATGAGCGCGTGACATCCGAAGCCCGCCGGTCAGAGCCCCGCACCAGCCAGTTCCTGCACCGCACCACCCGGCGGGTGCGCGCCTTCGACCGACGCCGTCCGCTGGCGTGGGACCTGCTCCTGACCGGCTTCTTCGTCCTCGCGGCCTACGTCGACTACGTGGGCGACGGCTGGAAGAACATCGCCGCCGACACGCACGTCCCCGGTTGGCTCGTCCTCCTCCTCAGCCTCGCCCTGTCCGTCCCCCTACTGTGGCGCCGCACCCACCCGATGGCCGCGCTGACGGTCATGGCGGCCGCCGGCATCGTGAACAGCGCGACCGGAGCCGTCCTCCAGGCGGCCATGCTCCAGCTCTTCGCCGTCTTCAACGTGGCCCTGCGCGCCCGCATGCGCACCCTGCTCCTGGCCTGCGCCCTGACGATGGTCCCGGTCGTGGTCGCTGTCATCCGCTACCCCAGAGGCAGTTGGGACGCCCAGGTCGTGCCGCATTTCTGGGCCCTGGCTCTCGTCTGCGCGTTCGGCATCGCCATCCGCAGCCGCCAGGACTACACGAACTCCCTCGTCGAACGCGCCCGCCGGCTCGAGGTCGAACGCGACCAGCAGGCACAACTCGCGGCCGCCGCCGAACGCACCCGGATCGCCCGCGAGATGCACGACATCATCGGCCACAACCTCTCCGTCATCACCGGCCTCGCCGACGGCGGCTCCTACGCGGCCGCCCGCAACCCGGAACGCGCGGCCCAGGCGCTCACCGCGATCGCCACGACCAGCCGCCAGGCCCTCACCGAACTCCGCCGCCTCCTGGACGTCCTGCGCGAGGAAACCCCGGCTACAGGACCGGAGTTGGCACCGCAGCCCGCGCTCGCGGACATCGACGCTCTCGTCGACGGCGTACGCACCGCGGGCCTCCCGGTCCACCTGACCCACACCGGCACACCACCCGCCCCGCTGCCGTCCGGCACGCAACTCGCCCTCTATCGCGTCCTCCAGGAAGCCCTGACGAACGCCCTCAAGCACGCGGGCCCGCAGGCGACCGCCAGAGCCGACCTCTCCTACGCTCCCGACGCCGTCACCCTCACGGTCACCGACACGGGCCGCGGCGGTTCACCGGACACCGGGGGCCGGGGCCTGACGGGAATGCGCGAGCGAACTTCCCTGTACGGCGGCACACTTGAGGCCGGCCCGCGACCGTCCGGCGGCTGGCGGGTCACAGCCCATCTCCCCGTCCCCAAGGAACCCACCACGTGAGCTCGGCCCCTTCCTCCTCCCCTTCCTCCTCCTCTTCCCTCTCTCCCTCCACCTCGGTCCTGATAGTCGATGATCAGCCCATGCAGCGCTTCGGATTCCGCATGCTTCTGGAGAGCCAGGACGATCTGCGGGTCGCGGGCGAGGCGGGCACCGGTACGGAAGCCGTCGTCCTCGCCTCCCAGCTGCGCCCGGATGTCGTGCTGATGGACATCCGCATGCCGGGCATGGACGGTATCGAGGCCACACGCCGCATCGTGTCGGCGTGGTCCGGCGCCGGGGACGGCCCACGCATTCTCATTCTGACCACGTTCGACATGGACGAGTACGCGTATGCGGGCCTGCGTGCCGGCGCGTCCGGCTTCCTGATCAAGGATGCTCTTCCGGAGGAACTCCTCGCCGGTATCCGCGCGGTGGCGGCCGGTGACGCGATCGTGGCCCCGGCTCTGACGCGCCGTCTCCTGGACGCCTACGTCCACCGTCTTCCGGCGGCTCCCGGCGCTCCGGCGGCACCGGATCCCCGTATCGCCTCTCTCACGGACCGCGAGCGCGAGATCCTCACGGTCATCGCCCAGGGCTGGAGCAACGCGGAGATAGCCGAGCGTCTGCATCTCGCGGAGTCGACGGTGAAAACGCATGTGTCCCGCATTCTGGCGAAGACGGGAGCACGGGATCGGGTGCAGGCGGTGATCGTGGCGTACGACGCGAAATTGGTGGAGCCCGCCTAAACGCAGAAAACCCCCGTCCGGTATCCCCGGACGGGGGTTTTCTCTTAAAAATAGTTC
>NZ_BAAATS010000003.1:0-3397 GCF_039533535.1 Streptomyces kunmingensis
TGATGCGGTCGGTGGGGTATTCCGGGTCGAGGGGGACGAATGCGGCGCCGGCCTTCAAGATGCCGAGGAGAGTGGCGATCAGTTCAGGCGACCGGTCGAGGCAGACCGCGATGAGGGTGTCCGGGGTGATGCCCGTGTCCCGCAGGTGGTGGGCGAGTTGGTTGGCGCGGGCGTTGACCTGCGCGTATGTCCATTGTTCGGTGCCGTGGGTGATGGCGATGGCGTCCGGGTCGGTGGTGACGCGGTCTTCGATGAGGGAGTGGATGGTGGCGGTGTCGGGGTAGGGGCCGGTGACGCCGTTCCAGTCGACCAGGATTTCCTGCCGCTCCCGCTCCGTCAGCATGTTCAACTCCGCGATGCGCGCCGCGGGAGCCGCCACGACGGACTCCAGCAGGGTGCGCAGATGACCGGCCATCCGCTCGATCGTCGCCGCGTCGAACCGGCTCCGGTCGTAGACGAAGCGGAACTCCAGGGCGCGGCCCGCCGACACGACCAGGGTGAGCGGGTAGCCGGTGCGCTCGACGCAGTTGACCAGACGCCGGGTCAGACCCTCGGGGAAGTCCGACGGCTTCTGCACCACCGGGTAGTTCTCGAAGACCAGAATGGACCGGAACAGCGGCTCTCCGCGTGCGATGCTGCTGTGCTTCTGCACGTCGACCAGGTGGCAGTACTCCCACTGGCGCATCTCCAGCTGCTCGTCCTGGAGATCCCGCAGCCAGCCCGCGACCTCCATGTCACCCGTGAGCCGGCCGCGTACCGGAAGCGTGTTGATGAACAGCCCCATCATCGAGTCCACGCCCGGCAGCGCGATCGAGCGGCCCGAGATGGTCGAACCGAACAGCACCTCGTCGCGGCGGCTGTAGCGGGAGAGCAGGATCGACCACAGCCCCTGCACCAGGGTGTTCATCGTGATCCGCTGGGACCGGGCGTAGTCACGGGCCTGTGCGAACAGCTCGGGGGAGGCGACCACTTCGCATTCCCCGACTCCTGTGTCCCCGGTCTCGCGGTCCACATGCAGGTCGGTCGGCTCGGTTACCCCGGCCAGGTACTTCTTCCAGAAGTCCGCCGACCCGTCCCCCTGTTGGGCGTTGAGCCACTCGATGTAGCGGCGGTACGGGGCGGCCGGCGGCAGCGCGGCAGGTGTGCGGTCGAGGAGGCTGCGGTAGAGGGCGAACAACTCCTTCTGGAGGATCTGCACGCTCCACCCGTCCAGCAGGATGTGGTGGAACGACCAGACGACGTAACGCCGTTCCTCCGCCGTCCGCAGCACGGTCACCCGCACCAGTGGCGCCCGCGACAGGTCGAAGCCGCGCTCCCAGTCCTCCGCGAGGAAGGCGTCAAGGCGCTGCTCCTGGTCGGGCAGGCCGCGCAGGTCCCGCACCGCGAAGGGCACGGGGGCCCGGCGCTGCACCACCTGCACCGGTTCCGACACGCCCTCCCACACGAACGCGCTGCGCAGGATCGGATGCCGGTCGACGAGCTGCTGCCACGCCTGTCCGAACAGCGCGTCGTCGAAGGGACCTTCGACCTCCTCCGTCATCTGCACCATATAAGGGCGCGTGTCGGACGTGTCCTCCAGCGAGTGGTACAGCATCCCGAACTGCAGGGGCGAGAGCCCGTAGACGTCTTCCACGTTGTGCGTGCTCATATCGAGAACCTCTTCAGGATCGCGGCCATGTCGGTGTCACCGATGTCGGTGAGGGGGGCGCCGGGGGTGGCCCAGCGGGATTCGGCGGCGCCTTCGGCACTGCCGGCGATCAACGTGCGCAGGTGGCCCATCACTCCGTCGGCCAGCCGCTCGACGGTCTCCCGGTCGTGCAGCGCCGTCGAGTAGCCGATATACACCCCGAACGTGTCGCCCTCGACGGCCGCGGTCACGTCGAGGACGTTCCAGCGCATGCCGTCGGGGCTGATCGAGTGGCCCTTGGGCTCGTCAGCGGGGGCATACCGCCCGATGCCGGGGAGGTCCCGGCTGAACTGCCCCAGGTAGTTGAAGTTGACCTCCGGAACCGGCTGCCGGCCCAGGACGGACGCCACGTCGGGCGCCCCGAGATGACGCAGGATGCCGTAGCCGACGCCCTTGTTCGGGATCCGTCCCAGCTGCTCCTTGACGGAGTCGAGCGACGCGACCGGGCCGGCACCCGGCGCCAGTCGCAGCGCGACGGGGAACACGGACGTGAACCAGCCGACGGTCCGCGACAGGTCGACGTCGGGGAACAGGTCCTCGCGGCCGTGCCCCTCCAGACCGATCAGTGTCTCGTCGTCGCCCGTCCAGTCCCGCAGCGCCTGGGCGAGCGCGGTGAGCAGCGCGTCGTTGATCTGCGTGCTGAATGCACGGGGCACGTCCCGGAGCAGGGCGCGTGTCTCGTCGGAGGTGAGCGTCGCCGTGACGGTGGACGCCGAGCCCAGGTCGTTGCGCCCGTCCCGGTCACGCGGAACCTGTCCGCCGGGCTTCGCCTCCGCCCAGTACGCGAACTCGGCGCGCGCCGCGTCCGACGTCGCGAACCCGCGCAGCCGTTCCGCCCAGGCCCGGAAGGACGTCGTCTTCGCGGGCAGCCGCGGCGTCCTGCCGGCGGCGCGCTGCTCGTAGCAACTGCCCAGGTCCTCCAAGAGGATCCGCCAGGACACCCCGTCGACCGCCAGATGGTGCACGGCGATGAGGAGCCGCTGCCCCCGCGCCGCGCCCAGCTCCAGCAGGGCGCACCTGATGAGGGGCCCCTTCGCCAGGTCGAGGCCCTGCTGGGTCTCCTCGGCGATCCCGAGCGAGACCGAGCTCAGGGCGTCGGCGGTGACATCGGACAGATCGTGGACGTCGAGGACGCCGGTGTCCACCGACTCGTCCAGGTACTGACGCCAGCCGTCCTCACCGCTCTCGCAGCGCAGGCGCAGAGCGTCGTGGTGCTCGATCAGGTCGGTCAGCGCCTGTCGCAGGACGTCGGGGTCCAAGGAGTCGGTGGCCAGGAGTTCGGCCTGGTTGAAGTGGTCGAAGGCCGGCAGTTCCTTCTCGAAGAACCAGTGCTGGATCGGCGTCAGCGGTACGTCGCCCACCACGCGGCCCTGCTCCGCGTCGACCAGGGTGCTCGCGCCGGCGTGGACCGCGATCTCGGCGATCGTCTGGTGCTTGAAGATCATGCGCGGGGTGAGATGGAGGCCGAACTTCTTCGCCCTGGCGATCAACTGGATGCTGATGATCGAGTCGCCGCCCAGCTCGAAGAAGTTGTCGTGGATGCCGACGGTCTCGATGCCGAGGATGTCGCTCCACACCGAGGCGAGTGTGCGTTCGGTGTCGGTGCGGGGGGCGGTATAGCTGTTGGCGAGGTCGGGGCGCTCGGGTCCGGGTGCGGGGAGGGCTTTGGTGTCGATCTTGCCGTTGGGGGTGAGGGGGAGTTGGTCGAGG
>NZ_BAAATS010000004.1:0-2027 GCF_039533535.1 Streptomyces kunmingensis
TGATGCGGTCGGTGGGGTATTCCGGGTCGAGGGGGACGAATGCGGCGCCGGCCTTCATGATGCCGAGGAGGGCCGCGATCAGTTCGGGGGAGCGGTCGAGGCAGACGGCGATGAGGGTGTCCGGGGTGATGCCTGTTTCCCGCAGGTGGTGGGCGAGTTGGTTGGCGCGGGCGTTGACCTGCGCGTATGTCCATTGTTCGGTGCCGTGGGTGATGGCGATGGCGTCCGGGTCGGTGGTGACGCGGTCTTCGATGAGGGAGTGGATGGTGGCGGTGTCGGGGTAGGGGCCGGTGACGCCGTTCCAGTCGACCAGGATCTCCTGCCGCTCCCGCTGCGTGAGCATGTTCAGCTCGGAGAGGCGGGCGTCGGGTGTGGCAGCGACGGAGGCGGCGAGTGTGGCCAGGTGGCCGGCCATCCGTTCGATCGTCGCGCGCTCGAACAGATCCGTCCGGTACTCCAGTGCCGCCTGCACCTCGCCGCTGGACTCCGCAGCCGTCAACTGAAGGTCGAACTTCGCGTCCTGACCGCCCACTCCGACCGGCTCGACGTCGAGGCCCGGCAGGCTCCACGCATCCCCGTCCGGAGTGTTCTGGAAGACGAACAGGGTCTGGAACAGCGGGTTGCGCGACAGGTCGCGGTTCTGGGCCAGCTCGTCGACGAGTCGCTCGAACGGCAGGTCCTGGTGGTCGTAGGCGCCCAGCGCCGTGTCCTTGACCCGGTCGATGAGCTCGGTGAACGTCGGGTCGCCGGACAGGTCGGTCCGCATCACCAGCGTGTTCACGAAGAAGCCGAGCAGGGCCTCGGTCTCGGCGCGGTTGCGGCCCGCGATCGGGGTGCCCACGGCGATGTCGTCCTGGCGACCGTAGCGGGCCAGCACGATCTTGAACAGCGACAGAAGCGTCATGAACAGGCTCGCGCCGCGCCGCCCAGCCGCCCTTCTCAGCGGTTCCGCGACCTCGGCCGGCAGCGTGAAGTACACGGTGTCACCGGCGGCGCCCTCGCGCTCGGCGGGGCGTCCATGATCCGTGGGCAGTTCCAGCACCGGCACACCGCTCAGGCGCTCACGCCAGTACGCCAACTGCGTCTCAAGGAAGTCGCCCGTGAGCTGTTCCCGCTGCCAGACGGCGAAGTCCGCGTACTGGACCGGGAGGCCCGGGAGCGAGGCCTCGCTCCCGGCCAGGGCCGCCGCGTACAGCTCACGCAGCTCGCGCGCCAGGATGCCCGCTGACCAGCCGTCCGACACGATGTGGTGCAGCGTGATCAGGAGATACTGGTCGTCCTGCGCGACAGGGACCAGGTCCACGCGCAGCAGTCGACCGCCGTCCAGCTCGAACGGGCGTCGCGCCTCCGCTTCCATGACCTCCTGCGCGGTCCGCTCCCTGTCCTCGAGGCCGGCGTCGGACCGGACATGGTGCACCACCGGGGTGACCGACCACGGCGCGTCCACCATCTGTGAGGGACGCCCGGAATCGTCGGTGACGAACCTGGTCCGAAGGATTTCGTGCCGTGCCACCAGGCCGGTGAACGCAGCGCCCAGGGCGTCGGCGTCCAACTCCCCCCGAAGGCGCAGGGCGAAGGGCACCAGGTACTCGGCGCTTCCCGGCGTCAACTTGTCGAGGAACCAGAGACGTTGCTGGGCGAAGGACAGCGGGAGCGCGGTGTCGGCTCGGTCGACTGGTACGAGCGGTGCCTCATCGGCTGTTGCCAGTTCACGCATGGCCGCGGCCAGAGTGGCAGGGGTGGGCGAGGTGAAGATGGTGCGGACCGGCACATCGACACCGAGCTGCCGGCGCAACCTGGACGTCACCTGCGTGGCAAGCAGCGAATGCCCGCCCAGCTCGAAGAAGTTGTCGTGGATCCCGATGGTGTCGACACCGAGGATTTCGGACCAGACGGTGGTGACGATCTGCTCGGCAGTGGTCCGCGGGGCTACGAAAGTGACGTCGAGGTCGGGGCGTTCGGGGCCCGGGGCGGGGAGGGCTTTGGTGTCGATCTTGCCGTTGGGGGTGAGGGGGAGTTGGTCGAGG
>NZ_BAAATS010000005.1:0-98735 GCF_039533535.1 Streptomyces kunmingensis
CCCTGCCCAGCAGGTCACACACCACACCACGACCGAGACAGACCTAACGGAGTCCTAGCCAGGCCTGAGGAAAGAACGATCAAGGAGGTGTGGGCAGGGGATGCCCGGGCACGGGGGACTCGAATCGCCCACCGTGCCCGAAGGAGTCGACGTCATGCTGATGGCGCACCCGGCTGTCCTCAACGACCTCATCCAGCAGTACGAGACGCTTCAGGCGCTCAACGCCTCGCAGGGCAGTGCGCGGGTGCGGCAGCGGATGGATGACGTCGCCTACACGCTGTGCATAGCGACCGGCACCGCCGACATCGACGCCGCTCTGATCGCCGCCCGGCACCGACTCCCGGGAGCCCGCCCCGAGGACGACTCCCTCGCGGCCGCCTGAACCCCTTCGGACCTGTTGCGGCGCCGGGCCCCGTGGCCCGGCGCCGCAGTGGTGCAACCCTGCGTCAGGAACGGCCGAGGACGCAGAACTCGTGCCCCTCCGGGTCGGCCAGGCACGTCCACGGAACGTCGCCCTGACCGAGGTCGAGGTCGGTGGCGCCGAGGGCCCGCAGCCGGTCCACCTCCGCGTCCTTGTCGTCACCGGAGTACGGCAGCAGGTCGATGTGCACACGGTCCGGCACGGTCTTCGCGCCCGAGCGCAGGAACTCCAGGTACGGGCCGACCCCCTTGGCGGAGCGCAGCACCGCACGGTCGTCGCTCACCTCGTGCAGGGTCCAGTCCACCGCCCCGTCCCAGAACCGGGCCATGGCCCGCGGATCCACGCAGTCGATGACGACCGCGGCGATCGGCCCGGTGTCCCGGTAGATCTCCCGGGGCTCCAGCACACAGAACTCGTTGCCCTCCGGGTCGGCCAGGACCGTCCACGGCACGTCGCCCTGGCCCACGTCCACGGGCGTCGCACCGAGGGCCTTCAGGCGGGCGACCGACTCCGCCTGGTGCGCCGCCGAGGTGGTGGCGAGATCGAGGTGCACACGGTTCTTCGTCGCCGTCTTGGGCTCCGGGACCTTGACGACGTCGATGCAGACGGCCGTCGCGTCGGGCCAGACGAAGCCGCCGCCGGGTTCGACGTTGGTCACGCCGGGTCCCTCGCTGGAAACACCCCAGCCGAGCGCTTCGGCCCAGAACCGGCCGACCACCTCGTCGTCCAGGGCCTTGAAGTTCACGTTCACAGGTCGCAGTGCCATGCCGGCGACCCTATGCACTGCACCACGCCCGGCGCACGTGGCTTGTCCGATCGGAGATCAACTCGGCGGTCGGGGCCGCTTTCAGAGGGTCAGCGGCCGTCGGACCGCCGCCGTGGACTCGCGGACGTCGAGCCAGTGCGGGGCCACATGCACCTCGAAGGGCAGCGGCTCCGCCGAGCGGATGCGGGCCGCCAGGCACTTCACGGCCAGGGAGGCGATGGCCCCCTTGTCAGGAACCAGCGTCGTCAGTGACGGCGTGCTGTACAGGGCCTCCTCGGACCCGTCGATACCCGCCAGCGCGATGTCACCCGGCACACTCAACGCCGCTTCGTGCACGGCCCGCTGCGCCCCGACCGCCAGCAGGTCGCTGAAGCAGAAGACAGCGTCGGGGCGGATGTCGGGGGGCAGGGCCAGCAGGGCCCGCATCGCCAGCAGACCGTTGCCGCGGTTGAACTCCGTGATGGTGGGGGCGAGCCGCGGATCGAACGGCAACCCTGCTTCGTGCAGGGCCAGTTGGAACCCCTCGAGACGCTGACGGCTGGTGGCCGACGCCTTCACGTCGGCGCCGATGGCCGCGATGCGCGTACGGCCCAGACCGATCAGGTGGCCGGTGACGTCACGCGCCGCCGCGACATTGTCGATGAGGACGTGGTCGGCGACCACGTGATCGCGCTGGTAGCTGCGCTCGCCGAGGAGGACGAGCGGGAACGCGTCGGCGACCGGCGCGAGTTCGGTCGTGGTGACGTGCAGCGGCGAGAGGATCACCCCGTCCAGCAGGGACGCGCCCACCCCGGTGGCCAGGCGCAGTTCCTCCGCCGGGTCTCCGAGCGTCTCCTCGATGAGGACGGTCAGCCCCAGTGCGGTGGCCTCCGCGCGGATGTGGTGGGCGAGCTCCGCGAAGTACGGCGTGGTCAGGTCCGGGACGGCGAGGGCGATCAGACCGCTGCGGCCCGTACGCAGTCTGCGCGCGGACGGGTTGGGACGGTAGCCGAGCTCGCGGACCGCGCGCATCACCCGCTCCCGCGTGTCCGCCGACACCTTGGGCGCATCGCGTACAACGTTGGAAACCGTCTTGATCGACACACCTGCGCGCATCGCCACGTCTTTGAGTGTCACGGCTGTCACGGATCGGCCCCCTAGTTCAAGTTGCCCCCTGATTATGCACTTCCGTGCACCCCGGGCCGGCGCGCAGCCGAGAAAGACTGGTGCGTGACGAAGGGTTGACCCCGTGGACACGCGGCGGTTACAACGTTGGAACCACATCGACGGCAAGCGCTTGCTGCGGCCTTTTCGCGCTTGCTGCCGCATCGCCGGGCGCGCCCGTCCGTCTCCCGAGAGGACCGCATGTCTTCGCTTCGCTCACCTCTTCCGCTGCGCACCGCCGTGATCGGCACCGGAGGGATCGCGCGCTCCAGCCATCTGCCGGCGCTGCGCAAGCTGGCGGCGGAAGGGGGAACGGAGGTGGTCGCGGCGGTCGACACGGACGCCGGTTCCGTCGGCAGATTCGCCGACGACTTCGCGATTGCCTACCGGACCACGGATCTCGCCGCCATGCTCAGCGAAGTGCGGCCGGACCTCGTGGTGCTGTGCACTCCGCCCGCCGTCCACCGTGAACAGGCCGAGGCCGCGCTGCGGGCCGGAGCCTGGGTGTGGTGCGAGAAGCCGCCCTGCCCCTCGCTGGCCGACTACGACGCCGTCGCGGCGGCGGAGCGGGGCGGCGGCTCGGACCCGTACGCGTCCATCGTCTTCCAGCACCGCTTCGGCTCCGGGGCCCGGCACGTGCGGCATCTGCTGCGCGAGGGCGCCTTCGGGCGGCCGCTCGTGGCGCACTGCCAGACGACCTGGTACCGGGACACCGCCTACTACGCCGTTCCGTGGCGGGGCCGCTGGGCGACCGAGGGCGGCGGCCCGGCGATGGGCCACGGCATCCATCAGACGGATCTGCTGCTCGACCTGATGGGGCCGTGGAGCGAGGTGCGCGGCATGGCGGCCCGCCTCGTGCACGACGTGGAGACCGAGGACGTGTCCACCGCCCAGGTCCGGTTCGAAAGCGGCGCCCTCGCCACGGTCGTCAACAGTGTGCTCAGCCCGGACGAGGTCAGCCGGATCCGCATCGACTGCGAGCACGCGACCGTCGAAGTGACCCATCTGTACGGCTACCGCAACGCGGACTGGCGGATCACCCCGGCTCCCGGCGTGCCCGAGGAGACGGCGGCCGCCTGGCGGGACTTCGGTGTCGACGAGCCCAGCTCGCACCTGGCCCAGCTGCGCGCGCTCGTCGCCGACATCCGGGCCGGGCGACGCCACGCCACCAGCGGGCAGGGCGGCCGGCAGACCCTCGAGTTCATCACCGCCCTGTACAAGTCCGCGTTCACCGACGCGCCCGTCCACGCGGGCTCCATCGGCCCCGGCGACCCGTACTACACCCAGCTGCACGGCGGCGCCCCGCAGTGGGCCCCCGCCACGCACCCGGAAGGGACCTCCGTATGACACTCGCGCTGACCCACGCCCACGGCGACCGCATCACCGTGGCCCACGAGGCTTCCGGCACCGACCTGTTCTCCTACGTGTACCGCCCCGAAGCGGCGTGGGAGGCGCCCAAGCCCTATCTGCACCCGCTGCGCACGCTGTCCGGCGCCCTCGTCACCGACTACCGCCCCAACGACCACCGTTGGCACAAGGGACTGCAGCTGACGGCCTCCCACCTGTCGGGGCAGAACCTGTGGGGCGGAAACACCTACGTCCACGGCGAGGGGTATCTCGCCCTGCCCGACCGGGTCGGCTCGATGGCACATGTGTCCTTCGAGGAGGTCTCCGCCTCGGGCGAGCACGCCGTCATCGCCGAACGCCTGACCTGGCACCCGCACGACGGGGAGCTGTGGGCCGAGGAGGAACGCCGGATCGAGGCCCGCGTCGACGCCGGGACCGGAAGCTGGTCGCTGACCTGGACCTCGGCCGTCACCAACCGGCGTACCGAACCGCTGCGCTTCGGCAGCCCCACCACCCACGGCAGGCCGGCGGCCGGTTACACCGGTCTGTTCTGGCGCGGCCCGCGCGCCTTCCGCGACGGACGGACCTTCACCTCGGAGGCCGACGACGGCGACCTGATGGGCACGCGGGCCGACTGGCTGGCCTACGTCGGTGAGCACGACGGCCGCGACGGCCACGCGACGCTCGTCTTCGAGCACGCCCCGGCCAACGACCACAGGGGCGAGAAGGGGACGCACCCCGCGCACTGGTTCGTCCGCAGTGATCCGTTCGCCGCGGTCGCCCCTTCCTGGGCGTTCCACGACGAGCTCGTCCTCTCCCCCGGCTCCACGCTCAGCCGCGGCTACCGCGTGACCGTCGCCGACGGCGCCTGGGACCGCGCGCAGGTGACCTCGCACCTGCGGGACCTCACCTGGTGAGCACCGGCAACTGACCCACAGCCCCCTCCCCCTCCCTCTGGAAGGCACCCATGCCCGAGCCCCGAAGCGGCGAACGCCGGCTCCCGGCCCGCCGGGCCGTCCTGGCCTCGGCCGCCGTCGGCCTCAGCAGCGCCCTGACCGCCGGTCTCTCCGGCTGTTCCACCGCGAGCGGCAAAGGCGGCGGCGTCTCGCTCACGTTCGCCTGGTGGGGCAACGACGACCGTGCCGCCCGCACCGAGAAGGCGGTACGGCTCTTTGAGAAGGAACACCCCGGCGTCACCGTCCGCACGTCCAACGCGGAGTTCGGCGCGTACAAGCAGAAGCTGGCCACGCAGGCGGCGGGCGGCGGCATCCCCGACGTCGCGCAGCTCGACTACCGGCAGGTCTCCCAGTACGCGGGAGGCGGCGCGCTGCTGTCCCTGGGCGACATCATCGAGAAGCAGCAGATCCGGACGTCGGAGATGGACAAGTCCTTCCTGCGCACCGGGAGTTATGAGGGCGAGCAGTACGCCGTGCCGATGGGGCGCGGCATCACCGGTTACGCCTACGACGCGGCGATCTACAAGAAGGCGGGTATCCCCACACCCCAGCCGAGCTGGACGTGGCAGGACTGGGCCGAGGCGAACAGGAAGATCGCCGCGCTGGGGCTCAAGTCCCCCGACGGACGCCCGCTCACGGGCTGCAACGACGGCGGCGGCAACGAGGACGTCTTCGAGGACTGGCTGCGCGGCCGCGGCGGACGGCTCTACGCGAGCCAGACGCGGCTGGGCTTCACCGAGGACGACCTGACGGAGTTCTGGACCTTCTGCGACCGGCTCCGTAAGGACGGCTCCGTCGCGGCGGCCCGGGACTCGACGCAGGCCAAGTCCACCGAGACCAGCCCGATGGGCCGCGGCCTGGCCGCCGCCGACTTCACCTGGGACGCCCCCTTCCCCGGCTACCCGGCGCTGCTCGGTGACGACGTGCACTACGCGCCGGTCCCGACCACCGGCGGACGTCAGGGCGCCTACTTCAAGCCCTCGATGCTGCTCGGCGTAGGAGCACACACCGCGCACCCGAAGGAAGCCGTCGCTCTGGTCGACTTCCTCCTCAACGACCCGCGGGCCGGCGACATCCTCAGCTTCACCCGCTCCACGCCTCCCAACCGGAAGATCGCCGCCCGGGTCGCCGCCACTCTGGAGGGCGCGGAGCGGGAGATCTACGACTACGCCCAGAAGCTGGAGAAGTACGGCCTGGACGCGCCTCCCACCGCCCCGCCGAAAGGTGACATCCCCGTCCAGATCGCCTTCGGGCGTGCGTACCAGCGCGTGATGTTCGAGCAGGCCACACCGCGTCAGGCGGCACGCGAACTCATCGACGAGGCCAACCGGGAGCTGCGGTCATGAGCACAGTCACGACCGGCGCGCCGCCGCGCGCCGACGACACCACCCCGCCGCGCCCCGCGTCCGGGCGCCGCCCACGGCGTGAACGGCAGTGGCCCGCCTACGTGTTCCTCTCCCCCTGGATGATCGGCGCGCTCGTCCTGACGCTGATCCCGATGGCGGTGTCGCTGTACCTGTCGTTCACGGACTACAACCTGTTCGACCCGCCGCACTGGGTGGGCCTGCGCAACTACACGGAGATGCTCACCGAGGACCCCCGCTACTGGCGGTCGGTCGGCACCACCCTGCTGTACGTGGTGATCGCCGTACCGCTGAAGCTGGCCTTCGCGCTCGGCGTGGCCATGCTCCTGCGCAGCCTCGGCCGCGGCCGCGCCTTCTACCGCTCCGCCTTCTACGCGCCCTCGCTGCTCGGCGCGAGCATGACGATCGCGCTGGTGTGGCGGGCCCTGTTCAACGACGGCGGCTCCGTCACCCACGTCCTGGACGCGGTCGGCATCCACACCGGCGGCTGGATCGGCAACCCGGACCTGGCCGTGTACGCGGTCGTGCTGCTGACGGTCTGGCAGTTCGGCGCCCCGATGGTCATCTTCCTGGCGGGGTTGCAGCAGATCTCGCCCGACCTCTACGAGGCGGCGGCCCTGGACGGCGCGGGCCGCTGGCGGCAGTTCGTCTCCATCACCGTGCCCATGCTGTCCCCGGTCGTCTTCTTCAACCTGGTCCTGGAGATGATCCAGTCCTTCCAGGTGTTCACCCCGGCCTTCGCCATCAGCGGCGGCGACGGCGGCCCCGCCGACTCGACGCTCTTCTACACGCTCTACCTCTACGAGCGCGGATTCACCGCCTCGCACATGGGCTACGCGGCGGCGATGGCCTGGATGCTGCTGATCGCGGTCGGCGTCATCACCCTGATTCTCTTCAGGACGTCCCGGTCCTGGGTCTTCTACGCGGACGAGGAGGGGCGATGAACCTCGCCACCAAACGCTGGCTGCCGCACACGATCGCGGCCGTGGCCCTGCTCCTCCTGCTCTACCCCCTGGCCTGGCTGCTCGCCACGTCCCTCAAGCCGGCCGACGAGGTGGTGACCAGCCTCGACCTGTGGCCCAGCCACCTGGAGTGGTCCAACTACACGACCGCCCTGGACGGCGTCTCCGGCATCTCGGTCACCCGCCTGCTCGGCAACACCCTGACCATCGCGATCGGCGCGGTCATCGGCAACGTCCTGTCCTGCTCGCTGGCCGCCTACGCCTTCGCCCGGCTCCGCTTCCGGATGCGCAAGGGCATGTTCGCGTTCATGGTGGCGACGCTGATGCTGCCGCACCACGTCGTCCTGATCCCGCAGTACATCATCTTCAACCGGCTCGGCCTGGTGGACACCTACTGGCCGCTGATCCTGCCGAAGTTCCTGGCCACCGAGGCGTTCTTCGTCTTCCTCATCGTCCAGTTCATGCGCGGCCTGCCCCGCGAACTGGAGGAGTCCGCCCGCATCGACGGCTGCGGCGCCTTCCGCACCTACTGGTCCATCACCCTGCCGCTGAGCCGGCCCGCGCTGATCACCACCGCGATCTTCACGTTCATCTGGACGTGGAACGACTTCTTCACGCAGATGATCTATCTGTTCGCGCCGGAGAAGTTCACCATCACGCTCGCCCTGCGCAGCTTCGTCGACCAGTCCAGCACCTCCGCGTACGGGCCCATGTTCGCCATGTCGGTGATCTCCGTGCTGCCGATCGTGCTCTTCTTCTTCGTCTTCCAGCGCTACCTGGTGCAGGGCATGGCCACCTCCGGACTGAAGGGCTGAGCGACCATGACGACCCACACGCCCGCACCGCCGCGCGAACGCCGCGAGCCCGGAGAGGTCTTCGGCTCGGGGTTCTCCCTCTTCGCCGACATGCTGCTCGTCGGCCTGCTCACGAGCCTCGCCTGCCTCCCGGTCCTGACACTGCCCGCCGCGTTCTCCGCCGCGTCCGCCACGCTCGGAGCGAGCGCCCGCACCGGCGCGCCGGTCACCACCGCCACGTACGTACGCCATCTGCGGGCGCACCTCTCCGCGCGCAGCCTCGCCGGCGGGTTGCTGCCCCCGCTGCTGGTCCTGGTGCTGCTGACCGATATGGCGCTGCTGGACAGCGCGCTGCCCGGCGCGCCCGTCATGGCACCCGCGCTCGTCCTGCTCGCCCTGGGCATGACGACCGTGGCGCTGCGCTCCACCGCGCTCGACGGCGCGCACCGTCTGTCCCTGCGCGAGGCGCTGGTCCGCTCGGCCGCTGAGCCGCGCTCCACCGTCCTGCTGGCCGGCGCCGTGCTCCTCGCGGCGGTCCTCGCCTGGTCGATGCCGCTGCTGGTGCCGCTGCTGCCCGGGCCGCTGGCGTTCGCCGCCACCGTTGTGGACCTCCGCTCCCCCGCGCGCACCGAGGAACGCTGAACCGGCACAGCGCCGCCTTCCCCCGAGATCCCGTACGACATCACGGAGTTCATCGCATGCCCCGCACTCATCTGGAAGCCGCCGGTCACCCGCGCCCGCAGCTCGTCCGTGACCCCGGCTGGCACGACCTGAGCGGCACATGGCAGTTCGCCCACGACGACGCGGACGACGGCCGGACCGGCCGCTGGATGGATCCTGACGTGACCGCGCCCTTCACCGGCACTGTCACCGTCCCCTATCCGCCCGAGTCCGAGGCTTCCGGCATACAGGACACGGACTTCCACCCAGTGCTCTGGTACCGGCGCACGATCGACGTGCCGCGCCCGGCGGCCGGCAAACGCCTGCTGCTGCACTTCGGGGCGGTCGACTACCGGGCCGAGGTCTGGCTGGGCGGCCGTTTCGTGGGCCGGCACGAGGGCGGCCACACCGGCTTCACCTGCGACCTCACCGACGCCGTCGACCGGGACGGGGAGCAGGTCCTGGTGGTCCGCGCCGAGGACCAGCCGCTCGACGCCACGCAGCCGCGCGGCAAACAGGACTGGCGCCGGGACCCCCACGTCATCTGGTACCACCGCACCTCGGGCATCTGGCAGCCGGTCTGGCTCGAGGAGGTTCCGGACGAGCACATCGCGTCCCTGCACTGGACCCCCGATGTCGCCCAGGCCCGCGTGCGCTGCGACGTGCGCCTCGGCCGGTGGCCCCAGCGCCCTCTCGCCCTGACGGTCCGTCTGACACAGGGCGAGCGGGTGCTCGCCGAACAGCGGGTGCTGACCGACGGGCAGGAGACGGCGTTCGACGTCGCGGTCCCCGCTCTGCGGCACGGGCAGGACCTCGACGACCTGCTGTGGAGCCCGGAGCACCCCCGTCTCGTCGACGCGACGGTGGTCCTGAGCGGCGCGGAGGACGACACCGCCGTCGACCGCGTCGGCTCCTACCTCGGGCTGCGTGACATCGGCTGGGACGACGGTGTCTTCCTGCTCAACCACAAGCCGTACTTCCTGCGCATGGCACTGCAGCAGGGCTACTGGCCCGCCTCCCATCTGTCCGCCTCCGCCGACGAGCTGCGCCGCGAGGCCGAACTGGCCAAGGAGATCGGCCTCAACGGACTGCGCATCCACCAGAAGATCGAGGACCCGCGCTTCCTCTACTGGGCCGACCGGCTCGGCCTGCTGCTGTGGGAGGAGATGCCGTCGGCGTACGTCTTCGGCACCGCGACCGTCGAGCGGGTCGTCGCCGAATGGACCGAGGCGATCGCGCGGGACCGCAGCCATCCCTCGATCGTCGCCTGGGTGCCGGTCAACGAGTCCTGGTCGGTGCCGAACCCGGCGCTCGTGCCCGCCCAACGCCATTTCATGGACGCCCTGTTCCATCTGACGAAGGCCCTGGACCCGTCCCGTCCCGCCGTCTCCAACGATGGCTGGGAGATCTCCGCCGCCGACATCTGGGGCGTCCACGACTACACCCAGCGCGCGGAGGTCCTCGAGGAGCGCTACGGCCACGCCTCCTTGCGCCAGGGCGAGATCGCCGAGCAGTGGCCCGGCGCCAAGCGCCTGACGCTGGACGGTGTCCGCCACCGCGGGCAGCCCGTCGTCCTCAGCGAGTTCGGCGGAGCCACGTTCGAACCGGCCGAGGACGCCGAGTGGTTCGGCTACGACACCGTGGCCACGCAGCAGGACTTCGCCGACCGGCTCGCCTCCCTGGTCGGGGCGGCGGTGAACTCGGGCCTCGCGGGCTTCTGCTACACGCAGTTCACCGACACCGAGCAGGAGACCAACGGCCTGCTCACCCCCGATCGCCAACCCAAGATCCCCCTGGCAGACCTGTGCGCGATCCTCACCCGGACCCGCACGTAGACCCCGACGCCAGGGCGCGCAGGCACCGTTCGTTCATCCACGGAAGTCATCGACGGAAGTGAGAGACATGAGCTCAGGAATACGCCGCCGCTCCCTCCTGACCGCGGCCACGCTCGGCAGCGCCGCCGGATCACTCGCCCTGGCCGTACCGGCATCGGCCGCGCCGGCTCCTGGTACTGAAGCCCCTGCGGGCGGTGCGCCGCCCGCCGAGGACGGCTACGAACTGTGGCTCCGTTACCGCAAGGTGGAGGACCCCGGACAGCTCAAGCGCTACCGGGCCGCCTTGAGCAACCTCGTCCGGCAGGGCGGCGGCCCCCTCCAGAAGTCGGCCGCCGACGAGCTGGCCCGGGGGCTGTCCGCACTGCTCGGCACCAAGGTGACACCCCGCGCCGCCGCTCCCTCGGGTCCGGCGCTGGTGGTCGGCACACGGGACAGCTCCCCTCTCATCAGGTCGCTGGTCCCCGCGGCCGACCTCGCCGACCTCGGCGAGGAGGGGTACGTCGTCCGCCGGGTCACGAAGAACGGCAGCTCACACGTGGTCGTGGCGGCCCACGGCGACCGCGGTGTCCTCTACGGCGCTTTCCACCTGCTGCGACTCGTCCAGACCTGCCGGCCGCTGGAACACATCGACCTCACGGAGTCGCCGGCCGCCCCGCTGCGCGTCGCCGACCACTGGGACAACATCGACGGATCGATCGAGCGCGGCTACGCGGGCCTCTCCTTCTTCGACTGGGCGGAGCTGCCGAAGCTCGACGAGCGGTACACGGACTACGCGCGCGCCCTGGCCTCCCTCGGCATCAACGGCGCCGTGATCAACAACGTCAACACGCCCGCGACCTACCTCGCCGAGCCGTTCCTCACCAAACTGGCCGCCCTGGCGGGCGTACTGCGCCGCTACGGCGTCACCCTGTACGTCACCGCGAACTTCGCCGCGCCCATCGATCTGGACGGCCTCGCCACCGCCGACCCGTTCGACCCGGGGGTGCGGAGCTGGTGGTCGAAGAAGGCCGACGAGATCTACCACCGGATCGAGGACTTCGGCGGCTTCCTGGTGAAGGCCAACTCCGAGGGCCGGCCGGGGCCGCTGGACTACGGCCGCACCCACGCCGACGGCGCCAACCTCCTCGCGGACGCGCTGAGACCGCACGGCGGCATCGTCATGTGGCGGGCGTTCGTGCACGACACCGACGCGAAATGGGACCGGCAGGGCTACCTCGACTTCACACCGCTGGACGGCAAGTTCGCCGACAACGTGGTGCTGCAGATCAAGAACGGGCCCATCGACTTCCAGGTCCGTGAACCCGCCCATCCCCTCTTCGGCTCCCTCCCCCACACCAACTCGATGATCGAACTCCAGGTGACCCAGGAGTACACGGGCCACTCCACCCACGTCTGCTACCTCGTCCCGCAGTGGAAGGAGGTCCTGGACTTCGACACGCTCAAGGCCGGTCCGGGCAGCACGGTGGCCGCCGTCGTCACGGGCGAGGTGCACTCCTACACGCACTACGGTTTCGCCGGCGTCATGAACTTCGGCGACTCCAGGAACTGGACGGGCTCCCACCTCGCCGCCGCCAACACCCACGGCTACGGACGACTCGCCTGGAACCCACGGCTGTCGGCGGCCGAACTCGCCGACGAGTGGACCCGGCTGACCTTCGGCAACGACCAGCACGTCGTCACCACCGTGACCACCCTGCTGCTCGGCTCCTGGCACACGTACGAGGACTACACCGCGCCCCTGGGCACGGGCTACATCACGCATCCGCCGGACGGCTCGGTCACCGGGCACTTCGACCCCAGCCCGACCACGACCACCCAGTTCCACAAGTCGGACCGCGACGGCATCGGCTACGACCGCACCGCCGCCACCGGTGACGGCTACACCGAGCTGTACGCCCCGGCCGTCCGCGACGCCTACGAGTCCCTGGAGAACTGCCCCGAGGAACTCCTCCTCTTCCTGCACCACGTCCCGTACACCCACCGCCTGGACAGCGGGAAGACCGTGATCCAGCACATCTACGACACACACTTCTCCGGCGCCGCGAAGGTCGGGGAGATGCGCGAGGCCTGGAACGGGCTCCGCCGCCGCGTCGACCGCCGCCGACTCACCGACGTGGACCGGCAGTTGGGCGAGCAGCTGACGCAGGCGGCACGGTGGCGGGACACCCTGGTGGCGTACTGGTTCGAGCTGAGCCGGATCCGTGACGAGCACCGCGGCTGGCTCCAGGCCGTCGTCGCCCCGGCCGACACCGCCCTGCTGGGCGGCGAGCGCAACGAACTGCCGGTCCAGGTGGTCAACGCGACCGGCTCCGGACTGCGCACGGACGTCTCCCTCGACGTGCCGGAGGGCTGGGCCGCGGAGCCGGCGACGTGCTACGTGGCCTCGCGCGAGGACGAGACGGTGAAGCTGACCGTCGTCCCGCCCCTCGCCCCCGCACTCACCACACTGCACGCACGGCCGAGGTCAGGTGCGGTGCAGGTCCTCGACTCCTCGCTGCGCAGCATGGCCGACACGGTCGTCGTCCCGCCGGCCGCCCGCTGCGTGCACGCGCTGGACGCGGGCCCGGCGACGGCGCCGGTCCTGAAGGACTACACCCGCCTCGCCCCCGACAGCACCTGGCACGACGGCGCGGACTTCGGCTGGGTCGACAACACGCCCGACGCGACCGACACCGGCCTCTTCGACGTCGTACGCCGTGACTACGTACGGGACAGCGCACCCGCCGTGCTCCGGCTCAAGCTGCCCGCCGGCCGCTGCACCGCCCACCTCCTCACCGGCGACCCCAACACGTTCAACCGGACACTGATCGTCCGCGTGGACGGAACCGAGAAGGCCCGCAGCGAACGGCTGGACGGGCGTGAGTTCACCTGGCTCCGAGTCCCGCTGGACGGCGGGCCCACCGGGCGGGAGGTGGACGTGGAACTTTCCGGCAAGGAGAAGGAGACCTGGCACCTGACCGCGTGCGTCGTCCTGGCGGACGGGACGCCCTAGCGGCGCGGCGCGGGCCCTCGTCACCCGGCGCCCGATGACGAGCCCGGTGCGAGGCAGACGCGCTCGATGGTGGCTTTAAGGCGTGGCGGCCATGGCTCGCCGCTCGGTACGGTCGCGGCCATGTCGAAGCAACGGGCGCGGAACGGCGCGGTGTTGACCGTCTCCGCGGGGTCCAGGGGCGGCCGGGGCTGGGCCGTGCTGCTCGTCCTGTGCGGCACGATCTTCCTGGAGGGCAGCGATGTCGCCATGCTGGCCGTGGCCGTCCCCACCATCCGCGCCGACCTCGGCCTGACCACCGGCACCGCGGCGTGGGTGATGAGTGGCTACGTCCTCGGCTACGCCGGTTTCACCCTGCTCGGCGGACGCGCCGCTGATCTGCTGGGCAGGCGGCGGATGTTCCTCACCTGGCTGGGTGTCTTCCTGGTCTTCTCCACGCTGGGCGGCTTCGCGACCAGCGGCTGGATGCTGGTCGCGGCTCGGTTCGTCACCGGCGTGGCGGCGGCGTTCATGACCCCCGCCGCCATGTCGATCATCACGACCTCGTACCCCGCGGGACCCCGGCGCGACAAGGCCCTGCTGGTCTTCGCCGGTGTCGGCGCCGCCGGGTTCTCCCTGGGCCTCGTCATCGGCGGGCTGCTGACCGAACTCGGCTGGCGCTGGGTGTTCTTCGCGCCCGTGTTCCTGGCCGCCGCCATCCTGCTCGCGGCACTCAGGCTGCTCCCGCCCGAGGTCCGCCCCGGGTCCGCCCGGCGCGGCTACGACCTGCCGGGCGCGGCGGCCGCGGCAGCCGCCATGCTGCTGTTCGCCTACGGCATCGTCCGGCTCGAGCACGGCGGCGAGGGACTCGGCCTGACGCTCGGCGCACTCGCCGCCGGAGCGGCACTGGTGGCCGTGTTCCTCCTGATCGAGCGACGCGCCGAGGTGCCGCTCGTCCGGCTGGGGATCTTCCGCAAGGCCGCGATGGTGCGGGCCGACGTCTGTGCTCTGCTGTTCCTTGGCGCGTTCTTCGGCTTCCAGTTCATCGTCACGCTCTACTTGCAGGAACTGCGCGGCTGGTCCTCCCTCCAGGCCGCGATCGCGCTGATCGCCATGGGCTGCGACGCCGTGCTGGCGCCCGCCCTCACCCCGCGACTGGTGCGCCGCTACGGCACCGGCCGGGTGATCCTGGGCGGTTTCCTGCTGGCGATCGCCGCCTACGGGCTCTTCCTGCCGGTCGGCCTGGACTGGTCGTACGCGGCGATGTTCCCGAGCCTGATCATCGCGGGCATCGCCTTCGCCCTCGCCTACGGCCCGCTCACCATCGCCGCGACGGACAGCGTGGACATGGACGAACAGGGCCTGGCCGGCGGGCTCCTGTACACGTTCACCCAGTTCGGCGCGGCGGTCGGCATCTCGGCGGTGACGGCGGTGTACGGAATCACGGCGTCCGGCACCGACGGCTCACCGGCCGCGGCACTGGACGCCTACCGCACCGCGCTGGCCGTCCCGGTGGCCATGGTGCTCCTGGGAGCGGCACTCAGCGCCTTCGGGTCACGCGAAGCCGAACGCCGCTGAGTTCCGCCGCCTCCCCTGCGGCTACGGCAACGTCACCACATCGGCGACCACGCAACTGACGTTGTCGTCACCGCCGGAATCATTGGCCAAGGCGACCAGTTCACGGACCGCTCGCCCGGGCTCCGCGGCATCGGACAGCACCCGGCGTATCTCCTCGGCCCGGACGAAACTCGACAGGCCGTCGGAGCACAGCAGGTACCGGTCTCCTTCCAGGGCATCGTGGAGACGCAGGTCGGGAGTGCCGTCGGCGCCCTGCCCCAGAGCACGTATCAGCAGTGACCGCTGGGGGTGGGAGACCGCTTCCTCCGGGCTGAGGCGCCCTTCGTCGATCATCGACTGGACCATGGTGTGGTCGTGGGTGATCTGGAACAGCTCTCCGTCGCGCAGGAGGTAGCCGCGAGTGTCGCCGATGTGCACGAGGGCGAGCTGTGATCCGGTCCAGAGCATGGCGGTGAGGGTGGTCCCGGCCTCTCGGTCAGTGGATCCGGTCGCGGTTTCCGTCACCGCCCCCGTCTCCGTCTTCCTCCCGGCAAAGCCGTGTACGGCCTGTTCCGCCTGAGCGATCGCGTCTTCGAGCACGTTGAGGAGATCGCCCGCCTGGATGCCGTCGGCTTCGAGGCGCTTGAGCGCGTCGACGGCGGCCGCGCTGACGGAACCTCCCCGACCGCCGAATCCGTCGGCGACGGCAAGCAGCCGGGAGCCTGCGTAAGCCATGTCCTGATTGCTCTCACGGACGCGCCCGGCATCGGAGAGCACGGCGTGACGGATTCCGAGGGACTTCACGGTCGGAGACATGGCGGGGTCCTTCCTGGACAGGTGGTCGATGAGGAAAGCGGCCAGATCGCGCCGGACGACGGTTTCGGCTTCGGCCTGCGCCCAGAACGCACGGATCTCCTGGGCCGCCGGGCCCGCCTCCAACGCGCAGACCCGCTCGATGCGGGTGAGAGGCATCCCCAGTCGTCGGAGCCAGGCGATCAGTCGGGCCTGGTCCAGTTGGTCCGGTGCGTACAGGCGGTAGCCGGTCACCGGGTCGACGCGAGCGGGGGGCAGCAGACCGAGTTCGTCGTAGAGACGCAGCGCCTTCGGTGACAACCGTGACGCTCTCGCGAACATGCCGATGGTCAGCAACCCCATGCCCGTTCCTCCTTGCCCGGGCACGTCGCCCGGCCCCACCGATGCTGCGGGCTCCCCCAGGGTGAAGGTCAACCACGGCCCGACCGATGAGTTTCCGCGCGGCCGGGCGTCTGGGAAGAGTGAGGGTCAGGCCGCTGCCCCCGGAGAGAACGGTGTGCGATGAGACTGGTACTGCAGGAGTTCCTGTCGCTGGACGGCGTCTACCAGGGCCCGGGGTCCCCGGACGAGGACACCAGCGACGGGTTCACCAAGGGCGGCTGGTTCGTGCCGCACATGGACGAGGAGTTCGAGCGGCGGGCCGGCACCTGGCTCGAAGGGGCGGACGGGTTGCTGTTCGGCCGCCGTACCTACCTGAGCTTCGCGCGGGACTGGCCGAAGATGACCGAACATCCCTTGGCGCACATCATGAACGGGCTGCCGAAGTACGTCGCCTCGCACAGCCTGGACCGAGCCGAATGGAACCCGGCCACGATCCTGTCCGGTGACATCCCCGCCCGGGTCGCCGAAGTGAAGCGGCAGTCCGGCCGTGAGCTGCAGATCCACGGCAGCGGCCGGCTGGCCCAGTCCCTGCTGGCCGCCGGCCTGATCGACGAACTGCGCCTGGTCATCGCCCCGGTCGTCGTGGGCGAGGGCCGCCGCCTCTTCCCCGACGGTGGCGCCCCGGCGGGCCTGCGGCTCCTGAGCAACGAGACAACCCCCGGCGGACTGGCCGTCCACGTATACGAGTCGACCGGGCTTCCTGCCTACGGGACATACGGGGCCGGCGCATAGCCGCCCCGGGCCGAACCCCCGATGGTGCCGCGCCACGCACCAGGCGTCGGCGCGGCACCAAAGGGTTCAATGCCTGCTGTTCCGGTCAGTCCAGTTCCATGTCGCCGAACTGAACGACGTTGGTGTCGTGGTTGACGACGGCGGTGTCGCCGTCACTGAAACCGTCGTTGTCGGCGGCGGCGAAGCCCGCACCACCGAGAACGGCGAACGCGGCAAGAACGGTGGCGGTGACAGCTGTACGCAAACGCATGAGGCAGTCCTCTGCTTCGTGGGTGGAAAGATCGAACGAACGGAGGCTTATCCGATCTGTCCGGTTCGTACACGGGATTCGTACAGCCCCACTCGTCCGTGGGTTCCATTCGGCCGATACGCGGAGCGCATTCAGGGGCGCACAATCGGCTGCGACCCGTACCGCGAACCCGCCACCTACCAGGAGGACACGCGCCCATGCGCACGCTTCACGTCGTCACTCACCCCGAGGCCACGCACCATGTCGAGGGGGTCGTCGGCGGATGGCACGACTCGCGGCTGACGCCCGCCGGTGTCCGTGCGGCGGCGGCCGTCGCCCGGGCGTTGCGGTCCCGGGTCCCGGACGGAGCGCCGGTGCGGTTGATCTCCTCGGACCTGCGGCGCACCGTACGGACGGCCGAGGAGGTGGCCGAGCTGTTCGGCGTGCGGCCGGTCCTGGACCGTCGGCTGCGGGAGAAGTCCTACGGCGAGGCGGGCGGAAGGCCGCAGGAGTGGCTGGACCGGCGCTTCGTCCCGCCGCCGGCCGTCGGGGAACGAATGGACCACGACGAGGGCGTGGCAGGCGCCGAGACCAAGGCGGAGTGGGCCCGGCGCATCTACGAAGCCATGGACGAGATCCTGCGGGACCCCTGCGAACACCAGATCATCGTGACCCACGGCGGCTCCCTGACGTTCGTCGTCGCGGCCTGGATCAAGATGCCGATCCAGTCGGCCGACCACGTCAGCTTCCGGGCGCCCGCCGGCAGCATCACCACCCTTCGCGAAGACGACTACTTCCATAACCGTCAGGTCGTCACCCTCGGAGACATCCGCCATCTGGACCCCGCCCAGGGTGCTCGGGACGGGCGCTGAACCTTTCGGGCGGGGACGCCGTCGGCGCGGCGGTGCCGTCACGCGGCCCGCTCCGCCAGGAACGCCTCCCACGTACGGTCGCCGTGGACCGCCTGCGCCGACTGCGCGAGGTTCACGCCGTCGCGGTAGGCGCGGCCAACCTTGCCGGGCATCCGCATCCCGAGGACCGGGCGGCGGCGTCCGGTGGCGCCCAGGTAGCGGCGGACCACGTCGTCCATCGTGTAGACCGTCGGGCCGGCCAGCTCCGCCACCAGACCGGCCGGTGCTCCCAGGGTCAGCTCGACCAGGCGCTGGGCGACGTCGCGGGCGTCGACCGGCTCCAGGCGCATCCCGGGCGCCGGGACGAGGGGCAGCTTGGCCATCTTGGAGACCATCGTGTGCACCAGGTCGTGGAACTGGGCGGCCCGCAGCAGCGTCCACGGGATCCCGGAGCCGGTGATCACTTCCTCCGCCGCGCGCTGCGTCGCGAACCACGCCATCGGCATCCGGTCCGCGCCGATCACCGAGATGTGCACGATGTGCCGCACACCTGCCTCGCGGGCCGCCTCGACCAGGTGCGTCGCCACGACGTCGTCGCCCTTGGCGCCGCCCGCCAGGTGCAGCACCGTGTCCACCCCGGCCATCGCGGCCGCGACGTGTTCGCCGGTCATCAGGTCGCCGGTGACGTACGTGATCCCGTCGGCGTCCGGCCGCTCGCCGCGGCTGAGCACCCGCACCCGACGGCCGGGCGCCGCCTGCCGGAGCAGCGGGAGCACGTGGCGGCCGAGCGTGCCGGTGCCACCGGTGACGAGGATCGTGGTGTCAACAGACATGATGTACCCCTCAGTTACTGGTTCTCGTGGTGTGCTCGTGGCGTTCTCGTGCTGTGCGAGCTTCGGTTCTGCCGCTCTGACACGCCGCGAAGGGGGATGTGACGGATGAACGAAAAGAATCTTGAGAAGAGTCTTCGGGCCGGGGATTTCGAGGCCCACCGCCCCCACCTGCGCGCGGTCGCCTACCGCATGCTCGGCTCCCTCGCGGAGGCCGAGGACGCGGTGCAGGAGACCTGGCTGCGGGCATCGGCCGCCGAGACGGGCGATGTGGAGAACCTCGGCGGCTGGCTCACCACCATCACCACCCGGACCTGCCTCAACGCCCTGCGCTCCCGCGCCACGCGCCGCGAGGAGGCGCTGGAGACCACCTTCGGCACCGGCCGCCCGGACGGCCGCCCCAACCCCGAACAGGAGATGGAGGCAGCCGACGCGGTGGGCATCGCCCTGCTCGTCGTGCTCGACACCCTCACGCCCGACGAACGGCTCGCCTTCGTCCTGCACGACCTCTTCGCGGTCCCCTTCGACGAGATCGCCACGATCCTCGAGCGCAGCCCCGCCTCCGCCCGCCAGCTCGCGAGCCGGGCCCGGCGCCGGGTCCGGGGCACCACCCCGGCCGCCCCCGACTCCTCCCGCCAGCGCCGGGCCGTGGAGGCGTTCCTCGCGGCGACCCGCACCGGCGACTTCGAGGCGCTGGTCGCCCTGCTCCACCCGGATGTGGTCCTGACCGCGGATCCGGCCGTGACCCCGACCCCGGAGCCGGTCGTCGTCCTCGGCGCGCACACCGTCGCCCGGGGCGCGATGGCGGCCGCCGGACGCGCCCAGTTCACCGGCCCGGCGCTGCTGGACGGGATCCTCGGTCTGGCCATGGCCCCGCTCGGGCGCCTTCGCCTGGTGCTCGCCTTCACCGTCGAGGCCGACAGCGGGCTGATCACCGCCGTCGACGTGATCGCCGAACCGGAGCGGCTCGCCGAGCTTGAACTCGCGGTCGCCTGACCCGACCGGCACGCCAGGACGGCATGTCGAGCAGGACGGCACCTAGAGCAGGACGGCCAAGTAGGACAGGCCCTGACCTAGCCCGGCGCTAGCGTCGAAGCATGCCGACGACGACACGCACGGTGACCTGGTCCGGGGCCAACGCCCGCCGTATCGGGCGCCAGGGCCTGGCCACCCCCGTCCCCGCCTCACCCACCGCGGTCCCGGACCTCGCCGCCACCATGCTGGGCGCGCACGCCCAGGTCCTGTCAGCGGCCGAGCTCTCGCTCGGGCTGCGCATCGAGGGGGCGACGCGCACCGACGTACGTACCGCGCTGTGGCAGGAGCGGTCGCTGGTCAAGACGTACGGTCCGCGCGGCACCGTGCATCTGCTGGCCGCCGGGGACGTGCCGATGTGGACCGGCGCGCTCTCCGCCGTTCCCGGCCGCGTCGGTCAGCAGGGCGCGGGCATCAGGCTCACGGCGGAACAGACGGACGCCGTCGTGGCGGCTGTCGGCGAGGCGCTGACCGGCGCGCAGCTGACCGCCGACGAGCTGACGGAGGCGGTCGTGGCGCGGACCGGGAGCTGGGCCGGCGACCTCGTGATGCCCGCGTTCCAGGGCATGTGGCCGCGCTGGCGCCAGGCGACGCACACGGCGGCCCACCGCGGGGTGCTCGCCTTCGGGCCGAACCGGGGACGGCAGGTGACGTACACCAACCCTGGTGCGGCGCCGATGGAGGAGCACGCCGCGCTCACCGCACTCGTCCGCCGCTATCTGTACGCCTACGGGCCTGCCACCCCGCAGCACTTCGCCAAGTGGCTTGCCGCGCCCCGGGGTTGGGCGAACGACCTGTTCGCGGAGCTGGCCCGGAGCGCGGTCCTCGAGGAAGTGCGCTTCGAGGGCGTCGGACCGGCGTGGGTGACGGCAGGCGACACAGAGTTCCCCGAACCGGGGGACGCGGCCCGCGGGGTGCGGCTGCTCCCCTACTTCGACGCCTTCGGGATCGCCTCCCAACCTCGCGAACTGTTGTTCCCGGGGAAAGCCTCCGAGCGTGCGCTGGCAGACGGCCAGGCAGGAAATTACCCGCTGCTTCTCGTGGACGGGGCGGTGGCCGGCGTGTGGCACCAGCGCCGCTCCGGCAAGCGCGTCGCGATCACGGTCGAACCGCTGGGCAGGCTGACGGCCGGACAGCTCGAGGAGCTGGAGCGACAGGCGCTGCGGATCGGCGGAATCACCGAAGGGCACGCCGAGTTGACGGTGGGGACGGTGACGGTGGGACCGCACGCTTAGCAGGGCACTCCCCCCGGCCCCGAAACGCCGAGCAGGCCGTGACGGAGCCACTACGGACGTGCGCGTGAGCGTGACTTCGACCACTTAACATGAACCCATGCGGGGCGTCGCGGGGCGGGGCTGCACTTGCGGCACTCATTCGCCCGTTACGCTTCGCAGTGTTCAAGGCGCCAAATAGCGGGCGCCGATTACTGGAGGCAAACACTTTATGCTGATCGCTCAGCGTCCCTCGTTGACCGAAGAGGTCGTCGACGAATTCCGCTCCCGGTTCGTGATCGAGCCGCTGGAGCCGGGCTTCGGCTACACCCTCGGCAACTCTCTGCGCCGTACGCTCCTCTCCTCGATCCCCGGCGCGGCGGTCACGTCCATCCGCATCGACGGTGTCCTGCACGAGTTCACCACGGTGCCGGGCGTCAAGGAAGACGTCACCGACCTCATCCTCAACATCAAGCAGCTCGTCGTCTCCTCGGAGCACGACGAGCCGGTCGTGATGTACCTGCGCAAGCAGGGCCCGGGTCTGGTCACCGCCGCCGACATCGCGCCCCCGGCCGGTGTCGAGGTGCACAACCCCGACCTCGTCCTCGCCACGCTCAACGGCAAGGGCAAGCTGGAGATGGAGCTGACCGTCGAGCGCGGTCGCGGCTACGTCTCCGCCGTGCAGAACAAGCAGGTCGGTCAGGAGATCGGGCGCATCCCGGTCGACTCGATCTACTCGCCGGTTCTCAAGGTCACGTACAAGGTCGAGGCCACGCGTGTCGAGCAGCGCACCGACTTCGACAAGCTGATCGTCGACGTCGAGACCAAGCAGGCCATGCGTCCCCGTGACGCCATGGCGTCCGCCGGCAAGACGCTGGTGGAGCTGTTCGGTCTCGCCCGCGAGCTGAACGTCGACGCCGAGGGCATCGACATGGGTCCGTCCCCGACGGACGCCGCGCTCGCCGCCGATCTGGTGCTGCCGATCGAGGACCTCGACCTCACCGTCCGGTCGTACAACTGCCTCAAGCGCGAGGGCATCCACTCCGTGGGTGAGCTCGTGGCCCGTTCCGAGGCCGACCTGCTCGACATCCGCAACTTCGGTGCGAAGTCGATCGACGAGATCAAGGCCAAGCTCGCCGGCATGGGTCTCGCCCTTCGGGACAGCCCGCCCGGATTCGACCCGACGACCGCCGCGGACACCTTCGCCGCCACCGACGACGCGGACGCCGGCTTCATCGAGACCGAGCAGTACTGACCCGCTCAGTACTGAACGCCACAACCGGGCCCCGGGGTGACCGCCGTCACCTCGGGGCCCGGGGCGTGTCCCGGCGGATCGTCGCCGCCCTCTTGACACCCCGGTCCTTGATCGGAAACATCGCCCGCGTTCTTTGACATCGTTATCAAGCCCTCCCCACAAGGCCTGTACACGCGTGCGACGGGCGTAAGAAGGCACCGTATGACGACGACAGTTCCCCCCACCCCCACCGTGACCCCACGCGCCCGCCGCAGAGCCCTGCTGGCCGGCACCGTGGCCGCCGTGCTCACCGGCGGTCTGCTCACCATGACGGCACCGGCGGTCGCGGCCCCGGCCCCCGCCCTGGTGGCCGACCCGGTGAGCGCGGTCGACCCCCTGATCGGCACCAGCAACGCGGGCAACACCTATCCCGGCGCGGTCCGCCCCTACGGCATGCTCTCCTGGAGCCCGCAGACCTCCACGGGCACCCAGACGAAGAACCCGGCTCCGGGCGGCTACCGCTACGACGCGACGCGGATCCGCGGCTTCTCGCTCACCCACCTCAGCGGCGTCGGCTGCTCCGGCGCCGCGGGCGACATCCCCGTCATGCCCCATGTGGGCGAGGTGACCAGTTCCCCGTCGGCGGACACCGGCGATGCCACGTACGCCTCCGACTTCAGCCACGCCAAGGAGAAGGCGACCGCCGGGCGCTACCAGGTCGCGCTGGGCAGCGGCGCGACCGCGGACCTGACCGCCACCACCCGTACCGGCACCGGCCGCTTCGGCTTCCCCGCGGACAAGCCCGCCTCGATGCTCTTCCGCACGTCGAACTCCGAGAGCGGCAGCACCGACGCGCACATACGGGTCGACGCCGCCCACCGCACCGTCACCGGCTCCGTCGACGCCGGCAACTTCTGCGGCCCGCAGAGCGAGAACAACCGGCACCAGCTCTACACCCTGCACTTCACCGCCCACTTCGACACCCCCTTCGCGGCCACCGGCACCTGGCACGACAGCGACCTGCGTCCGGGCGGCACCGAGGCCTCCGGCGGCACCGGCTACGACACGAACGGCAACCCGCAGCCCGGCAAGGGGTCCGGGGCCTACGTGACGTTCGGCAAGGACGTACGCCAGGTCCAGATGAAGGTCGGTATCTCCTACGTGAGTGCCGCGGGCGCCGAGGCGAACCTGCGGGAGGAGAACCCCGCGTCGGCCTCCTTCGACGACACGGCTTCGGCGGCGGCCGCAGAGTGGCGCACGGAGCTGCGCAAGATCGGCATCGGCGGCGGCAGTGAGGCCCAGCGGCGCACGTTCTACACCGCGCTCTACCACTCCATGCTGGAGCCGACCGTCGCCAACGACGTGGACGGCCGCTACGCCGGCGCCGACGGCCGCGCCCACCGGCTGGCGAAGGGCCAGAGCACGCAGTACGGGACCTTCTCGGGCTGGGACCAGTACCGGGCCCAGGTCCAGTTGATGGCGTGGCTGTCGCCGAAGGCGGCGAGCGACTACGCGCAGTCCCTCTACGCGTACGCCGGTCAGCGCGGCGGCGAATGGGACCGCTGGCTGCTCCAGCAGGGCAGGACGAGCGTGATGTCGGGCGACCCGTCGGCCGTGGCGCTCGCCGGCATGTACGCCTTCGGCGCCAGGGACTTCGACGTGCGCGGCGCGGTCGACTCCCTGGTCCGCGCGGCCACCGTGCCGACCGCGAACGACACGTCCGACGCGGGCTGCCAGGTCGAGTGCGTAGGACAGCGTCCCTCCCTCGACTTCTACCTCACGCACGGCTACGTCCCGGCCGACGACTGCCACTGCTGGGGCGGGGCCGCGGAGACGCTGGAGGACGCGGCCGCCGACTACGGCCTGTCGGAACTGACCGGCGCGCTGGGCAGGCGCGGCCAGCAGGCCGGCTTCCTGCGCCGCTCCGGCACCTGGAGCAACGTGTTCGACCCGGACGCCACACCCCAGGGCGGCTGGATGCGCGACCGCAACCGCGACGGCAGCTGGGCCGGGGACTCCTTCGACCCCGGTACGGGCGACGGGTTCGTCGAGGGCAGCAGCGCCCGCTACACGTGGATGGTCTACTCCGACGTCGCCGGCCTTGCGCGGGCCATGGGCGGCCCGGACAAGGCCGTGGAGCGCCTGGACTCGTTCTTCCGTACGCCCGAGGGAGCCTTCGACTTCTCGGCGAAGGACGACACCCGGTACGACCCGACGAACGAGCCGGACATCAACTCGCCCTACTTGTACAACTACTTGGGGCAGCCCGCCCGTACCCAGGAGACCGTCCGCGCCGAGTTGGACCGGCTGTGGACCGACACGCCCGGCGACATCCCGGGCAACGACGACGCGGGCACCATGTCGGCCTGGTACGTGTTCTCCGCGCTCGGCGTCTATCCGCAGGTCCCGGCCCGCGCCGACCTGGTGCTCACCTCGCCGCTGTTCCCGCGGGCCGAGGTGCACGGAGGACTGGGCCGCACGCTGCGCATCGACGCGCCCGGCGCGGGCGCGTCCGCCCCGTACATCCAGGGCGTACGCGTCGACGGCGCGGCCACCGACCGGACATGGGTGCCGGGCTCGACGGCGCTGCGGGGCGGGAGCCTGCGGTTCTCGCTCGGCGCCACGCCCGGCAAGGAATGGGGCACGGGCCCGCAGGACGCGCCGCCCTCGTTCCCGGCCGGCGGCTGACGGCCTGAACGGTGTGGGGGCGGGTCCGGCGGGCCCTCCCCCTCACCAGGTCACGGGCAGTGCGTGCAGCCCGTAGATGACGGCGTCGTACTTGAAGGGAATCGCGTCGAGGTCGTCGACGGCGCGGAGGGTCGGGATGCGGCGCAGCAGCGTGGGATAGACGACCTGGAGCTCCATCCGGGCCAGGGGCTGGCCGACGCAGTGGTGGCTGCCGCCGCCGAAGGCCTGGTGGCGGCGGGCGTCGCGGGTGAGGTCGAGCCGGTCGGGGTCGGGGAAGACGGCGGGGTCGCGGTTGGCGAGTTCGCCGAGGAGGATGACGCCGTCGCCTTCGCGGATGGTGTGACCCGCGACCTCGATGTCCGCCAGGGCGGTGCGGCGGCGGCCGAGATGGACGATGGAGAGGTAGCGCAGGAGTTCCTCGACGGCGTCGCGGACGACGGCGGGATCGTCCGTGTCCCGGATCAGGGCGAGTTGCCCGGGATGCTCCAGGAGCAGGAGCGTACCCAGGCTGATCATGTTGGCGGTGGTCTCGTGCCCGCCCAGGAGCAGGAGCACGCCCATCGTGGCGGCCTGGCGGCGGGTGAGTTCGCCGCTCTCGATCTGCTTGCAGAGGCTGGAGAGCAGATCGTCGCCGGGCTCGGTGAGCTTGCGGCCGACGAGGTCATCGAGGTAGCCGGCGAGGTTGCCGTGGGCCGTCTGCCGTTCCTGGGGCGTGGCGACGGCGGAGACGATCGTCTTGCTGTTGGTCTGGAAGAACTCATGGTCCTCGTACGGGACTCCGAGCATCTCGGAGATGACGAGCGAGGGGAGCGGCAGCGCGAGCGCCTGGACGAGGTCTGCCGGGTTCGGGCCCGCCAGCATCGCGTCGATGAAGTCGTCGGCCATCTGCTGCACCCGGGGGCGCAGCGCCTCGACCCGCTTGATGGTGAAGGCCCCGCTGACCATGCGGCGCAGCCGCGCGTGCTCGGGGTCGTCCATGCCGACGAAGCTCAGGTCGGTGCTGCCCGCGTGGGCGTGCGCCGGATCCACGGGGCTGGGGAAACCCGGCCGGGTGAACTCCACGCTCAGCCGCGGGTCGGAGAGCAGTGCTTTCTGTTCGGCGTGCCCGGTCACGGCCCAGGGCGTGCTGCCGCCCCAGGAGCGGACCCGGGTGAGCGGGCCGTACCCGGACAGGGCCCGCAGGTCGGGAGAGGGGGCGAAGGGGCATTGCGCGGAGCGCGGCGGGGGGAAGTCGGGGATGTCGAGGTCGCTCGTCTCGGCGGTGAGGGAGGTGCTGGTCATGGTCTCTCCGGTGGGGCGGGGGGCTCGGGTCATCGCGCGGCGGCCGGTTCGGGCCGGACGTACTGGTCGAGGATCTGCTGACGGTGCAGGCGGGTCTGCTTGGGCATGTTCCAGCCGAGGACGGCGATGGGGTGTCCCTCCTCGTCGAGGTAGCGCACGACGAACCGGCCCTGCTCCGCATCGCCTTCGACGAGGTGCACGGCGGCGGTGGGCGTGGGCAGCCCGAACACCTGGATCTTGACGCCGAACTGGTCGGTCCAGAAGTAGGGCACGGGTTGATAGGGACGGTCCTCGCCGAGGATGTTCGCCGCGACCCGCATGGCCTGCTCGGTGGCGTTCGTACGGTTCTCGAGGCGCAGCGGCCGGCGACGCCCCTCGTGGTGGAAGCGGGCCACGTCTCCTACGGCGTAGATCCCGTCGGCGGCGCGGCAGCGGGCGTCGCACACCACGCCGTCCGCCAGTTCGAGGCCGCTGTCGGCCAGCCAGTCGGTGGCGGGGGCGCCGCCGACCGCCGAGACGACGAGATCGGCGCGGAGGAGGTCGCCGCCGACGGCCCGCACACCGCTGACGCGTCCGCCGGTCGTCTCCACCGCCTCCACGAGCGTGTCCGGGCGCAGCCGTACGCCGTGCTCGGTGTGCAGCGCGGCGAGCCGCTGGGCGATGTCCGGGCCCAACTGCTGCCGCATCGGCGCCGGTTGGGGCCCGACGAGCGTCACGTCCGCGCCCATGAGTCGGGCGGTCGCGGCGATCTCGGCGCCCAGCACCCCGTCGCCGACGACCACGACGTGTTCGGCCTCCAGCAGTTCACCGCGCAGCCGTGCGGCATCGTCGAGGGTGCGCAGTACATGCACGCCCGCTGCCTCCGACAGGCCGGGCAGCCGGCGGGCGGACAGTCCGGTGGCCAGGACGAGGGCCTCCGCGCTCAACTCCGCCCCGCTCGCGGTCCGTACGGTGCGCGTGGCGGCGTCGAGGGCCACCGCGCGCTCACCGAAGGCGAACTCGGCATCCAGAGCGTCCAGCACGTCACGCGTACGCAAGTGCGTCCGCTCGGCCTCCCAGGTGCCGGCCAGTACCTGCTTGGACAGGGGTGGACGGTCGTACGGCAGACCGGGCTCCTCGCCGAGCAGCGTGATCCGCCCGTCGTAGCCCTTGCGGCGCAGGCTCTCCACTACGGCCAGGCCCGCGGCGCCGGCCCCGACGACCAGTACGTCCGACGGGGTGCTCACGCGTCCTCGTGGACGTCGATGGCGGCGGCCGGGCAGACGAGGGCGGACTCGCGGACTGCCTCGTGCCGGTCGGCGGGGGGCGCGGCGTCGAGCAGGACGACGATGCCGTCCTCGTCGCGCTGGTCGAACACCTCAGGTGCTATCAGCACGCACTGGCCTGCGCCGCAGCACTTCTCCTCGTCCACGGTGATCTTCATTCGGGCTCCTTTCTCGGGGTCTTCGCGGGTCTCAGCGACGGGTGGTGGGCGCGGCGAGCAGTCCCACCAGGGCGTCCTCCAGGGCGTCGGCGGTGCGCTCCCAGGACGTGCCGGGCTCGGCCGTGGCCTCGGCCAGGGCGCGTTCCCGCTCGGCGCAGGTGTGGGTGATCAGATGCCGGGCCATCTCGGCGCGTGCGGGGCGGATCTCCGGGGGCACGGTGTCGTGCAGGCACCGGCCCAGTCCCTGGAGCGTGCGGCGCAGGCTGTCCCGCGTGAGGGACTCGTCCGCCACCAGCGTCCGCAGCAGCGGGTCCGTCATCACCTGGACGGCGAACCGGGCGTACCAGGAAGGAACGCCGAGGGCCGCGTTGTGCTCGGTCACCGGGCGCAGCAGGCACCGCACCCAGTCCCGCAGGTCGGTGCTGTCGCCGGCGGCTTCCACGTAGCGCGTGCGGATGACGTCGACGTGCTCACTGTGCCGGGTCATGATGGCCCGTACGAGCGTGGCCTTGCTGCCGAAGTGGTAGCTGACGGCGGTGGTGTTGCCCTGGCCTGCCGCCTCGCCGATCTGCCGGTTGGAGACGCTGGACAGTCCGTGCTCGGCGTAGAGGCGTTCGGCCGCCGTCATGATCGCGACTCGTGTGTCGGCGCCCCGGCCTGTGCGGGGTTCGGTTCTGGTCATCGGCCGCGCCCCTGCGCTGCACTCATGCCGGCCTCCTCGTGGCGTTAGTCCTGACGACGATCTAGGCATCGCGAAGCCCATTAAGTCAATCGACTGACTTAAATGTGGGGGATGCTTGACGGAAAAACCACAGGAGCCGCCCTCGCGTCGCCCTCGTCAGGGCCACCGGCCACCCCTCCGTCACCCCTCCTCGAGGCGCTTCAGCCCCTCCTCCCACCGCTGCTGACGCTCCGCCTTCGACTGCTCCCACCAGGCGGCGCCTCGTTCGCCGAGCGCGGTCTTCGCCAACTGCACCCGAGCGCGAGCCCGCCGTTCGGCCTCGGCGTCCTCCTGCTTCAGGGCGTCCCGCACGGCACGGCGGGCTGCCATGAGATGCCGCCGCAGCTCAGCGGCGGTCTCCTCCGGGACCAGCGGGTCGGTGGCTCGCCACTTCCGTCCGTCGACCACGATGTAGCGACCGTCGTCGCTCGTCTCCACGTTCTTCTTCTGCACGGGACGAGTCTGCGCCGAGCACACTGCGGACGGCGGCAGGCGGGCTGCGCATGTCCGGCCGCCGGCACGGCTGGTTCGACGTCCGCGTCCACCCCGATGCATTGCGCCGGCTCGGACTCCACCCCGACCAGCCCGCCGCCACGGTCCCCGGGCTCTGCCCCGTCAATAGCGCACGGCGCGCGCGATCAGGTCGTGGATCAGGAACTCCCCGGGGCCGCGGTTCTCTTTGAGCCGGTCGAGGTCGTCGGGGCCGAACCAGCCGTAGGCGGAGTTCTTGGACCATTCCAGTGCGGGGTGGTTCAAGTCCCCCTCGACCTCGACGAGAAAGTCGGCCTCGTGACGCAGCCCGGCGCCGTCGTCACCGTTCCAGGTGGTGGTGCCCAGAAAGCGCCGGACACGGCGGAGACGCCACCCGGTTTCCTCCTCGACTTCCCTCGCGAGGGCGTCGAGGAGTGTTTCCGCGGGCTCGACGTGGCCGCCCACGATGTCCCAAGTGCTGGGAAAGAGGCGCCGTTGCGGGCTTCGTCGTTGTGCGAAGGCCTCGCCGGCGGGGTTGAGGATGACCGCCCCGGCGGTCCACAGCTCACCAGGTGCCGGGACGGGCAGCTCGACGTCTCGATCCACTGTGAACGGTCCGTGGTGTGCGGGCATGGGCGACAGCGTAGGCCCGGTGTGTCCGCGCTTCCCTCTCGTGTGTCGGCTAGCGCAGCGGCTGACGCATCCAGTGGGTGCCGTCGGCCATTCCGGAAAGGACCGGAAACGGTCGGAAGCTGCTGCTCAGCGTCGTCGTTCATAAGCCGACGTGGCAGGTGCCCCCTGCGCCCTCCGGGTCTCGAGCCCGGCGCTCTGCTACTGAGCTACACGTCGATGCTCCAGGATCGTGAGTGCGGGCCACGCACACGTACAACACACTTTTCGACGCCCCACACACTCACAGGACTCGACACATTTACAAGGCCGGGCGCGGGGCCGCGCCTGTCACTTGTCCGAGACGTGGATGAGGATCTTGCCGTGTACGTGTCCCTCCTGGCTGAGTTCGAAGGCGTCCGCCACGCGCTCCAGCGGGAAGGTCTCGGCCACCGGTACCCGCAGCTGCCCCTTCTCCGCCAGGTCCGCCAGGGCGCGCAGCCCGGCCGCGTCCGGGCGGGCCCACATCCACTGGCCGCCCGCATCAATGACGTCCGGGTCGGCGATGGACGCGTGCCTGCCGCCTTCGCGGAGCACCGCACGCGTGGTGTCCAGGACCCCTCCGACATAGTCGACGACCACGTCCACGCCCTCGGGGGCGAGCGCCTTGACCCGGTCGGCGACGCCGTCCCCGTAACTGACCGGTTCGGCGCCGAGTTCCCTGAGCCGGTCGTGGTTGCTCTCGGACGCCGTGGCGATGACGCGGGCGCCCAGCGCCTTGGCGATCTGCACGCCGAACGTGCCGACACCGCCGGCCGCGTTGTGGATCAGCACCGTGTCGCCGCTGCCCGTGCCCAGGCGGGTCAGCGTCTGGTACGCGGTCAGCCCCGCGAGCGGCACGCCCGCCGCCTCGCCCCAGCTCAGGGACGCCGGCTTGGCGACCAGGGCACGCACCGGGACCGTCACGTACTCCGCGAACGTCCCGCCGTGCACGTAGTCCTTACGGGCGTACGAGAAGACCTCGTCGCCCGCCGTGAACTCCGGGGCGTCGATGCCCACGCGCTCCACGACTCCGGAGACGTCCCAGCCCGGGATCACGGGGAAGACGGTGTCCATCATCGCGTCCAGGCCGCCGGACATGACCTTCCAGTCGACCGGGTTCACGGCGGCATAGCGCACCCGGACAAGGGCCTCGCCGGGGCCCACCTTCGGCAGGGGCTGTTCGGTGAGGGAGAGGACTCCGTTGTCGCCGTACTTGTCGTAGGTGATGGCCTTCATGGTGGCCTTCTCGCTCTGGTCGTTGCCCATGTCTCACTCCGGCGGGACGCGTGGTGTTATTCGGAAGAATGTCCGGTACCCATGTTTGCCGGAGGCAGTCAGCGCGGCCACCCGTGCCCGCGCCGCGAGTCTCGCGTCTGAGCCGTCGGACGGCTCAGACGGACTCCCAGGCAGCCTCGATCATGCGGAAGATCTCGTCGACCGCCGCCTGCGGATCGGCCGCCTCGCGGGCCAGCGCGTAGGCGTCGATCACGAACCTCGCGGTCGCCCGGCAGGCCGTCTCGGACCGCGCCTGTGACAGGCCGGGATCGGCGGCGATGGCCGTCCCCAGCGTCTGGGCATGGCGCAGCCGCATCGACTCGTCGTACTTCCGCAGGGCGGGTGACGCGTCGATCATGCGCCAGACAGGGGCGGCACTGTCCGCCGTGCAGTGCCGCACCAGAGCGTGGATCTCGCGGCGCAGCGCCGGGACGAGCGGCTCGTTCGGCGCCCGGTCGGTGACCGCCCGCGTGACGCGCTGCTCGAAGTCGTCGTCCCGCTCGAAGACCAGGGCCTCTTTCGAGGCGAAGTGGGAGAAGAGCGTGGTGACGGCCACGTCGGCCTCTTCGGCCACGTCACGGATGCCCACCGCGTCGTAGCCGCGCTCCAGGAAGAGGCGCATGGCGGTGTCCGCGATCTTCTGGCGGGTCGCGGCTTTCTTGCGCTCACGGCGTCCGGTCGGCACGGTCATGCCCTCAAGCTAGCAGGTGCAAAGGAGTATCTGTTTTGAAGATGCACTCGTTTCAAAACCCTAACCGTTAGTGCTACGTTCGGCGCATGAAGAAAGTGAGCTTCGCCGAGTTCGGTGGCCCGGAAGTCCTGCAACTCATCGACGCCGAGGAGCCCCACGCGGGCCCCGGCCAGATACGTGTCGCCGTGCGCGCGGCAGGTGTGAACCCCGTCGACTGGCGGGTCCGTGAAGGCCAGGTCCTGGGGGCGCATCCGACCCGACTGCCTTCCGGGGTCGGGCTCGACGCCGCAGGGGTGGTCGACGAGGTCGGTGCGGGCGTCGAAGGGATCGAGGCCGGTGACCACGTGTTCGGGGAGGGTGTGAGCACCTATGCCGAGTTCGCCGTGCTGACGGCCTGGGCCCGGATGCCCGGGGGCCTGACCTTCGAGGAGGCGGCCGGATACCCCTCCGTGGTGGAGACCGCGCTGCGCATCATCGGCGAGACCGGCGTGCGTGCCGGACAGACCCTGCTGGTCAGCGGCGCCTCCGGCGGAGTCGGATCGGCGGTGCTCCAGATCGCCCGCGACCGCGGCATCCCGGTGATCGGCACGGCCGGGGCGGCGAACCAGGACTATCTACGGAGCCTGGGCGCCCTCGCCACGACGTACGGCGACGGATGGGTCGAGCGCGTGCGCCGGCTCGGCCGGGTCGACGCGGCGCTCGACCTGGCCGGCTCGGGCGTCATCCGCGAACTCGTCGAGCTGACCGGGGATCCGCGGAAGGTGGTCTCCATCGCCGACCTCGGCGCCCCGCAACTCGGCGTCCTCTTCTCCGGCGTGGCCGGCAGCGTGCCGGACGCGCTCGCCGAGGCCGCCGCCCTTATCGCGCGGGGAAAGCTGCACATCCCGGTCGAGAAGTCGTACACACTCGCCGACGCCGCGGCGGCGCACGCCGACAGCCAGGCAGGCCACACGCGCGGCCGCCGGGTGATCGTGATCTGACCCCGCGCGCGCCAATCCACGCACGGCCACGCGCAGTTGTACGCATGTGCAGTTGTGCGCACGCTCAGTTGTACGGTCCGTCCAGACACAGACACAGACACCGGTGCCGCAATCGAGTCGCCGCAGCACTATTGCCCGGTCAACTGACGAATGGTCCGGCACCAAAGGCGCCCGGCTCGAATCGCTCCGCCGCGCCGGTCTTCTTCGGCGCACCGGAACGCCCGCGCTTCGCGGGCCGGCAGTGAGGGCGTGAGCCTGCGCCGGAGCTCTCAGGTCGAGGCCTGGTCGCTGTCCCGGTGCGTGCCCCAGCCGTGCCAGCGGTCGATCTCGATCACGGCGCTGTACCGGGTCCGCACCTGGTCCGGGTAGGCCTCGCCGGTGTAGTGCGTGGAGATCCGGTCGATATCGGCCAGGCCCTTGTCCTCGTACATCTCGACGACCCGGCCGATGAGGGTGACGTGGTCGTACCAGTTGGTCTCGTCGAGGACCGTCAGGGTCACCCGCGGGTCCCGCCGCAGGTGCTTCAGGCGGACCCGGCCCTCGTCCAGGCTGATCAGCACGTGGTCGTCCTCCCACACGTACCAGGTGGGGGTGGACACAGGTGTGCCGTCGGAGCGCAGCGTGGCCATGACGGCGGGATTGGGGCGGCGCAGCATCTCGACGGCCTCGGGCGGCAGCGGCGGCTTGGACATACGTGCTCCTCGGTTTCTCCGGCGGACGTCCTACGCATTCCGGTGGACGTCTTACGAACAAGGTCGAAAAGAGCTTGTCAGAGAGGAGGCGAGTCGGCCTGTCCGGCCGGGGCCCGGGCGGGCCCGGGCGCTTCCGAGAACGACCCGGAGCCGTCCGGACCACCCGAGCCGTCGGACCCTACGCACCCGTGTCAGGCGGATTCCAGGATCGGGCGGATCTCGATCGTCTCGGGGGTGGGCAGGCCTCTGGCCAGTTCGACGGCTTCCTCGCGGTCGGCGACCTCGAGGACGAACCAGCCGCCGAGGGTCTCCTCGCCCCGGTACGCGGCTGCCTCGGTCACCTGGGTCGCACCGTCGGATGTCTTGCGTACGGTGACCGGGCCGGTGTGCTCGGTGTCGAAGGCTTCGCCGCCGACCAGCTTTCCGGTCGCCGCGATCTGCCCGATCCAGGTCTCGTACGCCGTGCGGTAGGCGTCCCGGTCGGCCTGGATCCTGCGGCGCGACTCCTTCGTCTCGAAAATCATTAGTGCGAACTTCACGAGTACTCCTTTCCGGTCTCCGCGCGGGAGACCGGGACTGTTCGGATGCGGGGTCAGCGGATGCCGGCGGCGATGCGTTCGATGTCGGCCGGTGTTCCGGCCATGACGGTGCGGGCGTGTTCGGTGACCAGGTCCGCGGGCCAGTCCCACCAGGCGGCGCGCAGCAGCCGCTCGATGTCGGCGTCGTCGAAGCGCTGCCGGATCGGCCTCGCCGGGTTGCCGCCGACGATCGTGTAGGGCGGGACATCGGCGGTGACGATCGCGCCGGCCGCGATGATGGCGCCGTCGCCGATCCGTACGCCGGGCATGACGGTCGATCCGTAGCCGAACCAGACGTCATTGCCGACGACCGTGTCGCCGGGGCTGGGCATGGCGGTGACGATGTCCAGCGTCTGTTCGGCCCACCGGCCGCCGAACATGGTGAACGGATACGTGGACACCCCCATCGCCGGATGCTCGGCACCGGCCATCAGGAACCTGGTGCCCGCGGCGATCGCGCAGTACCTGCCGATGGTCAGGCGCTCGGGCCCGTAGGCGTAGAGGACGTTGCGGTGCTCGAAGTCCGTGGCGCCGTCCGGATCGTCGTAGTACGTGTACTCCCCCACGGTGATGTTCGGAGAGGTGACCAGCGGTCCGAGGAACACCACGCGCTCGTGGGCGGGCAGGGGGTGGAGGGTGGTCGGATCAGGTGACAAGGCTGAGGTCCTTAACCGGGTCGCGGGGCTGTCAGGTGTGTTCGGGGGCGGACGGGGTGACCCACTCGACGAACTGGACGATCACGCCGTTGGGGTCGGTGACCTGGAAGAGGCGTTCGCCCCAGGGCTCGTCGCGCAGCGGCATGGTGATCTCGACGCCCTCGGTGCGCAGCCGCTGCTCCTCGGCCTCGATGCCGGTGCTCGTGAAGGCGAGGATCAGGCCGGAAGCGTGCTGGTCACGCTGGCCGGCGGGGAGCACCTCGTTGCCGCGGGCGAGCAGGACGATGTCCACCGCGGCGTCGTCGCGGGAGAGCGAGGCGAACCCCTCGGCGGCAGCCTGCTCGACGTAGCCGAGGTGGGTGGTGAAGAAGCGGTGGGACGCGGCGATGTCGTCGACGGTGAGCGAGACGGTGGACGCGGTGATCTGCAAAGGGTTCTCCTCGTGGCTCTGGGCTCTGGGCTCGGTGCTCTGCGGGCCGGGGCTGGTTCCGACGCCGAACAGGCGGACGTCGGCCCGGAACGCGCCAACGCCACCGCAACGGCGTATCGGCACCCCGTGTGCCGTTCAGGCTGAGAGCGTGCCATCGCGAGCGGAGACTGTCAACGGCACACGGAGTGCCGATACACTGGCCCGCATGACCGAGTCCGCCCACGCTCCGCGACGCCGGGGTGCCGTCCGCACCGAGGAGATCCTGCAGGTCACCCTCGACCTGGCGGTCGAGGTCGGCTACGCGGGCCTGAACATCAAGGCCGTCGCCCAGCGAGCCGGCGTCGGCAAGCACACGATCTACCGTCGCTGGCCGTCCCTGCCCGCCCTCCTCCTCGACGCGCTCAGCCACGTCTGGGCCAACGACCTGGACTACCGCGACACCGGGGACGTCCGCCGGGACCTGCGCGAACAGTTCATCCGCTCGTCCGGCGTGCTGAGCACCCCACCGATCGGCCCCGTGTACCGAGCCGTGATCGCCGAGGCCCAGGCCGATCCCGAACTACGGGAGACCATCCACGAACGGTTCCTGGCCGCCGTCGAGAACAGCACGCTGCACCGCATCACCCTCGCGCAGCACACGGGCGAACTGAACCCGGACGCCGACCTCACCTTCGCCGCCGAAGTGCTGTGCGGCGCCCTCTACTACCGGAACCTGCTGTCGAACCGCCCCATCGACGAGGCCGCCATCGACGGGCTCCTGGACATGTTCATCGCCGCTTACGCGACGCGCGACTGAATCCGGCGCTCCTCGCGGCGCCCCGCGAGCCGGGTGACGACATGGCGATGACACCGCGCCGGGTCAGCCGGCGCGGCACGCCCTGTGGGCGAGTTGGGGTTCAAGGGCGGATGAGGGCCTTGAGGACCTGGCGGCCGGCCATGGCCCGGTAGGCATCCGGGGTCTGATCCAGGGAGAAGGCCCGGTCGAAGACGCGGCCGGGGACGATGGTGCCGTCCAGGACGTCGGGCAGCAGCTGCTCGATGTAGGCACGCGCGGGGCTCGCGCCGCCGGTCAGCGTGACGTTCCGCATGAAGACCGCCGGACCGATCGGCCCCTGCTCGTACTGGGGAACGCCCAGGCGGCTGATGGTGCCGCCGTCCAGGACCGCGCCGAGCGCGGTGTCCAGTGCCTGGCGGGTGCCGACGGCCTCGATCACCTTGTCCACGCCGCCGGTCAGCTCGCGGATTCGGGCGACGCCCTCCTCGCCGCGCTCGGCGACCACGTCGGTGGCGCCGAACTCCCGGCCCAGATCGGTGCGGGCTCGATGGCGGCCGGCGAGCACGATCCGCTCGGCACCGCATCGCTTGGCGGCGATCACCGCGCACAGGCCGACCGCGCCGTCCCCGACCACGAGCACCGCGTCGCCGCGGATGACGCCGGCGGTGACGGCGCCGTGGTGACCGGTGGTCATCACGTCCGACAGGGCCAGCAGGGACGGCAGGAGCGCGGAGTCGGCCGCCACCGGCAGCTTCACCAGGGTGCCGGCGGCGTACGGGACGCGGACGACCTCACCCTGCCCGCCGTCCACACCGTCGAAGCCGTACCGTCCGCCGTTGCGGCACGAGATGTGCAGGCCCTCAGCACAGTAATCACAGGTGTTGTCGCTGTACGTGAACGGAGCCACGACCAGGTCACCGGGGGCCAGGCCGGCGACGTCCGCACCGGTCTCCTCGACGACGCCGAGGAACTCGTGGCCCATGGGGCGGCCGGCGCCGGTGGCGGGCATCGACCGATACGGCCACAGGTCGCTGCCGCATACGCAGGCGGCGAGCGTGCGCACCACCGCGTCGGTCGAATCGACGATGGTCGGGTCGGGCCGGTCCTCGACGCGGACGTCGCCGGCCTTGTACATCACTGCTGCACGCATGAGAGCTGTACTCCAGAGGGGGTCGTGCGGGGGGTGGCGTGGGTGACGGGTGACGGGTGACGGGTGACGGGTGACGGGTGATGGGTGATCAGCGTTCGAGCATCCGTGCCTGGGCCGCGGTGTGGGTGTCACCGGCGGCGGGCGGCAGACTGCTGAGCCGGTGAAGCTGCTCGTCGGTGAGCGTGACGGCGTCGGCGGCGGTGTTCTCCTCGACGCGGGACACGCGCTTGGTGCCGGGGATCGGGGCGATGTCGTCGCCCTGGGCGAGCAGCCAGGCCAGCGCCACCTGACCGGTCGTGGCACCGGCCTCGTCGGCGAGGGCCTTGACCTCGTCGGCCAGCGCAAGGTTGCGCCGGAAGTTCTCACCCGTGAAGCGGGGGTTGCCGCGCCGGAAGTCGTGCTCGTCGAACTGGTCGGTGGAGCGGACGGTGCCGGTCAGGAAGCCGCGGCCCAACGGGGAGAACGGCACCAGACCGATGTTCAGCTCCCGCAGGACGGGCAGCACGCGCTCCTCGACGCCACGAGTGAAAAGGGAGTATTCGGACTGGACGGCGGTGACGGGCTGGACGGCGTGGGCGCGGCGGATCGTATCCGGGCCGGCTTCCGAGAGGCCGAAAGCGCGGACCTTGCCCTCCGTGATCAGTTCGGCGACGGCGCCGGCGGTCTCCTCGATCGGCGTGTTCGGGTCGACGCGGTGCTGGTAGTAGAGGTCGATGTGGTCGGTACCCAGCCGCCTCAAGGATCCCTCGACCGCGGTGCGGATGTTGGCCGGGCCGGAGTCCGGGTTCCACGCGCCGTCGCCGCCGTGCGAGACCAAGCCGAACTTGGTGGCCAGCACCACCCTGTCCCGGCGGCCCTTCAGCGCCCGGCCGAGGAGTTCCTCGTTGATGTAGGGGCCGTAGATCTCGGCCGTGTCGATGAGCGTGACGCCCAGCTCCAGCGCCCGGTGCACGGTCCGGACCGACTCCGCGTCATCGGTGCCCGAGCCGGTGTAGCCGTGGGACATACCCATCGCGCCCAGCCCGATCCGGGAAACCTCCAGGTCACGCAGGTTGATGTACCGCATCTCGCCTCTTTCGATCCGTGGTGTACCCGGCCCCCTCACTCTCACCCGGTCCGGCCGGCCGGCCTGGGGCGACGGAAGAGAGACCGGGGTGCCGGTGTCTTGCTCCTTCACCTTCGCCCGGAATCCGCCCATGCGGCAGGGCGGGTCCTTCAGGGGTAAGGACAGGGCCCCCTTCGGCTCTGCGCGGCAGGCGCTCGGCGGGTGAGACTGGAGTCATGCCATCGACGAGCGCGCACAGCGAGGGAGCCGAGCTGGGCCGCTACCTGCGTGCCCGCCGCACCCAGACCAGCCCCGGACACGTCGGCCTCACCGTCGGCGCCGGCATCCGCCGCACCCCCGGCCTGCGCCGCGAGGAGCTGGCCACCCTCGCCGGCATCAGCATCGACTACTACGTGCGCCTGGAACGCGGCAAGGAGACCCGCCCCAGCCCCGCCGTCCTCGACTCACTCGCCCGCGCCCTGCACATGGACGACCAGGAACACCAGCACCTGCGCGAACTCGCCGCCCGCGCCGCCCGCTACGTCTCCGAGCCGCCGCCCGCGCCCACCCGCACCGTGCGCCCCCACCTCAAGCTGCTTCTCGAAGCACTGCGCCCGAACCCCGCGTACGTCATCAGCCGCAGCATGGACATGCTGGCCTGGAACCCCGGCGGGCAGGCCCTTTACGTGGGTCTTGAGGACTGGCCGGTCAAGCACCGCAATCTGGCCCGCTACCTCTTCCTGCACCCAGCGGCCCGGGGCCTCTTCCCCGACTGGGACCGGCAGATCACGGCATGCGTCGCCCGTCTGCGCGCCATCGCCGGCACCGCTCCGGACGCACCCGACCTCACCCATCTCGTCGGCGAACTGCTGCTGAAGAGCCCGGACTTCGCGGGCCTGTGGGAGCGCTACGAGGTGACCGGACGCAAACCCGCCCACAAGACGTTCCAGCACCCGCAGGTCGGAACCATCACCCTCACCTCGCAGTCCCTGCACGTCGAAGGCACCCCGGGCCAGCGCATCGGCGTCTACACCGCGGAACCCGGCACCCCCGACCACGACGCCCTGCTCCTCCTCGACATGACCGCTCCCTCCGCCGCGACGCCCCGCACAACACCCGACAGGAATCGACTCGGCGACCTCTAGCGGTGCGGCACGCCTGTGGAGCGTCGCGCTCCCCGATCCGCCTCACCCCGCGCGAGCGGCCGACACTCGCGTGTTCGAATTCTAGTTCGATATTGTGGGGGTGGGAGGTGCCGTGATGGCCAGGACTGATGGTGTGGCGTCGGTGATGCACGTGCGGGTTCCGGCAGGTCTGGCCGAGCCCGCTTACCGCGAGGTGCTGGAGGTGCTCGCGGAGATCTCGCCCGTGGTGCAGGCCCTGCCGCCCGGCGCCGCCGTGGTGGAGCTGCGGGGTGCGCTGCGCTACTTCGGCGTTCCGGCCGCGCGGCTGTGCGAGCGGGCCCGGGTCCGGTCGCTGGCCCGGCTCTCCGTCGATCTGCGGATCGGGCTCGCGCCGACCTGGGCGCTCGCCGCCACCGCCTCGGCGCGGACCCCGGAGCACGGCGGGCTCATCACGGTCGAACCGGACCAGGTCGGTGACTTTCTCGCGCCGCTGCCCGTCGACGCCCTGCACGGGATCGGACCGGTACAGGCGAACGCGCTCACCGACTACGGCATCCACAGCGTCGGCATGCTGGCCGCCCTGCCGCCGGCCACGATCCAGCGGGTGCTCGGCGGCCGCGCCGGACGCATGGCGGCCGACCGGGCCCGCGGCATCGATCCACGCCCGGTGACACCCAGGTCCCTGCCCATGTCGGCAGCCGTGCGGCACCGCTTCGAACGCCAGGAGATGGACGGCGCGACCGTACGGGCCCGGCTCCTGGACCTCGTCGTCCGGCTGGCCGCCACCCTGCGCTCCCGCGAGCAGGTCGCCCGCGGCCTGACCCTCCAACTCGACTTCGCCGCCGGCGCCCGCTGGACCAAGACGCTGCGCCTGCCCGAGTCCTCCGCCCACGACGAGGACCTGCGCGCCGCCGCCTACCGGCTCATGGACCGCGCGGGACTCCAGCGCGGACGCCTCGCGGGCCTGCTCGTCCGCGCCGAGGACCTGGTGGCCGCCGGCGCGTCCGCGGAGCAGATCACCTTCGACCACAGCCGTGAGATGCGGCTGCGCGCCGAACAGGCCGTCGACCGCGCCAACCAGCGCTTCGGCCACGGCAGCGTCGGCCCGGCGGCCCTGCTGCACAAGGCGGCCTGAGAACCGTGAGCGCCGACCCGATTCCGGCCGACCGGCTGGCCCAGCTGCAGTTCCTGGAGCGCGTGCAGGAGCGGGACCTCGCCCGTACCCGACGCTGGATCGAGGACGAGAAGCGCCGCCGCACCGAACACGCGCGCGGCGAGGCAGCCCGGCCCGAACCACCGGACTGGCTCCTGGAAGTCGGCCTCACCGGACGCGCCGCCGTCTACGTCCACGCGGGCAGCTGCCACATGGCCGGCAAACGCTCCCGCCCCCTCACCGCCGACCAGGCCCGCGACGCGCTGCACCACGGCCCCGTACCGGCCTGCCCGCACTGCCGCCCCGACTCCGCCCTCGGCCTGACCGGCTGAGCGGGTGAACCGGTGAGCGTGCGGCCAAGCGGACGGGTGAACGGGTGAACACGCGGCCGACCCGCCTACCGACGGGCCACCCCGGCGTGTCGCCTCGGCTCAGTGATCGAGCCGGGCCGACAGGCCGTCGAGCACCCGCTCCAGCCCGTACGAGAAGTCGGCGTCCCGGGTCTCCCGCGGGTGCACATCCGGCTGCGCCGAGTCCGCTTCCCGCAGCCGCGGATCGTGCTGCGACGCCTCGTCGAACGCGGGCCGCAGACTCGCCACCCACTCCCGCTCGGTCTTTCCACTGCGGGCGATCAGGGAGAGGTAGGCGGCCTCGGACGTCGCGATCCCGATGACGTACGCCGTGACCGTCCCCGCCGCCCGCTCCCTCTCACCCGGGGGAAAGCCCGCCGCGTCGAACTGGGCGAACAGCCCCGAGGTCATCCGCATCGCGTTCGGGCCGATGTGGACAAGGCCGACCTGCCCGAGCTCCGGCGCGATCCAGGGGTGGCGCAAGGTCATCGCCCGCAGATCGGCGGCGATGCCGGTGACGGCCGCACGCCAGCCAGGCCGCCCGGCGGTCGCCGGCAGCTCGATCTCGCCGTAGACGTCGTCCACGACCAGTTGGATCAGCTCGTCCCTGTTGGCCACGTGCCGGTAGAGAGAGGTGGCACCGGCGTCCAGGCGGCTGCCGAGCTTGCGCATGCTGAGCGCCTCGGTGCCCTCCTTGTCCAGCAGGTCGATCGCCGCGGTCACGATCTGCTCGCGCGTCAACTGCTCCCGCTGCGGACGGCTCGGCCGGGTCCACACCGATGCGGTCGGCTTCTCGTCGGCTGGCATACGGCCCCTTCTCTCCGCGCGTACCACGGACGCCCGCGGCTTCTCGCGGTCTCCCGCGATTCCCGCGATTCCCGCTCAGCCTAGCGCACGCTGTACGCAGCTTGCGTACAGCGTTCCGAGTTGCGTACGGTGTGCGCAACGTGAGAACGCCGTGCGCAAGCAAGCAGTACGCGCACCCGAGCCGTAAACATCCGAGGGGGAGACAGCCATGTCGACGAACGTGAGCTGGGACGAGCAGGGCAACTGGGACGCAAGGGACAGCTGGGGAGCCCGCGACTCCGCGGGGCGGAAGCTGGACCTCGCCCACTGGCAAACCCGCCTCGACGCCCTGCGCGCCAAGCACCACGTCCCGGGCGCGTCCCTCGCGCTCCTCGTCGACGGCACCGTCCACGAGCTGGCCAGCGGCGTACTGCACCGGGGAACGGGCGTGGCGGTGACGACCGACTCCGTGTTCCAGATGGGCTCGATAGCCAAGATCTACACGGCCACTCTGATTTTGCGGCTCGCCGAGTCGGGCGCACTGGACCTCGACGCGCCGGTCGTGGACGTACTGCCGGAGTTCTCGGTCGCCGACCCCGAGGCGACCCACGCGATCACCACACGTCGGCTGCTCAGCCACACCAGCGGTCTCACCTGCGACTTCAACCATGACAGCGGGCGTGGTGACGACTGCCTCGCCAAGTATGTCGAGGCGGCCAAGGGGGTCGCGCTCGACTGCCCGCCCGGCACCGGCATCTCGTACAGCAGCGTCGGCTACAACGTGCTCGGCCGGATCATCGAAGTGGTGACCGGCAAGGTGTGGGACCAGGCGCTGAAGGATCTGCTGCTGACCCCGCTCGGCCTGACGCACACCATGACCCTGCCCGAGGAGGCGCTGCGGTTCCGCGCCGCGATGGGGCACCTCGGCGAGCCGGGCCGGGCGCCGGACCCCGCGCCGGAGTGGGACATGATGCCGCGCTCGGCGGGCCCCTACGGCAGGGTCATCGCCTCCGCCGGAGACCTTGCCCGGCTCGCGCGGATGCACCTGTCCGGCGGCATCGCCGAGGACGGCACACGTGTGCTGTCCGAGGAGACGGTCGCGCTGATGCAGCGCCGGGTGGTGGACTGCCCCGACAAGTGGACGGTCAGCTCGGACGGCTGGGGCCTGGGCTGGACCCTGTACGACTGGAACGGCGTCCCGGGCTACGGCCACGACGGCGCCTCCATCGGGCAGTACGGCTACCTGCGCGTGGTGCCGTCGGCCGGCGTCGCGGTCGCGCTCCTCACCAACGGCGGCGGCGCCCGGGAGGTGTACGCGGCGCTCTACCGTGAGCTCCTCGCCGAACTCGCCGGGGTGACCATGCCGGAGCCCTTCGCCCCGCCCGCGCAGCCGCCCGTGGTCGATTTCGCGCCGCTGGTCGGCACGTACCGGCGCGAAGGTGTCGTCATCACCGTGACCGAGCGGGACGGCGCGGGCCAGGCGCTGTACGAGTTCGTCGACGGCATGAAGGACTTCTCCGAACCGCTGCGGATCGACCTGCTGCCGGTGACGGAGACGGTCTTCGCCGGTACGGGCGTGGGCGCGGCCTTCAGTCAGGACTACATGCCCGTGGTCTTCTCCACGCTGCCCGACGGCACCGGCTGCGTCTACATCGGCATGCGCTGCGGCCCGAAGGTCGCGTGATCCCGGGCCGCTCCTACGCCGGCCCGGACGGCCCGTGCCGGCTGCCGAGTGAGCCCCGCCGCCTGCGTGGCGCGTCGTCGGCGTCGGTGCCGATCGCGTGGCTGGTGGACGGCTCCGGCGGGGCCCCGCCTGCGGCGAGGTGTTCGAGCACCTCCGCGAGTTCGTCGCAGGCGTTCTCCACCGAGCGTCGGGTCGCGCGCTGTTCGGTGACCATCGCCGACAACAGCACGGCGGTCAGCGCCACGGCGCCGTTGAACGCCTGAAGCTTGATCATGATCTCGACGGCGGACAGCTGCTCGAACGCTCCTTCCCGGGCGTTCGCCTCGAACGTGGTCAGCACGGACGCGAACAGCGCGCACAACATGCTGCCGGCCAACTGGAAACGCAGGGCCGCCCAGATCAGCAGGGGGAACACGAGGTACAGCAGGCTCATCCGGCTGAGCGCCGCCACGGGAACCAGGATCGCGGCGGCCAGGACCAGGCACACCAGTTCCGTCCAGCCGCCCCGGCGCATTCGTCCCGCGGCCCCCACGAGCACCAGCAGTAGCGGAGTGATCAGCAGGACGCCCATCGTGTCGCCCACCCACCAGGCGAGCCACACGGACCAGAACTCCCCCGTCTCCAGTGCGCCGGTGAGCACCTGCAGTCCCACGCCCGCGGTCGCGCTGACGAGCATGGCGCCGAGCCCGGCGAGGACCAGCGCGAGCCCGTCCCGCAGCCGCGAGATGTCGAGCCGGAAACGGACCCTGCGCAGCAGCAGCATGGCGCAGAGCGGTCCGGCGGTGTTGCCCAGCACGGTGAGCAGGGTGGTGGCCCGGGGAGTGGTCAGGGACATGATGACGAGGAACGAGCCCAGCGCGATCCCCGGCCACGCCCGTACGCCGTACACCAGCAGGGCGGCGACGGCGACGCCGGTGGGCGGCCAGATGGGGGTCACCACCACGCCCTCCACGACGAGCCGGCCCAGCAGGCCGAGGCGCCCGGCCACGTAGTAGCAGGCGGCCACGGCCAGTGCCTTGAGGACCGGCTCCACGGACAGCCGGATCGGCCGAGTCACCAACACAGCAGCCATCACACACCGGCCGGGGCCACTCGGCCATCGAAGCGCCCCTGTCCGTGTAGTCCGTGTAGTCCGTGTAGACAGAGGCGGCTATTGCATGCCGCCGTCGTGGCCGACGACCAGGACCGCGGCGTCGTCTTCATGCCCCACCGTGTCCGCCAGCTTCATCACGCCGTTGGCGAGGGCGTTGATGCCGAGGCCTGCGGCTGCGGTGACCTCGGCGAGCCGTTTCACCTGTCCCAGTCCGTCGTCGAGGCTCAGCGACGGCCCCTCCACCACTCCGTCGGTCAGCAGCACGAAGACTCCGCCCGCGGTGAGCCGATAGCAGGCGACGGGGTACTCGGCGCCCTGGAGCACACCGAGCGGAGGGCCGCCGTCCCCGTTGTCGATCCCGGACTTCCCGTCGGCCGTGGCCCAGATGTGGGGGATGTGGCCGGCCCGCGCACACTCCAGGACGCCGCTGGCCGGATCGAGCCGCAGGAAGGTGCAGGTCGCGAAGAGGTCCGCGTCGAGGGAGACGAAGAGATCGTTGGTCCGTGCGAGCAGTTCTCCCGGATCTCCGGTGACGGAGGCCAGCGCCCGCAGCGCCACGCGGACCTGCCCCATGAACGCGGCGGCCTTGATGTTGTGCCCCTGCACGTCTCCGATGGACAGGCCGACCCGGCCGTCGGGCATGCTGAAGGCGTCGTACCAGTCCCCGCCGACGTTGAGCCCGTGGTTGGCCGGTGAGTACCGCACGGCCAGCCGGACGCCCGGCGGCTGGGGCAGGGTCTGGGGCAGCATGCCGCGCTGCAGAGCGACCGCCAGCTCGACCCGGGAACGCTGCCGCCGCGCCAGTTCCCGTGCCCGTGCGGTCAGCGCCCCGAGCCTGGAGAGAAGCTCCTCGCCCTCGTCGGCCGCCCCGATGCGGAACATGCCACCTACTCTGGCGGCAGAAGGCCGCACCTGCATCCTTTCCGGGGCGCCGACAGCGGCCCGTGCCGATGTGCGCGACGCTCCCGGATCATGGTCCTGGGAGGTGTCCCATAGGCTCGTCACCACGATGAACAGCAACAATCCGTCCGCGACCCCGCACAAGGCGGACAAGGCGACCGTGCGCCGGCACAACCTCAGCCTCGTACTGACCACCGTCCACGACGAGGGCGAGGCGACCCGTGCGGGTGTCGCCTCCCGGGTCGGGCTGACCCGGGCCGCGGTCTCCTCGCTCGTGGACCAGCTCCTGACCGACGGCTTCCTGACCGAGTGGGGCAAGACGTTCAGCGGGCAGGCGGGGCGCCCCGGCACGGTGCTGAAAGTGGCGCGGACCGGACCCGCCGGGCTCGGCGTGGAGATCAACATCGACTACATCACCGTATGCGTGGTCGACCTTGCGGGGACCGATCGCGTCCGGCTCGTGGAGCGGCGCGACAACCGGGGCGCCGCGCCCGCCGCCGTGCTCTCGCAGGCGGCGCGGATCGCGGCCCGCGCCATCGAGTCGGCCGCCGAGCAGGAACTGCGCCCGGTGGCGGCCGAGTTGGCGCTGCCCGGCCTGGTGTCCGGCGGCGCGGTGCGACAGGCGCCGAACCTCGGCTGGAACCGGGTGGCCGTCGAGGGACTGTTCGCGCAGGCGCTGACCGCGCTGCGGCCCACCCACCGCGCCCTGCCGGTCAGCGCGGACAACGAGGCGAATCTGGCGGCCATGGCCGAGCTCTGGTTCGGCGGCTGCGCGGGCGGCGACGGTGAGCCCCGGGTGAGCAGCTTCATCTATCTGACCGGTGAGATCGGGATCGGCGGCGCGCTGGTCCTCAACGGTCAACTGCTGCGGGGCGCCCACGGATTCGCCGGCGAGATCGGCCATGTGGTGGTGGAACCGGACGGGCCCGAGTGCCGCTGCGGTGCGCGGGGCTGTCTCGAGCAGTACGCAGGTCAGGCGGCGCTGCTGCGGACGGCGGGGCTCGACGAGACGGCGGGCGCTGCCGGTGTCGCGGAGCTGGAGAGCCGGGCCGGCGCGGGCGACCGGGCGGCTCTGGGCGCGCTGGAGGACGCGGGCCGGCGCCTGGGCCGGGTGCTGTCGGGCGCCGTGAACCTGATCGATCCGGACGCGGTGATGCTCGGCGGCGTCTTCCGCGGGTTCATGCCGTGGCTGGCCCCCGCCGCCGACCAGGAGCTGACGGCGCGCGTGGTGTCGGGCCTGTGGACACCCGGCAACGGCCGGCTGCGCGCGTCGTCCTCGTCGGGTGACGCGGCGCGCGGCGCGGCCGCCCGCGGAGTCCGTGAGGTGCTCGCGGACCCGGCGGCGTACGCGGAGCGCGTGACGGGCTGAGAGCCTGTCCCGCGCTCCGGGGCCACGAGGCCCATGACAATCAGTCAGCCGCGGTGCGCCGCGATCAGCCCCTGGTACCAGCGGTAGCTGTCCTTGGGTGTGCGCTGCTGGGTGTCGTAGTCGACGCGGACGATGCCGAACCGCTTCGCATAACCCAGGGCCCATTCGAAGTTGTCCAGGAGCGACCACACGTAGTAGCCGCGTACGTCGACACCCTTGTCCATGGCCGCGCGCAACGCCGTGAGGTGACCGTGCAAGTAGGTGACGCGGTCGGCGTCGTGCACGGCGCCGTCCTCGGCGACCTCGTCGTGCTCGGCGGAGCCGTTCTCGGTGATGTGGACGGGCGGCAGCGCGTCGCCGTAGGTGGCCTTCAGGTCGGTCAGCAGGTCCGTGAAGGACTCCGGGACGACCGGCCAGCCCATGGCGGTGCGCCGCACGTCCGGGTAGCTGCCCTCGGCGTACCGGTTGTCGGTGGCGACCCGGCGCGCCGGGTCCGCCTCGCGGTACGGGGCGTCGGCGACGACGATCGGCCGGTAGTAGTTGATGCCCAGGAAGTCCAGGGGCTGCCCGATGAGTTCCAGGTCGCCCTCGCGCCGGAAGTCCTGGCCCGTGATCAGCTCGCCCCACGTCTCCTCGTCCGAGGCCGGGTAGCGGCCCGCGAGGATCGGCTCGGTCCATACGAGGTTGTGCTGGGTGTCGGCGCGCAGTACGGCGGCACGGTCGGCGGCCGAGTCGGTGGCGGGGACGTTGCGGTCGAGGTTGAGGGTGATGCCCGCCTCGCGCACCCCGGCCGCCCGCAGCTCCTTCATCGCCAGGCCGTGGCCGACGAGCAGGTGGTGTGCGGCGGCGAGGGCGCCCCTGCCCTCCTGCGCGCCGGGTGCGTGGCGGCCCACGGAGTAGCCGAGGAAGGCGCTGCACCACGGCTCGTTGAGGGTGATCCAGCGCGGCACACGGTCGGCGAGGTGCTCGGCGACGATTCCCGCGTACTCGCCGAACCGCTCGGCGGTCTCGCGCACCCGCCAGCCGCCCCCCGCGGCGGAGCCGCTATTGGATGGAGTTTCCAGGGCCTGCGGCAGGTCCCAGTGGTAGAGGGTGGCGGCGGGTTCGATGCCCGCCTCCAGCAGCTCGTCCACCAGGCGCGAGTAGAAGTCGAGGCCCTTCTGGTTCGCGGGCCCCTTCCCCGTCGGCTGGATCCGCGACCAGGCGATGGAGAAGCGGTACGAGTCCACGCCGAGGTCGCGCAGGAGCGCCACGTCCTCGGGGTAGCGGTGGTAGTGGTCGCAGGCCACGTCGCCGGTGTCGCCGCCGTCCGTGCGGCCGGGTGTGTGGCTGTAGGTGTCCCAGATGGAGGGGCCGCGGCCGTCCTCGGTGGCGGCGCCCTCGATCTGGTACGAGGCGGTGGCCGCGCCGAACACGAAGCCTTCAGGGAAAACGGGCAGGTCGCTCATGAAACAGGCCTTACTTGACGGATCCGCCGGTGATGCCGGCGGCGATGTACTTCTGGGCGAGGACGAGCAGCACGGCCGCCGGGATCGCGGACAGGACGGACGCGGCCATGACCGAGCCCCAGTCGCCGACGTGGGCGCCGATGTACTGGTAGATGCCGAGGGTGACCGGCTTGACGTCGTCGGTGGTGTTGAGCGTGAGCGCGAACATGAAGTCGCTCCACGCGTACAGGAAGGAGAACAGGCCCGCCGTGATGAGGGAGTTGCGGCTCATCGGCAGCACGACCCGGACGAACGTGCGCAGCTTGCCCGCGCCGTCGACCTCGGCCGCCTCGATGACCTCCTTGGGGATGGCCACCATGAACGAGCGCATCAGGACGATGGCGAAGGGGATGCCGAGCGAGGCGTCGGCGAGCATCAGGCCGAAGTAGGAGTTGACCAGGCCGAGATCGACGTACGCGCTGTAGAGGGCGTTGGCGATGACGATGCCGGGGACCATCTGGGTGATGAGGGTGCCGAAGACGATGGTGCGGGTGGCGCGCAGCCGGAACTGGGCGAGTCCGTACGCGGCGGGCGCGGCGATCGCGAGGCAGATGACGACGGCGCCGAGGGCGACGGCGAGCGAGGTCAGCAGGTGTCCGCCCTGCTCGCTGATGGCGGAGGTGAAGCCGGACAGGTCCAGGGAGTGCGGTACGGGCGAGACTTCGAGCAGCCCGGACTCGGGCTGCAGCGCGGTGTTGATCATCCAGTACAGCGGGAACAGCATCACGCACAGGATGACGACGCCGGCGACGGTGGCGCCCCAGCGGCGCTTCGGCCTGGTGGTCTCGCTGGTGGTCTCGGAGACGGTTGCCATGCCGGTCACTTCCCCTCGGAGCGGTTGGCCCGCAGGTAGAACACCGCGAACACGGCGGAGATCAGGATCAGGATGTTGCCGACGACGGCGCCCGCGCCGAAGTCGAGCTGCACGAAGGAGTTCTGGTAGGTGAGGGTGCCAAGCGTCTGGGTGGAGTCGGCGGGGCCGCCGTCGGTCAGGGCCAGGATCAGGTCGAGGATCTTCACCGTCGACATGAAGCCGAGCACGAGGACGACCGTGATCACCGGCTTGAGCAGGGGCAGCGTGATGGAGCGGAAGGTGCGCCAGGCGGAGGCGCCGTCCAGGGAGGCGGCCTCGTACAACTCCTTGGGGACCTCCTGCAGTCCGCCGTAGAGGATCACCATGTTGAACGGGATGCCGATCCAGATGTTCACCATGATCACGGAGAACAGGGCCATGCCGGGGCTGGTCAGCCATGGCGTGTGACCGCCGAGGCCGAGGGTGTCGAAGAAGGAGTTGAGGACTCCGGTGTCCTGGTCGAGGATGCGGCGCCAGACGATGCCGGAGACGACCATCGGCACCAGCCAGGGCAGCAGGATCAGTGAGCGCAGGACGCCGTTCAGCGGGAACTTCTTGGTGAAGAAGACGGCGAGCGCGAGTCCGATGCCGAACTGGCCGATCAGGGACCCGATCGTGAAGACGATGGTGTGCCACAGCGCCTTGCCGAAGAGGTCGTCGTGGAAGACCTTGCTCCAGTTGTCGGTGCCGTTGAAGGGCGACTTGCCGTCGAAGAACGTGGACGGCGAGTAGTCCTGGAAGCTCATCACGACGTTGCGGACGAGCGGGTAGCCGAAGAACAGCAGCATGAAGACGACAGCGGGGACGACGAAGCCCCACTGGGAGAGCTTGCGGCGGCGGCGCGCGCCGTGCGGCTTCGCGGGCGCGGCCGGGACCGGGCCGGCGACAGGGGCCGTGGTGGTGGTCGACATGATCGTTTGAGTCCCCTCAGTTCCCGCTCGTGGCGCGGGTCTGCGCCTTCTTCAGCGCGGCCTCGCTGGACTGCCCGGTCAGCGCCGACTGGAAGGCGCTCTGCAGGGCCAGCGACACCGACGACCAGCGCGCCCCGACCTTCGCGGTACGGGAGCGGGCGGTGGCCACCTGGTCGGCGAGGGCGTCGAGTTCGGGTACTTCCTTGCGCCAGAGCGCGGCGGCCTTCTCGTTGGCCGGCACCATCCAGCTGTTGCGCGCGTAGGAGATCTGCTCCTTCTCGCTCGACATACAGGCGATGATCTTCGCGGCGGTCTTCTGGCGCGCGGTGTCATCGGTCTTCGGCACGGTCAGCACGGCGCCGCCGAGCGGGCCCACCGACTTGTCGCCGTCCTTCGGGACCGGGATCTGGGCGATGCCCCAGTGCAGGTTCTTCTTGGTGTTGAGGGTCTCGACCTGCCAGGGGCCGTTGATCATCATGGCGGCGTTGCCCGCCATGAACTGGTCGTTCACGTCGGCCTGCGTCCAGTTGACGGTCGACTTGGACAGGGAGCCGTCCTTGAGGAGGCTCTTCCAGTAGTCGAGCGCCTGGGCGACATTCTGTGTGGCGAGGTCGCTCTCGTCGCCGCCGTTGGACCACATGAACGGGGTGAACTGGAAGACGCCGTCCTCGGCGCCGCCCGCGCTCAGGGCGATGCCGTACTGCTTGCCCTGGGTGAGCTTCTTCGCGGTCTCCTGCATCTCGGCCCAGGTGGTGGGCACGGGCAGACCGGCCTTGTCGAGGATGTCCTTGTTGTAGAAGAGGGCGAGGGTGTTCACCGTCCGCGCGGCCCCGTAGTACGTCCCCTTGTACGAGCCGAAGTCGACGATGCCCTGGGGGATGTCCTTGGTGGACAGGCCGAGGGAGCGCAGGTCGACCAGGCCGCCCGGCTCGGCGAAGGTCGGCATCTCGGAGGCGTCGAACTGGATGACGTCCGGCAGCGACTTCGACGACGCCATGCGCAGCGACTTCGTCATGACCTGCGCGGCGGGCACGCTCTGCTGCTGGATGCCGATGCCCAGCTGCTTGCTGCACCGGGCGAGCGTCGCGGCGTCCCAGCCGTGGTAGGAGTCGTCGGTCGAGGAGTTGAGGACGGTGTACACGTCGTCGTCGCGCTGGGCGCCGCAGCCGGCGAGCGCCGCGCCGGCGACGAGAGCGCCTACGACGGTGAGCGGGAGCATGGCCCGTCGGCCGGGGCGCCGGCGCCTGATGCGCGTCGCGTCCGGTGGGGGAACTGCTGTCACGGTGGTTGCCCTTGCCTGGGAGGGATGGCCGGCCCGGCGGGACTCCGGTGTCCCGAGGGGTGTTCGCGCGCCCCGGTACGGCTCCGACCCGTGCCGTGGGGACTGCCGCGCCGAAGAGGCCGGCGTCAGCCGATGCCGAGCCGGTGCTCGGTCCACGGGCTGAAGGTGATCCCGCCGCCAGGGGTGGGAGTGAAGCGATCGGACATGGTGCGGCCCTTTGCTGCTACGCGACGACCCGGCGTCCACCGGTCGTTTGTTTTCTTACTTGACTAATACGCCAAGACGCGTCGAAGCGCTAGACCCCCAGACCTGGATCACGCTCGGGTCACCCATCGTTACCAGGCAATACACCTATCGAAGCGCTTCGACGAATCTGCCCGTCCGCTTCTTGCTCTTTTGTTTTCCGTACGGTCAAATGGCGTCGGCAGAACCTTCGTGGGCCGGGTCTCACACCCCGTGACCGAGCGGCTGTCCGCCCCACCGACCGAATCACCTCTGCTCCCAGGGAAGAACATGAAGTTCACCGACGGATTCTGGCTGATGCGCGACGGGGTCGAGGCCTCGTACGCGACCGAGGTCCGCGATGTCCGTGCCGGCGTCGACAGCTTCACCGCGTACGCCGCCGTCAAGCGCGTCGAGCGCCGTGGCGACACCCTCAACTCCCCCTTGCTGACCACCGACTGCTTCTCCCCCGCCGAGGGTGTCATCGGCGTCCGCACCACGCACCTGGCGGGCAAGAGGCGGACCGGCCCCGACTTCGCGCTCACCGCCCCGGACGCCTCCGCCGCCCGCGTCCGGCGCGACGGCGACGTCGTCGAGCTGACCAGCGGCGCCCTGTCGGTACGGCTCGACACGGCCGAGCCCTGGACGCTGTCCTTCCGCGACGGCGAGGGACGCGAGGTGACCAGCGCTGGCCGCAAGGGCACCGCCTTCTTCACCGACGGCGACGGCGCCCACCACATGGCAGGCCAGCTGACGCTCGGCGTCGGCGAGCAGGTCTACGGTCTCGGCGAGCGCTTCACCCCGTTCGTCAAGAACGGCCAGGTCGTCGACATGTGGCAGGCCGACGGCGGCACCAGCAGCGACCAGGCGTACAAGAACGTCCCGTTCAGCCTGCACCTCTCCCCCGCCGGCGCGTACGGCGTCTTCGTCAACCACCCCGGCCGGGTCAGCTACGAGATCGGCTCCGAGTCCGTCGGCCAGATGCAGTTCAGCGTCGAGGACCAGAGCCTGGAGTACTACGTCGTCGCGGGTCCGACCCCGAAGGACGTGCTGCGCCGCTACACCGCGCTCACCGGCCGCCCGGCACTGCCCCCGGCCTGGTCGTTCGGCCTGTGGCTGACCACGTCGTTCACCACGCAGTACGACGAGGCGACGGTCACCTCGTTCGTCGACGGGATGGCCGAGCGCGACATCCCGCTGAGCGTCTTCCACTTCGACTGCTTCTGGATGCGCGAGTACCAGTGGTCGGACTTCACCTGGGACCCGGACGTCTTCCCGGACCCGGTGGGCATGCTGGCCCGGCTCAAGGAGCGCGGCCTGCGGATCTCCGCCTGGATCAACCCGTACATCGCCCAGAAATCGGCCCTCTTCGAAGAGGCCGCCGCGAGCGGCTACCTGGTGAGGACGGCAGGCGGTGACATCTGGCAGTGGGACCTGTGGCAGGCCGGCATGGGGCTCGTCGACTTCACGAACCCCGAGGCCTGCGCCTGGTTCCAGGGCAAGCTGAAGGTCCTCCTCGACCAGGGCGTGGACTGCTTCAAGACCGACTTCGGCGAGCGCATCCCCACCGATGTGGTCTGGCACGACGGCTCGGAGCCGGAGCGCATGCACAACTACTACACGCACCTCTACAACCAGGTCGTCTTCGAACTCCTGGAGAAGGAGCGCGCGATCGGCGAGGCCGTCCTGTTCGCCCGGTCGGCGACGGCGGGCGGCCAGCAGTTCCCCGTGCACTGGGGCGGTGACTGCTTCTCCTCGTTCGGCGCCATGGCCGAGTCGCTGCGCGGCGGCCTCTCCCTCTCCCTGTCGGGCTTCGGTTTCTGGTCGCACGACATCGGCGGTTTCGAAGGCACCCCCGACACGGCGGTGTTCAAGCGCTGGCTCGCCTTCGGCCTGCTCTCCTCCCACAGCCGGCTGCACGGCTCCAGCTCGTACCGGGTGCCGTGGGAGTTCGGTGACGAAGCGGTCGACGTGGCCCGGAAGTTCACCAAGCTCAAGCACCGCCTCATGCCGTACCTGTACGGCGCCGCGGCCGAGGCCCATGCCGCGGGTGTGCCGCTGATGCGGCCGATGCTCCTGGAGTTCCCGGCCGATCCGACCGCCCGCGCCCTGGACCGGCAGTACATGCTGGGCCCGGACGTGCTGGTCGCGCCGGTCTTCTCCGCCGACGGCGACGTGGAGTTCTATCTGCCGGAAGGCACCTGGACCCACCTGCTGACCGGCGAACAGGTCCAGGGCCCGGCCTGGCGCCGCGAGACCCACGGCTTCGACAGCCTGCCGCTGTACGTACGCCCCGGCGCGGTGCTCCCGTTCGGTGCGGACGAGCAGCGCCCCGACGGCGACTGGACCGAGGACCTGACCCTGCTCGTCGCCCCCGGCGCCCACGACGTGACCGTCACGGTCCCCGACCATCACGGCCGGCAGGCCGCCGCGTACCGGGTGACGCGCGACGCGGACGGTGGCGTCCTGACGGTGTCCGCGTCCGACGGAGCCCCGGCGCCCACGCTCAAGGAGCTGTGACGCCGGGGGCGTGAGGGTCCTACCGCTTGACGTACAGGCGGTTGCCCTTCGGGCCGGTCCATTCCACGCGGACGACGCCGGGCACCGCGGCGTCCTCGACACGGGACGGATCGGCCCAGTACCCGGCGGCCGGGTTACGGAAGAAGGTCGCCCACAGTTCCCCGTCGCGGTCCTTGAAGAAGTTGTTGTGCCCGGCGCCCACGCCCGCGGTCCAGCGTTCGGAGTACGGGCCCTCGAAGTGGTCCGCGACGGCGACTATCACGTCGTACTGGTACTGGGTCCGCCCGGCGGCCCCGACCTCGTAGGCGTAGCGGGGGCTGCCGTAGGCGTCGATCGAGGTGCGGTCCCACGCGGCGTGCAGCAGGTAGTACTTGCCACCGTGTTTGAACACGTATGCGCCTTCGAGGTACGGCTCGGGTGTGTACGGCTTCTGCTCGAACAGCGGGAGGTCCGTCGTCGGTTCGATGTCCTCCATGTCCGCGCGGAATTTGGCGTAGAGGTGGTTGTGCAGCACCAGCCAGGCGTCCTTGCCCTCGGTGTAGATGCTGCCGTCGATATGGAAGTACGCGCCGGGCTTGATCCACGACGGTCCGCCGATGAAGGACTCACCGAAGGGCTTGTCGTGGTTGCCCTCGATCAGTCGGTACGGGCCCTCGACGCCACCCTCGCTGACCAGGACGAACGAGCCGACCTTCGTCGAGTGGTCGCCCATGCACGCGACGAGGTACCACTTCTTGCGGAAGTAGTGCAGCTCGGGCGCCCACGCGTTGCCGCGCTTACCGAACTGGCCGTCGTCGTACCAGTACTCCTGCCAGGGCGCGACGACCGTGCGGCCGGGCCGGTTCTCCCCGACGAACTCCGGTGACCAGACCTTTCCCCGCTCGGCGTCGGGCCGGATGCCGGTGGTGTCGGCCAGCTTCCACGGGCCGTGCAGGGACCGTGCCGTCCACACGAAGATGCCGTCGTTCCAGGGGCCGGCCGCGGGGAGACCGGGCACACGTGTGGTGCCGGTCGCGACATAGAGGGGGCGGCCGTCGACCTCGAAGCAGTTGACGTAGGTGTCCCGCATCCAGACTCTGCCCAACTCCTCGTCGCGGGGTCGGAGTTCGAGGGGGAGGACGAAGGAGTTGTCGTCGCGCGGCCACAGTTCCTCACGGGCGTCCGCGCGACCGTACGGTTCGAGAGCGGGCCAGTTCGCCGGGTGACGGGTCGACGGCCGGTGCGTCGTGCTCGCGGCGTCCTTCGCCGACTGGGTCTGGGACTGGGCCTCGGCCGCACCGGCGGGCAGCGCCACCGCGCCCACGGAGCCCGCGATGCCGGCCAGTACGGACCGCCGGCCGAAGTTCGAGTCGTTCGTGGAGCTGGTCATCAAACGGTCTCCCTAGTCGTGAGAAAGCTGCGTGCCGTCGTTCTCGAAGGCGGACAGCGTCGTGTCGTAGTCCGTCTCCACGTCGTACATCGGCGTCATCCAGTGGAAGAAGTTGTCGCCGCGCTCGCGGAGCAGGTCGTAGAGCCGCCGGGTCAGCGCCGTACGTATGTCGCGCAGTTCGGGGTCGTCGTAGCGGTTGTGCAGCTCGTCGGGGTCGGCGTCGAGGTCGTACAACTCGTTGCGGGACTCGGGGTTGATCACCAGCTTGTGGCTCCTGGTGCGCAACATCCGCTGCGGGTAGGGGAAGTGATGGCCGTGGAACTCGGCGAGATGGTGCTGGTCCCAGCGTGGGTGCTCGCCGCGGACGAGGGGCAGCAGGCTGCGGCTGTCCACGGCCGGCCCGGTCCTGCTGCCCGCCAGATCGAGGATGGTGGCGGTGCAGTCGGTGAGGGAGACGAACTCCTCACGCACCTGGCCCCGCGGGCCGCCGGGGACCTTCAGCAGACCGGGGATGCGGTAGATGTCCTCGTACATCGCCGGGCCCTTGTCGTGCAGCCGGTGGGCGCCGGTGAACTCGCCGTGGTCGGCGGTGAAGAAGACGGCCGTCCGCTCGTCCAGGCCCAACTCCCGCATGGCGTCGAGGATGCGGCCGATCTGCTCGTCGATGAGCGTGACATAGCCCCAGTAGACGGCGATCAGCTTCCGCGACTCCTGCGCACTCATGGTGTCGAAGGCCCACAGCTTGCTGTAGTTCTGCTGGACGGGCGGCTTCTCCGCGAAGGTCTCACCGACAGAGGCGGGCAGTTCGACGAGTTCGGGGTCGTACATGTCGTAGTAGGCCTCCGGCAGGATGTACGGCAGATGCGGCCCGAAGAAGTGCGTGGCCAGGAAGAACGGCGCGCCGTCCCCGTCGTCCTCCTGCGCGGCGAAGCGCTGGAGCATCTCGATGGTGCGCGTGGCCAGGTAGTACTCGAAGGTGGCCTCGACCGGCTGGTGCAGGCGGGCGGCCAGGAGGTTGCCCGGGCTGCCGTTGGGCGTGGTTCCGCGCACCGGATCGGTGATGCGGTACGGGGGCAGGTCCCGCTCCGCCAGGTAGGCGAGGTAGTCGGGGTGGTCCACGGGGTTGTGCCAGCCGGCCAGGTCCGGGCCCTCGAAGCCGTAGTCGGCGGCGGTACGCCGCACGCCGCCGTGCCACTTGCCGAGCAGGCCCAAGTTGTAACCCTCGGAGCGCAGTTGCTCGGAGAAGGTGAACTGTCCCTCCGCCAGATCCTCCAGATACCCCACGTTGCGCTCGTAGTTGGCGAGCAGCTTGTGCCGGAACGGGGCCGCCCCGGTGAGCAGGCTGGCGCGGGCCGGAGTGCAGATGGCGGTAGGTGTGTAGAAGCTGTCGAACCGGGTGCCGTCGGCCGCGAGCCGGTCGAGGTTCGGGGTGTGCGTGTGCGGGTTGCCATACGCGCCCAGGGTGTCCACGCGGTGCTGGTCGGTCATCAGGAAAAGCATGTTGTGGCGCACGGAGGCCTCTCGGGTCGGTCGGTCCGGGCATGCTCCGACCCCACGATCATTTAAGTCAAGAGTGCGGACATAAATCGCGCGGAAACACCCCAGGGGGCGAGGACCGGGCATGACTGCACCGTACGTGTCTGCAGGTCACGTCGGTAGCGGGGAGCGGTTTCTTGTGACACGGCGTTCATGTGAACAATTTGTTTCGGCTCATTGACGAAAATACGCGGTGCTCACATGCTGTCCTGCATGCACGAACACGACGGCCCGCTGACGCGGCTCCGACGCAGCCATGAGCAAGCGGTTCTCGAACTGCTCCGCAGGCACGGCCCGCTGAGCCGCGCCGACCTAAGCACCCGCAGCGGGCTGTCCCGCACCACGCTCCACGACATCGTCGCCGGGCTCGTGGGCAGCGGTTCCGTGGTCGTCGGCACCCCGCACGTCGAGGTGCGCAAGCGCGGCCGGCCGGTGGAGAAGCTGAGCCTCAACCCGGCCGCCGGCGAGGCCGTCGGCATCGACTTCGCGCGCCGGGCCGTACACGTCGCGGCGGTCAACTTCGCCCACGAGGTGATCGGTTCGGCGAGCGAGTCGCATCCCGCGGACCTGAACTGGCCCGAGCGGATCGATCTCGCGCACCGTCTCCTCGCCACCTTGGCGGCGGGACCGGCGGCCGACGACCGTCGGGACGGCGCCGTCCATCTCGACGCGCTCAGCGCCATCGGCGTCGGCGTGGTCGGACCGCTCACCGATCCCGGCAGCGAGAAGGCGCACGCGCAGGCCATCGACGGCCTGCCGGACCTGCTGCGCAAGCGGTTCGGCGTGCCGGTGCTCCTGGACAACAACACGCGGCTCGCGGCGCTCGCCGAAGCGGTGTGGGGTGCGGCGGCCGACAGCAGCGACGTGCTCTACCTGCGGCTGTCGCACGGCGTCGGCGGCGGCCTGGTCGTGGGCGGCGCACTGCACCGCGGCCGCAACGGCCTGTCCGGCGAGTTCGGACACATCACCGTGGATCCGGCCGGCCGGCCCTGCGACTGCGGCGGGACCGGCTGTCTGGAGACCCGTGCCTCACTCGACGCGGTCCTGTACCGCTACCGCGAGTCCGGTGGCCGGGCCGGTGACCTCGCCGGTTTCCTCAGCGCCGCCGCGGACGGCGAACGGCCCGCCCTGGACGTGCTGGAGCGCGTCGGCAGCGACGTCGGCGGGGTGCTGGCCGCGGTCTGCCAGGCCGTCGGCCCGGGCGTGGTCGTCATCGGCGGCGAACTGGCGGCGGCAGGCCCCGCCCTGCTCGAACCGGTCGAACGGGCCCTGCGGCAGCAGCTGATGCCGCTCGCCCGCCACCACGTGGACGTACGGCGCGCGACGCTCGGCGAGGCGGGCAGCGCGCTGGGCGGCATCGCCCTCGTTCTCCATGAATCCCCCCTGCTCTCCCACTACCCGCAGCCCGTGACCGAGGAGAACGCGTGAAGCCACCAGCGAGGAACCCATGGCTGTGATCACCCCCGTCGACAAGACCGCCACCGAGGAGCGCCGGCGGCGACCGCGCCGCTCCGGGCGCCGGCCCCTGGTCCTCAACGCCGTAGCGGTGGTGGCAGGCATCGCCGTCTGGGGCGTCGTGGCCGCCCTGGGCCTGGTCGAGAACCTGCCCACACCGGCGGCGGTGGCGCAGAAGGCCGGCACCATGATCTCGGACGGCACCTTGGCGTCCGACACGCTCGCCAGCCTGCGCCGGGTCTTCCTCGGCTACGCCCTCGGCGTGGTCGTGGCCGTCCCCGTCGGCTTCCTCATGGGCTGGTACCCCACCGTCCGCGCCCTGGTCGAGCCGTACATCCAGTTCTTCCGCACCATCCCGCCGCTCGCGCTCATCCCGCTGGCGGTCGTGCTCCTCGGTATCGGCGAGGTGCCGAAGATCGCGGTGATCTTCCTGGCCTCGTTCATGGCCTGCGTCCTCTCCTCCTTCCAGGGCGTCATCGACGTCGACAGGACACTGATCAACGCGGCCAGAGTGCTCGGCGCATCGGACCGCACCATCTTCGCCAAGGTGGTCGTCCCGGCCTCCACGCCGTTCATCCTCGTCGGCATGCGGATCGGCCTCGGCGCGTCCTGGGCCACCGTGGTCGCGGCCGAACTGATCGGCGCGCAGGAGGGGTTGGGCTACCGGATGCAGAAGGCGTCCACCTGGTTCGAAATGGACACGATCTTCGTGTCCCTGATCACGATCGGCGTGCTCGGGCTCGTCATGGACCGGCTGCTGCTGCTGGCCGAACGACGCCTCACCGGCTGGCAGGAGCGACGATGAACAGCAAGATCAGTTTCCGTGACGTGGTGAAGACCTTTCCGCTGAAGGGCGCGACCTTCACGGCGCTCGGCGGGGTGAGCCTGGACATCGCGGACCAGGAGTTCGTCACCGTCGTGGGCCCTTCGGGCTGCGGCAAGTCCACCCTGATGAGCATGGCCGCGGGGTTGCAGGAGCCCGACTCGGGCCAGGTCCTGGTCGACGGGACCCCCGTCTCGGGGCCCGGACCCGACCGCGGGGTGATCTTCCAGCAGTACGCCCTGTTCCCCTGGCTGACCGTGCGGCAGAACGTGGAGTTCGGACTCAAGCTCACCTCCATGCCCGCCGCGGAGCGACGCCTGCGCGCCGAGCGGGCCATCGGCCTGGTGAACCTGGGCGAGTTCGCCGACGCCCTGCCCAAGACGCTGTCCGGCGGGATGAAGCAGCGCTGCGCCATCGCCCGCGCGTACGCGGTCGATCCCCAAGTACTGCTGATGGACGAGCCGTTCGGCGCGCTCGACGCACTGACCCGGGTGCAGTTGCAGGACCAGCTCCTGGAGACATGGAGCCAGGAGAAGCGCACCGTGCTGTTCATCACGCACGATGTCGACGAGGCCGTCTATCTCGCCGGCCGGGTCGTCGTCATGGCCGCCGGGCCCGGCCGCGTCCACCGTGTCATCGACGTGGACCTGCCCTATCCGCGTACCGAGGAGATCCGGCTCTCGCCCGAGTTCCGGCGTATCCGCAACGAGGTGTGGACCTCTGTGTACCACCAGGAAGCGCCGCCCCGGGCGGCCTGACGCACCGTCACCCCGGCCCGCCCCCTGGGCATTTCGCAGCACCGACCCGCGCACCACCCCGAGAGGACACTCCAGCATGCCCAGAAGGACGATCAGGCACGCCGTCACGGCGCTGCCCGTCGCGTTCATGCTCTCGCTCTCCCTCAGCGCCTGCTCCGGCAGCGCCTCCGAAAACGACGGCACGGTCCGCTTCGGCTACATCGGTGACTACAACGGAGCCAGCCTGCTGGCCATCGCCGACAAGCAGGGGCTGTGGAAGAAGGCGGGCCTGACCGCCCAGGTGAAGACGTTCAACAACGGCCCCGTGCAGATCCAGGCACTGAGCGCCGGCGACCTCGACTACGGCTACATCGGCCCCGGCGCGATGTGGCTGCCCGCCTCCGGCAAGTCCAAGGTCATCGCGATCGACACCCTCACCTATGCCGACCGGGTCATCGGCCAGCCCGGCATCACGTCCATGAAGGACCTCAAGGGCAAGCGGGTCGGTGTACCCGAGGGCACTTCGGGCGACATGGTCCTCAACATCGCCCTGGCGGACGCCGGGATGACGACGAAGGACATCGAGAAGGTCAACATGGACCCGTCGACCATCGTCTCCGCCTTCTCCTCCGGAAAGATCGACGGCGCCGGGTTCTTCTACCCGGCCATCGACACCATCAAGAAGAAGGTCCCCGGGCTGAAGGAAATAGCCAGCACCAAGGACACCGGGGATTCCTTCCCGACCGCGTTCGTCGCCGGGAACAAGGTGCCCGAGGAGAAGAACAGCAAGGTGATCAAGGTGCTCCAGCAGGCCAACGACTGGCGCGCGGAGCACCCCGACGAGACCATCGCGCTCACCGCCAAGATGCTCGAGGTCACCGAGGCGCAGGCCCGGGCCGACGCCTCGCACGTCGAGACCCTCTCCACCAAGGAGCTGGCCGACAAGACCAGGAGCGGCGAGGTGAACGAGTGGCTGAAGAAGCTGGGTGACTTCTTCGTCCGCAACAAGCAGCTGGACGACAACCCGGACCCCGCCGACTACTACACGGGCGACCTCTACTCGCAGGCGTACAGCAAGTAGCGCCCCGCGTCGTCGGGGCCTTCAGCGGCCCCGACGACAGCGCGGCGCGGGGGGTTTCAAAGACAGGCTCCTACTTCTTCTTGCGGCGCAGCACGGCGTACGCGGCCACCAGGGCCACGCCCGCGGCGATCAGTGCGGCACGGTTGTCACGTACCGACTCGGGCGCCTTGTCCTGCCAGGCCCGCTGCGCCTGTGCCGCCTTGGCCTTCACCTGCTCCGCGGTGAGCGCGGCCTTGTCCTTGGCGTCGTCGGGCAGCTGGTCCTGCAGCGCGTGGACCGCCTCGGACGCCTTCGCCTTGGCCTGCGCCGTCAGCTCCGAGGCCTTCGCCGTCGTCTGTTCCTTGAGGGCGGCGGCCTTCTCCTGCGTCCGGGCCTTGACGTCCGTCTTGTCGGCCAGCGCCTGCACCGTGTCGCCCAGCTCGTGCCGGGTCTGCTCGACCTGTTCGCGCAGCTCCTCGGTGCTGGTGGCGGTGGGCTCGTCGTGGGGCGGCTGCGTCATCGCTTGGCACTCTCCTTGATCTCGGCCACATCGGCCTTCACGCTGTCGATGGTCTGCTCGGGGGTGGGCGGGGCGGCCTGGCCGACCTCCTTCTTGCCGGTCAGCGCCAGCACGGCGGCGACCAGACCGAGCACCACCGTCACGATCAGGGCCGCGGCCCAGACGGGCAGCGGCACCGCGAGGGCGGCGATCGCGGTGGCGACCAGCGCCTGCAACGCCAAGAAGCCGACCAGGCCGGCCCCGCCGAAGAGGCCTCCGCCCTTCCCGTACCGCTTGCCCTTCTCCTTCATCTCGGCCTGCGCCAGCCGCATCTCGCCGCGTACCAGCTCTGTCAGCTGCTGCGAGGCGCGCTGGACCAGCTCGCCCACCGGTTCCTCGGCCGCGCCGGGGTGCTGGGACGTGGGGTCGGCCGTTCGCCTGACTGTCTCACTCATCCTGGGACCTCCTTCCCGTGGCGACCGCGTACCCCCGAAAACGCGAAAGCGACACCACCGGAACGTGCAGACCGTGTGATCATCCGTGACCACGGCGTGGGGCGGGACCGGTACACCCGGTCCGGCGCCCGCCGGAGCGCACACGTGCCATGATCCTACTCAGCAGTAGCTTCGTGTCCGAGTGGAGAGGATCCCCCGTGGCCCGCGTGTTCACCGTGAGCAGCAGCATCACCATCGACGTGTCCGCAGCCGATGCGTACGCGGCCGTCAGCCGCCCCGAGGACATGGGCCGGTGGAGTCCGGAGAACAGGGGCACGGCGGACGGCCCGCCCACCGGGCAGGCCGTCGTCGGCACCTCGTTCGTCGGCCGGAACAAGCGCGGCGCGTTCCGGTGGGTGACCCGGTGCACGGTCACGGCGGCGGAACCTGGGCGCCGCTTCGCGTTCCGCGTCCACGCCATCGGCCGCAAGCGGCCGGTGCTGCGCGCCCCGATCGCCACCTGGGAGTACCGGTTCGAGCAGGTCGGCTCCGCGACCCGGGTGACGGAGACCTGGACCGACGACCGCCGCTCCTGGCCGGCGTTCGTGGCCAATGCCTTCGACCGGGTCGCCACGTCCGGCAAGACGTTCGCCGTCTTCCAGCAGCGCAACATCGAGGTGACACTGCGCAACCTCAAGCGTGAGCTGGAGCTCGACCGCGCCGGCTGACCGCACACGCCGGCGCCCGTGTCAGCTCACCACGTGCCGGGCGCGGGCGGCGGGACCACCGGCGGACGGTCGTCGCAGGTGATCGTGGCGGGCAGCTCCCAGGCGGCCAGCCAGGGTCCTGCCGTACCGCCGCCGTCGTTGCCGCCCCGGTCCTCGACGGTGAACTCCGATCCGGTGGCGGGGAAGTTGAACGCTCCGCAGTTGTTGACGCCGACCGCGCCGACGTTGCGCGCGTCGACGTTCTCGAACGACGCCGAGCCCGCCGTGCGGGCGCTGAGCACCGAGGTGCCGGTGCCGTCGACCCTGATGTCCTTGAAGCGGACGTTCTCGATCTTGTACTTGTCCTTCACCGGGAAGTCCGAGACCAGCATGATCGCGTTGTAGGTGTTGTCCAGGAAGTGGTCCCCGGTGACCTGGATGTCGGCGTCGATGTCCTTGTCCAGGGCGTAGAACCAGAGGGCGCCGAGCCCGATCTTCCAGTTCAGTTCGTACGTTCCGGCGCGCACGGTCGTGTTGTCGGTGATCCGGAGCCGGCCGGTGAACGGCTCGGCGCCGAAGCGGGACCCGACGTGCACGGCGCTGCCCTCACGGACCGGGTCCGCGATCAGGTTGCCGGTGACGTCATTGTCGGTGCCGCCGTAGACAGCGATGCCGTTGGCGAGGACCGGGGTCTGGATCGTGTTGCGGGAGAAGGTGTTGCGGGCGTCCTGCTGCTCTTGCGACCACATGGCGAGCGCGTCGTCACCGGTGTTCCGTACGAAGTTGTGCGCGACGAGCGAATCGGTCACACCCTTGTGGAAGTTGAGGCCGTCGGCGATCTGGTCCGTGATGATGTTCCGCGTCACCCGTACGTTCTTCATGGGGCCGTCGAACCAGAGGCCGACCTTGGTGTGGTGCAGGTACAGGCCGTCGATCGTGGAGTCGCTCATCGCGCCGCCGACCGCGTTGACCTGGTCGGTGTCGATGCGCTCGCGGACGTCGCCCTCGATCGCGAACCCGGACAGATGGACGTCGTGGCTGCCGCCGTCGGCCGCGTCCTTGCCGTAGAAGCCGACGCCCGTGTGCACCGAGCCGTCGGGGGCGGGGGTGTCGAGGGTGACCTGGTGGCCCTTGACGGTCGTGTGCCAGTTGCCCGCACCGACGATCGTCACGTCGTCGACGACGATGTGCCGGTCGACCTGGTACGTGCCCGGGGGCAGATACACCTTCAGGTGGCGCTTCTTCGCCGCGGCGACGGCCCTGTCGATCGCGTCGGCGGAGTCGCGGCGGCCGGTCGGATCGGCACCGAAGGCCAGCACGTTCGCGGCGTTGCGCTCGAGGTGCGGGGCGTCGACCCGCTCCGAGTCGAGCAGGTCGATGACGGTCCAGGCGGCCTTCGTACCGGTGGGCGCGGTCAGGCGCACGGTGTCACCGGCCCGGTAGGTCCTGCTCAGCTTCACCCGCCGCTCGTCGTAGAAGTGGCTCGGCCTGAACGGCTTGTCGATGACAGGAGTCGGTGTCGTCGCCGAGGGGACGCAGCCGCACTCGGTGATCCACCAGTCGGGGTGCAGCAGATCGGCCCGGGGGTCGTTGCTGAACGGGTACTGGTTGTAGAGCCACGCGTACTGCGAGGTCAGCGTCGTCGAGGTGTGGCGCTTGCCGTTCACCGCGATGTCCAGCGGTGCCGTGATACCGCCTCCGCCCGGGGCGTCGGGGATGCTGTAGCGCACGGTGAGGGCGTTGGCCGCGCGCGGGAGTGTGAACTCGACGTACTGGCCCGGCTTCAGCCGCACCGCGGAGCGCCCCGACGCCTCCGACGGCAGGGTGTACGCGGTGCGCTCCGGGCCGATGACGGTGCCGTTCGTCCGCGCGGCCTCCGCCTCCTGCTCGACGAAAGGTACGTCGGCGCCGCGTCCCGCGACCAGCGAAGGGGCGAGGGCGGCGCGGGTCACGGGCGTGGGCGCGGGCGCCGCCTTGCCGGTGGCGAGGGCAGGGTGGCCGACGACGAGGGAGAATCCGGCCGCGGCCGCGGTGAGTGCTGCCGCGAGCCGGACCGGTCTTCTGCGCGGAGCACGGCGTGCCGCGGCGGCCGTGCGAGCGGAGTACCACGACATCCGATTCTCGATTCTCTCGAAAGGACGCGCGGGGCGATGCGACGTGGGGCCGCGCGGTGCGGTGCGCGTGAGTGCCGTGACAGTAGGGCGACTTGGCACGCCTTCACAAGGGATGAGTACGAGTTTTTCCAGCAGCACGAAAGGTAATTGCATGATGATGTTGGGTTCTTGCGACAGACGAACGGCTGGGCGGTAACTCGCGTCCAGCGGACGAGCACGGCAGGTTTCCGGGCTTGACCTACCCTGAAACGGGTATCCAGTGTTGTCTCACCGCAGCGTCGAAGCCATTACCGAGGACACGCATGGACGTCGCCGACAACGGCATGGGAGATCTCCCCGCAAGCAGTCACGAGGGGCACCCGTATGCCCTTTCCGCAGGGACCATGCTCCAGGACATGCGGGTGGCCACTCTCGTCATCGACGACGACGGCCTCATCGTCGCGGCCAACGACGCGGTCCAGGCCCTGCTGGGCTCCTCCCGCGACGAGCTCGTGGGGCACGACGCCCACGACCTGCTGCACCGGGACGACCACGGGCATCCCGTGCCCCGCACGCGCTGCCGCCTGCGCAAGGCGCTCCTGACCGCGAGCACCGAGCACGGTGACGCGGAATGGTTCGCCCGCAAGGACGGCACCGTCCTGCGATCGTCCTGGCTCGTCACGCCCTACATGCTCGGGGCGGAGGCGGCGGGAGCGCTCGTGCTGCTCTACGGACCGCAGCAGGAGAGCCCGCTCCAGGGCGACGCCGCCGTCCCCGCGCCCCTGACCGAACTCGACCGGCTGGCCCTCCTGGCGGAGACGACCACCCAGCTCACCTCCACTCTCGACGTGAGGGACGCGCTGCACCGGCTCGCCGCCCTGACCGTGCCCCGCCTCGCGGACTGGGCGGTGATCGACCTGGTCACCGAACGCGGCGAAGTCCGGCGCGCTCTGGTGATGGAGCGCAAGGACGACGTCCTCGTCGAGCGCCATGACCTCCAGGGGCCCATGCCCCCCGTGCCCGAAGAGTCCCCCATGCCGCTGTCCCGGGCACTGCGGGGTGCCTCCTCGTCCCTGGCGACCCCCGGCACCTATCAGGGCCCGCCCGACTCGGGCATCGCGGTCGAGCAGCGCCGCCTCTTCACGACGACCGGCATGCACAGCGCCGCCATCGCTCCGATCCGGGGTCTGCGCGACGTGCTCGGCGCACTGACTCTGGGCCGCTCCCAGCGGCCCGACGCCTTCACGGCCGCCGACCTGCCGCTCCTGGAGGACGTCACCCGCCGCGCCGGCCTGGCCCTTGACAACGCCCGCCTGTACGAGCGCCAGCGCAAGGTCGCCGAGACCATGCAGCGCCACCTGCTCCCCCAACTGCCCACCGTGCCGGGCGTGACGATGCGGGCGCGCTACGTCCCCGCTCCGGACGCGTCCTCCGTCGGCGGTGACTGGTACGACGCGTTCGCCCTGGCCGACGGTGCCCACGCGCTGGCCATCGGCGACGTCGTGGGGCACGATCTCGACGCGGCGGCCGGGATGGCGCAGGTCCGCAACATGCTGCGGGCTTTCGCCTGGTCCCAGGCGCAGGCCGCGCCCAGCGACGTCGTCACCCAGCTCGACGAGGCCATCAGGCACATCGTCGAGGCGTCCATGGCGACGATGGTCCTGGGCAGGCTCGTACTCGGCGACGACGCCCTGTGGCGGCTGCACTGGACCAACGCCGGTCACCCGCCGCCGCTGCTCGTCCACCGCGACGGGCAGGCCCGGTACCTCACCGACGCGCACGGCCTGCTGCTCGGCACGGGGGTCACCAGGGTCCGCCCCGACGCCGTCACCGTCCTGCCGCCCCAGTCCACCCTGCTGCTCTACACCGACGGCCTGGTCGAGAGCCCTCACCGCTCCATCGACCACGGGCTCGACCGGCTGCGCCGGTACGCGGCCTCGCTCGCCCGGCGGCCCCTGGACTCCTTCTGCGACGCCCTCCTGGAAGAGGTCCGTCCCGACGACAACGACGACGATGTCGCCCTGCTCGTCCTGCGCACGCCCGCGCTCCAGGAAGAAGGCTGAGCCCGCGCCATCCGGTTCCGGCCGCCCAGGTCCGTCCTTACGCGCGGCTCACGGCGTCCGAGGCGCCGAGCCCGGCAGGAGAGGCAGGACAGCGAGGCTCTGCCACCCGGCGGAGGTGAGAGCGACCGCGTGCAGGGCGGTGATCTCCGTGGTGATCGGCAGGAGGGCGGCGGCGCGGCGCTCGATGTCGGCGGCGGCGCCGGGATCCGCGCCCATGGCCACGGTGACGTGCACCGGCGGATCCTGGCCGAACCGGCCGCCGTACGGGAGCTGAGCCGGGAACGCGGCCCGCACCGCGGTGGCCAGGACGCGGAGCCCGGGCACCGGGACGCCGACGAAGCCGTCGCTCCGCTCGACCGTGTCCAGCCGGACCGGAACGCGGCCGGGCGGGAGCGCCGCCCGCAATCAGTCCAGCTCCGCGCCGCCGGCCCGGTCGGCAGGGAGCCACGGGTAGAGCAGCGCGGCGTGCGCGGGCACCCCCGGCCGGACCACGCGCTCGTCCACTGCGGCGGCCAGTTCCAGCAGCGGTTCGGCGGCCGGCAGCACCGCCAGTACCGCCGTCGTCCCCAGGTGAGGCATCGGCCCTCCTTCCGTCGGCAGCATGCCATGGGGAAGAGGGGCGCCCGCCCTCTCCGGTTGCCGGTGAGAACAGGGTGAGCGAGTTTGTTAGTGATCGAGGGGGTTCGAAAAGGTGCCGCCCGCTCACTTCCCGGCGTTCGCTTCTCAGGAGGAACCATGACCAACCCCGAGCAGGACTCGAACCAGCACGAAGGTCCCGCGGACGGCGGCGCGGCGGGTACGCCCGGCGTCCACGACGGCGGCGCGGACGGCGGAGCCGAAGGTCCCGCGGACGGCGGCGCGGCGGGTACGCCCGGCGTCCACGACGGCGGCGCGGACGGCGGAGCCGAAGGCCCGGCCGACGGCGGCGCGGCGGGTACGCCCGGCGTCCACGACGGCGGCGCGGACGGCGGAGCCGAAGGCCCGGCCGACGGCGGCGCGGCCGGCACCCCCGGCGTCCACGACGGCGGCGCGGACGGCGGCGCCGACAAGTCCGGCAGCGGCATTTGAGCACTCCCCCTGTCGCACTTCAGGATGCCGACGTCCTGGCGGGCGTCGGTGTCCTCGAGGCACGTCTGACCGGCCTCGGCCGGGAGGAGTTCGCCCGCGACGTATGGGCGCGCGTACCGCTCCTCGCGCGCGGGGCCAGTGACTTCTCCGATCTCTTCTCCGCGGCGGCCGTGGACGAACTCCTCTCCCGTCGCGGACTGCGCACGCCGTTCCTGCGCGTCGCCAAGGACGGTGCCACGCTCCCCGAGTCGTCGTACACCGCGCCCGCCGGGGTCGGCGCGACCGTCGCGGACCAGCTCGACGACACCGCTCTGTGGCGCGCCCTCGCCGACGGAGCGACGCTGGTTCTCCAGGCACTGCAGCGCACGTGGGAGCCGGTCGCGGAGTTCGCTTCCCGGCTCGGTACGGAGCTGGGGCATCCGGTGCAGGCCAACGCCTATGTCACGCCGCCGCAGAACCGCGGGTTCGACGCGCATTACGACGTCCATGACGTCTTCGTCCTCCAGGTCGCGGGCGCCAAACGCTGGGTCGTCCATGAGCCCGTCCACCGCGACCCGCTGCGCGATCAGCCCTGGACGGAGCACCGCGCCGCCGTGGCGGAGGCCGCCGAGGGCAGTGCGTACATCGACACCGTTCTCCAGCCGGGTGACGTCCTCTATCTGCCGCGGGGCTGGCTGCACGCCGCTGAAGCGCAGGGCGCCGTCTCGATCCATCTGACGCTCGGGGTCCACAACTGGACGCGCCACGCGCTGGCCGAGCAGCTCGCGCAGTCCGCGCTCGCGCTGCTGCGCGACGACCCGCAGATGCGCGGCTCCCTCCCACTGGGCGTGGACGGTCCGGCCGACGAGCTCGGGATCGTCCGCGAACGTCTCGTCGCCGCCCTTACCGAGGCCGACCCCGCCCCGTTGTTCCACCGCGCCCGGCGGGGCCAGGCACGGCCCGCGCCACTGGGTCCGCTGGCCCAGCTCGCGGCCGTCGACCGGCTCGCTCCCGATACACCGGTGCGGCTGCGTGCGGCGCTGGAAGCACGTCTCGAGGGCCGGCGTCTGACCACCCGTGTCGGCTGGCTCGACCTCACCGGGACCGAGCTGCCGTCGGTGGTCCGCCTGCTCGACGGCGAGGTGCACACCGCGGACCAGCTGGGTCTGCGGCTCGTCGACAGACTGCTGCGCGCGGGCGTATTGGTGCCCGCCGGACAATGACGCGGCCGCGATGACCGCGGCGGCCCGCTTCTTCTGCGCCGAGGCCGCCGGAGCGCGCGGCGATCCGCTCGCGGGCACCGCACCGTACGGCTCCGTCTGGATCCTCGTCGAGTACCGGGGCGGCTGGCCGCCCAACGGGTTCGACGGCCTCGACCTCGAACCGCACATCAAAGGACTCGTGTTCGGCGCGGCTCAGGCGGTGCGGGCACGCGTACTGCTGATCAGGCGACACGGGCGCCTCATGCCCGACGGTCCCAGGCGCTGGGCCGTCCTGCGCCACGGCGTCAACGGCGCCTACCGTCAGCGGTGGGGCACCTGGGACCGTGCGGAGGACCTGCTCGGCATCGTCGACGCCCTCGGCGCCCCCGGCGAACCGGGGCATCCGCCGGTCGTCCTCGTCTGCGCCCACGGCCTGCACGACGTCTGCTGCGCCGTGCGCGGCCGGCCCGTGGCACAGGCGCTGAGCGCGCGCTGGCCTCAGCTGGTCTGGGAGTGCACCCACGTGGGCGGCGACAGGTTCGCCGCCAACGTCGTCCTCCTGCCCGACGGCGTCTACTACGGCCGCCTCACCGCCCGGTCGTCCGTCACCACGGTCGAGGAGCACCTGGCCGACCGGATGCACGCGGACCACCTGCGCGGATACACCGATCTCTTCCCGCCCCAACAGGCCGCGGTGGCAGCCGTGCTGCGGCGCTTCGGCCCGGCCGGCCGGCACGCGTACGCGGTCGAGTCGACCACCCGCGACCAGGACCGCTGGCGCATCCGCCTCGCCGCCCGGCCGCCTCGTACGGCGTCCTTCGACATCGAGGTGCGGTCCCACCGCGCACCGCCGTATCTGCTGACATGCCGCGGACGGTCGTCGAGTTCGGCCGTCGTCCACGAGGTCACGTCCCTGCGCGCCGGCTGAGAGCCTGACGTGGACTCCCCGTCTGTACCCCGCGCCCGGCTCAGCCCTCGCCGGCCGGCCGCGCGACGTGGTCGGGGTGTCCCTTCGTCCGGCGGGCTTCCTTCATCTCCGCCTCGTACAGGTGATCGCGCCCCTGGACCAGGTCGTCGCGCGCCTGCCGCTCCAGGTCCTTGTAGGGCTCGTAGAAGGTGGCGTTGTACTCCTCCACGATCTGGAACGTCCACCGTCCCTCCAACACGTTGCGGCCCACCAGTTCCCGGTCGATCCGCTCGGCCCACTCCTCGTGCCCCGCGTCGCGCAACAGGCCGACGGCGCGGCCCAGTTCGAGATCGGCGGTGCCGGTCAGCCGGTGCAGGGCGTAGAGATGGCCGCGGGCCTGTTCCACCGTCTCCAGCGCCTTCGACACCGACCCCAGCGCTTCCACGGTCGCGTCACTGACGCCCGCCGGCCGCTGATGGGCGCGGGCAGGACCGTCCACATTCTCACTCATGGCTCTCAGCTCCCCGTAGATCCGTACCGCATACCGCGACGTCGGGCAGTTCACACCGAACGTGTGAGACCGCCGCGGCAGCCGACCGGATCGCGCATGGCAGCAAGGAAGTGCGTTGCCTCTGCGCGTGATCCGCCGCTAAGGTCCCTCGGGTGACTGCCGGGTCGGCCATGGGCCATTCACGAGTGCGGGTCCCGGCCTCGGCGTGAGCGCGAGGCGGGCCAGAGGCCCGCCGCTGTCTCCGTGTCTTCGTTCCGGCGCCCGCGTGCGGCGCCCCACCCCGACGGATACAGAGACTCGGAGCCACCCACCCATGTCATACGAGCAGCAGTCCTCGCACGACCCCGAACCGCCGACGACCACCGTCCAGCTGAACCACACCGCCGTGTACGCCAGTGACCGGCATCTGTCGGCCGAGTTCATCGCCGCGATCCTGGGGTTGGAGGTGGGCGCCCCGTTCGGGCCCTTCCTCCCCGTCGACCTGGGCAACGGCGTGACACTCGACTACTACGAGAAGCGGGACGAGCCGATCCAGTCGCAGCACTACGCGTTCCTCGTGCCCGACGCCCGGTTCGACGCCATGATCGCCCGCCTGGACGCGGTCGGAGTCACCTACTACGCCGACCCCGGCCACACCGAATCCGGCCGGGTGAACCACTTGTTCGGCGGCCGCGGCGCGTACTTCGCCGACCCGGACGGTCACAACATGGAGATCATGACCCGGCCGTACATCCGCCCGTAGCGGACCCTTGAGCCCACCCGCACGGGTGGATCGCGGGGCTCCGCGGTCTCTCCTTGTGGACAGCGGCGCGGCAGCCGCGCGCCCGCGGTCTACGGTGGCTCTCTTATTGGGCGATCAGGCCGGCTCCCCGGCTGGAAGGTGTCAGACAGTGACGACTGTCGCTTATCAGGGCGAGTTCGGCTCCAATTCGGCAGCCGCCACCCAGCAGCTGTTCCCCGGAAGCGCCGAGCTGCCCTGCGCGAACTTCGAACAGGCGCTGGACGCGGTGACGCTCGGCGCCGCCGACCTGGCGGTCATCCCCGTGGACAACTCCGCGGCCGGCAGGGTCGCCGACGTCCACCACCTGCTCCCGGAGTCGGGCCTGTTCGTCATCGGCGAGCACTTCCTCGCCATCCACTTCGACCTGGTGGGCGTCTCCGGCACGACGCCCGACCAGGTCGAGTGCGTACGCAGCCATGTGCACGCGCTGGGACAGTGCCGCAAGATCCTGCGCGAAGGCGGCTGGCGCACGCTCGTCAGCGACGACACGGCCGGGGCCGCCCGTGAGGTCGCCGAACTGGGCGACCCGCGGCACGCCGCCCTCGCCCCGCCCGCCGCCGCCTCGCACTACGGTCTCGACGTGCTGCGGGCCGGAGTCGAGGACGACCCGGACAACACCACGCGGTTCGTGGTCCTCTCCCGGGACGCCGTCTTCGCGCCGCTCGACGCGGGACCGACGATGACGAGCCTCTTCTTCGCCGTGCGGAACATCCCCAGCGCCCTCTACAAGGCGCTCGGCGGCTTCGCCAGCAACGCGGTGAACCTCACCAAGATCGAGAGCTACCAGATGGGCGCGGGCCTCAACCCGAGCTGCTTCTACGTCGAGGTCGAGGGCCACCCCGACGAGCCGGGCGTCGCCCTGGCCCTGCAGGAGCTGCGCTTCTTCTCCTCCGAGGTGCGCATTCTCGGCGTCTACCCGGCCCACGCGCACCGTTTGGAGGGCCGGGCCGGATGAGCTGACCCTCATCCGGCACCGTGCGAAGGGCAGGGCCGGACGGACTTACTCTCAACCGGCCTGATCGCCGGGAAAGGGCCGGGGCACCCGCGTCAGGCGCCGCCGGCCACCGGCGAGCGCGGCGCCGGCCCCGTGCTCCCCCGCGGCACCAGCTCCACCGGCAGCACCACGTGCCGCTCCAGGTTGGCCTCCGGGTCGCCGATGACCGCGTGCGCCAGCTCCGCCGCCTCCCGGCCCAGCCGGCGCACCGGCTGCGCCATGGTGGACAGGTCCCAGGCCGCGGCCATCGCATGGTCGTCGAAGCCCAGGACCGACACCCGGTCCGGCACCCGGACGTTGGCCCCGCGCAACACCGTGAGCAGCCGGAAGGCGATGTCGTCCGTCTCGGCGAAGATGGCCGTGGGCGGCGCCGCCATGCTCAGCAGGCGCCCCACCGCCGCGTCCAGGACCGGCCCCTGCCACTGGGCGACCTGCCGGACGAGCTCCTCGTCGTGCTCGATGCCCGCCTCCGCCAGCGCGGTGCGGTAACCGTCCAGCCGGGCCCTGCTGCTCCAGGCGAAGCCGGAGGGGTCGGCGGGCTCCAGATAGGCGATGCGCCGGTGGCCGAGGTTGATCAGGTGCCGGGTACCGCGCAGCGCGGCCTCCGCGTCGTCCACGTAGACACTGGCCCGGTGTTCTTCGTGCTGGCTGACGAAGATCAGGGGGATGCCGAGGTCGTCCAGGCGTGCCCGCTCCCCGGGCGAGAGGGCGAAGCTGACGACGAGCAGGGCGTCGGCGTTGCGGCGCGCGGGCAGGTGGTCGAAGAAGTGCGCCCGCTCCTCGGGGGTGGTGACGCTGTAGACCAGCATGTCCATGCCCGCCTCGGCGAGCGCGGGCGCCATGCCGGCCAGGGCGGCCCCGAGGAACCAGGACTCCAGGTTCGGTACGAGCACGGCGACCCGGCCCGTGCGTCCCGTGACCAGGCTGGAGGCGCTGCGCGAGATCGAGAACGACAGCTCGCGCGCCGCCTTCTCCACCCGCGCCCGGGTTTCGGGGGACACCGTCGACAAGCCGCGCATCGTGCGCGAGACGGTCGAGGGGGACACTCCGGCCCGCTGTGCGACATCCGCCAGCGTGGCGCCATTATCACCGGCCATGCAGGGGACGCTAACACAGCGTTGCCCCCTTCGTGATCATCACTGTGACAGCGCTGTCACGAACTACACCACAGCACCCGCACCGCTTTTCCATTGACACAGCAAATAAGGGCTTCGTACTGTGCTAGCGCTGTCATCGGGCAGTACTCAAAGGTGAGGAGCAGGCCATGGCCCTGAATCGCAGAGCCCTGCTGACGGGCGGCGTGAGCACCGTCGCGGCAGGGCTGCTGTCCGGCTGCGGAGGCAAGAACCTCGACGACCTGCTCACGCAGGCTGCCACCACGCCGAACTCCCGGGCCCGGCTGACCTGGTGGGTCTCGGAGATCCCCTCGCGGCGCGGAGCCGTCGTCGCCGACCTGATCATCCGGGCCTTCGAGCGGCGGCATCCGGGCATCCGCGTCACGAAGATCAACGCGCTCTCCACCTCGGACGGCAACCGCAGCGCCATCGCCACCCAGCTCGCGGGCGGCTCGCCCCAGCCCGACGTGTACCTCGGCGACACGACCTGGCCCGCCCAGTTCGGCCACTCCTCGCTCGCGCTGCCGGTCGAGACCCTGCTCCCGCACGACTTCTGGGACGCCTATCCGGCGGCGCTGCGGCGCAGTTCTACGTATCAGGGCAAGGTCTACGCGGTGCCGTTCTTCACGGACAGCACCTACCTCTTCTATCGCAAGGACCTGCTGGCCAAGCACGGTCTGCGCGTTCCCCGCACCTGGGAGGAGCTGCTGCACACCTCTCGTACGGTGCAGAAATCCGGGGACATCGACTCCGGGTTCCTCTGGCAGGCGGCGGTGACCGAAGCGCTGACGGCGAACGTCGCGGAGTTCCTCGCGGACGCGGGCGCCCCCGTCCTGGACGGCCAGGGACGCGCGGTGCTCGGCGGCGAGAAGGCCGAGCGGGCGTTCTCCCTGATGGCGGAGTTCACGTCCAGCGAGGTCACCCCGCGCAGCGTGACGACGTACGAGGAGTCGGACGCGCAGGACGCGTTCGTCAGCGGCCGCGGCCTGTTCCTGCGCAACTGGTCCTACGCGTGGGTCAACGCGAGCACCCCGAAGGTGTCCCGTGTCGCGGACAAGGTCGGCGTCGCGCTCCGCCCGGGCTTCGAGGGCACCGGCCGGTCCGGCGTCTCGTGCGCCGGCGGCTGGAGCAACTTCGTCAACCCGAGCTCCCAGGAGCTGAGCGCCGCCCTGGAGTTCGCCCGGTTCTGCGCGGGCGACGAGGTGCAGCGGCTGCTCGCCCGGGAAGCCGGTGTCGTCCCCGCGCTGACCTCCGCGCTCCGCAGCAAGGAGGCCCGCGCCGCGGGCGACCCGACCGTGCTGCGCGCCGCCGACCTGCACCTCGTCGACCGGCCCGTGCAGACCCCGTACTACCCGCAGGTCAGCAAGGCGCTCTACACACCGGCCAACGGTGTCGTCGGCGGCGACCTCTCCCCCGCCGCCGGAGTACGCGCCGCACGCGAGGGTCTGCGCAAGGCTCTGGAAGGAAAAGCCCAGTGAAACCAGCCATGGCTAAGCGCCGCGGCCGCACCGGCTGGCTGTTCGCCTCCCCGGCCCTCCTGGTCGTGGCGGCGGTGACGGTCTTCCCGGTCGCCTTCTCGCTGATCCTCTCCTTCTGCGAGGTCAAGCTCGAATACGGCGGGCTGCGCCTCGGCTCGCCCACGCTCGGCCATTACGAAGCGCTCCTGACCAGCCCCGAGTGGTACCGGGCGCTGGCCTTCACCCTCGGCTTCACGATCGTCTCCGTCGCCCTCGAACTCGTCCTCGGCACGGTCGTCGCCCTCGTCCTGGAGCGGCTCGGCGCCGCCCGCGGCTGGATCCTCGCGCTGCTCCTGCTGCCCTGGGCGCTGATCAACGTCGTGGCCGCCCAGCTGTGGTCGTACCTCTTCAACGGCACGTACGGCGCGGTCACCTGGCTGTGCGCGCAACTCTTCGGCGGTCAGCCCGACATCCTCGGCGAGCCGGCGCCCGCGATGGCCGCGATGGTGGTCGTGGATGTGTGGAAGACGACGCCGTTCGTCGCGATCGTCGTCCTCGCCGGGCTCATGCTCATCCCGGGCGACGTCTACGAGGCCGCCGAGATCGACGGCGCCAACGCGTGGACGACCTTCTGGAAGGTGACGCTGCCGCAACTGCGGCCGATCGTCGCCATCGCGGTCCTCTTCCGCATCCTCCAGGCGTTCGGGATCTTCGACCTGCCGTTCGTCCTGACCCAGGGCGGGCCCGGCACGGCGACACAGTCGGTGGCGATCCTCGGCTACCGCATCCTCTTCCAGAACCTCGACTTCGGCGGCGGCGCCGCGGTCGCCGTCACCACCGCGGCCATCGTCATGGGCTGCTGTCTGCTGTTCCTGCGCGTCTTTCGCACCCAGGTCGACGAAGGAGGCCAGGCATGAGCCGTCACGCCCCGCGGACCGGTGTCCGCCGGTACGTCAATCTCGTCAATCTCGGCGGGCTGCTGATCGTCGTCTGCACCACGCTCCCCCTGCTCTGGATGGTCTCCTCCTCCCTCAAGGGACCCGGCGAGATCAGCGCGACGCCGCCCTCGCTGCTGCCCGACCACCCCACGCTCGACAACTACGACATCGCGTTCGTCCGCAACGGCATCGGCCGCTACCTCCTGAATAGCGTCGTCGTGGCCTCCGCCTCCACCGTGCTGATCCTCTCCCTGGCCTTCCTCGCCGGCTACGCGCTCGCCCGGCTCCCCCTGCGCGGCCGCGGCGCCATCATGACGGCGCTCCTGATGCTGTCGGTCTTCCCGCCGATCGCCCTGCTGGTCCCGCTGTTCCTCATGGAGCGCCAGGCCGGACTGCTCAACAGCTACCCCGGCCTGGTCATCCCCTACGTCGCGCTGAACCTGCCGTTCGCCATCTGGATCCTGCGCAACTACCTCAGCGGCATCCCCCGCGAGCTGGAGGAGGCCGCCACGGTCGACGGCGCGGGCCCGATGCGCACGGCCCTGACCGTGATCCTGCCGCTGGCCAGGCCCGGCCTGTTCACGGCCGGCGTGTTCTCCTTCACCGCCACCTGGTCCGAGTTCCTGCTCGCCCTGACCTTCAACGGCGCCGACGACCGCCGCACCGTCCCCGTCGGCATCGCCCTGTTCACCAGCCAGTACCAGGTCCCGTACGGGGTGATCTTCGCCGGGGCGATGGTGGCCACCGTGCCGATCGCGCTCCTGGTGCTGATCTTCCGCCGCTCGATCGTCTCCGGCATGACGACGGGAGCGGTCAAGGGCTGACCCGTCCATCGGATTCCGCCCGTGACGCCCGGCAACCCCACCCGCACACCGCACCGCGCACCCTCGAAAGGCCCCGCATGACCCAGCACCACACCTCCGCCACCACGCCGAACGAGGCGGACTGGTGGCGGCAGGCCGTCATCTACCAGGTCTACCCGCGCAGCTTCGCGGACTCCGACGGCGACGGCCTCGGTGACATCGCCGGCGTCACCTCACGCCTCCCCCACCTCGCGGACCTCGGCGTGGACGCCGTCTGGCTGAGCCCCTTCTACCCCTCGGAGCTGGCCGACGGCGGCTACGACGTGGCGGACTACCGCGACGTCGACCCCCGGCTCGGTACCCTCGATGACTTCGACGCGATGGTCGCCGCGGCCCACGGACTCGGCCTGAAGATCATGGTCGACATCGTCCCCAACCACTCCTCCGACCAGCACCGCTGGTTCCAGGAGGCGCTCGCCGCCGGGCCGGGTTCCGCCGCCCGCGAGCGCTACGTCTTCCGCGAGGGCAAGGGCGAACACGGCGAACTCCCGCCCACCGACTGGCCCTCCAGCTTCGGCGGACCCGCCTGGACCCGGGTCGCCGACGGACAGTGGTACCTCCACCTCTACGCACCCGAGCAGCCCGACTTCAACTGGGAGAACCCCGAGGTCCGCGAGGACTTCCACACCACCCTGCGCTTCTGGTCCGACCGGGGCGTCTCCGGCTTCCGCATCGACGTCGCGCACGGCCTGGCCAAGGATCTGCGCGAACCCCTGCGCGACCTCGGCGAGGCGCGGAGCTACCAGCCGGACGCCCTGCCCGAGGACGGCAGCCACCCCCTGTGGGACCGGGACGCGGTGCACGAGATCTACCGCGGCTGGCGGCAGGTCTTCGACTCCTACGACCCGCCGCGCTTCGCCGTCGCGGAAGCCTGGGTACGCGCGTCCCGGCGGGCCGCGTACGCGTCACCGGGCGGTCTCGGCCAGGCGTTCAACTTCGACTTCCTGGGCGCGCGGCTCGACGCCCCCGAGATGCGCGCCACCATCGACTCCGCGCTCGCCGGCGCCCGTAGCGCGGGCGCGACCAGCACCTGGGTGCTCTCCAACCACGACGTGGTGCGCCACCCGTCCCGCTACGCCCTGCCCGACGGCTACACCAAGTCCGACATCGAGGCCTGGCTCCTCACGGACGGCCAAAACCCCGTCCCCGACCGCGAGCTGGGCCTGCGCAAGGCGCGCGCCGCCGCCCTCCTGATGCTGGCGCTGCCCGGGTCCGCGTACGTCTACCAGGGCGAGGAGCTGGGGCTGCCCGAGGTCGCCGACCTCGCCCGCGACGAGCTGCGCGACCCGATGTGGGTCCGCAGCGGCGGCCGCGTCAAGGGCCGCGACGGATGCCGGGTCCCGCTGCCGTGGACGCGTGACGGCGCGGCCTTCGGCTTCGGCACCGGCGGTTCCTGGCTGCCGCAGCCCGCGGACTGGGGCACGTACGCGGCGGACGTCCAGCGCGGCGACAAGGACTCGGTCCTGGAGCTGTACCGCGCGGCCCTCCGCCTGCGCCGCGCCCTCGTGCGGGACGAGACCCTGGAGTGGGTCGGCACGGACCCGGGCCTGCTGCATTTCACGCGCGCCGACGGCTGGCACACCGTCAGCAACCTCTCCGGCGAACCCGCGCCCCTGCCCCCGGGCGAGGTCCTGCTCGTGTCCGCTCCTCTGGCGGACGATCAGCTCCCGCCGTGGAGCACGGTGTGGCTGCGTTCCGAGAACCGGGCATGAGATACGCCTGCTGGATCTGACGCGGCCCGGCGCCCGGTCACGTCATCGCACCCGGGTGACCGTGACCGTGGCGTGCCGCGCCGTGCTCGCCACGACCTCCACCGTCAGGCCGCTGCCGGTGGTCGTGTACGCCTCGCCGTCGTCCGTCCGCGCCCGGCGGCCGGGACCTGCCTGCGTGATGTGCCGGGCCAGTTCGGCGGCGACCGGCGCGATCACCGGCTGCGACAGCACGCACCGCCCGTCCGGCAGCCGCACCGCGACCCGCTGCGGCTGGACCGGAGGGCCGACGCAGCCGACGACCTCAGCTTCCACGGTCGCGCTGTGCCGGGCCATCCGCCAGACGCGGGCGGACCCGTACGGCGACGCCGCACGTTTCGCGACGACCCCCTCCACCCCTTGCGCCTGGAGCCGCTCGAACCAGACGCGCGCCACCTCCGCCTCCTCCGTCGCCGGTACGGGCCGGATGGACGGTTTCGCGTCGGCGAGGACCTCGAGCAGGGCCGCGCGCCGTTCGACGTAGGGCCGGCCGCGCAGATCCACGCCGTCGAGCGCGAGGCAGTCCCACACGGCGTAGTGCGCGGGGTACTCGGCGGCGAGCGCGGACGCCCGTCGGGGCGTCGCGTTCCCGCGGGCCTCCGCCGCCGCGAAGTCGAGCCGGCCCCCGACCCAGACGACGGCCTCGCCGTCCAGGACGGTGCCGGGGCGCAGCACGGACTGCGCGGCGCCGACCAGGTCCATCCAGGCGGCGGTGACCGTACGGCCGGAGCGGGCCTGGCACTTCACGGTCTCCTCGGTTCGGTGCATGACGAGCCGGTGGCCGTCGAACTTCGGCTCGTACCACCAGCCGGGGCCGGTGGGCAGCGTGGACACGGACTCGGCGAGCGCGACTGCGAGAGGAAACTCCACATCCCAAGGCTTGCCGAGGACGGCGCGGACCGCAGTCCCGGCTAGGCCGTTCGTCATGATCACGTTGCGTGCGTGCGGGTCTGTGCATCGGTGGGCCGACGTGGCGGATGCGGCGGCCGGGGGTCCGCGGAGGGGCCCCGACGCGTCACCAGGACGGGTGACCGGCACGTGGGGGTACGCGGTTCCTTTCGTGGGACCGCCGGCCTTGCGCGGGCCCGGCGCGAGCGACCGTCGGCGACACATCGCCGCTGGTCGCACCCGGTGCGGCGGTCCACCGGCGGCCGTCGCGGGGCCGGCGACCGGGGCCACCGGCCGGCGCGGCCGAGGCCACCATGGCGCGACCCGCTCCGAACCGCAGAGGCGTCCGGGGTGCCCGACGAAAGGACCACCAGACATGCCTGCCAAGGATTTCCTGATGGCGAAGATGGACCACGCCTTCGACCTGCTCGACGCGGACGGCGACGGCGTCCTGACCGAGGCCGACCACGTCCTCATGGGGCGGCGTTCGGCCAAGGAGCTGAACCACGCGCCGGGCTCCCCGATGGAGAAAGCACTGATCGACGCCTACCGCAGCGCCTGGCACCAGGCCCACGCGCACAACGCGGACAGCGAGGGCAGGGTCACCCGTGAGGTGTACGTCGGCTCGGTGAGCGCCCTCTTCGCCGACGCGGCGCTCACGGACCAGGTCTGCGACGCGGTCCTGGAGTCGGTCATGGGCGTGGCCGACGTGGAGGGTGTCGGGGAGATCGACCCGGACGCGTACCGGGCGTTCGTCCTGGGTCAGTCGCCGGCTCTGACGCGCGGTGAGGTCGACGAGAGCTTCCGGCAGATCGACCGGGACGGCGCCGGGGTGATCAGCAAGACCGCGCTGAAGCAGGCCGTGGTGGAGTACTTCACCAGCAGCGACCCGCACGCGCCGGGCAACTGGCTCTTCGGCCGGCCTCCGGTGGCGGCCCGACAGCAGTAGCCGTACCCATCACGCCGCTTCGTAGTGGTGGGCGCGACCGCCCCGCCACGTGACCCAGGCCGGGTCGTCGAGGAGCGTCTCGGCGTCGGCAAGACCCGCGCGGCGCAGGAACTCGACGACATCGCCGTCCGCATGCGCGAGGCCGAGGATCTGCCCGCGTGCCGTCACCCGCCGTCCGCCCGTACGGGACGGCGGGTGCACGACTATCGGGGCGCTCGTCATGCCTCCAGGGTGGCCGCTCACCGCCTCTTCTGCGACTTCAGGAACCATGCCGCGGCTACGGCGACGACGACCAGGATGATCAGAATCTTCATGCGGGTCATGTGCCCCGGCGGGCGCGGATCAGTCCTGCGTTGTTTTAAGTTTCACGCATCGGCTACGCTCGACCAGACACTTGAAAGTTCAAGCTGTCTGTCAGCTGTCAGAAGTAGGACGTCAGAGGGATCCGCGCCATATGTCTCGTGTAATGACCAGCCCGACCACTTCTTCCGCCACCCGCGAGAGCTCGTCGCCCCACGCCTACGACGTCGGACTGCTGATACTCCGGATCGCGCTCGGGCTGACCGTCGCCGCGCACGGCACCCAGAAGCTCTTCGGCTGGTTCGGGGGCGGCGGCATCGAGGGAACCGGCCGGTTCTTCGCCCAGAGTGGATACCCCTCCGGGAAGACGATGGCGGTGATCGCCGGACTCAGCGAGACCTTCGGCGGCCTGGGCCTCGTACTCGGCCTCCTGACGCCCCTCGTTGGCGCGGCCGTGCTCGGCACGATGATCAACGCCCTGGCCGTCAAATGGGGCGGCGGCTTCTTCGCCCCGGCGGGCGTCGAGTACGAACTGCTGCTGCTCGCCGGCGCCGCCGGACTCGCCCTCACAGGGCCGGGCAGGCTTGCCGTGGACCGCTTCCTGCCCGGCCTGCGCGCCCACCGCCTCCGCTACGGCGTCGCCGCCGTACTGCTGGCCGTCGTGATCGCCGGCCTCGTCCTGCTCATCCGCAAGTAGGCCGCACCACAGGCCGCCGACGCAGCACGGCGGCGCGGGGGCAGGCGCCGCCGGCATGCGCGGTGGGCTGTAACGGTGTGCGTCGATGGGCTCGTAGTAGCTGTCGGTGCTCGACGGGCGGTGCCCTTTCGGCCGGTGCTCGACGGCCAACGTAACCGAGGGGTGCGGCGCGGCCGTTGGGAGCGTGCGGTTCAGCCGGCGGACACCCCGAGGCGGTGGGAGGGGAACCAGCCGCGGGAAGGAGTGGGCCGACACCTCAGTAACATGTGCGCATGTTGGCCTATGCTCCGTCTGTCGTGTGTTTGCTCGCCTTCTGTTTCGGAGTGCTGCGGGACCGCCGCCGGGTCAGCAACGCCGTCCTCCTGGGCCTCGCCGTCGTCTTCGCCGCGGCCGCACTCTTTCTCCAGCTGGCCTCCAACAAGCCGCAGTTGGGCAGGGCCGTGGCGGTCGCACTGCTGGTCCTCGCGGCTCTGGGCGTCGTCACACTGGCGTGGTTCCTGCTCGCCAACGGCATCACCATGGCGCGCAAGGAAGGCCGGAGCCCGGCGAACCTGCTGTCGCTGGGAGCCGGCCTCGCGCTGGTCGCGCTCCTCGCCCTGCTGGCCACCGCGCTGATCCTGCACACCCGCACCCTCCTGGTGGCGGCGGGCACCGCCGTGGTGCTCGCCGGTTACGTCGCCTTCCTCTTCGTCTGCTTCCTCCTCTACGCCACCCTCTACGAACGCCTGCGCATCCGGCGCAAGGCGGACTACGTGGTGGTCCTCGGATCGGGCCTGGTCGGCGGCTCCACCGTGCCGCCGCTGCTCGCCGGCCGGCTCGACCGGGCCCGGAAGGAGCACGACAGGCTCGCACGCAAGGGCGGACGGCCCGTGCTCCTCACCTCCGGCGGGCAGGGGCCCGACGAGAAGCTGCCGGAATCGCACGCGATGGCCGACTACCTCACCGAGCGCGGCTTCCCGGCCGGCCTCGTCGAACGGGAGGACCGCTCGACCACCACCGAGGAGAACCTGCGGTTCAGCAAGGCCCTGATGGAGAAGGCGAATCCGGCCTACCGGTGTGTGATCGTCACGAACAACTACCACGTCTTCCGCGCCGCGGTGACCGCCCGCCGCGCAGGAGTCCGGGGCCATGTCATCGGCGCGCCCACGGCCGCGTACTTCTGGCCGAGCGCCATGCTGCGCGAGTTCGTCGCGCTGCTGCTCACCTACCGGCGCACCAATGCCGCCCTGTTCCTGCTCGTCCTGCTGGGCGGTCTGTTCATCTGGTGGCTGGGCTGGCCGCCCAGGGGTCACGCCGGGCTCTTCGGCGGGTGATCCGTCCGGGCCGGACGACCCGGCGGCACGGGCTACTCGGCAGTCCGGCTGACGGGCGCGAGGAAGCGGCGTACCGTCAACGCATGGATGGCGAGACGTGGTTGGCGTCCTGCCACCCGGACCCCGAGGAAGCGCAGCGGCAGTGGGAGCGGCCGCCTCATCTGGCGCGGCTGCCCACCGGACGCCGCTTCGACGCGTTGCGGCTGTCCCAGCCGCTCGGCCTGACGGTGCTGTGGGAGCTGGGCGGGCAGGCCGAGAAGGTGCCGGTGCTCGAGCAGCACATCGAGATACGTCCGGTCTTCTACATCCTCACCGAGCCCCGGGAAGCCGGCAGTTGGCCCCGCCAGCCGGACTCCGCCACCGTCCTGACGGCCGGTGCGGAGCTCACCGTGCCCTCACCGCACGCCGATGCCCTCACCGGCGTACAGCGTCACTCGCTCCTGTGGCGTACCGCGCCGGACGGCAGCGGGCATCTGGCCGACCCCGACGTCCTGCGCACGGCGCTCGCCCTGGCCCGCGACACCGACCGGCAGAAGGCCCGTATACGGGCGGCCCGCTCGGCGTTCTACGGAGCCAAGCACCGACGCCAGTGACTCCGGGCACGTCTCGCGCCGCGCGCCCCCTCGCCCGCCGAAGCGCCCTGGTGCGGGAGGGGCGGGAGCGGGAAGAATGGGCGGTGCCGCCTCTCGAGGCGGTGGTCGGCTCCGCTGCCTCGTATCCCCGTGACGGCGGAGCCGGCCTGTGTACGGCCCTGCCCGCGTTGGGCGGGGTCAGTCGCCGTGCCGCCGGTCGGAGGGCGCGGCGAACACGCCGACGTCGACGGTGTCCTCGACGACCTGCGCGCACAGTTGCGGCAGGGACATGCGCTGCGAGCGGGCGTGGGCGCACAGACGTGTGAAGGCGGCTTCCGGGGTGATCCGCAGCCGGGCGCCGAGCGCGCCCTTCGCCTGCTCGATGGTGATGCGGCTGTGGAGCGCCGACTGGAGCGGGCCGCCCTCCTCGGTCCGCTGACGGCCGAGCCGATGGTGCACGATGCCGATGGTGGTCGCGTCCGCCAGTGCCTGGCCGAGGCGCAGGTCCGCCGGGCCCAGGCCCCCGGGGGTGGTGTGGAAGAGGTTGACCGCCCCGGTCGTCTCCTCGCGCAGTCGCAGCGGGATGGCCGACACCACGCCGTACCCGGCGGCGCGGGCGGCTTCGGTGAAGCGGGGCCAGCGCTCCACGGCGGCGCGGGCCGAGAGATCCACCGGGCCGATGACGCGGTGCTCGGCGCAGCAGTCCCGGCTCGGTCCCTCGTCGGACTCGGCTTGTAATCGGCCCAGTTCCTGTGCGGCGCGGGTGGATGCGGTGGCGTCCACCAGCCGTCCCACGGCGTCGAGCATGACCACTCCGCAGGCCGACACATCCAGCAGATCCACGACGTGCCGGGTCAGCACGTGCAGGACATCGACCAGCTGGAGGCCGGCGGCCGGAGTGTCCGCGAGCTCCAGGAAAGCCCGGGCCAGGCGCTCGTCCCGCTCCGGCTGCGCCATGCCGATCACCCCACCAGAAGCGGTTGAACGCGGCCCACGGCCGGACCGCGCGTTCCTGCGTCCATTCTGGCGCCACCAGTCCCAGCACGGAACGCCTTTCAAGACAGCACGCATCTGACGCGTGCGAGGGACCGGAGCCGCTACCGCCGTGCGCGCCGGCCGAGCCAGCCCGCGCCGGCGGCGGCGCCGAGGGCGACAGCCGACAGGGCCGCGGCCGGGTGGCGGGCCACGGCGGCCTGGAAGGACCGGCTGTGGGAGGTGTCGTCGAAGATGCCGTGCGCGCCGTGCAGGCCGTCCTCGGTCCTGTCGACCGGTTCGAAGAGGTTGCTCCTGCCGGTCGGCTGCCGGTCGGTCAGTTGCGAGTCGATGCCCGCACGCGCCAGGTAACGGTCGAGCAGGGCCGGGACCAGGCGGTTGGCCCAGATGGTCGCCACCGTCGTGGCGCCGATGTAGTACTGCTTGCGGCGCGGATGGTCGGCGGCGTGCACGACCCCGCGGGCCGCGACCTCCGGCTGGTAGATGGGCGGGACGGGCTGCGGATGCCGGTCGAGGCGGGTGGTCACCCAGGAGAACTGCGGGGTGTTGACGGCGGGCATCTGGGCGATGGTGACGTGCACGTGGCTGCCCCGGTTCAGCAGCTCGGTGCGCAGGGAGGACGTGAAACCGTTGATGGCGTGCTTGGCACCGCAGTACACCGATTGCAGCGGGACCGAGCGCTCGCCCAGCGCGGAGCCGACCTGCACGATCGTGCCGCGGTCCCGGGGCAGCATCCGGCGCAGCGCGGTGCGGGTGCCGTTGACGAAGCCCAGGTAGGTCACCTGGGTGGCTCGCTCGTATTCCTCGACGGTGATCTCGTCGAACGCCGCGAAGACCGAGCTGAAGGCGCAGTTGATCCAGACGTCGATGGGTCCGAATGCCTGCTCGGCGGCGTCGGCGGCGGCTTCCAGTTGCGCCGCCTCCGCGGTGTCGGCCACCTGGACGAGGGCGCGGCCGCCCAGCGACTCGACGTCCTCGGCCGCGGCCTCCAGTCCGGCGCGGCCGCGGGCGATCAGGACGACATTGGCGCCGCGCTTGCCGTACATACGTGCGGTGGCGCGGCCGATTCCGGCACTGGCGCCGGTGATGACGACGGTCTGGGACATGGCTCGGGTCAGCTCCTTGCTCGGCGGTGTACGCCGTCGGTCCGGGGTTCCTCGGCGAGGGTGGCGGCGGTCTCCAGCAGCAGGGCGTGCACGAAGGCCTGCGGGAGGTTGCCGCGCAACTGGCGCTGGGCGACGTCGAACTCCTCCGCGTAGAGCCCCGACGCGCCGCAGGCTCCCCGGTTGCGTTCGAACCAGCGGTGCGCGTCGACCGCGTTGCCCTGGCGGTGCTCGGCGAGCGCCATGACGAACCCGCACAGAAGGAACACGCCTTCGGCGTCCTCCAGCGGCCGGTCGTCGTGGCGGAACCGGTAGATGAAGTGGTTCTGGGCCAGCTGCTCGCGGCAGGCGGCGAGTGTGGCGCGGGTGCGGGGGTCGTCGGCGGGCAGGGCGCCGCGGACGGCGGGCAGCAGCAGGGCGGCGTCGATGGCGGGGTCGTCGGGCGCGCGCTGCCAGTGGCCATCGGCGTGCACGCTCGTCTCCGCGGTGGCGGCGAGGATCGTGTCGGCGAGCCCTGTGCAGGTGTCGGCGAGCGGGTGGCGGGGCGCGGCGCGGGCCAGGGCGCGCAGTCCGGCGACGCAGGCGAGCCGGCTCTGGGTCCACTGCCGGTCGTCGAGTTCCCAGATGCCCGCGTCGGGTTCCCACCAGCGGTCGGCGACGGCCCGCACCGCGATGTCGGCGGCCTTCCAGCCGTCGGCGTCCAGCCGGTCGTGGCGCTGGGCGGCGGCAAAGAGCAGCAGCGCCTCGCCGAAGCAGTCCAGCTGGAACTGCTTGCGCACGTGGTTGCCGATACGGCTCTGGCCGCCGGGGTAACCGGGCAGATCGAGTTCCTGCTGGCCGGCGACGGGGTCGCCGTGGACCGTGTAGGCGGGGGCGAGGTGCGGGCCGTCGGCGAGCAGCCGTGCGCCGGTGAAGCGCACCGCGGCGTCGAGCAGGTCGTGCGTACCGGCGGCGGCAGCGGCCTGTCCGGCGTAGCTCTGGTCACGGATCCAGACGTAGCGGTAGTCGTAGTTGCGGCCGGCCTCCGCGCGTTCGGGCAGGCTCGTGGTGGCCGCGGCGACCATGCCGCCGTCGCGGGTGGTCAGGCCGCGCAGCACGGCGTAGGAGCGCCGGGCGTCCGGGGTGGCGATGGTGTCGCTCAGCTCGGGCACGGATGTCCGCCAGGCCTCCTCGGTCGCGGCCCAGGTCCGCCCGGCTTCCGGCAGGGTGGCGGGCAGCGGGGCGTCGGAGCACTCCAGGACCAGGTCGCGCCGTTCGCCGGGCCGCAGCACGAGGTCGGCGGTCAGACCCTCGGCGCCGGCGGTCGCCGCCGGGGCGCCCTGCCAGCGCAGCCGGTGACGGCCGGTGCTCAGGTGCCAGACGCCCTGCTCGTCGCGGTGCGTGGAGGCGAGCGGGGCGCGGCCGTAGTCGGCGCGCGGGTCGAGGACGACGCGGAGGTGGGCGGTGCCCTCGACGGCGTACACCTGCCGGAGCAGGACCAGTCGGTGTGTGTCGCCGGGGAAGGCCAGGGCGTCGCGGCACTCGATGACGCCGTCGGTGGTGATCCAGCGGCTGCGCCAGATCAGGGTGCCCTCCTCGTAGTAGCCACCTGGCACCCAGCGGCCGTGCGGTGTCACGGCGTAGACGCCTGCGCCGCCGATGAGGGAGGCGAAGACGGCGTCGTCGTGCCAGGTGGGGGCGCACAGCCAGTTCAGGGCGCCGTCGGGTCCGATCAGCGCGCCACGCTCCCCGTCGGCGAGCAGCGCGTAGTCGTGCAAGGCGTGCGGCGGGAAGGGCGTGGTGCTCACGGGGGGCTGCCTCCTGCTGGCCGGACCTGGTGGGAGCTGAGGGGAGGTGTCAGAAGCGGCGGAGCATGCGCAACCGCGCGGCCGGCCGCGGCCGTGGCGGTCACGGTGAGGGCGGCGGCGCCCGCGGTCGTCGCCCAGCGGGCGACGCGGGACGGCGACGCGGGACAGCGACGCGGGACGGCGACGCGGGACGGGCATGGAGGGACCGCCTTCCTGAACGCTCGACCTGCGAGTTCCGGCCCACGCGTGCGGCTGCGCCCGTGGTCCGCGGCGCGGGTACCCAGCCTCGCACCGTGCAAGAGCGCTGTCGCGGCACGCGTGGCCCGGCCGCCGGTCACGCCGGGCGCCTCGGTCGGCTTCTGTTCCGGCGGTGCCGGGCCGGGCCCGCGAAGGACCTACTTGGTCTCGACCCGTCCCACCGGGCCGGGCCCGGCCGCCAGCGCCTCGCACGCGCTCTGCCAGGCGTCGTCACCGGGGCGGAGCTGCGTACGGAGGTACGCCGCGGTGAGCCGGGCGAGGGCGGCGACCCGTTCGGGGTTCTCGTCCGTGGTCTCGGCGGCGTCGTACCCGGCGATCCCGCCGAGTCCGTGCTCCGCGTCGAAGAGGGTGAGCAGGGACTTGGGCGCGGGAGCGAGGGTGTACGGGTCGGCGTGCCAGTCCGGCCCCATGTCCGTGAAGTGCCGGGAGTCGTCCTTGTCGCCGGCCACCACCAGCGCGGGTGTGGTCATCGTGGAGAAGTCCAGGGACCGGAAGATCGACAGCTGCTCGGCCATGGGGCCGTTGAGCACGTCTCCCCTGCCGGGCGCGGCCAGCAGCACGCCCGCCTTGATACGGGGTTCGTGGAGGCGCACGACCTCGCCGCTGTCGGGGTCGGTGAGCCCGGCGCCGAGCAGAAGACTCGCGGTGAAGCCGCCGAGCGAGTGTCCGGCAACGGCGACCGCGGCCCGGTCGACCCGCCCGGCGAGCTGCGGCACGGCGCTCTCGATCTCGTCGAACCGGTCGAGGAGGTGCGTCATGTCCTCGGCCCGGGAGCGCCAGAAGTAGGGCGCGCCCGGGACGTCGGCGACCAGATGGCTCAGCGTCCTGGAGGTGAGGTGGGTGGGCTGGACGACCACGAATCCGCGGGCGGCCCAGACATCGGCCAGCGGCGCGTACCCGTGCAGAGAGGAGAGGTGATGGGAGGGGCCGTGACCGTGGGAGAGGAGGAGGACGGGAAGGCCGGTGCCGGTCGCGGGGGCGGTGACCCGTACCTGGAGGTCGACGGGGCGCCCGGGTACGGGCAGCACCACCGGGCTGAAGGACAGCACCGGGGTGGGCGTAGCGGTGTCGGTGGTGGTGGAAGCGTTCACGATGCGTGGTTCCCCTTCTGCGGGCCCTTCCGCCCACGGGTCGCGTCGGACCGGTGGGCAGGGCAGGGCGATCAGGAGCGTCCGTTTCGGCTAACCTGAAGCGGAGCACTGCTCCACTAATATCCGGAACACTGCTCCGCTTTGTCAAGCGGAGTGGGAAGGACGCGTCATGACCAGCGACAGCCCCGCCGGGGATCCGGCCGCGCCCCGCAGCAAGCGGGTCGACGCCCAGCGCAACCGGCAGACGGTGCTCACGGCCGCCGCGGAGGCGTTCGTGGCGGCCGGCGTCGACGCTCCGATCCGCCAGATCGCGGCCCGGGCGGGCGTCGGCATGGGCACGATCTACCGCCACTTCCCGACCCGGGCGGACCTCGTCACGGCCGTCTACCGCCATCAGATCGAGGCCTGCGCCGAAGCCGGTCCCGCGCTGCTGGCCGGCCACGACTCGGCGTACGACGCGCTGCGCGAGTGGATCGACCTCTTCGTCGACTTCCTGGTCACCAAGCACGGGCTCGCCGACGCCCTGCAGTCCGACAGCGACCGCTTCGCCGCGCTGCACACCTACTTCCTCGACCGCCTGATGCCGGTCTGCGCCGAACTGCTCGACGCCGCGGTCGACTCCGGGGCCATCCGCCCCGGCACCCAGCCCTACGAGCTCATGCGCGGTATCGGGAACCTCTGCATCGGGCGCGACAACGACCCCCGTTACGACCCGCGCCGCCTGATCGACCTCCTCCTGCGGGGGCTGCGGGACCCCGGGGCGGGCTGACGACGACGCGTGCGCCCAGTCGGGTGGTCACCGCTCCCCCGACATGCGCTCCCCAACAGGTCGGCTCACGGTGGGTCCTGTCGGACCCGGACCAACCAGAGGAGTCGTCATGGCTGACCGCAGCAACTATCAGGACCCCACCTTCGACCCGTTCGACCCGCAGGAGGAGCGGGCCCGCCAGGAGCCGGAGCGCGAGCGCCAGGAGCCGGAGCGCGAGCGCCAGGAGCCGGAGCGCGAGCGCCAGGAGCCGGAGCGCGAGAGGCGCCGCGAGGACGACACCCGGCCCCTGCTCCCCGAGGACGACCGGCTCGGCCACGACGACCCGCGGGACGGCGCCGGCTACCGGTAGGCCGCAGCTTCGCGCACACCTCTGCCCCCGATTGCATGCCGCGTTCGGGGGCAGAGGTGTGCGCGGAACACACGCGGGTGCGTGACCGACCGAGGGGGCAGCGATGGGCACGGCGACCAAGGTCCCCGAGACCCGCGACATGCGGGGCGATGAACTCTCCGGCGACGAGGCGTACGAGGCACTGCGCCGCTACGGGGGCCTGCGGCTGCTGCGGGACGCCTTCGTCCGCTTCCGTTACGCGGACGGGTTCAGCCATGCCCGCGCCCTGGCGCTGCAGACGGTGCTGGCGCTGATCCCGCTCGCCATCGTCTTCGTCGGTCTGTCGACGACGCTGCACACCGAGAGCGTCGGACGGTTCGCGGAGGTGACCATCCACCGCATCGCCCAGGGGCCGAGCGCCGCGGTCGTCGACGACGCTCTCGCCAGGAGCCGCCGCACCGCGGGCGGGGGCACGCAGGTCGCCCTCTGGTTCGCGCTGGCGTTCTCGCTGTCCAACATCACCACGGCCATGTGCCAGGTCGAGCGCGGCGCCAACCGCATCTACGGCAACGAGCGCGACCGCCCCTTCCTCAGGAAGTACGCGCGCGGACTCGTCATGGCGGTCAGCGCCGGCCTGCCGCTCGGCCTCGGCTTCATCATGATGGTGGCCGGCGGCGATCTGGGAGCGGCGGCCGTGTCCGTCTACGATCTCGGCGACGGCGCCGACACCGCCTGGTCCGCCCTGCGCTGGCCCCTCGGCCTGGCGCTGGCACTGTTCTCGGCCAGCGCCGTCTTCCGGCGTTCGCCGCGCCGCCGGCAACCCGGCTACACCTGGCTGGCGTTCGGCGCGGCCGTGTATCTGGTGCTGTGGTCGCTGCTGACCTGGGGTCTGAGCCTGTACCTGTCGCTGAGCGGGTCCTTCGACACCGTCTACGGACCGCTCAGCGCCTTCATGTCCCTGCTCCTATGGGCCTACCTCACTTCCATAGCCCTGTTCCTCGGCCTGTCGTTCGCGGCCCAGCTCGAAGCCGCGCGGGCCCTGCGGCCGGGCCCCGCCGAGCCCGACCCCGGCGTGTGAACGACCGGGGCCGACGCGGCGTCGGGGAGCGTCCGCGCCCCGAACTCGCCTACGACAGTCGGGGCTCGATCCTGAAGAGCGTGCCGCCGACCTGCCCGATGAGACCGTGCTCGAAGCTCATCAGCTCGGGGGCGATCCCACCCTGCACCGGGCTCTTCGGCAACTCCACCCGGCCGCGCCAGCGCACCGTGCCGCCGTCCAGATCGACGCCCACCAGTTGCCCCGACGGAGCGAGGTAGTACGCGACGCGGCTCCCGAGATCCACCGCGGCCGCGGAGGGCAGCTCCCGCATCCTGGGGTCGCCCCGCTCCTCGCGCAGCGTCAGCCCGGCGTCGCGCGACCACAGGCGCTTGCCGGTGCCGGCCGAATACGCGACGGCGTTGCCCTTCCCGTCGACGGTCAGGATGCGCCCGTCCTCAACCACACCCGAGGGCAGCCCGTCGACCCGGTGCTGCGTCGTCGAACCGGTGCGGGTGTCGACGCGGGTGAGCGTGGCGGGCCCGGGGTCGCCGAAGAACTCCTGCCCGCCGGCCATGCCGCCCAGCAGCACGGAGTCCCCGTCCGTACCGATGTACGTGGTCATGCCCTTGACGGTCGCGACGGTCCGCGCCTCCCCCGTCGCCGGGTCGAGCCGGACGACTGTGCTCTTCTGCGGTGCCTTCTCACTGTCCGGCGAGCACGTCAGATAGGGGACGCCGCCGATCACGGCCCGGTCGCAGTCGGCCTTCTTCCACGTGTACGTCCACAGCGTCCGGCCCGTCCTGGAGTCGAGCGCGGCCACGCTCTTGAACGTCGGGGTGTTGGCGAGCACCCCGCCGTCGAACAGCACGGCGGAGGTCCGGCCGCGGCTGTCGTCGGCCAGCTCGTGCTTCCACAGCGTCCGCCTGCTGTCGACGTCGAGGGCGACCAGGTCGGTGCCGGCCCGGGGCGTGCCCGGCGAGTGATCGGCGTACGTGTACAGGATCCCGTCCCGGACTCCCGGCATCGATCCGGCCGGTGAGCCTCCGTCGTCGGCGCTCTTCGCCTTCCGCTGCCATGCGGCCTTTCCGGTGCCGGCGTCCACACCGATGCCGTCGTACTCCGGGCCCCGGCAGTACACGGCACCGGCCTGCGCGGTGCAGGCGTCCCAGGACCCGGCGGGCAGCGTGGTCTGCCAGAGCAGTCTGCTCTGCGTGCTCGTCCGCGCGGCCGGCGGCGGTGTCCCGTCGCCGTTCCCGCCGGTGACGAGGACGGCGCCGAAGGTGATTCCGGCCAGGCCCAGAGCGGCGCCCGCCACCCGGACCCGGTTGCGCCTGCGGCGGCGGCGCACGAGGCGATCGGCGAGGCCCGCGGGCGCGGCCGCCTCGTCGGGGGTCCAGTCGTGCAGGACGTCCCTGATCGCGTTGTCCAGCTGATCGGCGTTCATGTGCGGGCCCCCTTCAGCGCTTTGGTGCTCAGGGCGGTCGATGCGTTCCGGGCCGGGTCGCCCAACTCCGGTGCGAGGCCGCGCAGCCGGGCCAGTGAGCGATGGGTGGTGCTGCGTACGGTGCCGACGGAGCAGCCGAGCACGCCCGCGACCTCCGTCTCGGAGAGGTCCTCGAAGTAGCGCAGCACCAGTACGGTGCGCTGGCGCGGCGTCAGTCGGGCGAGCGCCTGGCCCACCGCGATGCGCAGGTCTGCGTCGGACGTGCCGTCGGCGAGGCCGGAGCGTTCCGGCGGGGTGGCGAACGTCGGCTCGCGGTGCGGCCGGCGCAGTCGCCAGCGGCTGATCTGGTGCCGGTACATCACCTTGCGGACGTAGCCCTCCGGATCCTCGATGTGCCGCCAGCGGCCCAGCGCCTTCAACAGAGCGATCTGCACGAGGTCCTCGGCCTCGTGCAGATCGCCGCCGGTGAGCAGGTTCGCCAGGCGCAGCAGGGCGCTCCAGCGGGCATCGACGAAGTCCCGGAATCTCTCGTGGTCCTGCGGGTCCATGGGCCCTCCCGTTCCCTATCGCCCACAAGGACGCGCGGGCCGCAGGCAATCTATGTCTGCTGTTCCGGGTTTCTTTCGGCAGGCCCGTCGCCCAGGGCCCGGCGGAAGGGGAGCGGGCTGTGCAGCGCCCGCTCGATGCTCTCCAGGCTTCGGCCCTTCGTCTCCGGGACCTTGAGGACGACGAAGACGATGCAGGCGACGTTCATCAGCGCGTAGAACAGGAAGGTGCCGGAGCGGCCGATGGCGTTGATCGCCGTCAGGGCGGTCATGGCGATGAGGAGGTCGAAGCCCCACAGGGACATGGTGGCCAGGCTCGTGCCCGGGCCGCGCACACTCAGCGGCAGGATCTCCGGGCCGATGAGCCAGACGACGGCCTGCATCCCCACGCCGTTGAACAGGATGTACGCGAACAGCGAGATGATCACCGTCCAGCGCTGGGCCGCGGAGTCCGTGGAGGTGGCGAAGGCGAGCGCGAGCACGACCATGGCGAGCGCCGAGCCGGGCAGGAACCACAACATCGTGCGGCGCCGTCCCGCCTTGTCGACCGCGACGGCGCCCACCACTCCGGCCACGACGAGCATCGCGCCGATGCCGATGCCGGTGAGCAGCGCGACCGAGTCGCCGAAGCCCGCGTCGTCGAGGATCGTCGGCGCGTAGTAGACGATGGCGTTGATCCCGGTGAGCTGGGAGAAGGCGGCGATGCCCACGGCGATCAGGAGAGCCGGGCGCAGCCAGCGCTGTCGCAGCTGACCCCAACTGCCGCCGCCCGACGGGGTGTTGGCGGTCACGGAGGTGATCTCGGCCACCTCCGCCGCCACGTCCGCTCCGGCGGGCCGCAGCCGCCGCAAGGTGCGCAGCGCGTCGTCGCCGCGGTGCTGCTCGATGAGCCAGCGCGGGCTCTCCGGCAGGAACAGCATGCCGACGGCCAGAGCGGCGGCGGGGATCACCGCGAGGGCGAACATGACGCGCCAGCCGCCGCTGCCGGACAGGGCCCAGCCGCAGAGGTAGGCGATGAGCTGTCCGATGGCGACCATCAGCTGGAAGAGCACCATGAGCCGGCCGCGGATGGCGGCGGGCGCCAGTTCCGCGATGTAGACGGGCACCATGTTCGAGGCGCCGCCCACCGCGAGGCCGAGTACGAAGCGGGCGGCGATCAGCGTCGACACGTCGGGGGCGACCGCGGCCGCCACCGCGCCGACGGCGAAGATCACCGCGACCGCCGCCACCACCTTGCGGCGGCCGTGCCGTACCGCGGTGCGCCCCGAGATCAGGGCGCCGGCCATCGCGCCGAGCAGGATGACGCTGACGACGATCTCCTGCTCGCGGGAGGAGAGGTCGAGGTCGTCGCGCAGGTGGAGCAGGGCGCCGGAGATGATGCCGGTGTCGTAGCCGAAGAGCAGGCCGCCGAGGGCCGAGACGGCGGCGACGGCGTAGACGAGGAGCGGCGGGCGCCCCGTGCCCGGCGAACGGCCCGGCGGGTGTTCGGTCAGCAGTGACGTCTCAGGCATCGCCCATGACCAGACCCTCGATGGTGTGCTTCTGCGTGAGGGGCGTCAGCGTGTCGACGACCGGGCAGACCAGGTGGCGCCGGACCCGCTCGGGCAGCGCCTCCCAGAACGCGCGGGTGACGGCGGTGTCGTGGCGGTCGCCGTTGTTCGCCTCGGGGCCGTCGAGGCCCAGCACCAGGACGGGCCGCGCCTTGGCCGACTCGTTCTTCGTGCCGCGGTGGATGGTCAGGGCGGTGCGGGCCGAGATGTCGCCGCGCTGCGGGTACTTGCGCACCGCGCGCTCCGCGTAGCGGCCGAAGCGCTCGCGGGGCGGGAACATCCCGTGCTCGAAGTCGGGTTCGTCGTCCCACTGGGTGCCGGGCGCGATCTCGAAGGGGCCCATGTCCTCGGCGGTGTCGACCGCGGTGACGTTGAAGGCCAGCGAGGTCAGGCGGCGCTCGGCGCGCGTCTCGTCGGGGAGGGGGAAGTCGCGGTGCCAGGGCTGGTTCACCGCGCCCTTGAGCGGTACGTCGAAGCCGAGTTCGACGATGCGGTAGTCGGGGCCGAGGACCGCGGTGGCCACGGACCGGACCCACGGGTGGTCCACGAGGTCGACGAAGCCGCGCAGTTGCTCGGGGTGGATCTCCACGTAGTAGCGGTTCGGGCCGCGGCCCACCGCGCCGTCCGGGCGGGAGCGCGCCTCCTCGAAAGCGGCCTCGATGTCCTCGCGCAGCCGGTCGGACCACTCCTTGGTGAAGGCCCCCTTCCGCGCGGTGATGCCGTCGGTGTAGAGGTGCGCCACCTCCTGCGTCACGTCGACGTCCAGGTCAGCGGGGCATACACCGGGAAATGCGGACACAGTCATCCTTGCCTCCTTGCAAGCAGAGCTTCCGCCCCTACATTGCATCGTTGAATGCAACGTTGCAATACCCTTTGGCGCGGGCATTTTGTGAAGGGCGTCGCATGAAAGGATGGGCCGGTGAGCAGTCGTCTGAAAGATGTGGCCGCCCGAGCCGGGGTCTCCGTGCGCACCGTGTCGAACGTCGTCAGCGGATCCGCCTCCGTGGCCGCCGAGACCCGGCAGCGCGTCCAGGAAGCGATCGAGGAACTCGGCTATCAACCCAATCTCGCCGCCCGCAGCCTGCGGGCCGGCCGCACCGGAATCATCGGCCTGGCCATCCCCGAACTGCACTCGCCGTACTTCGGCGAACTCGCCGGACTTCTGGTGGACGAGGCCCAGCGCCGCTCCTGGACCGTGATCATCGACCAGACCCGGGGCGACGCGGAGGCCGAACGCCGGCTGCTGACCCAGAGCGGCGGGCGCGTGGTCGACGGCCTCATCATCAGCCCCTGGGCGCTGGACCCGGCCGAACTGGCCGCGACGGCACCGGCCGTCCCCCTCGTCCTGCTCGGCGAACGCAGCCCGCAGGAGGCCGCGGACCGGGTGGCCGTCGACAATGTCGCCGCCGCCGACGAAGCCACCAGCCACCTGATCGGACTCGGGCGGCGCCGGATCGCCGCCATCGGCCTCCAGCCGCACCTGCACAACGGCACCGCCCGGCTGCGCACCGAGGGGTACCGCCGCGCCCTCGACCGCGCCGGGCTCCCCCACCCCACCGCGGCCCAGCGGCCCGTCGCCGCGCTGCACCGGGCGGACGGCGCCCGGGCCATGGCCGAGCTGATCGACGGGCCCGTCGCCCCCGACGCGGTGTTCGCCTTCAGCGACGAACTCGCCCTGGGCGCCCTCCATGTGGCGCACGAGCGGGGCCTGCGCGTGCCCGAGGACCTCGCGATCGTCGGGTTCGACGACATCGAGGACGGCCGCTACAGCCACCCGCCCCTGACCACCATCGCGCCGGACAAGCAGCAGATCGCCGAACGGTCCCTGCAATGTCTCGCGGACCGCATATACAGCCCCGGCAACGACGTCCCGCCACAGGAACTGTTCGTCCCGCACCGGCTGGTGAAGCGCGGTACGGCCTGAGGGCTTGTCCTGAACCCTTGTCCGCGCGCCGCCGTCACCGCGGGTCGGCGCCGCCCAGCCCCTCGCGCCACCGCGCGGGGTCGATCCGGCCCTCGTACAGGGGGAGTTCGAGCGGTGCCTGACCCGGCGTGAACGGGTCCCATACGCGGGTGAGGCCCGCGGTGCCGTGCGCGCGGACGCTGCGGGCGCGGGCGAGGTCGAGCACCTCCGTCAGGACCAGCTCCGGCTCGGGTCCGGCCTCGGCGAGCACCCGTCCTTCGGGATCAACGAGCACACTCCGGCCGATCCCATCCGGCGGCGCCGCGTTGACGCTCGCCATGAAGACCTGGTTGACGATCGCGTTCGCGCGGGCGAGCACCAGTTCCTGCGCCCGGTCGACGGTCGGCGTGCGCACCAGGTTGAGGACCAGATCGGCCCCCTGCCACGCCAGATGCCGCGTCACCTCGGGGAACCAGGCGTCGTAGCAGATCGAAAGGCCCACCCGCCCGTGGTCCTCCATGTCGAAGACCACGAAGTGCGTGCCCGATGCCGTGGTCTCGTGGGGCCGCCACGGGAACACCTTGCGGTACGCGGCCACGCGCGTGCCCTGCGGCGAGTACACGACGGCCGTGTTGTAGATCCGCCCGTCCTCGCCCTGCTCGTAGACGCTGCCGGGGACGAGCCAGATGCCCAGGTCGCGTGCCAGGGCGGCCAGTGCCGTCCCGCGCGGCCCGCCCAGCGGCTGCGCCGCCGCGGTCATGACCTCCTCGGCGTCCTCGTCCCTCGTGTGCCCGCACAGGTGCAGCTCCGGGTACGCGAACAGCCGGACACCCGGATAGGTCCTGGTGAGCGCGGCCACCTCGGTCGCGAAGGAGTCCAGGTCAGGGGCGGAATGATGGCGAGCGGCAGCCTGGACCAGGCCGACCGGCAGAGGGCGGGACATCGGGTACGGGACCCCTTTCGGACGGACGGCATGAGGGAGCGCGGACGAGCCAATCACCCCGCTTACCCCAGGGCAAGGCCCCTCTTCCCTGCGCGAACCACAGGGCAAGCCTGTACCTTCGGGCGTGCGCGCAGTACTCCCGCCACCTACCGGACCTACCGGACCTACCGACAAGGCACAAGCACGTATGACGCTCAATCAGCTGAGGGCTTTCGTCGAAGCGGAGCGGCGCGGATCGTTCACCGCCGCGGCGCAGGCCATGGACATGGCCCAGGCATCGGCCTCGGAGCTGGTGCGCCGCCTGGAGACCGAGCTCGACGCCGAACTGTTCGTCCGCGGCAGCCGCACCCTGACCCTGACGTCGGCCGGACAGGAACTGCTGCCGTACGCCCAGCAGTCGGTGGAGGCGGCGGATCACGGGACCCGGGCCGTGCGCTCGCTGGGTTCGCTCGGCGGCGGCACGGCCACTTTCGGGGTGCTGCGCAACGCCGACTACTACCTGCTCTCCAACCTCGTCCAGCTCTTCCACGCCCGCTACCCCTCCGTCCGGGTCCGGCTCGTCGGCCAGAACTCGGCCGAGACGGCCGCCGCCGTCGCCGCCGGACGCATCGAGGCGGGCCTGGTCGTGCTGCCGATCGACGACGAGGGACTCGCGGTGAGCCCGCTCCTGCGCGACGAGGTGTTCTACGTCAGCGCCGACAACGAACGCACCCGCGCACCGGTCACCATCGAAGCCTTCTCGCGTGCGCCTCTCGTCCTGTACGACGCCCACTACGGCTGGCAGGACCCGACGCGGCGGCAGATCGCGGAGCGCGCCCAGCTCGCCGGGGTCACCGTCGACCCGCTGATCGAGCTCGAACACGTAGAGGCCGCGCTGAAGTTGGTGGCCGCGGGGGTCGGCGACACGATCGCGAGCCGCGCGGTGGTCGCCGGTCCGACGTTCCCCGCGGGGCTGCACACCGCGTCGTTCGACGAGCCGCTGTACGACACCATCGCGCTGGTCCGGCGCCGGGGACACCCCCTGTCCCGCGCCACCCGGGAACTCGCCCGGATCGCCGAGGACACCCTCCGCGAGATCGGCGCCGGCCTCAACCTCTGAGCCGGCCTCGGCCCTCAATCACAGGCAAACCCTGTGGATCGGACAGGAACCGCCCCTCTAGTCCTGTGGCAGCAAGACCTCTAGCGTCCTCGCCATGCAGATCACGCACGACGAAGCCCAGGCCCTCCCCCCTCTTCAGTGGCTCAAGAAGCCGTCCGTCGACGGCCCTCCCGCCCAGCGCGACCCCAAGGTGGTCGAGCGGGTGTCGCAGATGCTCAAGGAGATCGAGCACAAGGGCATGGACGCGGTACGCGCCTACGCCAAGGAGCTGGACGGCTGGTCCGGCGACCTGGAGATCGGCGCCGCCGAGCTCAAGAAGTCCGGGGACGCGCTGCCCCCGGACGTCCGCACCGCCCTGGAGATGGGCTACGAGCGCACCCACCGGTTCGCCGCCGCCCAGCGCGAGCACCTGACGGACTTCGAGATCGAACTCGCCCCGGGCGTGAAGGGCGGCCAGCGGTACGTACCGGTCTCCCGCGTCGGCGCCTACCTGCCGGCCGGCCGCTTCCCGCTGCTCGCCAGCGCCTTCATGACCGTGAACGTCGCCAAGACGGCGGGCGTCCCCACCGTCCTGGCCTGCACTCCCCCGTCGGGCGAGCACGGCGCCCACCCCGCCGTGCTGTACGGCGCCTACCTCTCCCGCGCCGACCGCGTCTTCGCCCTCGGCGGCGTCCAGGCGCTCGGCGCGATGGCCTTCGGCCTGCTCGGCGAGGCCCCGGTCGACATGCTCGTCGGCGCCGGGAACGCCTTCGTCACCGAGGCCAAGCGGCAGCTGTTCGGCCAGGTCGGCATCGACCTGCTGGCCGGCCCCTCCGAGGTCGCGGTCATCGCCGACGACAGCGCGGACCCGGTGTGGGTCGCGGCGGACCTGCTCGGCCAGGCCGAGCACGGCCCCAACTCCCCCGCCGCGCTGATCACCACGTCCGAGAAGCTGGGGCGCGCCGTCGTCACGGAGATCGAGCGCCAGCTCTCGACCCTGGCCACCCGGGACATCGCCGGTCCGGCCTGGCGCGACTTCGGCTCCGTCATCGTCGTGGGCGACCGGGCCGACGCCGTCGCCGTCGCCGACGTGCTGGGCCCGGAGCACCTGGAGATCCACACCGAGGACGACGACTACTACCTGACCAACCTCACCTGCTACGGCTCCCTCTTCATCGGCCCCTGGTCCACCGTCGCCTACTCCGACAAGGGCATCGCCGGCACCAACCACGTGCTGCCGACCGGCAAGACCGCCCGCTACAACGCGGGGCTCTCCGTCTCCCGCTTCCTCAAGCCGCTGACCTACCAGCGGGCCGCGAAGGAGGGCACGGCGGCGCTGGCCCCCGCGGTCGAGCGGATCTCCGCCTTCGAAGGGCTGGCGGCGCACGGCGCGACGGCCACGCTGCGCATCGACAAGATCGGCCGCACGCACGAGATGTTCGACGCCGTTCCCACGGACCTGCGCGAGCAGCTCTGATCCCGTTCCCCGCCGGCGCGCCGCAGTGCGGTGCGGCGCGCC